>CAZFQL010000011.1:0-151818 GCA_964520905.1 uncultured Chlorobiaceae bacterium | reverse complement strand
ATAAAGTCTAATCACATATGAAAATAAACTTTTTACACAGTCTCCATCCCTTTGGGAATCCTTATCCGCCGCCGCGGATTTTTACTTGCGCTTTAGCTCGCTATGTTCTATGCGGTCTAACCAAACCAACACACGCTCTGTATTAGAAAGATCGCCAATGATGTTCCTCACCGGCAGGGGTAATTTACGTACTAATGTCGGTACGGTGAGGATCTGGTCATCACGAGCAAGCTGTGGATTCTTCAAAAGGTCTATCACTTCTATATGGTATTTGCCCTTCAATTGTTCTTCACAAATTAATTTGAGATTGTTGAAAGCGGTAACGGCTTTTGGAGTCTGCCCGGCAACATACAAACGTAAGACCCATTTGTCGCTACTCGCTTTTGCCGGCTGTTCTTTTCGCTCAACGAGTCGTCGATGACCCGACCCGTCGGGAGTCTTCGACCGGCTGGTCTTCGATTTTTCGTGTTTGATTTTCACGATTACTTCCTTTTACCATTTATTTTCTTTTTGTTTTTACCGGATATTTTTATAGACACATCACCTCTTCTACTCATACCCATTTTTACCTTGTCTTGAGTGAAACGTTCATTCCTTGCTTTTTCAATCCCGATAACTTTGAGCGCTTCTGATTCTTCAGCTTGAAATTCAGATCGCAGCACAACAATCTGAGCTTCCATTGCTTCACGCTTACGCTCTAATCCAAATTGTTTGCTTCCGATTTCTTGCTGACGCAATAATTGTTCCGCATCGTCTTTCGTCTCTTGTGATAATCGCGCCGAACCTGTCAAGACGCCTTCTGAACCAACATAAACATCAAGCAGTTCTATACCGTGGTTTGTCAGTCTAAACTCGCGAATCTGGTTGGAATGCGCCATACCGCGTGATTTAAGCACATACAATCCTCTGTTACGTTCACCGCCAATTTCAATATCACGCACAAGCATCAATGTATCTATCAAGGATGAGATGTACACATCAGGAATCTCCATATTCTCGGTGGCGGAAGTGAGACTTGTGAAGAATGCAGTGATCCGCCTCATCTTCAAAAAATCTACAAGGCGCAGTAACATTGTTTTAACTTCAGTTTGGTTCTCTCCTATCATGAATCCATTAATAGGGTCGAGGATAAAGACGTTCGGTTCAAATTTATTGATCAATTTGATACTCGTCGCCAGATGAGTTTCCAAGCCATAGAGTGTCGGACGTGTTGCATGAAACTGAAGCAACCCTTTTTTCACCCACGGTTCTAAATTTATTCCAATTGAACGCATATTGCGCACAAGCTGGCTAGGGGATTCTTCGAAAGTAAAAAAAAGAACGCGTTCTTCCCTCTTGCATGCCGCTTCAGCAAATTGCGCGGCAATGCTCGTCTTGCCCGTACCGGCGCTGCCTGAAACAAGAACTGTACTGCCGCGAAAGTAACCTTTACCGGAGAGCATTGTGTCGAGACGCGGAATACCGGTAGAAATTCTCTCGGGGGATGAAATGTAATTCAGTCCCAGGGAAGTGACAGGCAGAACAGAAAAACCATCTTCATCAATAAGGAAAGGATACTCGTTTGTACCGTGCGTTGAACCGCGATATTTGACAATACGCAGCCGCCGTATGGATGATTGATCGTTCACGCGATGATCGAGCAGAATGACACAATCAGAGACGTACTCTTCCAAGCCCTGACGCGTTAAGGAACCTTCGCCTCGCTCTGCAGTAATTATTGTTGTTACGCCTTTCCTTTTCAGCCAGCGCAATAACCGGCGCAGTTCAGCACGCAGTATAAGAGGATTTGGCAACCCTGAAAAGAGTGATTCTACGGTATCCAGCACAACACGCTTAGCGTCGATGCTCTCAATTGCGTGATGGATCCTGATAAACAAACCTTCCAAATCGTATTCACCGCTTTGTTCGATTTCACCCCGTTCAATGTGAATGTGCTCAAGCCAAATCTTTTTGCGCTCTACAAGGCTGTCCAAATCGAACCCCAACGAAGCAACGTTTGCTGTGAGTTCTTTCTCTGTTTCCTCGAACGACACAAAGACGCCCGGTTCATTGTACTGCGTTGCTCCGCGGACGAGAAACTCCATGGCAAAGAGTGTCTTTCCGCAACCCGCACCGCCGCATACAAGCGTCGGTCTGCCTTTCGGTAATCCCCCGCCCGTGATTTCGTCCAATCCTTGAATACTTGTGGGGGATTTTGGAAGGACATTACGATAAGATTGTGCTTCTTTTTTCTTCATGATATTTTATTTCCGGATATGTTTTTGTTTCTCTTAGGAGTAATAAATTCTGTTATAAACAATTTCGCTTGACACCAAATGTTCATCTGTTAACGGGGCAGTGCAACTTCTTAGAAGAAATTTTGGTGTTTGGTCACTATACCTCAATTAGATGATACAAAAATCTGTAAAACAAAACAATAGTCCAAAGGGATGAAAAGAAAACTACCTTTTTTAGGTGGGCTAACGACACGTAATTACTCGCTTATTAATGAAGTCGTATCGATTGCAGTTTTGTAAGATTCAGAAAGATGAGCGTGTTTTGCAATCTGTACGCGTGTACTAAGCGCTAATTTTTCAAGTATGTTATGAACGTGGTTCTTTACTGTGTAGGGTGAGAGATGAAGTTTTTGTGCAATTTCCTTATTGGTTAAACCATCGGAAACCAAATGGATTACCTGTCGCTCACGTTTCGTCATTCGTACCGATTCGATAAGTCTGGAAGGTGTGGATACATTGACAGCATGTTTGACAATCTGAGAAAAGAGCGATCCGGTCAAGAGCGGCGGTAAAACTTGAACACCCTGATAAACTGTTCGAATAGTTTTTAAAAATTCAGCAACGCATGCATCTTTGAGTATGAATCCTGAAACTCCCGCTTGTACAAATTCGAAAACATCTGCCTGAAGCGGTATAAGATCCATCACTATTACTTTGGTTGCCGGAAAATGCTGCTTTGATAATTTTACAATTTGCAAACTGTTTTGATTTCGTAAACCGAGATCGAGAAGAACGATATTTGGTTTGTGCTTCTCCATAGTTGTTAAAATATTTTCGCCATTACCAACAGTAGCAACAACATGCATATCAGACTGCTTTTTGAGCATTGCTGCTATGCCATCACGCATAAGCCGATTGTCCTCAATAACAAGTAATCGATTTATTTTCATTGAATAGCCATGCCTTCTTAGCGCATATCCTGACAGTTACATTTTGTACAAGGTAAGAAATTTTATAAGTTTATGCAAAAAAACTCAGGACAACTGGTGATAGAGAAACAAGCGAGTGCCCCGAGAGCGAAAAAGCAATAGAAATTGCAGTTCAAATGGAAAATGTTGAAATTGGCAGATTTTGCTAAAAATTATAGCCATTCTGAACTTTAATCTAATTACGCTCTAATCTTGTTTGTAAGATGTAGACTTTTGTTTGCCCAGCCCCCAAATTATGTACTGACTGGAAAATCAGTTAATTCATTTTTGGTCTGCACCGCGCTTTCAGTCTCATTATGGAAACAGTTGATATAGGAGAGAATCGGTCGTTATTAAGTAGAGTGTTGATTATTTTGTTGAGGATGTCTCTGGTAATTTTCTCCAAGCTTGAAATGTGGGATTTACAGTGGGATTTATTCTATCGCCTCTGTAGTTGCGCATAAAGATTGAAACAATTATATTAAATTTAAGTATATTTTCTGTGATCTTTAAAACAACTGGCAGGAAGTCGTTCAAAATTATCCAACGGCACATTGTAATATGAACTTGACGATCAACAAAAAAATGATGATGGGATTCGGCATAATCATTATTCTGATGATTACCGCCAATGCATACATTCTATATCAGCTTATCACCATTTCAAACACTGCTAAAGTTACCTTTGCATCCGAAGTCAAATCTATTGCCATCGCCAAACATCTCCAATCCTTACTTTACGAAGAAGAACGAAATGCATATAAATATTGGATTTCATATGACAATATTTATTTTGATTTATTCGTTGGAGGAAGTAAAAAATTTAAGAAAGTAGGAGACTCATTATTAATCACACAATCAGACCCTGGTGGAAAACAATTAATCAAAAATATTCAGCGAACCCATGACTGGTTCGTTTCACAGGTTACTCCTTATGATCAGAGCGAACGATTATTAAAAACAGAAAGAAGCAAATTGGAGGAACAGCAACATGCCGACAGCATCCTGACCCTCCATACTAATCTGAACGATTTTATCCTGCTCAATCAGGTGTCAATCGAGAATGCAATGATTAATGTTGAAACGATCACCTCTCAATCCTCGGGTGTTTCTCTAATTCTTACATTATGCACACTTATCGCAGCGATTATGCTCGCAGTAATAATTTCTCGAACGATAACTAAACCTATAAAGGTTCTCATTCGAGGAACTGAGCAAATCGCTCGCGGCTCTTTCGAACCTATCAAGGTTGCCTCGCGTGATGAGATTGCCAAACTTGCTGGAGCCATCAATGACATGAGTGAAAAATTGAAAAAAATAGATGAACACAAAAGTGAACTCATGCACCACATTGCCCATGAATTGCGGAACCCTTTTCAGACCATACTTGCAGCGTTGTACATACTCAATCGAAAAATAATTGGTCCCTTAAATGAAAAGCAAATCGAATTACTCGAATCGATACATAGGAACACTTCAGCATCGACCAATTTTACCAATCAATTATTAGATATTGCAAAAATAGATGCTGGAATGATGGAGTATAATCTCAAACCAATTGATTTGCTTTCGTTGGTTAAGCCAATAGTTGATAATGCTCGCTTGATTGCTTCGCAAAAGGAAATCACCATAATTTTGCATTCGGAACCTGTTCCAATAATCGTAGTTGACGAAGAGAAAATATTCGCGGTTGTTGGCAATCTGCTTAGTAATGCGATAAAATATACTGGTCGTGGTGGAAAAATTACTACTTATGTCTGCCAGGTGGGAAATCATGCAAAGATATCAGTTGAAGATTCTG
The DNA here is from genome assembly GCA_964520905.1 of uncultured Chlorobiaceae bacterium. Taxonomy (GTDB): domain Bacteria; phylum Bacteroidota; class Ignavibacteria; order UBA10030; family SZUA-254; genus JAGVIE01. Next base: position 146,833 of record CAZFQL010000011.1, on the reverse strand, counting down.
GTATTGGCATCGCACAGGAGGAACTTACAAAAGTATTCAACAAATTCTTCCAAGCAAAAAATGCATCAAAGGCTTCTTCTAAGGGCACAGGCATCGGATTAGCGTTGGTGAAAGCGTATACGGAGGGGCATGGTGGTAAAGTGTCAATAAAAAGTGTTCTTGGCGTCGGAACCACATTCCAAGTTGAGCTCCCCATTATTCTGGAACACCCCCAGGTTTATGCCGCAGAAGACTCAATATCAACACAAAGGACTTCTCATGAAAACTTATAGAATTATACTTGCACTGATTGCCTTATATCTTGTAGGATGTACGGGGACGAATAATTCAGGGAAAAACAAACAGGAACTGGAAGCTGCCGACCATATAAATATTGCCGATAGTCTTCTTATAACATCATTATTACAAAAGGCAACAAATGAATATTTATTTATCGCAAAGCAGTATTCAACGACAAAATATTATCCTGAAGCAGTTCGGAAAACCGCGATTTTATATTCCAATCCACAGAATCCCGTTGCGGATGACAGCACATCACTTTATTGGTATCATGTCTATCTTACACTTCCAATCTCCGACCAAGAAATAGAAATTACAAATTCATGCATAATGTTATTAGAACGTATTAAATCACTTCGCGAAGAACTTCGGAAACTGAGGGAAGTGGACGTGCAAATGAATAAAAAAGAAATAAAATAATGTTTTCGGTGTAGCCGCAACCTTTGGCAAAGCCATTCCTTCGGAACAGGTTGCGTTTTTATAACGTTTGCGCAGGCATAAAGTCTGCGGCTAAAGGGATATTTTTCTTTTTAGGCAACCCACCATCAGAAATAAAAAAAAGTGCCGCCCGTTTCCGAGCCGCACTTTCTTAAACGTCTACTTACTAACTCAAGTTACGCACATAATTTTTTCACGCTTTTTTCTGAATTTGATTAGCCCGAACTTTAGTTTCAATCCCGCCAATGTTGGCGGGACTGAAGCCCCCCCCTATATTTTTTATTATTTTATCTCCACGATAAATCGTGGGGCTATTAATATATATCTTGGCACCATTGCGTAACATCAGTTACCAACTTATTCAACCTTCGGCGCTTTCCCCAGCACATCTTGAATAGTCAGGTTTACAATCTTCCCTAACTTTAAAGCTTCAAGAGGTTTCTCTATCGTCTTCCTGTCGCCAACGATGATGATGGCAATCTTCTCCGGGTCGATGTACTTCTTCGCAACGCGCTGAACATCATCCTTCGTAACGGCAAGAACGTTCTTTGTGTAATTGTTGAAATAATCGTCCGGCAGGTCGTAATTAACAATCTCGGCAAGCTGGTTAGTTATCTGTCCGACCGATTGGAAGTTTTCCGGATAGCGAAGTGTAAGGTAATTCTTAGCGCGGTTCAATTCTTCATCGGGTACCGCTTCGAGAATTCTGTTCAGCTCTTTCATGAACTCGATAAGCGCGCTGTCTGTTATTGCAGTCTGCACGGCAGAGCCGGCGAGAAACGGACCGGGCATCACGCGGAAATCGAAATTAGAGCTTGCGCCGTAAGTATAACCGTGCTGTTCACGCAGATTCTGATTCAAACGCGACGTGAACGACCCGCCGAGAATCGTATTCATCACGCGGAGAGCGTAATAATCTTCTGTCATACGTTCAACACCTATGCGACCCATGCGAATTTCGGACTGCGGCGCGCCCGGCTTGTCTATCAAATAAATCGCGCGTTCCTTCACTTGTTCTGCTTTCGGGAACGACTGTTGCTCAGGTTTTCCGCCTTCCCATTTACCGAATATTGCTTCGAGTTTCGAAAGGATCATACTTCCGGTAACATCACCTACTACAATTATCCGTGCGTTATCGGCACGGAAATATGTTTGATGGAATTTCTTCAAATCCTCAATCTTGAGTGCGCGGATATTCTTTTCGTTCCCTATAGTCGGTTTACCGTAAGGATGATTTTCTCCGAAAAGCGTCTTGCTGAACTGAACTGAAGCAATCGCGCGCGGTTCATCGTGCCACTGCATTAATGTTGTAAGCCGCTCTTTACGGTTGCGCTCCAATTCCTCTTTGGGGAACGTAGGACTCAGACACATATCGCCGAAGAGCGCCATAGCATCATCTAACTTTGACAGCGGTGTGAACATAGAAACACCCGCAGTATGCCAACCTGAATATGCGGAAATGTTCGCGCCAAGGAAATCGATTGCGTCAGCGAGTTCCATAGAGTTGCGCGTGCCTGCGCCTTCTTCCATCATAGCCGTGGTCATACTTGCAAGACCTATTTTATCTTTAGGATCGTTCACCGAACCGCCGCGAACGATCAGTTCAACTTCCACTAACGGCACCTGATGCTTTTCCATCAGTACGACCGATATTCCGTTCGAAAGTTTGAAGTGCTCGATAGCCGGGAGTTTCATCGTCGGTGGCGCGCCCAATTCAGGCGGCTTAGTGCGATCGGGAGTTTGTGCAGGTGAAAGACTAACAAACAAGAAAGCGAAAATTAATACCCAGGTCAGATGCTTCTCACGCACTTCGTGCGGGATCAGCATGACTTTTCTAAAGTTATTTTGCATTTTTCCGCCGGAGGCGCCCGCCTGCCGGACGGGCAGGGATGCGCCTCTGGCGCAGACTTTTGACTTTTTCATTGTTACTTCCCTCCTTTCGCAGGGGCGGCTAATTCTTTTTTGCCTTGGGGGACGATGCTCAATACAACATCCCCGTCTTCACGCAAGTATGTCTGCGCGACGCTCTGGATATCTTCCGGTGTCAGGGCTTTATATCTTGCGAAGTCTTCGTTGAAATAATCCGGATTACCGGTCTCGACATAATAATTATTCAGTAAATCCGCTTTGCCGCCGAAACCGCCTACACGTTCCATGCGGGTTAAGAAACCGGATTCGAATTGATTCACAGCGCGCTGAACTTCACGCAGCGACGGCGTTTCGTTTTTGATTTTATTGATCTCTTCTCTGATCACCTTTTCAAGCTCGGCTAACGTATGTCCTGCGCGGGCAGTAGCAATAACCGCAAATGTAGAATTCATCATGCTTGCATCCTGATATGCTGAAACATCCTGAGCAATCTGAAGATCGTAAACCAACCGTTTGTACAAGCGGGAGTTTTTTCCACCGGCAAGAACATTTGCCAGAACATCAAGCTCAGCATCGCCTGGTGAAAAATGTTTAGGGGAAAGCCAGTTAATATAAAGACGCGGGAGTTGAACTTTATCCTCCAGAACGATGCGCTTTTCTTCGGGTAAAAATGCGACGGGTGCGCCGAGCGGTTGTACCGGTTTCCCGAGCGGAACATCGCTGAACCATTTCGTAACGAGTTGTTTTGTTTTCGCCGGGTCGATGTCGCCTGCGATAACGAGACTCGCATTATTCGGGACGTAATACTTTTTGAAGAAGTCAACCACATCATCGAAGCTTGCCGCAGATAAATCTTCCTGCGATCCGATTGTGGGCCAATGGTACGGGTGATCCGGAGGAAAAAGGTTTTCACCAAGAATAATCGATGCCATACCGTAAGGACGATTCTCGTACGACTGCCTGCGCTCGTTCTTCACCACGTCACGCTGTGCATCAACTTTTTCCGGTGTCATTACATCGACTAAATAACCCATGCGGTCGGATTCCAAAAAGAGCGCAAGCTCGATTGCGCTGGTTGGAAAATTTTCCCAGTAATTCGTCCGGTCGGATGTGGTTGAACCGTTATTATCTCCACCTGCGGCTTCGAGCCATTCATCGAACTTTCCGACGGGCACATGAGCCGAGCCCATGAACATAAGATGTTCAAAAAGATGAGCGAAACCGGTTCGTCCCGGTTTCTCACGCCCCGACCCGACATGGTACCAAATATTACAGGTTGCCACGGGCAGCGTGTGATCTTCATGCAAGATTACCGTCAAACCGTTGGTGAGTGAAAATTTTTCATATTTCACGCTGAGCTGGGCATTACCGAACTGCAGTATGAAACCGATTAGAAACAATACAAGTAGAAATTTGATTCTCATGCAAGCTCCACTATTGTTTATTTTTTAAGTTAATAATAATACTTTTGTACGCAATGGAAAGAAAGTTGTTACCGCATCTTCCGTAAAAATTCCAGCCGGTCCTTCAGTTTCTCAGCAGGGATCAGGAGTTTATCTTTTCCGAATATTCCGTCGGCTTGATGCGTGAATGTCAGCTCGAATTCCTTACTCATGACGATCGCTTCTTCGGGGCAAACCTCTTCGCAGAAACCGCAGAAGATACAGCGAAGCATGTTAATTTCAAATTTGACGGGGTAGCGCTCTTTGGAAAGTTCCGTTTCGGATGCCTGTACATCAATCGCCAGGGATGGGCAAACACGCGAGCATAAACCGCACGCAACGCAACGCTCGACTCCGTTTTGTTCTACGAGGACAGGACGCCCGCGGAATGACGACGGCGGATTCCACTTTACCTCGGGATATTGTCTCGTGAACTTAGGTCTGAAAACCTGTGTGAGTGTAATCTTCATCCCTCCGATTATCTGGGGGATATAAAACATTTCCCACCAATGAAGATCTTTTCTGTGTACGATTGGTTTTTGATTTTCCATATAATTTGTCATTTGTGATTTGTCATTAGTCATCGGTGCAATTGACAATTGACCAATGACAACTGACTATATCAATAATATTACCAAACCTGTTATTAATACATTGAGTATCGCTATCGGAAGCATGAACTTCCATCCTAAATTCATCAGTTGATCGTAGCGGAAGCGCGGTATCGTCCATCGGATAATGATGAAGAACGCCACCATCAAAACTATCTTCACGAAGAAACCAAACACCTGAACTATGCTTATCCAGAAATCGGACAAGCCCAGAGAGTGGACGAACGGAACCTGCCAGCCGCCAAGATACAAGGTTGTAATCAGCGCGCTCGCTACAAACATGTTCGAATATTCAGCAAGATAGAACAAACCGAATTTCATTCCGCTGTATTCCGTGTGAAATCCTGCGACAAGCTCAGGTTCTGCCTCCGGTAAATCGAAAGGCAACCGATTTGTTTCCGCAAAAGACGCAACCAGAAAAGTTATGAAGCCGATTGGCTGTAAAATGATATTCCAGTGCCAGCCCGCCTGCATCTCGACTATCTTATCGAGCTTTAAACTTTCTGTCATCATGATGATTCCGATTATCGAAACACCCATCGATAATTCGTAGCTGATCATTTGTGCAGATGAACGGATACATCCGAGAAGCGGATACTTGCTGTTGGAAGACCACCCGCTTAACGTAAGTCCATATACGCCTAAAGATGTGAGTGCGAGGATGTAAAGGATACCGATATTGACATCGGCGATTTGCAGTTTGATGTCGTAGCCGAACAAATTGATTCGATTACCGAATGGTATAATAGCAAATGTCGTCATCGCCACCCCAATTGAAATAAGAGGAGCGAGATCGTGGAGGAAACGGTTCGCCTTCGTCGGCACAATGTCTTCCTTCATTATGAGTTTCACGACGTCGGCAATCGGCTGTAACAATCCCTGCCACCCGACCCGGTTCGGACCGATGCGGTTTTGTATCGCGGCTGAGAGTCTGCGTTCTAATAATACAACATACGCTACACAGCCGAGCATAACACCCATTACGGCAACAATTTTTATGACTGTAATCAGAAGTTCCATATTAACTCTTAACGGTTACTGTTTCTTTGTTTTTATTGAGCATTGCTCCGCCCGTACCGATCTTTAAAAACGATAGTCCTTTAAAAGAAGGAATCGTCGATGCAATTTCGTTGAACACATCTTCGCACGAGTTATATTTCCATTTCGCGCCCATCACCGCGGCGATACTATTGAGAATCCGCCAGGAAGCGCGGGTATCGCGTTTCAAACCTGTTGTCCATCGATCGTTCGGCGCGCCAAATTTATCCAAACGGCTCAGCGCCATTCCATCCAATATACGGTCATGCTCAAGTGTTGAGATCGCGGGCTTATTGCGCTGTACTCTTCCCTGAAAGTTTGTAAACGTCCCGTGTTTCTCTGCATAAATTGAACTCGCGAGTACGACATCGGCAAATTTTATTGTTTCGTTCTCATTATACGCGTGAACGACAAGAAAATCCAGTTTCAAGAGCGCGTCTGCTATAACCGGATCGGAGGCGATGTCGTCATCAATCACATAAAGAGCTTTGATATTTCCGGCTTTTATTTCATTCAGGATGGACGCGAAACCGTATTCAGCGCTCTCCGGTCTAACCCCTACTTCCCTCGCACCTACGCTGTTCGGCGTTTTATCTTCACGGATAAGAAGATCATCTTGTTCTCCTTTCCTGATATGAGGAACAAAATCAATTCTCTTCACGCCGAGATGGTTCATTAATTTAGTCAGCAGGTAGTTATCTTCATTCGTTGAATACGCGGAACCGAGAGCGGCTATTTCATTCTTCTTGAAATTTTTCAATTCGAATCCAACCTTGGCAATCGCTTCATCCCACCCCACTTCGACTAATCTTCCATCTTTCCGAACCATAGGCGCTTTTACGCGATTGACTGCATTGACATGCTTGAATGTTTTCAATCTGCCGTAATCGCACATCCAGTAATCATTGACTGCCGGATTATTGCGCGGTGTGAGACGGAGAACTTCATTATTGCGAACCCACATCTTAATATTGCATCCGCGGGCACAACCGATACAAACCGTATCCGTCGACGACATATCCCACACGCGCGCCTTGAAACGGAAATCACGACTCGTAAGCGCACCGACCGGACAAAGTTCGATTACGTTCATCGAATAAGGATTATCGAACTGTTCACCCGGAAAAGTAGTCAACTCAACATGATCGCCGCGCTGTGTGAATGTCAACTGCGGTTTCTTTGCGACCTCATCGCAAAATCTGATACAGCGCGAACACATGATGCATCGTTCGGTATCTAACATTACATTCGGACCCAGCTCTACTCGTTTCGGTTTGCGAACTTTTTCAAAGTCGAACCGGCTTTGTCCAACGCTGTACTTGTACGCGTAATCCTGAAGCTTGCACTCACCTGCCTCGTCACATATCGGACAATCGAGCGGGTGATTGATTAGGATGAATTCTAAAACTGCGTTGCGGGCTTGCACGACCCGTTCGGAGTTGGTATTAACAACCATTCCTTCTGCAACCTGTGTTGCGCAGGCAATGACTAACTTCGGCATCTTTTCAACCTCGACCAAACAAACTCGGCAATTGCCGGATACACTCAGGTGTGGATGCCAGCAGAAATGGGGAATGTGAATCCCATTTTGTTTCGCTGCCTGTATGATAGTAAGGTTGTTCTCAACCTCATACTGTTTGCCATCTATCGTTATCTTGACCATTCAATTCTTAATGATATATTTATAACAGATAATATAATCGTTTTGAAATTAGTATTTGGATCATTCTAATTTGTTTAGGATTTATCATCCAGAGGCTGATGCGCCTTTGGTGCAGATATTAGATTTTTGAATTTGATACACCTGCGTATTGATACTTTTTCTTCAGCCGCTCTACATAGATAAGATGAAAATTTTTAAGCTTTTCTACAAATTCATAAATCTCGTCCTTTGGAGGTAAAAATGTAGTGCGGAAATGTAAAGTGCCGGGCAGTTGTCCGAACCCTGACCCGGGAACTACACAGATTCCCGTTTCTTCCAATAACGTCATGCAGTAATCAGAATCCCGCTTAGCTTCATACTGTTCACGTTTTTCAGGAGCCATCGTCTTTAAGTCAACTCCGGGTTCAACCGGCAATTCAAACTTCACGAATGCGTACATCGCACCTTGCGGAGTTTCGAGTGTCATCCCCGGAATCTGATTTATCTTCTCACCTAAAATTCCCGCCTTTGTTTTCAGATCGTTGAGAATCGCATCACGCTCCCTCACGTATGTCGCATAACTTTCATCACCCTGCTGAGGCGGCGCTACCATCAGGTATGCTGCAACCTGCCCGACTGCATTCGCGCACAAGCTGATCGATTGGAGTTTAACCAATTCAGCCATAACATCGGGTGGAATATTTCTGAACTCGGTATATCCGCCCCGATGACCGCATTCACCTAAAAATCCTTTTGAGACAGAGTGGAAGCTGAACAACGACACTTCCTTCTCACCCATCTCGTTCATGACTTTCGCGAAGGAATGAAATTTTACTCCGGGATCGTAAACATTTTCCTGATAAACTTCATCTGCAAGAATAGAGAGCTTATGCTTTTTGGCAAATCCGATGATCATCTTAATGTTATCATGCGATAACACCGCGCCGGTCGGATTTCCCGGATTGATAACTGCAATCGCGACAGGATTGATACCTTCGACTTTCGCTTTTGCGATGCTGTCTTCAAGAACTTTCTCGTTTAACTGCCAGTGACCTAATTCATCTATGTAATATCCGATTTGTTTTCCACCATACAATGCAATTGACGCGCTGTAAAGTGGATACTGGGGAATTGGTATCATGAAACCATCGTTCGGTTTTTTCAGAAGAGTGATTAAAGCCGCCTGCACGCCCTTGCTCGCTCCATCCGTCAGGATTATATAATCTTTGTTTGCAGGAATTCCATCCCGCTTGGTGATGAAATCTGCCACCGCCTGTTTGATGAATGGTATGCCGGCGCTCTGGGTGTACGCGCCTGTCCCGTGCGGATGTTTCAAAAGAAAATTCTTTGCTCTTTCTATAATATCTTTCGGATAGCTCTTCATTATTTCAGGATTGTTCATCAATTCCGGATACTCGAGTAAACTCAACATCTGCCGGATGTATGTAAGCGGTTTCTGTTTGAGCGCCTGAGGATTGCCAATATTGCAATAAATTATTTTCCTGCCCTGCTCCTCGAGCTGTTGCGCACGAATAACTATCGGTCCGCGGACTGCATACTCTGCTGTTAATAAATTCGGATTTAAAGATTGTTTGGTAATCATATTATTTACTCTTTGACCCTGTCCCTATCCCGATAAATCGGGACGTGACATCCCTCGCCCAATCCTTCGCCTTCGCTCAGGACAAGTTTGGGAGATGGGGTGAGGGTTAAATTGTTTTTCCGTTCTTCGATTTAAAAATGACTGTTGAAAAATTCTCAAACTTAAAAATCTTATTCGCGACTTCCAGAATACTTTCATTGGTAACGGCGTCTGTACTTTTCAAAACTTCATCAAGCGTCAGGTACTGGCCGAAATAAAGCTCGCCGCTCCCCAAACGCATCATCCGGTTCGACATGCTCTCAAGTCCGAGCATCATGTTCCCTTTCATCTGGGCTTTCGTTCTCTCAAGCTCAGCTTGACCAACTGGTTTTCTTTTCAGACTCTCAAGTTCTTTAAAAATCAGATCTATCGAGCGGTCTATGTTATTGTTATCGGTTCCAACGTACACGCCGAAACTTCCCGTATCACTCATAAGATTCGCGAACGAATAAATCGCATACGCGAATCCGTATTTCTCGCGAATGTTCTGAAACAACCTGCAGCTCATACCGTCACCGAGCAGTGTGTTCATCACGAGAAGCGGGTAACGCATCTGGCTCTTTACGCTGTATCCGAGAGTACCCATGCAAACGTATGCCTGACTGATAGGCTTTTCGACAACTTCTTTTTTCGGATGGATTTTGCGCGGTCCTTGCTCTCGACCGGGTACGGCTCGAATCTTACCGTTCGATTTAAAATGTTTCTCAACAAGCGAAACTAATTCAGCATGTTTCAGATTGCCTGCCGCTGAAATTACCATGCGACCGGGAACAAAATAGCGCTGAAGGTGAGAGACCAAATCTTCACGCGAGAAATTCCTGATGTTATCCGCTTTGCCGATGATTGGAAAGCCGAGCGGATGTTTGTAGTAAATACTGCGATCTAAATAATCGTTTATGATATCGTCCGGATCATCCTCGATATTTTTTAATTCCTCAAGGACAACCATTTTTTCTTTCTCGATTTCTTTTACATTAAACTTGGGATGCTGAACAAGATCGGAGATGACATCGATCGCTTTATGGAGGTGCTCATCAAGTGTGCGTGCATAAAAGCAGGTGTGTTCTTTTGTGGTGAAGGCATTCAGATACCCGCCCACCGATTCAAGACTGCGCGCGATCTGCTGGTTGCTGAACCGTTCGGTTCCCTTGAAAACCATATGCTCGATGAAATGTGTAATGCCGTTGTTCTTATCACCTTCGTCGCGTGAACCGGCATTTATCCATACGCCTACGGATACCGAGCGAACATAAGGAATTTCTTCCGTTACAATCCGTATGCCGCTTGGCAGTACAGTTTTCTGGTAATTCATGTGGAGCGATGAATGTGATTTGGCAATAACGCTCGGCGAGTTTTTATGCATTCTTGGGTTAAAATATTTATGGTTTTAATTGAAAAAATATACCAATTTTGGAGATGGGAATCAAATGAAGCGGTATGCGAGTAGATGAGTAGTTAAGTAAATGAGTGAATGAGTATCTTACTGTTTGATTAAAAAAGGATGGGACCCGGATATTTTCCGGTGAAGTTATTTTTAGGCAACCTTGCGAAGGTTTGACTTGTCTGCCTCTGGCGAAAGGTTTCGTAAAGTTTTTCTTAGTGAGAATTTATAAGCCATATAATTTATAAATTTAGTTTTTCCTTTAGCGTATGCCAATCCTTTCCGTTAGTCATTAGAAACAAACATTTTCCAACACTTGCTGCTTCCCAAAACGTTCCGAGCCATCTTTTTTCTTGAGAGTCCGGAGTATCATAACGATCTGCACCTTTATATTCTACGACAAGGATTTTTCCGTTTATTAATTTGACAATAAAGTCTGGATAGAACTTATCTGTTGAGGTTTGAAGCCAGAATGAATGGGCTTCCTGTCGTTCCAAATTCCTTACCCAAAACTCTACATTCGGATGAGCATCGATATTTATAGCACATTCTGCCTCTTCATCATTCATGTCGCCGATCAGCTCATAGTAATGTTTGCTAAATCGTAGGTTCCCAGCATATGGATTGTTTACCGGATATGATGAAGGAAATTGAAAATCTTGTCCGACACTAAATTTTCCCTTCCCTTCCTTTACTCTGTCGATACCTAGTAATAGTTGATAACCATTCCTCTTTGCGGCTTCAAAGTGTTCTGTAATCTTTTTTCGTGTTGCATCACGTAGTTTAAATCTCATGTACACTAGATGGTCAACGCTTAAGCTTCGCTTTTGTAGTAAATTTTCAATTACCTTATTGATGAAGACAACAGATTGAGCGTGTGGTACAGATGGATGTCGTGCCTCTTTTACAAGCCACGCAACTAGTCCTGGACGTTGCATTCTACTTGATATAATCAGACTTGTTAACTCTTGCTGAATTTGTGTCGGTGAATAAATAACCGGAGCGCCACGGTAGTCAATATCAATTAAGCCCAATGTACCGCTCTCAACTTTCAAGGGAAATTCACTTTCGCTTAGTTCGGCATCGCAAGTTGTCAGGTTCCACGAGGATAATATTAGTAATTCTTCATCAAAAATTCTGAGTTCACCATCGAATTCTAGAAGCAACTGCGGTACTGAAAAAATCTCTCCACTTTTTTGCGGAGAAACATACGTGGAAGAAATATGATTGATTGCTTTATACATCTGCTCAATAACTTCTTTATCATCATGCGATGGAAGAATATTTTTTAAATCTTCTTTTTCCGATTCTGTGATTCGCTGTTTAAGAGTGATGGTTCCATCTTTCTTGTTGATCTCAACCTTATCACGCAATGTTCTCGGTATCAATGTCAATTCAGGGGGTTCACTTAATGTTCGTGTTAATTGACCAAATAACTCTCTACCGAGTTCTCCCTGACTCTTGATTTCCAAAAAGTTCTCAGCTTCATTCGGTGTAAACCCAGACCTTGTTAAAGAATCGGTAAGATTGTTGGCGGTCTCAAAGAAATCTTTTGAATTAACAAAAGCATACGCTCGATTTAAAGCGTCGTGATTCTTTGGAGTAACATTGGGCATGCGAAGAACACGACCGAGCAACTGCTCAACATCTTTACTCGAACGGACATTTGCAACCGAACAAAACACATACGCAACCGGACAATCCCATCCCTCTTTTAAAGCTTGCTTTGTAATTATAAAACGAATTTGGCATGTTCTTTCCAATAAATCTACACCCTCAATTCCGCGTTCCTCGCCGGTCGCTATTGCAACGTGTTCTTCGGGAACTTTGCAGACTTCAAAGAGGCATTTCTTTACTTCTTCAACACCAACAGTACTTTGCTTCTGACTTTCTGGTTCAGCTTGTAATAGTACGATTGGTCGGATGTATTCACCCGTTTTCAGTTCTTCTTCCTTTGCAATTTCTTCAAGCTCTCGCTGTTTGCTGACAGCATTGGAGACTGTCGTTTGCCAATCCTCGGTTGTTAATAACTCAATCGGGAGTTTAATGACATGCTCGGCTTTCAATTCGGAAGCTGAAACACTAAATAGAACATTGCTTCGGTCGGCACCTTTTATTTTGGGTGTTGCAGTGTATTCTACAATGCAAGATGGATTCAATCGTTGCAATGTATCGAATGTTAAATCGGTACGAGCATTATGCGCTTCATCGATAATCAGCAACGGACGATTAAGATGAACTACATTTGCCAGCGAGTATTTAAGTGCTTTTCCACCCTCACCGTTGTGATGCTCAAGTTCTTTTAGGCGTTCAGTACTGAAACCCTCAAAGTGATGTTTCAAGGCGCCATTCGACTGGTACACTTTGCGCCCTTCGGTACTATTGATTCTCCACGCCGCAAAGGTTGAGACAATGATAGTTACACTACCTTCAAGCGTAGAACGAGTGAGACCGAGCGCATCTTCTACTGTTAGCACTGAACCATTTCCGTCAAACGCTTCATCGATAACAATTCGGTACGGATGTTTTCTATTACGTAACGCTTTCAGTGTTTGCTCAAGTATTGCATTACTGGGAACGAGCCATAGTACAAGCGCAAAATCTTTTCCAAGATATTCGCGGCAAACAACCGAGATGGTATGTGAAGCAAGAATTGTTTTCCCTCCACCTGTCGGAAGACGCAAGCATACATACGGGACGTCAGGGAAACCGGCGTCGTTGTAGTCAACAGATTTGTTGTATTCTTCTTTGATACATTCTTCGTACGCTCCTCGAACGTTCTTTGTTACAGCCGCTTTATGTAAGAAGCGTGAGAGTTTGTCGAGCGTTTGTTGTTGATATGGCTTTAGTGTAAACATTTCTTTCCTTGACCCTCTCATCTGTGACTTCGTCACTTCCCCTCTCCCAATTTGGGAGAGGGGATTGAGATGTGAGGGTTTTAATTTGTTTTTATCTCATACGGGATTTGTTTGAACGTGATATTCTCTTTTCGCAATCTTGTTAAACCTATTCTTGTGCCTTCACCAAAAATAATTTTAGGTCCATTGTGTTCAGGAAGCTGTGCTATAATTTTGCTCGTTAAAATATTTCCACCGCTGACGCTCTTATCTCCTAAGACGCCGTTGAAGAGCAAGTAATATGCTTTCCCCGCATGTATACCGATAAGCGGAGAGCTTTTCTTCGCATTCTTTGGGATAGGCAAGCCGGTTTCTGAAAAAAATATATGATGAGCGAGGTCGTTAAACTTTACACCATCACGGATATTGCCATACTCATCAAACAATGGCTCACCTAATTTGCAATAGCGGAAACCACCGCCGAGACCTTCTTTGTCGCTATAGCCGTTGATAACTCGTTTAAGTCGTTCCGCAGTTACGTTCCGACAAATATCTTCTTCCATTTCAACTAAGATAAATCTGCGGTTGCTACCATCTTTGTTGCATCGTAAAACTGCATGGCCAGTGGTGCCACTCCCAGAGTACGAATCTAGTATCAAATCGTTCTCAGACGTAATAAGGTTTAAAAGGTATTCAATAAGCTCGGGAGGTTTCGGAAAATTAAAAACACGATGTCCAAATAATTCATCAAGTGTTGAACTACCTTTACGTGTACTGGCAATTTTAATAGTTGTCTTAGGGTTCAGCACACCTTTTATTTTTTCATACCAGACGGCACCTTTTTTTGTAAAGAAAAATTTCACAACCTTTTGCCCCTTTGAATCAAATGTCTCTTCACCTTGAATCCAACTCAATATCTGATTCCGCATAGCCCACGCAGCTTCAAGCGTAATAGGGTATTTAAGTTTGCCATTTTCGAAAACCATCTTTCCGTTTTTTATTCTTATTGGCTCCTTATCTCCAATGGTTCCGCTGAATTCAGTATCTGTTCCTTCAAATTCCATTCCAGCTGGAAATGTAATTTCACTAAATGGATTGGCCTTAGTAGGTCTTTTTGTCGCTCTTTCTATGATTGGACTATTACTAAAATCTTTAAATTGTGGAAGTGAATCCTTTCTTTTAGCGTAAGCTAATATATACTCATGTGCTCTTGTAAAATGCCCCGCGGTTGTCCCTGTACCTAAATCCCATACTAATATTGCCAGTCGGTTTTTTTCTCCAAATATTTCATCCATTATTAATGTGAGATTATGGATTTCATTATCGTCAATGAAAACAAAAATAACCCCATCCTCTTTAAGGAATTTATATAAGAGATTCAGGCGTGGGTACATCATGCAAAGCCACTTGTCATGTCGTGACAAATCTTCGCCCTCTTTGCCAACTACTTGACTGAGCCATGTTTTGATCTCTGGCGTGTTTACATTGTCATTGAATTTCCAATTTTCCTTTCCAGTATTATATGGTGGATCGATACATATGCACTTCACTTGTCCAGCATAATATGGCAAGAGCGCTTTGAGCGCAAGAAGGTTATCCCCTTGTACAAGCAGGTTTCCTGCTTCAGGGTCTCCAGCAGAAAGTGAAGCATCGCATTTCAATAAGCGATATGGTACTTCTAGATGATGATTTACAACAGCTTGTTTTCCTATCCAATCGAGTGTGGGCATAAGCTCCGTTTGGTTTTTCCCGTCTAATAACAAGACGGGGCATGGGAGCTTCGGTGTGTCTTGGGAAACCGAGTGTAGAGTCCATTTCTTAAAATGGACTTCACAGCATTTCCAAGTTGTCCGATTTCCGCCAGAGGCGTACAAGTGAGAATCGGGCCCTACGGCTGTTCTATTGCGGCAGGCAAAAAAAGTGCCTCAAAAAAAAGAGGGCGTGAAACCGATGACCCTCTGATCTGAGGCACGTGGATGCCTACCAAACAAAAGATACACCAGCCACGCCCCTTTCGGGGCGTATGCTGGCTCCATCTTGTTTGGTTGAAAATTTCCACGTTTTCAGATCAAGACAGCAGCCGAAGCTACGCTAATTTATTTAGTTATTAGTTATGAGTTATAAGTTTTTAGTTGTTAGTTCCTTGAAAATAATCTTTTTTATTTTTCGGCACGCGAATCAACAGCTGCCGAAGTTGATCCCGTCCCGATCAAGAATCGGGACGGGGCTACGCTAATTTATTTAGTTATGAGCAAAAACTCTATAGACATTTCGCACCTACGGTGCGTAACATCGAATATAAATATTTTTACCAAATCCATCATCCATCATCAATCCTCCATCACTTACTTATCATCCCCATCCATTTTTCGCGCCAGCGTTTCTGGTGCTTCTTCTCTTTCTTTTCCGTATGAGGAATTGTTTTATGCTTCTTACCTGTATCAGAAGAAGGTTGTTCTATCTTTGGAAGCTCGGAATCATTTACCCTCTTTAGCGTGATACTGCCGCTGTACTTAAAGAGGATTTGCTTGAAAAACTTTTGTTCCTCGCCGGTAGCGACAAGAGAAATCGCCTCACCTTTCTTGCCTGCCCTTGCCGTCCGACCCACACGATGAGTGTACGAATCGACATCTTTTGGTATCTCGTAATTGTAAACGTGCGTAATGTCCTCGATGTGAAGTCCTCGCGCCGCAACATCCGTTGCGATCAAAACATTGAATTTTTTATGACGGAAATCAGCCGTTGTCCTCTCTCGCTGTGCCTGCGACATATCCCCGTGCAAACATTTAGCATGCACTCCAAACGTGGAAAGTTTTTTTGCTAATTTAGATGTAACATGTTTACGGTTGCAGAACACGAGCGCAAGGTCTCTCTCGTGCTTCAGGAGGGAAATTAAAAGCGGCATCTTCTTTTCAGGTGTTGTCTGGTAATACGTCTGGTGCAGGAATTCAGGTTTTACCGCTGATGCTAACGCAACATTCTTAGGATCCTGAAGGTACTTCCGGCTCAACTGAGTGATCTCCTTCGAGACGGTGGCGCTGAATAATAACGTTTGCCGCTTCTGCGGCATTTTCTTTAAGATGCGGTCAATATCGCGGATGAATCCCATATCCAACATGCGGTCTGCTTCATCAAGCACAAGATAACGGATAGTATTCAGGTATACTTCCCCTCGATCGAGAAGATCGAGAAGCCGTCCGGGTGTTGCTACGATGATATTCGCGTTTTTTAATTTCTTAATCTGATTATAAATCGAAACTCCGCCATACACTGAATTTATTCCAAGATGTTTTCCATGCGAGAATTTCATAAACTCAGTGGTAATTTGGACGCACAACTCACGCGTCGGCACCAGGACAAGTGCTACAAGTCCGTCGCGCCGGTTTGTCTGTTCTATAATAGGGATGGCAAAGCTCAATGTCTTGCCCGAACCGGTTTCAGATTGGGCTATAACATCGCGTCCCGCAACAATCGCAGGGATAATTTCATTTTGGATGGGTGTCGCAATTGTGATGCCTTGCTTCTCCAGTAACTCAACCATCGCTTTGCTAATTTTCAATAATTCGGATCTCATATAAATTCTTCCTTCTTCTAAACCGTTTTCATTCACGGTAAATTGATTTAATTTCTTTTACAGAATCGCATCGTCATTCGATGTAAATCTTCCATAATTGTTCTATCGGACATTGGAGTTGTATCCTGAAATGTTTTACCGAATACATATTTTTTGCAACTCCATCTTCCGTCCTCCATCATTTATCTCCCCTGATTCTTCCCTTGTTATGCTCCTCTCAACATCTCTCTTATCTTTGTTACAACCATATCGATCGCCACAATATTTTCTCCACCTTCCGGGATGATGATATCCGCCCAGCGTTTGCTCGGCTCAACAAAATCAAGGTGCATCGGCTTGACAGTTGAAACATACTGGTGCATTACAGATTCGATTGTGCGTCCACGCTCGAGGAGGTCCCGCTTCAACCGTCGAAGAAGCCGCTCATCGGCATCCGTATCCACAAATATTTTGATGTCCATCAGTTTTCGAAGAGCTTTTTCGACAAAGATAAGAATTCCCTCAACGATGATTACATTTTTCGATGCGATAACTTTCGATTCGATAGATCGACGATAGGTCGTGTAATCATAGATGGGCTGTTGAATTGATTTCCCAGCTCTAAGGTTCGTCAGATGATCTATTAGGAGAGAAGTTTCAAGCGCGTCCGGATGATCGAAATTTATTTTATCGGGAGTAAGCCCCTTAAACGACGAAATATCCTTATAATAGAAATCATGCCGCAATATTACTACCTTTGCCGGATCAAGATCCTTCAAAATTTTTAATGTAACGGTTGTTTTGCCGGAACCTGTTCCGCCGGCAATACCGATAACAAGTGGATTCTTCATGGTTCTAATATATGTTAAACTTTTGGGAGAATCAAACCGTCAGAATTGTTTTCGAAATAATGTTTTTATAAATTAGTGCTCAATATAACAAACTATTATGCTGACTACCATACTGATAATCATAACAGTTATCTATCTCATTGAGCTACTTTACCTCTTAACCGGAATCTTTAAGGCAGACCGGGTACCGCAAAATGAGAAATATGAACCGACAGTCTCGGTAATTGTCGCCGCACGCAATGAGGAACACTTCATCGGTGATTGCCTAAATTCACTCATCGAACTCGACTATCCGCCGGATAAACTTGAGATCGTTATAGTGAACGACGGGTCAACCGATAAGACACCGGAAATCATCCGCTCATATCTGAAAAATCATTCATCTCTCAAATTGATATCCACTTTACAAAGAGACGGAAATCTAAGAGGGAAAGCGAATGCAATAGATCAGGGCATCGAAGCAACTTCAGGAGAGATAATAATGTTCACCGATGCCGATTGCCGCGTACCGCCGAGTTGGATTCGAGCGACGGTAAAATATTTTGATCCACAAACAGGAATTGTAGGCGGCTTTACTCTTCTTGATGCAAAACGATCTTTTGAGGGGATGCAGGCTCTCGACTGGATTTTTCTTTTCGGTCTCGCTTCAGCCACTACCGGATTAAATATTCCGCTCACTGTTGTCGGAAATAATCTTTCAATACGAAGAATTGCATACGAAGAAACAGGCGGCTTCCAGACAATTCCGTTCAGCGTGACTGAAGATTATGCACTTGTGCAAGCTATCCTGCAGAAAACAAGTTATCAAGTTCGATTCCCGGTTGACCCTAAAACTGTTGTGAACAGCATCGCATGTCAAAGTTGGAATCAACTGTACCGGCAAAAACAACGATGGGGTGTTGGCGGGTTAGATATGATACCACGAGGTTTGGTTATTATGGGAATTGGATGGATTACGAAGCTCAGTTTATTACTGACACTTTTTGTTATCAGCATTCACGGCTGGTTAGCCGCATTTTTATTGATGATTTGCGGAGAATTGATCTTTCTAGTAAGACCGCTCAAGATACTCAAAGCGCTTGGTTATCTGAGGTACTTTCCGCAGTTCATACTGTTCTTTTTTGTATATGTGCTAATCTTACCGGTGATAGCGTACACGAGTAAAAAAGTGATTTGGAAAGAGCGACACTTAAAATAAATTAACAAAAAAAAGCGCCCTTCGGATACGAGGGGCGCTTTTTAGAAGTACCTGATACAAATTGCTATACTCTCGTTCTTGCGCTGGCAATATTCAAACGTTTTAGTTTGTATCGTAATGTTTGTTCGGTCATACCGAGAAATCCAGCGGCCTTCGATTGATTGAATCCGAATTTCTGCAACGACCGTTCGATAATTCCTTTCTCGATTGCATCCAAAGATTTATCAAGTATAAAATCCTGACCATTGGTGATATTATTGATCATTTTAACAACTTCTGTTTTTTCATCGACCAGTTCGGGCGGCAACATGAAGCGTCCGCTATTCGAGAATAGCACGGATTTATCCACGACCGCTTTTAGTTCACGTATATTTTCCTTCCATGCCTGCCGAACCAGGACATCTATGGCATTGATATCGATTATTAATTCACCAACTCCGATTTCGTTGCAAAGTTCATTTGCGAAATGTTTCACGAGCAAAGGAATATCTTCAGGTCGTTCCCTTAATGGCGGAATAACAATCCGCTCAAAATCGGCTAATTTAGTATAAAAATCTTCCATCAATTTTCTTTTCTCAACCAAATTCTTAAGATCTTCTTTCACCGTAACTACCAAACGGATATCAATAGATTCAGATCGAGAACCGCCAAGCCGGCGGGCAGTTCGTTCATTCATGAATGTTAGTATTTTCATTTGGTTTCGGAAACTTGCTTCTTCAATTTCTTCGATGAGCACGGTGCCGCCATTCGCAATCTCAAAAAGTCCGCGCTTTGTTGAATATGGCAAGCCTTCACCACCTTTATCATAACCGAAGAGCACGGCTTCTAATTCTTTGTCATCAAGGACAGAGAGATTAATGGACATGAAAGGCTTATGGTCACCGTCATGTTGCCCGAGGGAAGAAATGTTTTTTGCAACAGCTCCCTTGCCTACGCCAGCTTCACCTATAATAACAATATCTTTTCGAGTTTTAGCTAATGAATTGATTTGTTTAATCAATTGTTCAACCGCACGACTCTTCCCGATGATGGGATAATCCATTGTTCCTGATTTATTTTCATCTGTTTGCTTAATTTTTTTCTCTATTTCCATATCTTCCTCTCAAAGAATAGCTGCTTTGATAAAGTATTAAAAAATATATTATTTTCTGGTTTGTTTTTGGAATAATCTTCCGTTGAAAATCTTATAGTTAAAAAATTGATATAGAACAAAATTATCGACCCAATCTCTCCATCGGCTGATGTGGTTTGGATTGGTGGCAAGCTCAGTTTCATAAAATTCACCCTGAACTGAAGTGATGAATCGAAGTCTGAGCCCGAAGAATATAACCATCATAAACTGAGCAATGAATGTAATGTACTGTCCGATAGCAAATAATTCAGCTAACGATCCCCACTCAATGCTCTTAATGAATCCCCAATTATGAATGATATCCATTGATTGAAGCAATAAGATTAAAAACATAATTTTATCTATATAGGCGCCCTGTGGCGGATCTTTCTTATATTGATATCCAAAGAACAAGAGAATAAAAAAAACAATCATTACATCTATATAAATAATTTTTTTATAGAAAGGTTCCCATAATAAAACCCTCCAATTTTCTTTTTCAAGATATGGAAATAACGCCTCGATTTTCTTCAGATTTTCCTCTGGATAGAGATCTCCAACCGCTTTACCATTTTGCCAGGATTGTAATGTTACTCTATTCGCTAACTCGAAAGGACTTGAGACATCCTTGTTAACAGAAACATAAGCATCCAATGTTTTCCATTGTTTAATATTTTCGGTAGAATAAAGATATAACGGGTCTTGAAAAAAAGGTAGGAAATAAAATGCAAAGAATCCACCGACAATGACAATTGTTGATAGATATTTTTGATAAACTTTAAAGTTTTTAAATAAGAGATCGATAACAAGATAGACAACTGCTATTGATAGAAAGCTAATATATGCGATTCCAATATACTGTAAGGTTACGTGTCTTGCATACTTAACTGTAAAAAAAGCTTTCCCGACAAAATCATAACAAAATACCAGAATCGATAAAGAAAATAAAATTGAAAAATTTAGAAAAATAAATTTATTCTTTTTAATCGGCTCATTTTTCAAAATGAACAATGAGATAATAAAGAGTAACGATTGAATTATTTGATTTAGACGCGCTGAGACCGGAGATGAAAAACTCGGGAATATTTCTATGCAAGAGAAATAGAGTAAAAGAATCGTAAGCCAGAAAATTAATATTTTATGAAAATACTTCATTAAATTTTTTGCATAAATTCGTGATTAATAAAATCCTTTAAAAATATAAGCTTTTTAGTTAAATTTGTCAAGACAATTCGCAAATATTTTTTTATATGCGTAAAAAAGTGACGCTACTCACACTGCTTATTTAATTGAAAATTTTAGCGTTTTTCCACGGAAATTCTTGCCCTATTTCATTGCTTTCGCTAAATTTATACGAGTAGTTCTCTTCACAGAAAACAAATTTTTTCTACTAAATTAACTTTATAAGGAGATCCAACATGTTAAATCGTTTACGTTCATTAATTGTTACCGTTTTATTGGTACTTGCGGCAAATGCTGCAATATCATACACTTCTACTATACCGATGTTACCGGATTCACCAAGACCAAAGAGTACTATACCGATGTTACCGGATTCACCGAGACCAAAGAGTACTATACCGATGTTACCGGATTCACCGAGACCAAAGAGTACTATACCAATGTTACCGGATTCACCAAGACCGTAAGAAAATTCAATTATTAGTTAAAAGGCTTGAACCTGTTTCGGTTCAAGCCTTTTTTACTAGGATATTTGCCTATTATCGCTTACCAAGAGAAGTGAACATCAAATCGTCAGTTATTTTAACAGAGTCAATTTTTTAATAGCAGTATAATCATCCACTTCTAACCGATAGAAATAAATACCGCTACTTAGGTCCCCGCTTGATGTATTACGGGTGTCCCATTCCAACGATTTATAGCCAGCTTGTTGCACTTCATCAACTAAGTTAGCTACTACTTGTCCAAGTACGTTATACACCTTGATGCTTACTCGTGAATCCCGTGGTAAGTCATACCGAATTTTTGTAATAGGATTGAAGGGATTGGGATAATTCTGATATAATGCGAATTCGTGCGGTAGTACTTCGGAACTCTTTGGTAATAGAATGAGTTTAGCGCTACCAAAGTTTTCCTCGTTTATTGTTATACTGCCACATGCTAAAAGCGGAATTTCCTTGGGTCGTTCACCGATATACTTGATTTCAAGAATTGCTGTTTGATTCGGATTAAACGATTCATCCCAGCTCAATACTAGAGGAAATTCTCCTCCATGAATTCGGATTGGTAATTCTCGCCGAGTACAATTTGTGATATCAGTGAATTCCGCATACCGCTGGGTAGAATAGCGAACATCCAATATCTCATCCGGCGGTATAGGTGGTAATTCGAAACGATTGATATTTTGCTTTGCCTCGCTTGAAGCATAATAGAGTTTTCTTTCCTGATCATTTTTATCCTTCACCGAGATATATGATATATTCTCGATACCAACCAGTTTACCCATAGCTTCGCTACTCTGTTTCAAGGGAGCAACAGGCGAAGAAGTGGCATAACTACTTGAAATGAAAGAAGAATTTTTTAACACAAGATATCCGGCATGATCTACTTTTATCCAGTATCCATTACCCGGTTTCAATGTATCTTCATCATAATATCCATATCCCCCTAAGAAACCGAAGAAAGAGGATTGGATAGCTACCGGCGAAATCGGCGTTACCGAAGAAGCAAGTATTGGATGTGATAGTGCGCCGATCATATTCCAGCCTACATAAACCGGAACTGTATCAATCTCAATCTGTGTGCCACTCACATCAAAACTTTGGCTGGATGGAAATTTTAACCAATAGCCATAACCCATCTCCAAAGTATCTTCCTCTACGTATCCTCCGGGTTCATATTTGAACGCTGATGAAATTGCCGACGAATAAAGCGTAGTCTTTCGCATATCCGGTGTTATAAGAGGTACCGAAAGAAGGTTCCACGATAAATCGAGAGTAATTGTAGCTGTTGTCCATGCGCCGCTCAAATTCCTCGTTCCCGGTATATAACCACCTTCTATTATCGCACCTGTATCCACATAAGTCATCTTCTGGACAGCCGGTTGGCCCACGGAAGTTGAAAGTGTATACGCTGCACCCGAGGATATACCACCTCCGCCATCAAGTACATTCCAAGGATGCTGTAGCGTCTGAGACTGGACTAATCCGCTCAGGAAAGTAAGCATCATTATTAATTTTAGTTTTGTTTTCATGGTTTCACCTTTTCTCAATTACCGCCGTTTGCTTGTCCATCGCCAGTCTTTTTCTCGAGTTGCTTCAACATTGCTTCCATTTCACTCTTTAACAACATCGCTTTAGCTTTTAATTGAGCTAAATGTTCTTCCGGTGTGATAGTCACCTGCTCAATATTAATTTGTTGAGAACCATCGGTTGATACCGAAGCTAAACCAATTGCTGATGGACTTATTACTGTTGAAGTACCATAGAGCGTTGGATAATAAACTGCTCTGACGTATGGATATCCTGCTTGGACGTAACTACCTGCTCCTGAAAATCTTAGATTAAGAAAATAACGATATGTTCCGGCAGATACTGTATAGAATCGACGCGCTGTGCATGGATAACCATACGAGGTAGCACTCGTTGGAAGATCACTAGGTAATCGTACTACACCGAGTCCTGGATATACCGATTGAGACCCCCCAATAGTATTGATACCTAACCATACTTCTGTAGTAGTACCTGTAGTATGATAGATGTTCAGCCAAGCTCCACCTATGATCTCAATATAACCCGGCGCCGGGACAGTGATATCAACTGAATCTGTAACCACAACAGTCCCACTTGTACTATTAGTAGTAAAAGAAATCAATTGGCTATTCGAAATACCAGGCTCATCTAGAATTTCTGCTGATGAGATCGAACTATCCGGCAACTGCACAGAGGCATCTCCTGCAAATCGCGGTTCGAAGATAATTGAGCGATTATTTCCATAAACAGCTGCATAACCTTCACCAAGCCCCCACCAATCTCCCCACGCCTCAAATCCAACTTGGGAAGTAGTACGATAAACTTGAATGCCACCACCTTCACCCCAACCGTTTGGTCGCATATAAACAATCGGATTACCTAATTCATCTTGAAGAGTCATTTGAGCACCATAACCATAGTAATCTTCAGTTTGTACAATCGGTTCAGTTGAACCATTACGATAAATATTCACAATTCCATTTTGTGTTGGTGAACCTACAAATAATGAATCCTTAACCTGAACTGCTCCATTGACATCTAATTTGGCTTGGGGGCTTGTTGTTCCAATACCTACATTCCCATTATTTGTAATTACCATTTTCGTCGATAGCGGTGCTGCATCTCCAGCAACTCCACCCGGGGCTAAATTAAAAGTCAATGCATTAGATACGTATTGATCCAGTGCGATTGTGGCGCCAGCATACGCGGAAGTTCCATATTTAAATCCACCATTATAATAGATGTTGAATCCTATTTGTGGATAATTCGCTATTAAGCATACTCCATCGTACGGACCAAATCTTGCAACTGTAGCCCCGCCAGTCCAGTTGACATCGAGTGGATATAATGGGCTTGAGTTACGAATTCCGACATTTTTATTTAAAATATACACATTATCGTTGTTTGTCTGCCAAGGGCCAAGTGCATATGGCACTGCTGCTAATTCCGTGCGTGGCGAAAAAACAATCGGTGAACTAATACCCGGTCCTGCCATTGCTGTGATCTCAACCCATAATGGCTGATCAAAAAGTGCAGTCAACGGTGTTACGGATCCAAGAAGCACACTAAATGTGCCGTGCTGAACACTCACACCTGTTTGTGTCTCTGTCCATAATCCTGAACCACCACCACTTACATCAAACAATTCGAATTTCAAATTATAATTACCATCCTGCGCAGGTGCACCAGAAGATGTTGTTAACAGTCCTTGGTATGATAATTTATTAGGAATCGATTGGACATCCAATGTTCCAAGAGTAGTCTTGCCGACATCCATCTTTCCAAAAGATCCACTGGATTGTCCCGTTGCAGGCACTTGACCGTATGCTGCCACGCAATACATCAATCCTATCAATGCAATTAGTAAAAACATTTTTTTCATTGTGCACTCCTTTTGTTTATGTTATTGTGATTAAATTGTGAATTAAACAAAAACCTCTTCACTATTCCCTGGATTAAGAGGCAATCGTACGGTTTATATTCGAATTTTAAATGGAACCATCGCGTTCATTGCCAAGAAGATATGAAACTTCACGCTGAATGTCAATAGTTTCTTGATTTTTTCTTTTTCTTGAATTTTGTCACTTTCATTCGTACATTTACCTTACCATTTGTACTCTTTAAAGAACTTATTATCATATTAGATACATGACGAAACCTTTAATTGCTGTTACTTTGGGAGACTTCAATGGAATCGGACCTGAAATTGTTCTTAAAGGTCTCCGATCTCCAGCAATCCAAAAAGCATGCATCCCCATGGTTATAGGTTCTACAGACGTCCTTGAATTTTACGCTCATAGTATGCGGCTCAAGATACATTTCAAAGAGATTGATACCCTACCGGATAGATCTTCTTCGGACAATATTCACGTCTTTCATTTGCGGAAATTTCAAAAACCGGTGATACGACCCGGAATAATTTCGGAAGAAGCCGGTGATTATTCAGCCGAGGCGATTGAGATTGCCGCTGAACTATGCAAACAAAAAGTTGTTGATGGAATGGTTACAGCGCCGATTTCGAAAGAGACCCTGCATTTAGCAGGTTACAGGTTCCCCGGACAAACAGAAATGCTTGCAAAGATTTGCAATGCCGATGAAGTTTTAATGATGCTAATTGCCAATAAATTACGAGTAGGATTAGCTACGATTCATTTAGCCATGAATAAAGTTCCTAAAACTCTTTCAAAGGAATTAATCGCCGGAAAACTTTCACTAATTCATTCTTCTTTGAGAAAAGATTTTGGAATTCGGCATCCGAAGATCGCTGTCATCGGTTTGAACCCTCATGCTGGCGAGAATGGGGCGATGGGTAATGAAGAGATAGAAATCATTGAACCCGCGATTCGAATTGCAAAACGGAAAGGAATTTACATCGATGGTCCTTTCTCCTCCGATGGATTTTTTGGGAGACACACTTACAAGAATTACGATGCAGTGCTTGCAATGTATCACGATCAAGGTTTAATTCCTTTGAAGATGATGGGATTCAATATCGGTGTCAATTACACTGCGGGTTTACCAATTGTTCGCACTTCACCGGATCATGGCACTGCGTTCGATATCACAGGTAAAGGAATTGCAAACCCTTCCAGCATGATTGAGGCGATAAAATTAGCAGTTAAGATTATTCATAATCGAAAAAGAAAATTACAATGATCCGATTCGAGAACATCTCAGTTTCATACGATCAACAACCAATCCTAATTGATGTCAATGTACACATCAAACCGGGAGAATTTATATCACTTGTAGGAGAATCGGGTGTCGGGAAAACGACACTGTTGAAATTGATTTATTTCGATGTATTCCCCAATGCCGGCACAGTCTCAGTGGCAGAATATAATTCTGAAACGATTAAGAAAAAAGATATTCCTAAAAT
This sequence comes from uncultured Chlorobiaceae bacterium, assembly GCA_964520905.1. Lineage (GTDB taxonomy): Bacteria > Bacteroidota > Ignavibacteria > UBA10030 > SZUA-254 > JAGVIE01. The sequence goes on along the minus strand of CAZFQL010000011.1, from coordinate 120,350 downwards.
CCGGAGGAAGATTGGAGTAGTTTTTCAGGATTTTAAACTTCTTGAAGACAGGAATGTTTACGATAATGTTGCCTTCGCGCTGCAGGTAACAGGAGCGAAAAGAAATGAAATCGGTAAACGAGTTTTGCGAGTTTTGGCTGATGTCGGTTTAAGCCACAAGCGCGATAGTATGCCCGAAGAACTTTCTGGCGGCGAGCAGCAGCGTGTTGTTTTTGCGCGTGCGTTAGTGAACGAACCCATCGTTCTCCTCGCCGATGAGCCGACGGGGAATCTTGACCCGGCAACCGCGCTTGATATACTTCAGTTAATGAAGTTGATCAATTCAAGAGGAACCGCCGTAATCCTTGCCACACATAATTATGATATTGTGAGAAAAGCCGGCGGAAGAATAATTCAGATTAAGGATGGTAAGGTTAGTGAGATTGAGAGTATTTAAAAAGTAAATCTAACTCGAGATGAACTGCAGCATTATGTGCTTACAATGAATAATTTGAATCTTTGTCTATTGCAGTTTGCTTTAGCAAACTGATAAAAAGTAAATAAATAATATGCTTCAGCATCATTATTCTATTTGGCTAAAGCCAAAATGCTTTGTTTTGGGAGTCAGTTCACTGAAGTGAACTGCAATAAATGTTCTAAAATATCCATCGCAGTTGCTCTGAATATATGATGTAGCTTGCTCTTCGAAAGACGAATTACTAAAATATTTGTTAGATTAATGTATGCTGAAAAACCTTGCGAAGGTTGCCAAAGCAATTACAAAGTAACCTTCGCAAGGTTCGACAAGATTTATTTCACCTCTTCCACCCTTTTAATCTCAGGCGCGCACTGAAGAACCGCACGCTCGATACCTGCCCGCAAAGTCATACGCGACATTGGACAGCCACTGCAAACTCCCTGCAATCGCACTTCTGCAATACCGTCATCAGTAACCCGCACCAACTCAACATCGCCGCCATCGGCTTGTAGATACGGACGGCACATCTGGAGCGCCATCTCAACTTTTTCCTGAACCGTCAAAACTTTTTGTTCTTCCATGTACATGTCCTTAAATAATGTTCATAGGTAACCTTGCGAAGGTTATCTCAGGTTAAACAAGTCAATCTTCGCAAGGTTCCAAGGTTTATAAACTAATTTCTATTTTCTGATTCGATTTACCTGACAACTGGTGTATGCTTAATTGCGCCGCCATGTTCCGTGTGATCTGCCGGATAATTTTAGATTGCGGAGCTTCCGGCTCAGAAACTACTATCGGCTTGCCAACATCTCCGCCGATTCGAATCGGAGTGTAAATAGGTATCTCACCCAAAAAAGGAACGCCTAATTCTCCGGCTGCCTTTTTACCGCCGCCTGTGTGAAATATATCTTCCCGATGTCCGCAATGATTGCAGATATAGTAACTCATGTTTTCAATGATACCGAGAACCGGGACGTTTACCTTCTCGAACATCGCATATGCCTTGCGTGCATCTGCGAGAGAAATATCCTGCGGCGTTGTTACGACAACTGAACCGGTCAATGGAATCGTCTGCACAAGTGTGAGATGAATATCACCCGTGCCCGGAGGAAGATCGAACACAAGATAATCAAGCTCGCCCCAATCTACATCCGACATAAACTGTTTTACCGCACCGCTTACCATTGGTCCGCGCCATATCACCGCCTGCGACGGATCGATAAGAAACCCAATCGACATAACTTTTACACCATGCGCTTCAAGCGGGACTAATTTTTGATTATGAATATTTGGTCTTTCATTTATCCCCATCATCAAAGGAATACTCGGTCCATATATATCGGCATCCAGCAATCCGACTTTTGCACCATCCAGCGCTAGCGAAACTGCAAGATTAACAGCAACCGTTGATTTGCCAACGCCGCCCTTACCGCTTGCAACAGCAATCGTTGTTTTGACATTGGGAAGCAGATCGATATGCTGCTGGATGTTATTAGCTCGAACGCTTGCCGTCATTTCGATTGCAAGGTTTTCAACGCCATCAATCTGACTTCGGATAGCAGTTTCAGCGAGTTTTTTAAATTCATCGCGTACGGGACAGGCAGGAGTTGTAAGCTCGATTTTAAAACTTACATTTTTCCCTTCGATTTTTATATCCTTAACGAAATTAAGCGATACAATATCTTTGTTCAAGTCAGGATCACGGACTATCTTTAACGCTTCTAATATATTTGATTCTGTTAATGGCTTTTTCATTTTCTTTTTCTATTGAATGTATAATGCTAAATTGATATTTTATGTCTCAACATTGACCCTCTCTCCTTGCCCCTCTCCCAATCTTGTCCTGAGCGAAGTCGAAGGATTGGGAGAGGGGTTGGGGTGAGAGTTATTTAATCACTCCGAGCTTTCTGCCGACTTTTGCAAACGCATCGACTGCTTTGTCGATATGATGTTTTTCATGAATTGCGGAAATCTGTACGCGTATTCGATCTTTTCCTTTCGGAACGATCGGATAGAAAAACCCGATGACATAAATTCCCTCATCATATAAATCACGCGCCATCTGCTGAACAAGTTTCGCATCATGAATCATAATTGGAACTATAGGATGAAATCCATCTACGATTTCAAATCCCGCTTCCCTGATTTTCTGACGGAAATATTTTGTGTTCACCTCAAGTTTATCGCGAAGCTCTGTTGATTGTTCCAACAACTCTATGGCTTTAATTGTTCCGGCAACCACAACCGGGCTGACGGTATTGGAGAATATATACGGTCGGGATTTTTGGCGAAGGACATCAATAAATATTTTACTGCCCGAAACGCATCCACCCGACGCACCTCCTAAAGCTTTACCGAATGTCGTTGTAATAATATCGATTTTGTTCATTACACCACAATGCTCGTGCGTGCCTCTTCCCTTCTTACCGATGAAGCCGGTTGCGTGCGAATCATCGACCATTAGAATAGCATCATATTTTTCAGCAAGAGCTACTAATTCTGGTAACTTCGCAAGCACACCATCCATCGAGAAGACGCCGTCTGTTGCAATCATCCTGAAACGCCGATCCTTAGATTGCCGAAGATGACTTTCCAAATCGTTCATGTCGTTATGTTTATATCGATAGCGATGCGCCTTGCACAAGCGGATGCCGTCGATGATCGAAGCGTGATTTAATTCATCCGAAAGAATTACATCTTCTTCTCCGAGCAATGCTTCAAATACACCGCCATTCGCGTCAAAGCATGACGAATATAGAATTGTATCCTCGGTACCGAGGAATTTGGAAACCTTTTGCTCAAGAGTTTTGTGGATATCTTGTGTTCCGCAGATAAACCGGACGGACGACATGCCATATCCGTGCCGTTCCAATCCTTTCCTCGCCGCATCAACGAGCGCGGGATGATTTGAAAGTCCCAAATAATTATTTGCGCAAAAATTTAATACTTCTTTTGATGGTGAACTTTGGGGAAATTCAACATCGATTTCGGCAGATTGAGGAGAAAGAATTACTCGTTCAACCTTGCAGATATCGCTGGTTTTGAACTCTTCAATAACCTGTCGATAATGTTCTATAACTTTTTTACTTTGTGACATAAAATGGAAAATCGTAAACTCTAATAATCAAATCCTAAATGGTTTTAGAGCTTCGAGATTAGGATTTCGAAATTAATTCCTACATGCCGTACATTGCTATGATTTCGTCGCGCTTCTTGCCGAGGATATTATACTTCGCTCCGACTTTGGTGAACGCTGCAACTGCTTTATCGATATGCTCGAATTCATGATCGGCAGAAATTTGTGTACGGATACGTGCCTGTCCTTGTGCAACCACAGGGAAGAAGAAACCGATAACGTATATTCCCTCAGCATACATATCGCGGGCTACATCCTGTGCGAGCTTCGCATTGTAAAGCATCACGGGAACGATAGGCGTATCGCCTTCTTTAATATCCAATCCGGCTTTGGTCATTTTCTCTCGGAAATATTTTGTATTTCTTTCAAGTTTATCACGACGTTCAGTTGTATTTGAAATCAGATCGATCACTTTAATCGAAGCGGCAACCACAACCGGTGGAACTGTGTTTGAAAATAAATACGGACGCGCTCGCTGGCGGCAAAGGTCGACAATTCCTTTCCGTCCGCTCACACAACCGCCTGTAGCGCCACCGAGCGCTTTGCCGAGTGTGGTTGTAATGACATCAACACGACCCATAACATTAAAATGTTCATGAGTGCCACGACCGGTTCTTCCGATAAATCCGGACGCATGAGAATCATCTACCATTACCATTGCGTCATATTTTTCGGCAAGATTACAAATCTCGTCTAACTTTGCCATATCACCGTCCATCGAGAATACGCCGTCAGTGATAATGAGACGGAACCTGCAATTCTGAGTTTCCTGCAGCTTTTCTTCAAGATGAGCCATGTTGTTGTGCTTATAATTGAAGAGCTGCGCTTTGCTCAGCCGCATCCCGTCAACAATCGAGGCGTGGACAAGTCGATCTGAGATCATTGCGTCTTCTTTATCGAGCATGACTTCAAATATGGCGGCATTTGCTTCCATGCAAGATGGAAAGAGGATAGTATCCTCAGTACCAAGGAACTTTGTCAACTTTTCTTCAAGCTCATGATGAATATCCTGTGTGCCGCAGATGAAACGAACAGACGACATTCCGTAACCGCGTGCATCAAGTCCATCGTGTGCAGCTTTTACCACTTCCGGATGACTTGACAAGCCGAGATAATTGTTCGCGCAAAAGTTTAGCACTTGTTTTTGTTGTGCGCCGAGCGGAAACTCCACTTTAATATTCGCCGCTTGAGGCGATTCAATGTAGCGTTCTTCTTTGAAAAGTCCGTCCTGCTTAATATTTTTCAGCGTTGTGTCGTAAAACGATTTTGCCTTTTCGCTATAAGCCATATATTCTCCTTAAATCTTTGTAAATTCTTTTAGGAGGTTGATTATGTTATTCACGGAATCGAATGCCTCCGGTGTTGCCTTATCATCGGGAATTTTTACCAAGAATTTCTTCTCGAGGAACATTTTCAATGAAACCATTGAGAATGAATCGACTATTCCGCTTGAGATGAGTTTCGTGTTTTCGTTGACGTCAACCCCGGAATCTTCTTCGAGGTATTCTTTTTTGACGTAATCGATAATAATTTTCTTTATATCTTCAGACATAATAACTCCATTGATTGATAATTGAAAATTGTCAATTGACAATTGTAAATTGAATTAATCATTCTCTAATGTAGATGTGTCCCCAATTTCCTCACCCCACTCTTTTGCGCGCAGGAGTCGACGCATAATTTTGCCGCTTCTTGTTTTAGGAAGCGATGGAACGAACTCGATTTCTTGAGGCATAGCAAGAGGTGAGAGTCTCTTGCGAATAAAGTTCATGATATCTAATTCCATATCTCCGCTCGGCTCGAATCCCGGTTTCAGCGCGATAAATGCTTTCACAACTTCCATATTCACCGGATCGGGCTTTCCTACGGCGGCGGATTCTGCAACTGCTTTATGTTCAAGCAAAGCAGATTCAATTTCAAACGGTCCAACCAAGTGACCGGCAGTGTTTATCACATCATCATCACGACCGACAAACCAGAAGTATCCTTCATTGTCAATACTCGCACGGTCACCACAAATATACCAGCCGTTCTTGAACTTGCTGTCGTATGTTGTTTTGTTATTCCAGTAAGAGCGCATCATCGAGGGCCAGCCGGGCTTGATTGCGATGAGTCCGACCATTCCGACAGTAGTGATTGGCTCATAAGTTTTTGTATTTAGAACCGTTGCAGTAATTCCTGGAAAAGGTTTTCCCATCGAGCCGGGTTTTATTTTCATACCGGGAAAATTCGTGATCATCATGGCGCCTGTTTCAGTTTGCCAGTAAGTGTCAAGAAACATTTTACCGAATGCTTTCTCCGACCATACAACCGCTTCAGCATTTAGCGGCTCACCTACACTTGCGAGATGACGGAGCGAAGATAAATCGTATTTCTTAACCGCCTCAATCCCTTCTTTCATTAACAACCTGATGGCAGTCGGAGCGGAATACCACATGGAAATTTTATGTTTTTGGATGAACGCGTACCATTTCTCTGCACCGAAGCCGGCATCAAGGACCACTTGCGTTACACCCAATGCCCACGGACCGATAATACCATACGACGTTCCGGTTACCCAACCGGGATCGGCAGTGCACCAGTATATATCATCCGATTGTAAATCGAGGACCCATTTAGATGTAATATACTGTGCGATGATCGATGAATGAGCATGTTGTGCGCCTTTCGGCTTACCTGTTGTGCCGGAAGTGTAATGAATAACGGACGGAGCTTCAGGACCAACTTTTACAATATCAAACTTTTCAATCTTCGGAGTTTTTTCCATCCAAAAATGGATCTCATTTATTTGCGGAGTTGCCGCTTCATCTGCATCGATAACAATTATTTTAGTCAGATCGGGAAGCTTATCTTTTATTCGACGTACTTTGGGTAAATGTTTCTTTTGAATCATGATTGCTTTTGTTTTTGCATCGTCTAAACGCGTAAATAACGCTTCTTCTCCAAAAGCAGAAAATAATGGCTGAGTAATCCCTCCCATTTTTAAAACGCCAATGAAACCGATATACAATTCAGGAACCTTATCCATAAAGAGACATACTCTGTCGCCTACATTAACTCCCGTACCCTGCAAAAACTTGGCAATCGTATTACTGTAAACCCGGATGTCATCGTAAGTATATTTTTTCACTTCACCGGTAAAACCTTCCCATATCAAAGCTAGCTTTTTGCCATTTCCCTTTTCGCAAATGCGGTCACTGCAATAGTATCCGATGTTGTACATTCCGTTTTTGCCGTACTCTAATTCCTCCTCTGATTGTTTCCAGTTGAACGATTTATATCTTTCTTCATATGATCCGATATGACTCATGTATTTTCCTTTTATCCTTCAAGAAGTACAAATGCCGTTAAATAATTTTTTGAATATGAATATGAGCTGTGAATCTTTGAAACTTGTATTTCATCTGCACGTTTTTTCAGATTGCCCGTTAGCGATACTTGCAAATCTTCCGCGACGTTTATTTCATGCCAGTATGAACCGAATGTTATTCCCCATCCCAACGCTTTCAATACTGCTTCCTTAATTGCGAAAATAGTCGCGATTTGAACTTCACACTTATTCCTATTTGCCAGATTCGAGATTTCATTCGATGTAAGTATCTGCTTGATAAAATCGTTGTCGTTTTTGATCTTAGTGAATTTTTCCATCTCAACGATATCAATGCCAGTACCTTTTATCATACTTGATGGATAAAATCAGACCATAAAATCAAAAATAATAGATGAAATATTCGGAAGAACGCGGATGGCTGCTGATGTGCAGATCAAATATAAAATAATTCCTTTTAAATTCATAAAGATAGTCCGATTTATAATCAGACTTTGGTCGATAACAAAAGTCAAAGATAATATTAGTGGTTACGGTCTTAGTAAAACCTTTAATGCGTCGCCGTTGATTATTGCTTGAAAGCCCTTATCATAATCTACTAATGGGACTTGATGAGTTACGAAACCGGCTTTCATAAACCTCTTTGCTAATCCCTTCTTCAATATTTCCGTCATAATATCCCATGTTGACCAGACACGTCTTCCGATAACTCCATGAATCGTAATACCGGGGAATATTACATGCTTCGAAAAATCAACGGGCAATGTTCCGCTTGTTAAACCGAGGAGAGCAATCTCTCCGCCCATTCGCACAACATTAAAAGCATCGTCGTATGCATGGTAACTGCCCGACATTTCGAGCACAGCATCAACACCCGCTCCGTGGTTTTGTTCTTTTGCAATCTTATAAAATTCTTTCTTCTCTTCCGGTATCGATACGTCAAAACAAGCATCAGCGCCGAGTGAGCGCGCCATCTTGAATTTTAACGCTTCCAATTTCTCATGTGTGTTTTCACCGTGAGAGGCATCTGTTACAAGAATCTTTTTCGCGCCGGCACCCTTTGCAATAGCAACCGACATTAGTCCGATTACGCCAAGTCCAAGCACTGCAACTGTTTTACCCTTAATCGATTTAAGAACCTGTACCGTATGTGCAGCATTCCCGATTGCATCCATGAAACCAACGATCTCTTCCGGTATTTCTCCGTTTTTGAAGATCAATACATTCTCAGCGGGTAGTACAATATATTCAGCATAAGAGCCGTCGCCGTGTAATCCGCGAATCACTGTCTTTGTGCAAACATGGAAATCACCTAACTTGCACTGGGCGCATTCACCGCAAGTTATGTGCATCTCGGCAGTAGCGATGAAATTTTTATTCAAGTATTCAATCAATGATTTATCTTTAGCCAGTTGTGCGGCAGTCCGATTTTTAACGAACTTCTTGATTTCTTTGTACTCTTTTGATTTTTGAATTACCTGACTAGCGAGTCGCACTCTGGCTTTCACTCCTGCATCAGTGATCCTTCCGCAGAATTCATGTCCGATTGTTACACCATCCGGTGAGATATTCGCCATGCTGTTCTTTAGCGAGTCTTTTGAATTGTAAATACCAACATCGGTGCCGCATATACCGGCGGCAACAACTTTAAATTGAATATCTTCAGAATTTTGAACTGTTGGTGTCTCCCTCTCAACAAGCTGAAATCCTTTTTGCCATGCCTGATACATTTGTGGCTTTTGTTTAATGATAGCTTTCATAAGTACTCAATTCCGATTTAGTTAATATTATTGAGATTTGATAAGTCGCGCAGCGAAGGATCCATCAATGTGATGTTTATGAGGGAACGTCTCAATCATCCCTTCTGCTGTAACGACAGCTTTATTAACAAACTTAGATGCATCATCGATTTTAAACTCGGGATGTTTCTGCAAAAACGATTTTATCAACTGATCGTTTTCCTCAGGTTCAGTCGTACATGTACTGTAAACGAGCGCTCCGCCCGGTTTTAACAATTTTGCCGCATTCTCAAGCAATGCGAGTTGTTGTTTAACCAGCCGAGTAATATCCTCCGGTTCTCGTTTCCATTTAATATCTGGCTTTTTCCTCAGTGTACCTAACCCGGAACAAGGCGCGTCGACCAGAATTTTATCCGCTGCAGGAATATCCGATATTGAGCTATCGCCCACAATCAGCTGAACATTCTTAATGCCGAGCCGGTCACAACTCAGTTTAATCAAATTTAATTTGCTTTCATATTTATCAACTGCTACAATCTCGCCTTGATTGTTCATCAGTTCGGCGATAAATGTCGTTTTGCCGCCAGGTGCCGCACACATATCGATAACGCGCTCGCCCGGCTGAGGATTGAGAAGAAGAACGGGGAGAGCCGCGCTTTCATCCTGAATAGAGAAATATCCGCTCTGGAAAATGTTCATCTGAGAAATCCCGGATAGACTCTTCACTTTAATGAAATAATCTATAAGCGTTGATCCTTGGAATGGGACATTCTGCTTTTCGATCAACGAGAGAAATTCCGATGAAGAAATTTTTAACTTATTAATACGAAGAGTCAAGCCGGGGACTTCATTATTTGCAATGAGTAGCTTTTCCAAATCCTCACGTCCAAAACGGGGAAGCCATCGCTTTACCATCCAGGCAGGATGAGAGTAATAGACCGCTATGTATTGATTGAGATCTTCTTCGGGATTGGGATAATGTATGCCGTCAATCGTCCGAATTATGTTGCGTAATACCGCATTCACGAAACCGGCAAACTTATCGCCACGAATCCGCTTAATGAATTCAACAGCTTCATTTACAGCAGCATACTGAGGAACATGGTTAAGAAAAAGAATTTGGTAAAGTGCAACACGAAGAGCATTACGTACGTTAACCTCCGATTTGGAAAAATTACCGTGCGTGAATCCATTCAGTACCCAGTCGAGTCGCCCTTGCCAGCGCATAACGCCATGTACTATTTCTGCAAGTAAACTTTTATCGATGTCGGCAACATCTTTCGACTTAAGCTCGGCATCGAGTAATTTGTCGAGATATGAATCCGTTCTCTCTACACGGTTTAGAATTTTTACAGCGGTTCCGCGCGGACCAGCATAAAGAGTCGGCTTATCCTGATGTAGAACGGTTTGCGTTTTAAATTCTCCAGTATCAGAATTCATTTCACCCCCGCGCTTCGTCTTTCCTCAACGGTGTCGCCAAAAATCTTTCGAACTAACCTTTCATACGCTGCCGACATCTTCAGATTTCGCCGCGCCATGACGATACGCATGGTATCGAGCGATTTTTCCAGATCATAGATCGTAAACCCCGTTTGTCCACCCCATGCAAAAGAAGGAATAAACTTGGATGGCAAACCCGAACCGAAAACATTGCTGGATACTCCGGCAACTGTTCCTGTATCAAACATGACATTTATTCCGGATTTAGAGTGATCGCCCATGGTCAGTCCAATGAACTGTTGACCGGAATCCATAATCTTGTTGTTCACGTGAATACGAATCGTACTATAATTATTTTTCAAATCGCTCGTGTTTGTATCGGCGCCAAGGTTCACCCAGCTTCCTAAATAGGAATGGCCAAGAAATCCCTCATGCTGTTTATTGGAATAAGACTGGATAATCGAAGCTTCAATCTCCCCTCCGACTTTGCACCACTTACCGATCGATGTGCCGTGATAAATCTTCGCCCCGATCTTGACGATTGAATTATCTCCGATGAATGATGGTCCCTCGATAACTGCATTCGGCATAATGGTGACGTTTTTGCCAATTATTATCGATCCCTTCTCGGCATCAAGAACGGCGCCCGGTTTGACAATAGATCCCTTACCGATGATTATGTTTTTCTTATTAATAAGGTGGGAACCGGCATAAACTTTCCCGGTTATTTTATTTTTGATCTTTGAGCGTCTAAAATCTCTGCTAATTTCTTCGGCAGTATGGTTTACTGTATCCCAAGGAAACTGCATGATCGTTCCTGAAAATATTTCAGACGGAATATTTTTGAACAACGATTCATCTATTGTAAGATTGCTTAAGTTACCGGATAATTTTGAAAGATTTCCACGTTTGACGAAAGCGGCAGCGATTGTGTCGCCGTGAATATAAACCTTCTCTGTTACCGAATTGGATTTAAGAAATTTTACGAGATTCTCATCAGCCAGAACTCTGCCGTTAATAAACCAAATATCATCGCTCGGTAAACGATTAATTTTCAGCAGCGGGAAATTTTCGGAAACATTCTCGGCAAGGTCTTCGCGCATATGAAGAACGGTTTGTATTTTAGGGAACATGCTCTCGATTTTTTCCCTCAAAGAAAAAACTCCGCAATGCAAATGGTAAACGGGTCGGAAGTAAACCAGCGGAAGAAAATTCTTATAGTATTTATCTTCGAATATACAAATTTGCATAAAATTGCTATGAGTAAAAAACGGAATTCCGATTCCTCAGAATTCCGTTTCGTGATAAATTAGCGATGTGTATCCCCTTATACCGTAGCTGCCGCCTCTTGAGTTTTCTTACCGTATTTTCTGTTAAAGCGCTCAACGCGACCGGCGGAATCCATTAGTTTTTGTTTCCCGGTAAAAAACGGATGGCATTTCGAACAAATTTCGATCTTCAGATTTCCTGCAGTAGATCGTGTCTCAAATATGCTACCGCATACGCAAGTAACCATTGATTTCTTGTACTGGGGATGAATACCTTTTTTCATTAAAATTTCTCCAATTCTATATCAAAATGTGGTACTAATATACAAAGATTCATTCAGAATCGCAAAATCATCACCTATCATTTCAAGCTTCCAATCCAATATCCATTTTCAAATGCTTCTTGCAAATCTTCTGCCGATTGTTTTGCGGCAGATACTGAATCGAATTGACCCAGCGAAACTCTATAATGTTTATCCACCCCTACAACTAAAGCCGGGTATCCTGCTTCTTTCCACCGAGCAACTTCATCATCAGCGATCGATTGATCGACATACGAAGCTATATAAATTGTTAAGTTACCATCCGGTAGTTCTGCTTTTGAAGGTTCAGTTACCGGTTTTAACGGCGCTTCTGGTTGAGCCACATCTATCTCTCCTTGTTGTTCATGCTCAGTGACAATCGCATTATGAGTTTCAGTTTGGATATTTTTCTTATCAGAAAATATATAGACAAGAAAGATGAGCGATGCCAACACGACCGATACAAATCCAACAAGTATTAAATTGCGGAATAACGGACGTTCCTTTTGAGGTGAATGCAGTATTGGTTCGTGGCTGATAACATCCGCAATCAGCGGTTTTTCATTTTCTTTGATATTTAACGGCATAAAAAATTATTTGAATGGAATTCTTGCCCCCATCAAATGTACGACAAGAATATATCTATGTCAAGCGGAATTTATCGGGTGTTAACAAAAAAGGGAGAACACAATTATCCTTCAGAGATCAATCCATAGTATATATTATGTCGCTCTTATCATGCTATGCAACATAAGCGTTAGAATTAGCTTTTCATCCTGACTTGAAGATTTTAGTTTTTCATCCGTATCTATTAACGCTGCGAAACAACGATTAAGAGCCTCTGGAGGAAAATTTCCCGCGATAGCAATCTCGTTACCCAGATGCGGAATTTGCTTCGGAGATAATCGTAAGTTTTGAATTAATTCATCCTTCGTGATTTTATTTTCCAGATGATCCCAAATGATGTACAATTTTTGGAAATACTTCGTCAACATTACAATAATACTCACCGGTGACTCGCTCGCTTCCAGCATTCTCTGGAGAATTTCCTGTGCCGACGCTATATCCTTTCTCCCGATGGCTTTTTGGAGTTCAAAGATATTATATCGTTTCGATATTCCTACGACTGAATTAACATCATCAACATCAATCGATTTTTTATCACCAATAAAGATGAATAGTTTATCTATCTCATTTCGGATTTCTCTTATGGAATTCCCGACGTGCGATTGAATGAGCTGGCAGGCATCGGGCGAGGCACTTTTGCCTAACTTTGCGATCTGAGTTTCGATCCATTCCGGGATCTTATTTTCGTACATCCGCTTGAACTCTAAAACCGTCGCATGTTTCTTGATTGATTGATAAATCTTCACTCGGAAATCCGGTTTTTCGAGGATTAAAACTAACAAAGTTGAAGGCAGTGCGTTTTCGATGAACGGAATCAGATTGTCTTTATTAGTTAATCGATCGAATTCCTTGACGACTACTACACGGTACTCAGCTATCATGGGGAATGCTGATGCAAGCGAAACAATATCGATTGCATCAGCATCGGCACCATAAAGAATGTCCAGATTAAAACTTTTTGTCGATGAATCAACTGCTTTATCGATGATAAGATCGAGTATTTCCTGGATGAGAAAATCTTCTTCACCGTAAAATAAATATACGGGTGAGAATTTCTTCTGACGGATAGAACGCTCTACGTCTTCGTACGAAAGACCATTTGATTTCGATTTAGCCACTGATAACCGACGATTTATTTCTTTACATCAACACGACGAACGGATTCGACCACTACTTTAGTAAGCGGTACATTCTGGAAGGTCGTCTTCATCTCCTGATCGCCGCTGTGGGCAATCGCCGGTAAATTTCCGGTTATTACATCCCGGATTTTATCAACTACATCCATCCCTTCTATGACTTTACCGAAAACCGCATATCCGTTTGGGTCGGCTGCACCGCGATTGAGACTGTTGTTATCGACGACATTGATGAAAAATTGAGATGTCGCGCTGTTCGGGTCTTGCGTCCGCGCCATCGCAATCGTACCGCGATCATTTTTCAATCCGTTATCCGATTCATTCTTGATCGGAGCCTTTGGGGGTTTTTGTTTGATCGGATCGACTGCCATGAAACCTCCGCCTTGAATCATGAATCCTTTAATAACGCGGTGGAACACTGTGTTATCGTAATACTTTTCATCGACATAGCTGAGAAAATTTTTCACGCTTATCGGCGCTTTGTCACGGAACAATTCTATCTTGATCGTTCCTAACGATGTTTTCATGATTACCACGAGATTTCCTTTCTCTAATTTAGGATTATCGAATTTTTTCGCACTTTGTTTCTCCTGAGCCGTTGATAAACTTATCAGAAGTATTAACGCAATGATGATATTGAATAATCTCTTGTGCAACATAGACACTCCAAGTAAATTGTTATTGAAAATATATGGGTTAATAAAAATAAAAACTTTAATAATAGTACGCAAGACCGAATTTCAAACCGACAGTGAAGAAATTCATCCCCACAGTTTTTCCTGTAACACGGTTGGTTATTGAATTTTTGTTGGAATCTTTAAAATCGCCCATAAAATCGCCGCGAATATCCATAGCAATATAACCGTATAGGTGATCATCGAAGGCAGTATTTCCTTCAGCTTCGAGTTTGATTCCAACTCCTTGAGCATGATATTGAGTATTGGAATAAAATAGATCCTGTGAAAATTGAGCGATATGATATCCCGCCCCGGCGCCAAACTTAAAAAGAAAACCATCTCCCGGAATAATATATTGTGCGAGAACGGTGGGCATATGAATCTTACTCGTAAAATTATAATCGGGAAATGATTGAACCGGTATGGTATATGTTTTTATGAGATAAGCATATTCAACTTTAATCCCCCATGACGAAGAGATTTGAAATGCCCCGGATCCGAAAAATTCGGCGGCAGCCACGAAATCATCGAGCTTTGACGCCGGCGTAAAATTATAATTAAGATAATCTACCATGTCAGGGGCGTTTATACCGCTGACACCCAATCCCACGGCAATGCCGTAATAAAATCTCTCACTTGGAGGTGAGCCGGGTTGAGAGAGTGCGGTTTGAGAACATAAAAAAAGCATACCTATAAAATAGAGAAGTTTATTTCTCATTTGCCTCATCTCCATTTGCCGGTTCTTGAGTCAACTCTCGTTTTTTCATATCTCCGAGATGGAGCTTATCCTTGAAGAAGAAGTAAAAACCTAATAGTGTAGTTCCAATAAATCCGATTGCGTGTGTGACGGTAGCATAACTTCTTGCAACATCGTCACTCACGCCATAAAGTTTTGTCAGAGTTTGAATGACGAAATAATGATATGATCCTGTTCCTCCCGGAGTCGGAAGTATGAAACCGATGCTCGATATTGCCTGAACGACCATAGCAGTCCCCAAATCGAGCGAATATTTCTCCGTCATATTGAAAGCGTAGAACGGAAGAAACTGCATGATAACGTAAAATATCCAAACTAACACACTTAAAAAAGCAATCATGAAATAATTTTTGGGTTGTTTCAGAAATAGAAAACCATCCAAGAAAGAGTGCGTTATATGATGAACAAGTTTAGCATTTTTGGGCGAAAGATGCCGTGTAATAAATTCCAAAATGCGAACGACAATATCCCGCCTCATCATGAGAAATGTGAACACTGCGAGTGCCATAAGCGTCACTATCGAAATCCAGATGCCGGTTTCTTCAAGCCATGGAAATACCTGAGTCAGCGGTCCGGAGTATACAACAGGTATTAGAGCAACAACGATCATGAAAGATAACATATCAAAAATTCTCTCGACTATAATCGTACCCAGCGCGGCGCTGCGTGAAATACCTTCTAACTTACCGATGGCATAAGGACGTGCGATTTCGCCAAGACGGGAAAAAAGATTGTTCAACATGTAACCGACAATCGTTGCGGAAAAAAGATTCCGGTATTTCAGATCGCGTTTGATCGGGCGCAGAAGATATTCCCATCGCCACGCCCGCAACATATGGCTTATTATCAGCATGGGCAGAAGCGATAAAGCCCACCAATAATTCGCTCCCGCCAATATCAGCCATACACCGGCAAAGTCAGTTCCTCTGAATGCAAAATAAAGAAACAGAAGAGTCAGACCGATGCTCGTTATATATTTGAACGCAGTTTTTAAATGTTGGGTCACGTAGTTGTATTCGATTGAATATCCGGTCAGTTATCTTAAATCGATCACGTCGGCGCCAGCCGGGGCAACATACTGGAAGACGGTATCCGGAATTCCCTGGTTGATTTTTATTTCATTTAATAAATATGTCATCAAATTATCGCTTATATCCAGTACCTGGATTTTTTTCATCAGCCATTCTTCAGGGTCTACCCAAATTTTCATCCATTTAAAATTTAATTTATCTTTTTTTGGAGTCAATTTGAGTATGCTGACTTCCTTATCACCCATCTTTTCATTTCCAAGCATGGCGGCATTATAATTGGAGGGAAGATTGACGAGCACTTTATCAGGCGAGAAAGATTTAGGATCATCTTTATATCTATCAATCAGCACCTGATTATTCATTTTACTATAAGACCAAACCGATTTCCCATCCGTTACAATGGTTTGCTGTTCCATCTCGATCCGGTATCGATTGCCTTTTTTCATTGTAAATGTGCCTGAAAATGATTGCTCGCTTTTCGTTACTCCGAATTGAACCTGCTGTATGTAGGTTACTGAAGCATCGCGAATAGAGTCGTATCTTTTTTGGAGTTTCTTAATGACGGTTTCGGTCTTATCGCCGGCGAACGCAAATATCGCGTACAGAAATACCCCAATAATTATCGTGCCGATGATTCTAATACGGAAGTGAATCATAAATTCGCCAATATCCTTTCTAATTGAGCATCGGTATCGATAAGAACCAAACGTGCCTTACTGCCGTCGAACGGTCCAACAACACCCGCCGCTTCAAGTTCGTCAATAAGACGGGCGGCGCGTGAATAGCCGACTTTCAGTCTGCGCTGAAGAAGTGAAACCGAGCCTTGCTGATGACGAACAACAAGTCTAGCCGCTTCTTCGAAGAACTCATCGCGCTCATTCGAAGTTCCCCTCATACCGGAACGTTTTTTCTCCATAATGGATGGAAGCTGGAACGGTTTACTGTATCCCTGCTGTTTTGCAATATGTTCGGTGAGACGTTCAACCTCTTCGGTCGAGATAAATGCATTTTGTATCCGGTAAGGTTTCGGACTTCCCGCAGGAAGGTACAGCATATCGCCGCTACCTAATAATTGTTCGGCACCGTTCATATCGAGTATAGTTCGTGAATCTGTCTTTGAGGCAACTTGATATGCGATTCGCGCAGGAAAATTCGCTTTGATTACACCCGTAATAACATCGACAGACGGACGCTGTGTTGCCAGAACCAGATGGACACCGACAGCGCGAGCGAGTTGGGCAAGCCGTGCAATTGGTTCTTCTACATCACCCGCCGCGGTCAGCATCAGATCTGCCAGCTCATCGATCACAACAATAAGATACGGCATTTTTCGGTGTGTGATTGTTTCGGTGTTTTTCAATCTGCCAGCTTTAAACCGTTCATTATAATCCTGAATATTTCTTACACCGGCGGCAGCAAGCCTGTCATAGCGTTTCTCCATCTCCGATTCTACACCCTTCAACGCGAATACTGCATTCTCCGGTGTAGTGATAATATCCTCATTAACGTCGGGAGAGACTGCGAGGAAATGATTTTTCAATTTTGAATAAAGCGTAAGCTCGATCTTCTTGGGATCGATGATTATGAATTTTACCTCGGATGGATGGAGCTTGAACAACAAACCTGCAAGAATCGTATTGATGCCTACACTTTTTCCAGATCCGGTCGAACCTGCGATGAGTAGATGAGGCATCTTCGAGAGATCATCGGTATATATGTCTCCTGAGATTGTTTTGCCGAGCGCGAGCGGGAGGTTCGCCTTCATCTCACGGAATTTTGTTGAGTTGACGATGCTGCGCAGTGATACCGTAGAAGGATTTTTATTCGGGATTTCCACCCCAACCGCACTTTTCCCTGGAATAGGCGCCATAATGCGTATACCTTTTGCGGCAAGCGCCAAGGCTAAATCATCAGCGAGGCTCACGATTCGGCTTATCTTCACACCGGATGCCGGGACAAGCTCATATAAAGTCACAACGGGTCCAGGCGTAACACTAACACTTTCAATTTCGATACCAAAATTTGCAAGCTTGGTTCTTACAAGTTCCGCATTAGCTTTCAACTCATCTTCCGGAATCGTGTCGCTTTGCCTGTAAGCATCAAGCAATTCAACGGATGGGAAAATATAGTCAATCTCTTCCGTCTCGTTCTCGACTGGCTTGGGAGGCAGTTCCTCTTCCAACTCAGGTTCTTCAATCACCTCTTGAACTTCACCTTGGATTTCAGTCTCTTCGAGTTCTTTCTCGATTGTATCCTCTTCCTCTATCTCAGACTGTTCTTCAACGACATCAATATCTTCCTCTTTTGTAATCTCCGGTGGTATCTCCTCATCAACCTTTCTTATCATCACATCCTGATCATCATAAGCATCCGTTTCTTTCCGTCGTGATAAACGAATGTAGATACTATCCCACAGCGACTTAAAGCGATCCAAAGATTTATGGATATCGAGATCGATCGCGAGAACCATCGTGATGAATAATGCGGTTACGATAACTATCGGTGCGCCAACTTTTCCCAGAAGTTTGGTCGTAGTATCCGCCAGAAACGCGCCGATGATGCCGCTCCATTCCTTATTTACATCGCTGATTATGAGGTTTGCAATTCCGAAAGTAGTCGAAAAAAGAAGCGCGAAAATAACGGCATAGTTTGAAAACGTAATCAACCTCGTCGGTTCACCTTTACGCAATATAATCCATGCCCACAAAATCATAAGTATGGGAACGATGACCGATGCAAAACCGATGGTGGAATTAACGAAGAAGTCGGCGACCAGAGCGCCGAAGAGACCAAGCTTGTTATGAAGCGTGCTTGTTAGTGATTGTACCTCATCGTTGAAAGGAAGCCGGAAAATATCGGAGAAGGACAATTTATCGAGGACAGCTTCGTCGCGTGTAGAATAACTGAAGATGCTAAGAAGAATGATTAAACCAACCACCATGAATAAGATCGAGAAAATGTGCTTTCTTCGTTCCAACGCTCGCTGAGATTGCGATTTTTTCGAAGGAGTGTTCAGAGTATTTTTCTTTTTATCTATCATCCGCTCGAAGTGTGGTGGACGTTCAACTATTGAGAAGAACCGGGATTCTTCTGTAAACGAATTACATTTCCGGTCAACATCGGAAGAACATCGATAGAATCGACCGCTGCACAAACTTTTAGATCATCTGCAAAACCTATTTCGCTCAGGTACTTTCCATGTTCGGAATTCTTGAGCGTCTTTAGAATACTTTTCCCGAAAACCTTATCCAGCGTCAATGATGCTTCACCGGCATCGTCAAGCAGAAGAACAGAATCTGTTTCTTTCGCAAGCTTATTGATGATTCTGCCGGCACAGACAACATCCTCTATACAGAAGTAGTTCTCATTACCTGCACATATAATCACGAAATCGCTATCGAGTTTATTGAGGAAATCCACGACAGCTGTCAGATTGACAAAACCCGCAACGACAAGATTTTGCGCATGTTTTCCTTTAACAATTGCAACCGAGCCGTTGGTTGTCATCAGAATAATAGATTTGCCCTTTACAATTTCTTCTGTAAATTCGCTCGGAGAATTGCCAAGATTGAATCCTTCAATCATTTTTGCATTTCGCTCTCCTGCCCGCAGTGTAACATCACCGAAAAGGCTCCCTGATATCTTTACGGCATTTTCAACACTGCTGACCGGTATAATTTCTTTGGCTCCGTTTTGTAATGCCATTGCAATTGTTGTGCTCGCCCGGAGAACATCGATTATCACGATGTTTTTATCCTTCAATTGCATCTCATCGAGATTTGCATGTGTGAAGTGAACTGTAACCTGTATTTGTTTATTTGTCTGAACTGTTTTCATTTTTTTATAAAAGGCGTCTTTTCAACTTGTGCTTTGATTTCTTTATTACGTATAACTATGCCCAAAGTGTTACCGACCTGGGCACATGATACATCTACATATCCCATACCGATTCCCTTATCGAGAATTGGCGATACGGTACCGCTGGTGACATGCCCAACAGCGCTTCCGTTGGATCTGATTTCATATCCATGGCGCGGGAATGCTTTATCTGCATCTATCGTAAAACCGATTAATTTTCTCTTAACACCGGCTTCTTTCACCTTCAATAAAACATCACGGCCTATGAACTCTCCTTTATCAAGTTTCGTTACCCAGCCTAATCCGGCTTCGAGTGGATTGGTAGTCTGATCGATATCGTTTCCGTACAAACACATTCCCATTTCCAGCCGCAGTGTGTCGCGTGCGCCTAAACCTACCGGTTTAATCCCGTATTCTTTTCCTGCATTCATTATTGAATTCCATATCTTCTCAGAGATCGTTACAGTTCCTTCAAAATAAAGTTCAAATCCAAGTTCACCTGTGTAACCTGTTCTGGAAATTATCATATCAAAACCGGCGAGATTTCCGTGTACGAATGAATAATACGGCATCGCGTTTAGATTTGCGCCTGTGAGTTTTTGCAATGTGACCAACGATTTTGGACCTTGAACTGCAAGAAGTGATATATCATCACTCTTATCAATGAGCTGTACATCCATACTTCCTATGTTGGATTTTATCCAGTCAAAATCTTTATTGAGGTTTGCGGCGTTCACAACCAGCATGAAATGGTCTTCAAACTTATACACTAACAGGTCGTCCACAATACCGCCGTCAGGATAACACATTGAGGAATACTGTACCTTCCCGTCGATTAATTTCGAAGCGTCGTTCGTAGTTACTTTCTGAACCAGCGCCAGCGCGTCTTTGCCCCGGATTTCAAATTCACCCATATGTGAAACATCGAATATGCCGACAGACGAGCGAACTGTTTTGTGTTCATCGATTATACCTGAATATTGCACGGGCATCTCAAAACCCGCAAACTCAACGATCTTGGCGCCGAGTTGCTTATGGATATTGTAAAATGTGGTTTGTTTCATATTTTACTGGGGAACCTTCTTCCAATCTGTTAGAAATTTTTCCAATCCGATATCGGTGAGAGGGTGTTTGATTAATTGTATAAGTACGTTGTAAGGGATCGTAGCAATGTCAGCGCCGATCAGAGCGGCATCAACAACGTGCAGAGGGTGCCGTATGCTTGCAACGAGCACCTGTGTGTCAAATCCATAATTTCGATAAATAGTCATTATCTGGGATATAAGTTCCATGCCGTTCGAGCTGATATCATCCAGTCTGCCGATAAACGGACTTAGTATATATGCGCCGGCTTTTGCGGCGAGAAGCGCCTGATTGGGTGAGAAGCAGAGCGTTACATTCGTCTTTATTCCTTCAGCTTTGAAAGTTCTCACCGCTTTCAATCCTTCTTTGATCAGCGGTACTTTGACAACGATTTTATCTGATATCTTCGCCAGAGCGCGTCCTTCACGGATGATGCCTTCATAATCGGTAGCTACAACCTCTGCACTAATGTCCCCTTCGACGATGGTACAGATTTCTTTTATGATATCTTCGAACTTTCTGCCTTCCTTCGCTATCAAACTCGGATTGGTCGTAACGCCATCGAGGAGTCCCATGCCGGCGGCATCTTTGATCTCTTTGATGTTCGCAGTGTCGATAAATATTTTCATTTAATATTCCCTAATTGATCATGAATTGTATTGATCTGTGATCTCTTTGTCTTGTTTTGGGGAGAAGAAATGGAATTCGGTTATCGGTAATTTAGGATCTTCATCCATCTTGATTTTGACAAAATATTTGAACATCATTTTTGTGACGCGCTTGACTGTCCCCTCGCGTAAATATTGTGCAATTGTTGGATGAACGGTAAGCACTAAACGCAATTCTTTCGATTCCGATTTGAACCGACGAATCCATCGTTCAATATGATTAATGATGCTTGATTTCGATTCAACTATTCCGCCGCCACCGCAAACGGGACACGGCTCGCTGAAACTGTGAAGTATATTCTGCCTGATTCGCTGGCGGGTAATCTGAACAATTCCGATTTCTGTCATTGGTAAAACGGTAACTTTCGCACGATCGCGCTTGAATTCTTTTCGTAATTCATCATAAATCTTTTTACGGTTGCGTTCATCGTCCAGATCGATAAAATCGATGACGATGATACCGCCAATATCGCGGAGTCTCAACTGCCGGCAGACCTCACGCGCGGATTCCAGATTTGTCCGAAGTGAATTTAATTCTTGTTCTCTTTTAGCTGCGTAACGCCCGCTGTTCACATCGATAACAACCATAGCCTCGGTTTGTTCAATGATAATATATCCGCCGCTTTTGAGCCATACTTTTCGACCGAGTGCGGTGGCGATTTCTTTCTCAACTCCATACACATCGAAAATCGGCTCTTTATCTTTATAGTATTCGATTTTATCAATTAGATCGGGTGAAACGAGTTTTACATAAGCACGAATTTCTTTGAACAATTTTTTTGAATCAACCACAACTCGATCAACCGCTTCGGTAAAAAGATCGCGAATAACACTTGATGTTGTCGCCATATCTTTATACATCAATGCCGGGGCTTCTTCAGTTTTAATGCTCTTCTCTATCTCACGCCAAGTTGTGAGTAAACTTTCCATATCCTGACGAAGAGACGCTTCGTCTTGTTCCTGCGCAACAGTACGAATGATCGCCCCAAATGTACTTGGAATAAAACTACGCACTATTCGTCGAAGACGACGCTTCTCTTTGAAGTTCTGGAGTTTCTTGGAAACACCGATCTTCCCATCGAAGGGAAGCAGAACTAAGAAGCGTCCAGGGATGGATACTTCCGAAGTTACACGAACACCCTTCCTTCCGACAGGTTCTTTGGTAACCTGTACTAAAATATCCTGACCTCGTTTAAGATCGGGGATGTTCCGTTCCTTTACAGGCGGTTGTTGTTTACGCTGTTGAGTGGGGGCTTGGGTTGGCTGGGATGCCGGTGGTTTACTTTCTTCTCCACCTTCGGTATCATCACCGTCATCCTCGACCTCGACTTCAGAATCCTCATCACCAATCAAAGAAGTGTACTCGGTAAATGTACTGCCAATATCGGAAAAATGAAGGAATGCGTCTTGCTTGAGACCAAGATCGATGAATGCTGCCCTAATACCGTGCATTACTTTTGCAACTTTCCCCAAATAAATATCGCCGACCATACGCTCTTTGTCCGGGGTTTCAACAAAGAGCTCGGCTAACCGCTTATCCTCCGTGATCGCAATCCGGATTTCGTTGGCGGTGGCATTGATGATAATTTCTTTTTGCATGATAAAAAGTTCGTTCCTTCGAACTCACTTTCGCCAGAGCATAGTACCCGGGAAAGACCAGTGAGTTCATATTTAATGTTAAACTGCTGCAACGACGCACACGGGTCGATGCCGTGGCGAAGCCTTGGAACGAAGTGAGGAAACGGGTTGAATCGAATAAGAAAACTCGTAAAAATAAAACGCTCAACATCGTTGACCTGAGACCTGTTGCTATGTGATTAATGTTAAATAACAAATGATTTTCTAATTATTTCGCGTAGAAAGAGAAAATAACCAGCTATAAAATAAGAAATTCCGACATCGTTTGCAAACGATGGAACGAAGAAAAATCAAGAAAATTATGACCCCGATAACTCAGAAGGCGGCTTTATTGTGGAACTAATCACATCTCATATTGACATTTTGACCTTTATTGAGTTCTCTTAGATTAAGAAACCTAATTGTGAATTAGGAGAGTGCCCGCATGAAATATAGACGTTCCGCTGGATATAAAAAGCGGAAGGATCCTATCGGTAACACATATAGGATCGATAATTCGGAGTATCGACTCTGATACACTGATTTGTAACAATTTGAATTGCCGTATTTCATCCTACTTTGCATGTTTTGCGGCTTATCATTTCACAGGCTACTCTCCAGAGACATTCAAACTTAATAATTAATCGAGAAATAAAATTCTCGCTGTTTAAAAATTTTATCGGGCGGAAGATATGAACACAGGACAAACAATATTTGCATTAGGAGCTTTTGCATTGCTTGGCACTACCATCCTATCAATGCACAGAAGCCTTGGCAATAGCAATCAAGTTGTAATCCAGTCGAAATTAGGGGTTACCGCGGTTTCATTAGCCTCATCTATAGTTGAAGAAGCGTCTGGAAAGGCATTCGATAAAAATACCGATGAAGATATAGCGACATTAACTTCTCAATTAACTTCGGTTGTGAATTTAGGACTTGAGACCGGAGAGTCGTATCCCGATTCAACAAACGATTTTGATGATTTTAATAATCTCAATCGCACTATTTCACCCGATACTTTAAGCGGCACATTTAATATAAGATGCAAAGTAAATTATATTAATCCATTTACTCCGGATGTCGCTCAGTCATCTCCAACGTGGCATAAAAAACTTACTATCAGTGTCACAAGTCCGCAAATGAAAGACACAGTCAAAGCGGAATATATTTTTAGTTATTGGTATTTTCGCTAAGGAGAACGCATATGGGATCCAGTACAATTTTAGACATTCTTTCATCCATAATCATCGCGGGATTCCTGCTGTTGATGGTAACACGATTAAACGGAACACTCGTTGAATCATCCTACACAGCATCGAGCGATCTGACAGTACAGGAAAATCTTGTCGCTCTCGTTCGGATAATTGAAGAAGATTTCAGGAAGATAGGTTATTGTAAGGATCCCGCTAAAATTCCCGATCCTTCAAAATCCATAATCGCTGCCGATCAGCACAGTATCACTTTTCTAACCGATGTCGATAATAATGCTTCGGTCGATACACTTAAATATTATGTAGGCACGACTGCGGCACTAACTTCAACGACTAACCCTCGAGATATGATGCTCTACCGTGTAGTTAACAACCAACCGTCACAAGGATTCAGTTTGGGCGTAACAAAATTTAATTTCCTTTATTATGATGCGTTGGCAGATTCACTGAGTTTTCCGATTGATAATCCAAATGCAATTTATTCGATGAGACTATCGGTACTCTTAGAGAGTCCGTTTGCCTATGATCAAAACTACTCATTTGCATATTGGCGACAGCTTCGACTCGCTGCACGTAATTTAAAAAATCGTTAAGGAGAAATCAAAATGGGAAAAGCTTCGATTTTATTAGTATTAGGTTTTTCACTTATTCTCGGTGTCGTATCGCCTAATTTACACCGACTGGCAAATCGTTCGAGTGAGAATTATTTAGATTATTTAAAAATTTCTCAAGCGCATAATCTCGCAACAAGTGCTGCGAATATGGCTGCCAACCAGTTATTTATTGATACGTCATGGAAGGCGGGTTATTCAAATATTCCTTTCTCCGGCGGTACGTATAGTGTTGCTGTGAAAGACACCGGTGTTAAGATGAAAAGGATTACGGCTGTTGGAGTGTATCAATCAACGGCAGAAACAGTTTCAGTTCTTCTTCAACCAAGTTCTTTTGCTAAGTTTGCATATTATTCAAAGATTGAGGGAGCGATAGACTGGATATCTAAAGATACAGTATGGGGTCCCTTACATTCTCAAGCTAAATTAAATATCCCTATACCAAATTCACCTGTGTTTTATGGAAAAGTTACCACACGTCTCGGAACAAATCCCACCAAAACAAAGGCAAAATTCTATGGCGGTTATCAAAAGGGGGTCGATCTTAATTTACCGGCAGATATCAGCGGCGTTGTTAATGCTGCAAATGCAGGTGGTAAAGTATTCGCAACAGGTGATCTCTGGATAACTTTCGCAGGCAATAATGTGAGTTGGAAAACTTCTGCTACAGGAACTGTGACTACTCAAACACTCAGTTCATTTGCACCTAACGGGGTTGTACTAACTGCCAAGGGGAACATACATGTTCAGGGAACATTTCAGGGAAGAGCCACGCTTTGTGCAACCGGAAGTTCGGGTTTGGCTTTCGGCAATATTTATATAGATGACGATATCAGATATACTACAGATCCGCGCACGGGACCATCGACTGATATGCTGGGACTGGTAACCGAGAATAATGTATTCGTAACTGATAATACTGCGAACCGGAGTGACTGCAGGATTGATGCAACACTATTTTGTTTAAAGGGCGGTCTAACAGCAGAGAATTACAATACCCGCCCATTAAGCGGAACATTATATTTATACGGCGGCGTGACCCAATATCAACGTGGACCTGTCGGTACTTATAGTGGTTCTACTCTTAACCACGGTTTCCAAAAGAATTATAAATACGATGATCGGTTAATGGTAAGCTATCCGCCATTCTTCCCGATGACCGGTTCATTTGAAATTATTTCTTGGCTTGAATGAGCGACTTGGAGGGAAAATAAAAGAGGTCAAGCTTCCCCATGTCACACAAGCTTGACTTCCTACCGTTGCTTCCTTCCGGACCTGGCGGGGTTTGGAAATTGCCTGTTGCATAGGACTTGACCTCTGTATATCAAATTACTCACTGATCCATCAAAATGCAACTCGCCAAATCAGATAGTAATTATCTACCCTATCATACAGCGTTATAAAACGACACGCTTTATAGACTTCAATAAAGTTTCGAACTCGTATGGTTTAGTAAGATAATCGATCGCCCCGCTTTTTACCGATTCGAGTGCGACTGAAAGATCGTCGACTGCTGTCAGCATTATCACCCGGGAACTGATTCCCCGCTTTTTGATGTATTTGAGAACCTCTATCCCACTCATACGCGGCATTCTAATATCTAACAATATAACATCGTAAGAATTTTCTTCAAGCATTTTTACTGCCGTATCGCCATCATCGGCTGTCGCAACATGAAATCCTTCATGAGAGAGTTGAGTCTCTACAAGGTATCTGAGTTCATCTTCATCATCTACATATAGAATTCGAATATTTTTAGCCATTAGTTCCTCCGTAAGATAGAGTTAAATACTAATTATTAATGTGAAATATGTTCCGTTGTAGTGGGAAAATGATGAGCCGTCTTTTCCCATTTTAATTCTTTCTTCTTTATTGCGGCTCGTGTAAATTGATATAATGCTCTTCCGGTAGCGCTGAAATTAATGATATTAGATACAGGCAGACGAACCAAGCTTAATATTCCCGCCCATGTTCCATACACTCGTCGGACAGTTACAAAACGATGAAGTATACGCCACACCATCAGCACGCTGTCGATCACAACAAGGTCCCATAGAATAGTACCTTTGATGACGATGGGCGGTAACTCGCGATAAGCAGCAAATCCGAATCGAACCGATTCGTACATTATCAAATAGAGAATGACGATGTAAGCAAAAAAGTTTATAATGTTAGTTACAATTGCTTTTCGGTCGCGGTAGAGTACGAAACGAAATTTGGCATCACCCTTCCAACCCATTGTTTGCCACGATTGCAGACAAATTCCCGTTATCCACCTGCTCTTCTGCCGGATGGCAGCTTTTATCGAATGAGGGAAGTAACCCCGCGTCGAGCAGTCGATCCCGAACGGCTTATAAACAAAAAGCAGGTTTGCTTTCCCAAGGGCGAGCCGGAGCGCAAGATCGTAATCTTCTGTCAACGATTTAGTGCGAAAAATATTTTTTGCAAATGAAGTTCCTATAAACTCTATTATCCATCTGTTAAAAGCCGTGCCTACTCCCGCCGAGGGAACAAAGCCGCTGAAGTGCTGCCGCACGAAAAGATCTTTAGTGTGGTATTCCGCAAACTCATCGGAGTAGGTCCAATGGACCAGATTCGCGTGACTTGTATGAAGCGGAAACACCGGCATCTGAACCATGTCATATTCGGGGATCAAGGCATTGTCTATCTTCAACGACAGCGGGTGGATTACATCTTCAGAGTCGTGCATTACTATAATATCATACCGTACGCCTGTTTTGTTTTCCCAGCGAATCATCCCTTCAAGAACCTGGTTGAGGTTATTTGCTTTGGTCGTGGGTCCTGGCTCCGCAGAAACAACGGCATGTACGTTTGGAAATTGCCGGCTAACTTCTTCCACTTTCATAATAGTCTGCGGATCGTTTGGATAGACTCCAACAAATATATCATAGCTTTTATATTGAATGGTCCGGCATGAGTTGAACAACATTTTATCGATAACATCAAATTCATGCCACGCAGGAATGAATATCGCGATCGGCTTTTCGGGGATTTGATAAATCTTCTCAGGTGGTTCGTAGCGGAATTT
Organism: uncultured Chlorobiaceae bacterium; assembly: GCA_964520905.1. GTDB lineage: Bacteria > Bacteroidota > Ignavibacteria > UBA10030 > SZUA-254 > JAGVIE01. Next base: position 92,355 of record CAZFQL010000011.1, on the reverse strand, counting down.
ATTAAATTTCTTTTTCATGAAGATATGATGGAACCAATAATACATATCCACAAAAATGTCATCGAGTCCGCTGATAAAAAGAAAAGTCGCCACGATAAACGTCGCCATGTACAAAGAATCGTGCGAAGACCGGAATATTTGTATCAGCCAATCGCCCATAAATTAAAAGATATGATCATAAATAATGAAGAGACGGAAACCGCCAAAATATTTCTCACCAGTGACGAATGTATCGAGAGGTTGAACATATCGACTCGGAAGCTTATCAATATACATCCCACGGTAATATTCAGTTGTAATGTATAAATTCCAGTTATAAACCGGTAGAATACGTAAACCGATACCAGCATCTAATTGATTATTATAAAATTCGCGCTCTGAATCTTTTATGAACATCGATCTCACATATAAATCAACCGCACTATATGCCATTTCAAAAATGCGAATACCGGCTCTACCCTGAAAGTAACCTATTACATTTTTATATCGAGAATAATAACCAACCGATGAATAGACATCTAAAAGCGGTTCAAAAGTTACTTTTAGATTGTTATGAAATTCAAAGTTTGGGTAGATACCATTTCCATAAATCGCGAGCGCCCGAAAATCTTCACGCGTCCGAGTTGCACCGCTATCCTGTTGTACTAAATCGTAGGCAACTCCTGCTTGTCCGCGTAATTCCAAACCTTCTACTGGTTTCATGCCAAAGCCTATGCCTCCGATGATTGCGTTGTCGGAAAAGATTTCCGGGATTTTAACCAGCTTAGATTTTGCATCGGCTGAGAGAGATAAGAACCCGTACGAAAAAAACATTTTATTTCTATCAAAATAATATCCGTGCTCAGCATCGGCATAATAAAAAGTTGTTTGCCATCGCGTATCGTAGTAAGGTGCCGCATAAATCCGTGAATACCACTTACTTGGTTCTTCGGTGGAAGTAACAGTCGATGGAGAAGATATCACTGCGAGTTGTTCATCAGCACTCTTACGAATATACTGATCAGGACTATCACCCAATTCACGTAATAATGTAACTGCTTCATCTTCATTTCCAATTGAAAGAAGAATAAAAGCCATTTGCAATTTAATTGTATCGGATGGTTGAATGGCTTCCGCTTGCTTGAACTCTTTTAACGCCTGTTCGTGTTTATTACGCTCACTGTAGAGGTAACCGAGCTGCCTGTGCAGAACAAAATCATTTGGAGCAATCTTTACTGCTTGTTCGAACAAGAGTTCCGCACTATCCGGATTCGTTTTCATCATAGCGTACGCTTCATTAAGCAGTGTTGTTAATGAATCAGCAGAAACTTGAGCCGCAGCCGGATAACGGCCTATGTATAACGATAAAAATAATAGTGTACTAAACAGAAATATATATGATCTGCTTTTCAGTTTTCTAATCATGCGCTCTCTTTTCAAGCAATAAGGATTCCTATAAATAGCGGGCAGAGTAATAAATTGAATGAAAATACGAAATTTTCAGCCATCAAACAAATAAACCACAATTAGTATCACTGTCTCGATGGAATTGGTAACATAATATGAAAACGGCATTTAGTAGTCAGTGATACTGGTCAAGCGGGATTAAAAACAAGACAATAATGTCTTGGCGGAATTGTTCATTAATTGTCTCTATTATTTGCTTCTCTTGCTGAAAATTCATAAAATGCCACACAAATATAATCGACATTCCCGAATTACTCTATACATTTTTAAAGGATACTACCATGAATGAAGCCGTACTCGACAAATTCCTGCGTTATGTGAAGATTGACACTCAATCGAGTGAAGAATCTGACACATATCCAAGCACATCAAAACAATTAAATCTATTGAATCTTTTAGTCGATGAATTAAAAACATTGGGTTTGAAAGACACCCGCATCGATAAGTATGGATACGTGATGGCGACACTTCCCTCAAACGTAACACACAAAGTCCCGGCAATCGGATTTATCGCTCACGTAGATACTTCGCCCTCGGCAAGCGGAGAAAATGTGAAGCCGCAAGTTATCAAATACAACGGTGGTGATGTAGTGTTGCCGGGTGATACATCGATCGTGATTCGTGAATCGGAAAATCCGGAACTGAAGCATTGCCTCGGAAAAACTATCATCACATCTGACGGCACAACACTCCTTGGCGCAGACAACAAAGCCGGCATCGCTATCATAATGACAGCAGTACAACACCTTTTGAACAATCCAAAGATTCCACACGGCGATATTAAAATCGGATTTACACCTGATGAAGAAATTGGAGCAGGAACGAAGTATTTTGAACTCAAGGCATTTGGCGCCGACTATGCATACACAGTTGATGGTGATACTGCGGGCGAGTTGAACAAAGAAACCTTCAGCGCGAACTCTGCAACCATAACCGTACACGGAAGAAACATCCATCCCGGATTTGCAAAAAATATAATGGTGAATTCTATCCGTGCTATGGCGGACATCATTGTACGAACACCGAAAGATATGGCTCCGGAAACGACTGAAGGATACGAACCGTACATTCATCCTCATGTTTTAAAAGGCGAGGAAGAAAAGACGACATTGAATTTTCTTTTCCGGGATTTTGTCACAGACGGATTAGAGAAACAAAAAAAGATTTTGGAAAAGATAATCGAAGAAGTAAAACCGCTCCATCCCAAAACGCGGATTGAGTTAGAGATAAAAGAATCGTACCGAAATATGCGTGAGGGTTTGGAGAAAGACCCACGTGTTACCGATTACTTATGGGAAGCAACAAAACGTTCCGGACTTGAACCAAAGTGGGTTCCGATCCGCGGCGGCACAGACGGCTCACGCCTCACCGCTATGGGTCTCCCCTGCCCGAACATTTTCACCGGCGGTAACAACTTCCACGGCAAAACCGAGTGGGCTTCGCTCGAAGGTATGGAGAAATCTATCGAGACAGTCGTGAACCTCGTGCAGGTGTGGGTGGAGAAAAGTAAAGGGTGAGATGGTGGCAAATCGGATTCAGAGTTGAAGAACCCAAAAATAAATATCGTATTAGGAGGATAATCAAATGAACGAGCTTATTCCAGCTGAGAGGATCGAGAAAAAGATTTTATTCTTGCGTAGCCAGAAGGTAATGATTGATGCTGACCTTGCCGCACTCTATGGTGTTTCTACGAAGGTATTGATTCAAGCTGTGAAGCGTAATGCGCAGCGTTTTCCACCGGAATTTATGTTCCGATTATCAAGTGAAGAGTATCAATTTTTGAGGTCACAAATTGTGACCTCAAAGAAAAGTCGTGGCGGACGTCGGTATTTACCGTATGCATTTACCGAGCATGGCGTCGCGATGCTCGCTACAGTACTGAAAAGCGATCAGGCAGTGCGCATGAGTATTCTAAATAATCAAGGTATTCGTTCGTTTACGAGAACTCTTGTCGAGTCACAAGGAATTGACTGAGAAGCTTCAGATACTCGAAACTAGAATCGGTAAACACGATCAGGAGATTAAGGCAATCATTGAAGCGATCCGGCAACTTCTTCAGCCGCCTGAAAAACCAAAGCGACAAATTGGGTTCAAAGTTGAGGAGCCGAAGGTGAAGTACGTTGTTCGGAAAAGAAAACCATAACATTGACAGGCACGGTGTACACAGTGCGGGGCAGATTCAACTTATGAGGAAACTCATGAAATGATTTCTGATATTCGATGTTCGCTGAAGATAGAAGCCAAACAATTCCCCTCCACCGGAGGGGTGACGCTGAAAGCGTCGGGGTGGGTGGAAAGAACACACCCCTAAATCCCCTCTCGAGAGGGGACTTTGCAATGCATGATATGAATCATGACATCCAAAAACACGTTAGCTATTTTGAACCTGACAAGAATATTTTGTAGATTCTAAGCATCATTTTACGGAAGGATTATGAACACACTTTACCTTGGCGATTGTCTGTATGTACTGCGGGAGAATGTCCCCGATGAGAGCGTTGATCTCATTTATATCGACCCGCCGTTTAACAGCAAGCGGGACTACAATATGTTCTTCGACGACAAGGAGATCCAATCTCAGCGGATTGCGTTCGAGGATACGTGGACGCTGAAGAACATTCAGGATTCTCTTCAAGAACTTCACACACTCGAGCATGAGAACCTCTGGGCACTACTGATTGTTTACCAGAAGGTTGCGCCGCATGCCTTCCCGTATCTCACAATGATGTCGCTTAGACTTCTTGAGCTTCACCGTGTGTTGAAGCCAACTGGGAGTTTTTATCTCCATTGCGACCCGACAATGAGTCATTACTTGAAGACAGTGTGTGACATCTTGTTTGGAGAAGACAATTTCCAGAATGAGATCGTTTGGCACTACGGCCAGAGAACAGATACTCATAAGAAACATTTTAGTCGAAAACATGATGTGATACTTTTTTACTCAAAGAGTGAGTTCACCAATTTGAATTCAATTACATCACCTTGGGAGCGACAAGAGTTTATAGAACATCGGCATGATGTGAAAAAAGACGAAGATGGTCGAGAATTCATCTGGACAGACGGAGGCAAAAAAGGTGAACGTTATAAAAGATATGTTGAAGATGTCCTCATAGAAGGAAAGCCTATGGATGATGTCTGGGATTTACCTATCCTGAATTCAGCCGCGAAAGAACGTCTTGGTTATCCTACGCAAAAACCCAAAGCACTTTTAGAGCGCATCATCAAAGCAAGCAGTAACGAAGGCGATGTTGTGCTCGATGCGTTTTGCGGTTGCGGTACAACAATTGATGCGGCGGAAGGTTTACATCGTAAATGGATCGGGATCGACATTTCGCCTATTGCCGTCTCGCTTATCAAGCGACGGCTGCAAAGTACTTATAAAAAATCTCTCTCCGAGTTCGAGATACGTGGTATTCCCGTTGACGAGCAATCGGCAATCAAACTTGCCAAAGAAAATCCGTTCGCATTTCAAGATTGGTGGATCACGGAGTTTGAAGCATTCTCCTCAACCTTCGGAACAAAAGGTGCTGACAAAGGAGTGGATGGTATTGCGCTTTACGCACTCGATAACAAAGGCACAACACTGCGTACCGCGTTTCAGGTGAAAGGTGGTGAGAATGTCCAGTCGAAAGATATTGATGCTCTCTTGGGTGCGATGCAAAAGCACAAATGCGAGATGGGTGTTTTTCTTAGCGCTGCCAAGCCGACAAAACCGATGCTCGATACAACTGCAAAATCCGGCTTTGTAAAAGTACCCGGCTTTGAATATCCGAAACTGCAAATCATCACGCTCGAAGAATATTTCAAAGGCAAGCGACCCAAACTTCCTCAAACGAATATTACATTTAAAGCAGCACAGCATGCGGGGAAGCATAAAAAAGGACAGTTGGGGTTGGAGATGGAGTGATGGCAAGACCAGTAGAATATACTTTGGAAGACGCGGTAATCGACTCTCATTCTCGTGAATTTCATCTCAAGATAGGAGAGATGATGTTGAAAAGACACAGAATATATATAGATACCAACTACTGGATTAATTTAAGCGATCCTACCCACTTAGGGAAATCTCCCATTCGAATACAAATATATGAAATTCTTCATAGACTAGTGAACACTGAAGTAGCGATATGTCCACTAAGCTATCATGTTTTCAATGAGTTGATGAAGCAACCTTTTGAGAAAAGGCTATCTACAGCACGTATTATGGATGAACTTAGCAAAGGGGTTTGTTTTATTGATCCCTCAAAGATTGTCGGTCAAGAATTGATGAATTTTATACGGCAAGTTCAGTTTAATGCAAGGGGATATGTATCATTTAATCCAGCAAAATATGTTTGGACTAAAGTCGGCTTTATCATGGGTGAATTGTATCCAACAATACCAGGATTATCTGAGAATAATCAGAGGGCTATGAGGGTTAGTTTTTTTGATTATCTTTCGAAGTTTGGTTTGGTAGCAATATTAGGAAAGATAGGTGATGGATCATTGCCACTAAAATCAACAAATATTATAGAACGACTGAATGCGGCGAAGGACAGTAATCAAGATTGGAAAACCTTCCATGAGGTGTACTTGCGTGAGGTGGCAGGAACGTTAGATGTATTAAAAGAAGATATTAAAAAGATATGTTTATACTTTCAAACAACAGCGGGTGAGAGTCCATTAAATATAGACGAGAAGAAACTTGCTGGTCAAATTTATCAGGATTTTGATACAGGTAAAATTGGGAAAGAATTACCATTCGTTCGTGTACATTCAGGTCTTCACGCCTACTTTAGATTCAACAAAGATCAACGGTTTAAAGAAAATGACCTGATTGACCTCTCACATGCAGCTTGGGCAATACCTTATTGCCATACTTTCATTACTGAAAGAAAGCTTAATGCTTGGGTATGTAATAATTTATTAAGGTTCGATCAGGTGTATGGAACAATGGTTTTGTACAAAGAAAAAGAAGTTTTAGAGTACCTCCTGCAAATTGAAAAGCAGGGAGTGCAAACTCAATGACAAAGATGCACAGACTTGGAGTCATACTGCTATCTTGATCCAGAGTTAAGTTTGTTAACCCTCAGATCCGTAGTCTGAGGGTTAAGATATTGGAGTTGCCTGAGAGCAAAAATTCTGGTTAATAGCTATAAAGTTGACGAGCCAAAAATTAAATATCGTATTAGGGAGAGAAACTAATGGGTCATACAACACTGATACCAATCGAACGAATCGAGCAACGAATCTTTTTGATTCGGGGACAGAAAGTTATGTTGGACTCTCATCTCGCTTTACTATACTGTGTACCTACAAAGCGGCTCAATGAGCAAGTCCGGAGAAACATTAGTCGGTTCCCCAATGATTTCATGTTTCAACTTACCGAAGATGAATACGAACTTTTGAGGTCGCAAAATGCGACCTCAAAATCTGGCAGCGGTGGTAGACGTTATCTACCGCTTGCCTTTACCGAACAGGGTGTAGCAATATGATTTCATGTTTCAATTAACGAAGGAAGATGATGAAGCTTTGATATCGCAACTTGCGATATCAAAAGGTCGTGGCGGACATCGGAAACTACCATTTGTCTTCACCGAGCAAGGAGTGGCAATGTTATCTTCGGTTCTACATAGCGATCGAGCTATAGATGTCAACATTGCTATCATGAGGGCGTTCGTCAAGCTAAGACAGATTCTTGCAACACATAAAGACCTTGCACACAAACTCGAAGAACTCGAGCAAAAGTATGAAACACACGACAAACAAATCAAATCAGTCTTTGAGGCAATCCGCCAGCTTATGATGCCACCGGAGAAACCCAAACCCCAAATCGGATTCAAAGTTGATGAACCGGGTGCAAAATACATCTCAAGGAGGAAAAAGCTTGACTGATCCGCACTTGAATTACACCGCTTAAATATGTTAATTGAGAACATGAAACATCTAATTTACATCATTATTGTCTGTAGTATTTTCATCTCGTGCAAGCGCACTTCCACCGAAACTTCCGAGCCACAGAATTTTCTCTTGAAGATAACCGTCAAAACAGTATCCGGTGAAACGGCGCCCGGTCTCCGTATCAGCGGTGGAAGCCTCATAGCAAACGAACAAACATTTGCATTGGGTGTTTTCAAGCTTCAGATGTTAGCCGAGCATCCGGACTCGGGAAATATTTTGTACCGCGATTCAATTTATTTAGTCCCGACCGGCGTAGATATAAATCAAGCAGTCCTCGGTTATACATCATCAAGCGGGATATTCGAATCGAACGATGTATATCGCTTCCCCGGCTTGCTTAATCTTCCATCTCTCAAGCGAACGGATGAAGGAGCTAATAATTTAGGGACGTTTCAAATATCCAGCATTGCAAAACTTATTCTTGTGGATACCACTGCCAATCTACAACAATCGTTCGAGCTTAATCTGAAAAACGGCCACAACGAATTTATACTGACATGGAATCCTACACTTATGTCTGTTCAAGATGTTCGGGAAAACCAGGCACAATTCCATTCGTCCAATATTGGAGTATTCCCTATCTCAACGATTTCTTCGAATCTGGCTGATACTTCATGGAGCGGAATTAACATCGCAGATAACACAGGCGCAAACCGAACGCTTTACATGGCACGCGAGGACCTTATTCCGAATCCGGATTATTACGAACTGCCGCCGCCGCCGCCCGGGGAAAGTTTTGACGTCAGGTTTTCAACCGGGCACTGGTTAAAGACATATCCGGTTTCTCCTTTACCTGATTCAGTATATCGATATCGCATTCTCATGCAATCGATTCATTATCCGCTTACATTAAGATGGAATTTCCGCTGTCCTCCTAACTTTCATCTAAGTCAATCGATAGATGGACAGGCGATAGACGCCCGATCAATTTGCGTTAAAGATTCTATGATAATCACGAACACAGATATCAACGGTCTTATTATTATAATTCCAAAAAATTTAAATCTGCCGCCTGATTTTAAACTCTATCAGAATTACCCCAATCCATTCAGCGCATCGACTGTTATACCGATTACACTGCAAGTTGCGGCGAAAGTTACTTTGAGTGTATATACACTGAAAAATGATCTTTTGGGGAATATAATCGACAGGCAGTTGTTGTATGAAGGGTTATCTGAGATAGAATATCGACCTGATTTTAGTAATCAGACCTTCAAAAAGAAATGATAGAGACTTCTGATTTATTCTTTTTTGTCATGTTGATCCTGCTCGAAGAGCGGGAGAAACATCTCGATTATCGAGGATTTGAGACCCTTCACTTCGTTCAGGGTGACAATCGGAGAGATCTTTCAGAAGTCTCTGATAACTACTGTCGGCATTAATATTCTTGTGAAAATAGAAAAAGTTTCTTAACTTCATCAACATTGATATTCAAGCGCCAATTTCGATTCTAATCATCAACGAAACAACAGGAGAGTCTAATGGAACATCAAACCAATACAACGAGCGGTCTTCCTGATAATGCGTATAAAGAACTGAAAGAGGGAGAAGCTTATTACCCTCTTATGGATCCGGCAAAACCCTATCCCGAAGTTACGGGCTGGTCGGTCGGATGGGGACTCGTTATGGCTGTACTTTTCTCGGCAGCCGCAGCATACTCCGGTTTAAAAATCGGTCAAGTGTTCGAAGCGGCAATCCCGATTGCTATTCTCGCTGTCGGACTTTCTGCTGCATTCAAGAGACCGAATGCCCTTGGACAAAATGTTATCATCCAATCCATCGGCGCATGTTCCGGGGTTGTTGTTGCGGGTGCGATATTCACTATTCCGGCATTATACATCCTCAATCTTGATGCAAGTTTCTGGCAGATGTTTATGGCATCGACGCTCGGCGGTTTCCTCGGCATATTGTTCCTGATTCCATTCAGAAAATATTTTGTTAAAGACATGCACGGGAAATTTCCATTCCCGGAAGCGACTGCAACAACCGAGATTCTCGTAGCAGGTGAAAAGGGCGGCAAACAAGCCGGCGTGCTTGTTGTGGCAGGATTGCTCGGCGGTCTGTTCGATTTTGCTTTCAGCGCATTCGGTGTGTGGTCGGAAGTTATAACATCACGCATGTTCCATTACGGTGAGGTTATGGCTGATAAACTAAAAATAGTTGCTAAACTAAATGTATCTGCTATGGTGTTTGGATTGGGATACATTGTTGGATTGAAATACTCGGCAATCATCGCCGCCGGTTCATTTCTCTCATGGTTTGTATTGATACCTTTGTTCTATGAGATCGGTCAGCATCTTACCACACCGCTCGGCGCAACTGCTACCAAACTAATTGCCGATATGAGTGCGGAAGAAATTTTCAGAACTTACGTCCGGCAGATTGGTATCGGCGGAATTGCTATGGCAGGTATCGTTGGAATACTTCGTTCATCAAAAATAATAGGCGGCGCATTCAATCTTGCGTACAAAGAAATCTTCCATCATAAAGGGGGCGACCTTGAAGCAACCGTTCGCTGGCAGACCGATTTACGAATGAACTTCATTGTCATGATGATTTTATTAACGGCTTTGATGCTTTTCGTCTTCTTCTACGCAGGTGTAGTTTTCAACTTCACACATGCGGTCGTTGGGTTACTCATAGTTGTCATCATATCATTCCTCTTTACAACTGTTGCAGCGAATGCTATCGCAATAGTCGGAACGAATCCTGTATCCGGCATGACATTGATGACTTTGATTCTCTCCTCGTTTGTTCTTGTCAGGATTGGATTATCAGGAACATCCGGTATGATTTCCGCTCTTATAATCGGTGGAGTTGTATGCACTGCGCTTTCGGTTGCGGGCGGTTTCATCACTGATTTGAAAGTCGGATACTGGCTCGGCTCAACGCCGAAGAAACAGGAGACATGGAAATTCTTGGGTGTGCTGGTTTCCGCGGCAACAGTTGGCGGCGTTATTATGATTTTAAATAAGACATACGGCTTCACTGGTCCGAATGCAATGGTCGCACCGCAGGCAAACGCAATGGCGGCGGTTATTCAGCCGTTGATGTCGGATACTCCGGCGCCGTGGATATTGTACCTCGTTGGCGCTATTATCGCTTTGATTTTAGTTATGGTTAAGATTCCGCCTCTCGCATTCGCGCTTGGCATGTACATACCGCAAGAGCTAAACGTGCCTCTCGTGTTCGGCGGACTTGTCTCATGGTGGGTTACTTCTCGTACAAAGAATGAGAAACTAAACAACGCCCGATTTTCGCGCGGTACACTCATCGCTTCCGGATTCATTGCTGGCGGTGCACTATTTGGTGTGTTCAATGCGTTTTTAAGGTTTGCCGATCAAACGCTCGTAGAACGATTTCAGATCGATCTCGGAATTTCCAATTGGTACCTCGCTCATTGGGCTGAGAGTGCAAATGGTGAAATACTTGGATTAGTTATGTTTGCTCTTCTCTTCATATATATGGTGTGGGATTCGATGAGAGCGAAGGAAGAATAAAATTAGAAGTGCGACGCACATTCGATGTGCGTTGCACTTAGGCAACAAAAATTTTCTGGTAGCCGCAGATCATGCTGTTTGCTTGATGGCGCTTTGCGCCACTTTATGTCTGCGAAAACGGTGTAAAACGCAACCTGAAGGTTGCGGCTACCACTAATTTTGTTCTTTTGTAGATTGGTTTTACATTCTTAGTAAAGCATAACAAAATAAATTATTTACCATATTGGGGGTTTCCATGAAACATTTTTCAATTTTCAATTTTGTGAGTGCCTTTGGCGCCATAGCACTTTGCGCTATATTTTTGCTGATTACTACGTTAACTCTTGCACAAATTCCCACCGATGGTCTTGTAGCTTATTATCCCTTCAACGGCAACGCGAATGATGAGAGCGGGAATGGAAATAATGGAACACTTGTCGGTGCCACTATAACATCGGATAGATTTGGCGTTCCGAACAAAGCGTGCCTGATTAATGGTAATTCTGGTTTTGACGGATCAGGCATCTTTGTTTCCATTCCAAATTCAGTTCAAGGCATGAGTCAGGTGACTCTTAGTATATGGGTAAAGGAATATAATCTCACTTATTATCACGGTGAGGCGTACATTAGTTTTGGTGCACACGGATCTGGTCTGTTGAGTATTGGGCATTTCAACAGTGCTAATCCGTCTGGAAACATTTCTTTTGATGTTTCTAATCCTCCCAACGGATTGGGGATTGGATATCCATATGATGAGAGCTTTACCAACACATATAAGCATTATATTTTGGTTTATGATGGTGTTGCTGGTACAATGAAAGCATACCAAAATGGAAATTTGATTGAAATCCAGGCTGGAATGACTGGGGCCATCGTAACGCCTATAGATTTTGGTGGCATAGGTAAACATCTTTGGGTAAATAGCGGGAGCGGGTCATCGACAAGATTCAATGGTGAAGTGGATGACGTCCGCATATACAACCGTGCTTTGTCTTATGCCGAGATTCAAGCATTATATCATGAAGGTGATTGGAATGCAAGTCTGGGCATCACCCTTACATCTCCCAATGGTGGCGAGATATGGTACAAGGGAACACCATACAATATTCAATGGAGTTCGGTGAAATATACTGGCAACGTTCAAATTCTTCTGCAAAAAGGCTCAACTCCTCCGCAAAATATAAGTGGCAGTGTTTCCAACTCCGGGTCTTATCCCTTTACACCGCCGTGTAATCTGGAGAGTAACTCCGATTACAAGATCATTGTTGCAGGTGTTCCTTCGGGTAACCCACATGATCAGTCCGATGCAAACTTCACAATTACAAATTCACCATCGGGTGATCCATGTGCAGGTGAGTTTAAGTTGAGGTTTCCCCTCGATGGCCATACTGCTTTCAACCACAGAGTCATCTCCGTGTTTGACCATTTCATGGCAGACCCCTACTGTCAACCCGACAACAAGATAATTGACTGTTGGGCAGATTCGGGAATCTTGCGTTATTCCGCCGAGCCAATATCATATAGAAGTTGTACTCTATATGGCTATAGGAAGAAGGATGGAGAGCAACCCCGAAAGTTCGGAGGATTTCTGTTAGGCTCACCTGATACAGTCCTTTTTTACGACAACCATGCTGGCTACGATTATCGAGCTTCTCTTCAGCAAGTCTTTGCCACCCAAAGAGGGCGCATCATTTACCCAATAAGTACTAGCACGTTCACGGATGGTCGCAAGGTACATGCTATAGGAATTCAACACTTAGACAACAACGATCAGCCAAACGGATACATATCTTACTTTTTGCACATGTATACCTATAAGGACTTTGACTCACCATATTCTGAGGATCCGCCGACTCCCGCAAACGGCACAATTGTTAGAGCGGGAGATTACATTGGTCGCTCAGGCAAGGAAGGTACGAACGATCCTCACCTTCACTACGAACTTTGGTACAACAACCAGGTGGTAGATCCGTATCGTTGGGCGGGAACTCAACCTGACCCTTACGCCTTTCCTAACTCGTCCAGTGGAAATCTTAACCTTTGGGAGACGCATCCAAATCCGTATTCTGTCTCGGCCAGCTTACTTGCTGGCGGTACACAGTCAAGGCAACTAGGCGTTAGCACTGTAACTGCCCTTGGAAGCGTACTTGTTAATTGGATCTTCGATGCTTGTGCGGACTCGTTGGACCATTTCGAGTTGACCAGAATAAAAAACGATGGAAGCAACAATACGTTCATAGTCCCAGCAGTTGGATGTCCTTTCTTTTCATACTTAGATAGCCAGATCGATCCAAACGAAACTTATTCTTATTTCGTAAAAGCAGTATTCTCAGATTTCTCATCCTCCGGGACCTCACCGCTTTCTTCAATATATTCCTCACCAACTTCTGAGCGAACACAAACACTCTACTCACAGAACATAACGACAGTACCATTCGAAATACTCGTTGGTGGTCTCTACCAGATTACTCTAAGCCAACCATCTCAGCAAGCGCTCCGTTTGCGGACAAAAGCTCGCTTCTTATCTTCGGTTGATTCGGTTGGCTTCTTTTTAAACTGGGAGCTCAGAGATTCTTCTGGAAATATCATTGATAAATCAAACCCGAGTGTGGGTAATATATTGTATACCGATTCATCCCAATCTTTTATGGTCGCATTTTCCAATAATCGAACAGGTATCTGGAACCTTACTTTACTAGGTATAGAAAACATTCCCCTCGGTGATAGCTTAGTCGTGACAACAAAAATAGATACAACAACTTCAGCAGTCTACACAGTAAACAATGATGTATTGTATATTGGTGGTATACCGATCTTTACGAGCACAAAAGATTCGGTAACCGTTACAAACATTGGTAATTATCCATTAGATATTAATTGGCAATATAACGGCGTATCTCAGTTTGCGGTTGAGGATGGTAGCTCCACTATTCCACCATCTGGGTTCGTATATATACCAATTATCTTCAATCCATCCAACTTAAATGAAGTAACCGGAAAAATTGTTCTGACGCATAACGGTATCACTTCGCCTGACACTGTCCAAATTATCGGCAACGGTGGTCCCGAAATGTTGAAGAAATATTATTTAGAAGGTCAATGGAACATCTTATCGTTACCCATGATATTCGAAGATACTAGGAAATCAATAATCTACCCAACAAGTTCATCAGATGCATTTGCATACGAAGGTACTTATCAATCTCAAGATACTTTAGATGAAGGAAAAGGGTATTGGCTCAAGTATGCAGCACCGGAGAGTTTGAGTTTGATCGGTGTACCTCTCCACGCAGAAAGTATCGCAGTGAAAGATGGCTGGAATCTTATCGGCTCAATCTCGGATCCAATTCCTGCATCGTCCATTACAAGCGAACCTCCCGGTGTAGTAACGAGCAGCTTTTTTGGTTATACCAGCACCTACACTACTAGTGATACAATTTATCCGGGAAAAGGTTACTGGGTAAAAGTAAATCAAGATGGGCAACTAATCTTGTCCTCCACAATACAATTGTTGAGCAAAGCAAGCATCAAAATTGTTCCAACTTCTGAGATGCCTCCCTCACCCCCATGGGAAAGTACGGGACGTGTTCAGTTGCCTAAAGAGTATCGGCTGGAACAAAACTATCCAAATCCATTCAATCCAATTACAACTATTAAATACGGTTTATCCTTCTCAAGCAATGTGAAGCTAAGAATATTTAATGTGTTGGGGCAAGTTGTTGCCACATTGAAAGACGAAGAGGAAAGCGCAGGGTACAAACAAATTGAGTGGAATTCTTCCGCAGTTGCTTCGGGTATATACTTCTACCGCCTCGAAGCAACAAGCATAAGCGATCCGGGTAAATCATTCACCCAAGTGAGGAAAATGATATTGATTAAATAGTTTTTCATTGTCCGGTACTCAATATCTAATTGATGCCGGACATCTTTTTTAAAAAAAATCCGCCTCCCAGGCACTCAACTAATGTTAAACTTATTGAGAGCGAGGGAGTTTTATGCGTATTTTAAAAATTGTTTTTATTTTTTTGATTGCCTCTGTTGGAAAGGCACAAGTCCAGCATTTTCCTTTCATTGAAAATTTCGATAGCGTTGTAGCACCTGCTTTACCGCCGGGATGGTCTACTACGACAAACTTAAACGCCTCGGGGGATTTCACGGTAAAAAACTCTAGCGCTTATTCTGATACTAATGCAGTCCTCAGTACGAATGCTACAATAAGTCAAAGCCTGACTTCTCCCCTTCTTAATTTTTCGGATTTGGAAGCCGACAGTTTGAAATTTTATGAGAAGCGGTCAAGCACCCATAAATCCGGATTGCTAATCGAGGCATCGACTAACGGAGGAGTAACATTTCCGATCGTTCTAACTGATACATTATACTATCCCACCAGTACGACTTCCTATATTTTACGCAGGCTGAAGCTTGTCCCATCAATGAGCAATCAGCCGAATGTCAAAATCCGATGGCATGTTCTCAGTGCTGACTCAGGCATACGGGGGACAATCCGCATCGATGATATTACAATCACTGCGCTCTATCATACCGATGCGGCTGTGAACTCGATCAGCTTCCAACCCGTTTATCCGGTTGCCGGTGATTCAGTGAACGTTATAGCAACAATCAAGAATGCCGGTTTGCAGCCAATTCAAAACATTCCAATTGAATTTTATTCCGACACAAATAACAACCTTCAGCCAGAACCCGAGGAAATGTTTGGCTCATCGACAATTGACCAAGCCCTACAACCCGGGGATACAATTCAGGTTCAATCGTGTTTAAGAAACGTGCCTTTCGGTGACCATACAATAATTGTTAGATCTCTCTATCCTTCCGATCAGAACCAATTCAACGACACAAAACGCACTAAGCTGTCCGTTGGCTATCCATCTCAAACCATTATCATCAACGAAATCATGTACGCGCCCGGTAGTCCTGAACCCGAATGGGTAGAGATTTACAACACATCACAAGATACCGTTGATTTAAAGAATTGGAAAATCAGCGATGATAAAACTTCATCCAAGAATATCATCTCGTCAGCGTCAGTAACGATCGGACCAAGAGAATATTGCATCATCACACCGAATACATCGGATTTTACTGCGGTACATCCCGATATTTCATCGCAAATAATACAATCTCTAAAATTTCCAAGTCTCAATAACGATGGAGATGCCATAGTTATCTTTGATGAACGGGGCGCCGTTATGGACAGTGTGAGATATTTCCCAACCTGGGGCGGTTCAGACGGCGTATCGTTAGAGAGGATCGAATACAATGTGAGATCAAATGACTCAACAAACTGGGGACCATCAGGTGATTCAACAGGCAGTACACCCGGAGCTCAAAATTACATTACTCCACTTGAGCATGATCTCCGCGCCCTCCGCATCTCTGCGGCGAATTTTTCGATAAACTCAGCTCTGATTAACGTTGCCATCAAGAATGTTGGTCATCAACCGGCAAATGCTTTTACAGTTTCACTCTTTTATGATGCAAATGAAGATTCAATTCATCAGCCTTCCGAGCTATTGGAAACACAATCGATGAGTACCCCTCTCCTTTTCAAGGATTCTGTTCAAATTAATTTTCAATGGGACAATCCTCCTCCGGGTAAAAATCTCCTCATCGCTGTCGTTGATTACTCTCTCGATATGCGACTAGCGGACAATGTTCTATTCGGAAAGATGAAAAATTCCTTCCAGCACAATACACTTGTGATCAACGAAATTATGTACGAGCCGAAATCGGGCGATGCTGAATATGTGGAGTTGTTCAATCCGGGAAACGATAGCATAGACATTTTTGATTGGAAGCTGGCGGATTGCAGGGACACAAGCTCCTCAAAGAAATATGTATTGTGCCAGTCATCGTCAATAATCGGGGGTGGAGAATTTGCAGTCGCTGCTTTCGACTCAATAATATACAGCTGTTTTTCAAATCTTAAAGACTCCAATCTCCGTGTGATAATCAAAGATGGGAGTATAAGTTTGAATAATGACGGCGACGATATAATACTAACCGACCTGACCGGTGAAACGATTGACAGCGTGAGGTACGATCCATCATGGCACAATCCGGATATCGAAGATGTTTCGGGAAGATCGCTCGAGCGGATCAATCCGAATCTTCCAACCGACGACAGAAGAAATTGGAGCACCAGCGCGAATCCTCTTGGCGGTACTCCGGGCAAGCAAAACAGTTTGTTCACAACTTCAATCCCCTCAACAGCGAAACTTTCTTTCTCACCAAATCCATTCTCACCCGACGGAGATGGATTCGAAGATATAGCTATACTCAATTACCGCCTGCCAACAACCACAGCATTGATTCGAATTAGAATTTACGATGCGAATGGAAGACTCATCCGTACACTTGCCAACAGCGAGCCAAGCGGATCACACGGAGAAATTATCTGGGATGGATACAACGATAACCGTGAGCGTGCCAGAATGGGAATTTACATAGTGCTTCTTGAAGCGCTGGACGGAATTGGGGGAAGCGTGGAAACAGTGAAAGGAACTGTGGTAGTTGCGGCGAAATTGTAACTACAAGCTAAATGGTTACTCTTTTTTTGAAGAATCGCCCGAAGAGCCCGGAGATTCGCTTGATTTCGGTTTCGATATGGATTTGCTTTCGGTATTCGATTCTGATTTGGTTCCAGTACTCGACTCAGATTTAGTTGCAGTGCTCGAATCGGATTTCTCGCCTAATTTAGTCCCTTGCTTCGATTCTTTTTTTGAAGCCGATTGCGACTTGTCTCTATAATCGGTGGTGTAAAAGCCGCTTCCCTTAAATACCAATCCTGTTCCTCCACTCATAACTAGAACAAGTGTATGTTTATTGCAGGACGGACAAATTTTATGCGGATCATCCGACATTCTTTGAAATTCTTCGAACTCGTGTTTACACGATTTACAGCGATAATGATAGGTTGGCATCTTCTTTTTCTAAATCAAACAAAAAACTCTGAAATCTTTTTTCGTCATCAATATAATCAGATCGGTGTAGAATACCAAACCTATCTTAACTTTGTTTTATTACATTTTTTTTGTAATATGTAGCCAATAATAATAATACACATAAACCGATCATTGACCATCAGTAGATCATCCCGTTCTTTAATCTAATAATTTATGAAAGTGAGGTTTTTTCATACATGAACGTGAGTCAGCTTGCACGCTCGATAGCTGAATCGCCAACTCTGAAGCTTAACGAGGAAGCTCGTTTGCTGAAGGAGAAAGGCGAGGCAGTCATTCACCTCGGGGCAGGTGAACCGAAGAACAAGGCTCCGATCAATGCAATCTTAAGTTCTTCAGCAAAACTTAATACGGGGGATGTGAAGTACACTCC
The DNA here is from genome assembly GCA_964520905.1 of uncultured Chlorobiaceae bacterium. Lineage (GTDB taxonomy): Bacteria > Bacteroidota > Ignavibacteria > UBA10030 > SZUA-254 > JAGVIE01. Next base: position 74,137 of record CAZFQL010000011.1, on the reverse strand, counting down.
AACCGACGGCACACCCTCACTCAAGAAGGCGATCATCCGTTACACGGAAGAAAACTACGACAAAATGGTCGCGCCTGAGAATATCATCGTATCCGCAGGTGCAAAACAATCCGTGTTCAACTTACTCTATACTCTCCTTAACCCGCAGGAGGAAGTGATCGTTCTTGCGCCGTACTGGGTGAGTTATCCGGAAATGGTGCGAATGTGTTACGGTGTTCCGGTAATCGTTACACCGGAAGACGGTTCTTTCCATCCTCGGTTAAAGGACATTGAGCAAAAAGTCAGCTCGTACACGAAAGCGATTATCATCAACAGTCCGAACAATCCTTCGGGCATCATGTACAGCGAACAGTTCATTGCCGAGATCATAGAGTTCTGTGAACGCAAAGGTATTTACTGCATCATGGATGATATCTACCACAAACTTATTTTTGATGGTAGAAAACCGATCTCAGCTTACAAGCACACGAAAAAAGATTTGGAAAATTCAAAAGTCATCGTTGTCAATGGTATCTCAAAATTGTACGGCATGACAGGATTCAGGATCGGCTGGACTGTAGCACCGAAAGCGCTGACCGAAATCATGACGAACGTTCAAGGGCAAATCACCACAACAACATCCGTCATTCTTCAAGCCGCCGCTGAAGGCGCATTGATGGGATTGCAAAGCATCGTTGATGGTTTGCGTTTGATGATTGAAAACAACCGCAATGTGATGATGCAGGAACTTCACTCGTTCAACGGTATCAAAACGACAAAACCGGATGGAACATTCTACTGTCTGCCTGATTTCAGGGCGTACAACAATAACTCACTTGAACTTTCAAAATTATTGTTGAAGAAAGCGCTCGTTGTTACTGTTCCCGGAAAAGAATTCGGTATGGAAGGTCACTTACGGCTAAGTTACTGCGGAACAATCAAAGAGATCAAGCAGGGTATCGAACGCATTAAGTGGGTACTCGATCCCAATTCACCAAACGAAATTTTTATTGGCGAACGTAAATTAGTGAGGGATTGGTTATGAACAATTTACTGAACATTAAAACACCCGCTCAAGATCAAGCTAAGGCACTCAAAAGTGATTATGGACTCGACAATCACAGCTTAACAAATCTTAACACTGTTTATTGGAATTTACCCACCGAAGCTCTTTATGAAGAAATAACATTCCGCGGTGAAGCACGGATTTCAAAGTTGGGACCAATCATCGCCCATACCGGAAAGCATACCGGCAGATCGGCCAACGATAAATTTGTTGTGAAGGAATCATCCACACAGGATAAAGTGTGGTGGGGCGAATACAATCGACCTTTCAATCAGGATAAGTTCAACGAAGTCCTCAGTCGATTGCAGGGTTTCTTGCAAGGCAGAGATTTATTTGTACAGGATTGTTACGCCGGAGCTGATGAGGAATATCGTTTACCAATTCGCATCATCACCGAGAAAGCATGGCACAGCGCGTTTGCGCGGAACATGTTTATTCTCCCGAAAACTGCGGAAGAGTACAAGCGACATGTTCCCGATTTTACGATTATGTCGATACCTTCGTTCAAAGGGCTGCCACAGATTGACGGAACAGCGACCGAAACATTCATCCTTCTCAACTTCGAGCAGAAGATAGGCATCATCGGCAACACGGCATACGGCGGCGAAATTAAAAAATCTATTTTTACCGTGATGAATTTCCTCCTGCCGCTCGAAGGCGTAATGCCGATGCACTGCTCTGCCAACATCGGGAAAGAGAAAGACACCGCACTCTTCTTTGGATTATCCGGTACTGGAAAGACAACACTTTCTGCCGATCCGAACCGTGGACTAATCGGCGATGACGAGCACGGCTGGAGTGATGACGGTATTTTCAACTTCGAAGGCGGATGTTACGCAAAAGTTATTGCTCTCTCCCCCACTGCCGAGCCGCAGATTTATGCCTGCACACAGAAGTTCGGAACAATTTTAGAGAATGTTGTTTACGATCCGATAACACGCAAGATCGATTTAGATGATGCAACGATTACCGAAAACACTCGCGCATCATACCCGCTCGAATACATCGACAACGCTGTACCCGAAAAAATGGGCGGACATCCGAAAAATATCATTCTATTAACATGCGATGGTCTTGGAGTGTTACCTCCGATAGCGAAGCTTTCACCGGAACAGGCGATGTATCAATTCATGTCGGGCTACACAACGAAAGTTGCCGGCACGGAAATGGGACTCGGTAAAGAACCTGAATTGACTTTCAGTGCATGCTTTGGTGCACCATTCATGGTACATCATCCGGCAGTCTATGCCGATCTGCTCAAACGGAAAATGCTGAAGTACGGCGCACACTGCTGGTTAGTAAACACCGGCTGGGTTGGCGGACCTTACGGCGTAGGCAAGCGCATAAGCATCAAGTACACGCGTCAATTATTGAATGCGGCGCTTAGCGGTGAACTGCTCAAGGTTAAATTCAAAAAAGATCCTCTCTTTGGTTTCGACGTGCCTGAAACGTGCGGAGATATACCACAGAGCGTTCTCAATCCTGCATCTTCATGGCACAGCAAAGAAGCGCACATGACGAAGTACAAACAGCTCGCTAGCCGGTTTATCGAAAACTTCAAGAAATACGAAGCCGGATGTCCGGTTGAAGTGATTAAAGCGGGACCGAAGGTGTAAACGCTATATAAGGTTAAAAGAGCAAAGCTCCGATTTCATTAAAGAGGTCGGAGTTTTTATTTGTGTACTAAAAGATAATGCATTGACGTTTAGTGGCACTAAACGTCAATAGACTTGCGTTTAGTTCAGTGGATTATTATATTGGACTCCATGATAAAACGTCGATTTTGGATAGATAAAATAGAAAACGCCTGGAAACGGCGTTCAATAATCTGGCTCGCAGGCGTGCGGCGGGTTGGAAAAACTGTTCTCTCCCAGAGTATCCCCGAAATCGAATATTTCGATTGTGAGCTGCCCAGAGTACGCAGAATGATAGACGACGATCCACAATCGTTCCTCACTGACTTGCAGGGTAAACGCATTGTGCTGGATGAAGTTCATCGTTTAAAGAACCCATCTGAACTTTTAAAAATTGCAGCCGATCATTATCCGAAAATAAAAATTATTGCAACGGGATCGTCTACACTTGGAATAACAACGAAATTCAAAGATACACTCGCCGGAAGAAAAGTTGAGCTTCTGCTTACCCCGATGATAACTCATGACTTAAAAGATTTCAAGCAAACCGATCTAAAACATCGCCTTCAATTTGGTGGTATGCCTCCCTTCTTTTTGTCAGATAAAATAATTGAGCAGGATTATCAAGAATGGATTGATGGTTTTTGGGCGAAGGATATACAAGAGTTATTTCGACTTGAACGGCGCCATTCGTTTCAAAAGTTTGTTGAGCTTCTGACAATACAGAGCAGTGGTATATTTGAAGCATCGAGCTTCGCCGCACCATGCGAGGTAAGCCGCGGCACCATCTTGAATTATCTCAAGGTATTGGAGACTACGTTCATCGCGCATGTGATACGTCCATTTCATTCGCAACGAGCATCAGAAATTATCGCCGCTCCAAAAGTTTATACATTCGACACCGGATTTGTTTGTTATTTCCGCGGCTGGCATCAACTACGCAACGAAGATTTAGGAGTGTTATGGGAACATTTCGTTTTGAATGAATTATATGCTCAACTCCAGACACGCGATATTCTTTATTGGAGAGATAAACGCGGACATGAAATCGATTTTATTATTCGCAGAAAAGGTGATTCGTTAATCGCTATTGAATGTAAATGGTCGGCAGATAATTATGATGCTTCAAACTTCATTGCATTCAACAAACAATATCCAAAAACTGAGTACTATGTTGTAGCGAATGATGTTGATCGTACATACTCAAAATCTTTTAACGGTATCTCAGTAAAATTCACAGGTTTGGAAAATATAGTCAAGATATTAACCATGCCTTTATTATAATTTCTTTGAAATCTAATTTCTTTATAAGAAGACATAACAAAAAAATATCGAGCGCTTGACCTTAAACATGATATTTATTACATTGCACGCCAAGGTGAAGTCGGGTGAAAAGAATGCCAATCATATTTTTAGAATCGTCAGCACGTTACACAACCATGATTTCATTTCTCAATAAAACAATGAAAGAGTTATTAAGTATATTACGGTAGGATGTTATACCAACAATAAAAGTTAAATTAAAAGAGAAAGATTTATCCAATGAAAGCAAAATGGAATACCAATGAAGTTTGTAAATATTTTGAAAACAAAGCCAGCAATCAAAACATTACAGAACTCAGAATGAAGGCTAAAAAATATCCACGTGTTTATGAGCCACTCCATGATGTGAGCCTAGCTCTACAAACCCTATATTATCAGTGTGCGAATTGTAGATCGCAAACAATACTCTTAGAGTTTCTTAAATCGGCCATACAGAATCCACCTAAAATATCACAAGCATTTGATCACGTTAAGTTTGAAAGTGCATGGATAGATGAAGCAAAGCAATTATTTGATGACTACTCAAAGTGAGGCAGGCACGCGTTATTTAATCTAGCCAGCAGTTCAAGCTGCCGGAAATTACGACTATTTCTTATTCACCTTTCTCCCTCGTGCGTACGCTGTTGTTGAGTCCTTCGCCACGAGTTTAATATGAGCATCGTGCGTATACCGTGTTTGTGGAACTGTCGTCTCAGTTTTTTCCTTCTCACCAACTTTACGATACCCAAACCTTTTGAGTTTCTCTGAAATCTGTTTTACCGTCGGTCTCTTGTTTTTAGCCATCTTTCATATCTCCATCGAAAAAAATCATGTTGTTCTTCAACTTCATCCAGCGCAAAATCGAGCGCCTGATTGTTATTCAGATACTTATACCAAACCTTATGCACTGCTGTTCCATCAGGAAGAAGTATATCCTTATGCGGAATACCATGTCCATCATAGCCTGGAGGTAATCTACAAATATTTCTCCTCACGATCAATCGGCATACAACCCAATTACCGTTTAGTAGCACTAAACGCCAGCGAACAATTACATTATTGCACCTATCTCATAAAATATCTTGACATTACACAGAAGATTACTTATAATAAAACAGGATTAACAATGAACATGTTCAAACGATATTACCTCTATTATTATCCGCGGGCGCGTGATCGTGCGCTTTCGCTGAGGTAGCTCGTTTCGAACGAGAATCTCCAAAGGTGGAAATGCAGATCACGGCGCTTCCACCTTTTTCATTTCTAACCGAATAGAAAATCGTGGAAGCTTTTACTTCACGGTCTTATTCCCAGCATGCATACACCATCATTGTAGAACTCCAACAACGCAAATAGAAAGGAATGATGGCTTATGACAAATTTGAAACTTGTTTCATTAGAGAAACACGACCGCACGATAATACAAGTCGGCAGCGCACGGTTCGGAGCCGGACTCGTTCTCATTGCCGGACCATGCAGTGTTGAGAGCGAAGAACAGATGATCGAAACAGCGCAGGCAGTGAAAGAAGCAGGCGCCGATATGCTTCGGGGCGGCGCGTTTAAACCGCGAACGTCGCCGTATGCGTTCCAGGGGCTTGGTCTTGCCGGACTGAAGATACTCGCGAAGGCGCGCGACATTACCGGACTGCCGTTCGCAACCGAGGTGCTCGATACCCGCGATGTTGCATGGGTAGCTGAGTTTGCCGACATGATCCAGATCGGCGCGCGTAACATGCAGAATTTTTCTTTACTCAAAGAGGTCGGCAAATTGCAAAAGCCGGTTCTCTTGAAGCGCGGCATGTATTCTACAATCGAGGAATGGCTTAACTGCGCTGAGTACATTATGAACGAAGGCAATCCAAACATCGTACTTTGCGAGCGCGGCATCCGGTCGTTCGAAACATACACCCGCAACACCCTCGATATCAGCGCCGTGCCCGCAGTGAAGGAACTCAGCCATCTGCCCGTCATCACCGACCCGACACACGGCACAGGTAAAGTTAGTTTGATCGAGCCGATGAGTCTTGCATCCATCGCGGCAGGCGCCGATGGTTTGATTATCGAAGTCCATCGCAACCCAAACGAAGCTCTCAGCGATAAGGAGCAAGCTTTGACTCCTATACAATTTGCAACGCTTGTACGAAAAGTACGGGCACTCGAAAAGTTCAGGATCGAAAATCAATTCATGGGTTCCACTTCGACAGGATTGGAAAGGAAATCGTCATGACTCTCGTGGAAATCAGAAAAAAGATCGACAAATTAGACATTCAGGTAATCGGTCGGCTTCACCAACGGATGAAATATGCTATTCAGGCAGGAAGACTGAAGGATGCTGTTTGCGATCCTGCGCGTGAAGAAGCAATCCTTCGAAATGTTTTGTCCCGGGAATCAACGCTTCTTGATGCTCGCTTCATAAAAGAGTTGTATAGATTGATAATTGAAAAAAGTAAACAGCTTCAGGAAAGTAGTTTAAACACCCGTGAAGGTGGAAAGAAAAACCGTAAATCCAAAAAATCCCGGAATAATATGGAGGCAGCACAATGAAAATCTGCATCGTCGGTATTGGCAAAATGGGATCGTGGCTTGCAGGTGAACTCGCGGCTGGACACGAAGTATCTGTCTATGATCAGGACATCGGCAAATGCAATAAATTGCACGGAGTCAAAATCTTGAACGCGCCCCACCAAATCAAAGACATCGAGCCAGATTTACTGATAAACAGCGTAAGTTTGCAGAACACAGTGGCGAGTTTCCGAGCAACCCTTCCCTATCTTCCCAAAGATTGCTTACTCTGCGACGTTGCTTCAGTGAAAACAGATTTACCGGCGTTCTATCGCGATGCGGGTTATCGCTTCGTATCACTGCATCCGATGTTCGGTCCGACATTCGCAAACCTTACCGACTTACAACATGAAAATGCAGTTATCATTCGTGACTCGAACGATGAAGGAAAAGAATTTTTCCATAAATTTTTTCAGCGGCTCGGCGTCAATATCTTCGAATACTCATTCAGCGAGCATGATGTGATGATGGCATACTCCCTCACGCTCCCGTTTGTTTCATCGATGGTTTTTTCTTCTTGCGTGAGCACGGATACCGTACCCGGAACAACATTCAAGAAGCACCTTGATGTCGCCAGGGGTTTGCTTTCCGAGGATGATTTCTTGTTAGCTGAAATTATTTTCAATCCCCATTCTCTTGCTCAATTGGAAAAGATAAACAGTCGGCTTAATTTTCTTTGGCACATTGTCAAGAATCATGATACCGATGAAGCGCTGCGTTTCTTTAAAACGCTGCGGGAGAATATTCAACTGTCAACAGTCAGAAGCGTTAAATAAGAAATGACTTCACTTGCGGGGATTTTGCTTGCCCCCGAATTCTCTTTTGGGGGACCTTTTATAAAGCGCTTTTTGAAGTTGGTATGCGGATTCGTATCCTCCAAAGTTTTTTGTGGATCAGCCGGCTTTCTCTTCCGATGAACGGGTTACTAGTGACGCAACGATCCCGACAGCAAGTATCAATAGTACTGCACCGAGAAGGTAGAAATTGAAGTACTCACCCAGCACCTCCTTCAGCCATTTCGCTGTTAGCATTTTGACTCCTACCACAAGTAGCACCATAGCAAGTGCCGGTTTAAGGTACTTGAACTTCGAAATCATACCAGCAAGAGCAAAATAGAGTGACCGTAACCCTAGTATTGCAAACACGTTACTGGTGAATACGAGAAACGGGTCTGCTGTTATTGCAAAGATCGCTGGAATCGAGTCAACTGCAAAGATAAGATCTGTGGTCTCAACCATGACGAGTGCCAATGCAAGCGGTGTGAGCATCAACGTGCCCGGTTTGATTTTAGAGACAGCTTCGTCCGGCTTTACTGGTGAGCCCGGTACTTCGCTCTCTTGAGAAGCTGGAGTACCTGCCCGCACAAAAAAATGCTCGCCGTGATAATGAGACGTGACAGGGAAGAGTCTCCGGGTCACTTTGACAACGATGTTCTGATTCGGGTCAGTGTTGTGTGTTTTCATGAAGAACATCTTGAGAGCGGTGATGATCAAAAACCCTCCGAACACATAGAGAATCCAGTGAAACTCAGCTATGAGGGCGGCTCCGACGACAATCATAATTGCGCGCATAGCTAATGCTCCAATTATCCCCCAGAAGAGAACCCTATGTTGGTATATTGCTGGAACTGCAAAGAATCCGAACAACATTGCAATGACGAAGATGTTATCAACGCTTAGAGACTTTTCGACAATGTAACCGGTTAGATACTTCAGTGTTGCCGATGAACCATCGTTGATTGTGTTATCTACGGCGTCAATCGAAGCGCCGAGCCCCAGCCAATGATTCTCGTAGCCGTAATACACGAAGACAGAAAAAGCAATGCCCAAAGCTATCCACAAGGCAGACATCAGAAGTGCCTCTTTCATCAATACGACATGGGCTTTGCGGTGTAAGACGCCGAGGTCGAGTGCGAGCAATGCAAGAACGAATAGCAAGAAACCAGTCCAAATAAAAATCATAAATTCTCCAGATACTCATACAGCCGCGTATGGATCAACATAGAGTGTGCGCCTTCAACGAATGATGATTAATTTATCAGATAACGAGCAAACCAATTTCATATAACGTCGTACGTGTTTATCTGATGTTTTGCGGAGGGTGGCTAACCAAAATATAGTTCAAGCGACCGCAAGGAGCGAGCCATATATACGCTGTTATATGATGTATACTTTCCCTTTTCATCTTTATCTGTTGTAATTATTTGACTAAAGCTTCTCAATTTCTTTGAGATCTCTATCTGGCAAATAAAGTATTAACAGTCCGATAATAATGCCTACAACAGCCAAGGGCAAATGATTACCTTGAAAAAACAATGTGTCAAAGTAATCAAGAACATACCAAATACCTCGCCATATTAGAACGATGCCAATAACAATGGCAATGTTCTTGGCAAAATAACGAATCGTTTCAAAGATATTCTTTTTCATAAATTTATTTTTAAATGTATTATTTCAAATTAAGTTGCAGAAATATTTACACACAACCCGCATTGCCATCATTGTTGGTCTGTGTCTCAATGCTAAACTTATTTGGTAGCTGTCCGACTTTGTGTGGTCGTAAAACTGAAGCTACCACAGAAACGATAAGAATGCCGACAACAATCAAAGCAGCCGCTGCGGGTATTATTTCTTGAAGACACCGAACAACTTATCCAGTGCTCCTTTTTCGAGTTTCGCGACCGATTCGAGTTCTCCGGCATCAAGCCATACGCCATCGCAGTTGAAGCATCTGTCAACTTTGATACTTTTGTAATCTATCTCGCTCAGTTTCATCCCACACTTCGGACAGCACATGTAGTGGAGTTCCTTGAGTTGTTTTTTTTCCTCCTCTGCAACCTTCTTGAGTTTCTCCTCTTCGATCTTTTTCCTTCTTTCAAGATCAAGTCTCGCAAAGTAATCTTCTTCTTTGTCACTCGGTTTAACTGGCATGGCTTGTTTCCTTTTTTTGTTGAAATTTGTTCTTTATTGTTTTCAGTAGTTTTCTCGCCCAAAGCAACTCGGTTGCGAGGATCCCCAGTCCAAGCGGTATGACAAGAATAGCGGGTCCCGGCAGAACAACCATAGCAATCCCGACAAAAAGGATTGAAAAGCCAATAACAATAACAATGACTCGCTTTGTCTGTCGTAGAGCTTTCAAGACAATTGGTGTGTCTCGTTGAGCGGGAGAGTCGTCTTCTACCTTCGAATCTGGGACTATACTATTCACTGGTCTATCTTTCGTTTTGATGGCTATGCACTAGTGGATTAACGAATGTTGTTTACCTTGCTCCTGTTTAACATTTGGTTTCGTTTGAAATATAATAACATTTTCATTATCAGATATCAATATAAACATAAAAGCACCCGATCGAAAACATTCACCAAAACCGCTCGAAATCATATGATCAACTTACCCAGTACCAAGAATATAAAATTTGTCAATGCAAAAATCAAAGGTTTTTAACCTCACCCCGACTCTCTTCCCTCACTAAGTTCAGTACAAGCTCTAAAAAGAGAGGGAGGTTAAACTTTATCCACCTTAATCGCATTTGTTGGGTGTCCTTCAAAGAGCGGTAAGCCGGCAAGCATCACAATGGTTTCGCCATGTTTAATGTAGCCCTCCTTGAGAAGCTGCTGCTCGATCTTTTTAAATGTCGCGTCGGTATCTTTCTTCAAATTCTTAACAACCAATCCGCGGATGCCCCAGATTAGATTAAGCTTGCGCATATATTTTTCTGTACTGGTAACTGCAATGATCTTAGCCGCCGGTCTGTATTTAGCAACGCGCATTGCCGTAGTTCCCGAGTGTGTAACCGAAACTATCGTTTCGGCGTTCAGATTCTCAGCTAATACACACGCCGAGCGACAGAGTGAATCATATTCATGTGTCGATGAAAATTCATTCGGATTGTAGTGTCGATATTTCTTAATTTGCTCCTCCGCCTTCCGAATGATATTATCCATCACCCGCACAGCATCGACAGGATATTTCCCGATGGATGTTTCTCCACTAAGCATTACTGCATCTGCACCGTCGAGAACAGCATTCGCAACATCGCTCGCTTCCGCTCTGGTTGGTCGTGGATTAGCAATCATCGATTCCAACATCTGTGTTGCAATGATGACCGGTTTTCCAAGCTCGTTGCATTTCCTTACGATCATTTTCTGAAGAATCGGTATTTCCTCTGTTGGCAATTCAACCCCAAGATCACCGCGGGCAACCATCACCGCATCTGCCGCTTTTAAAATTTCATCAATGTTTGAAATCGCCTCGCCTTTTTCAATCTTTGCGATAATGGAGATTTCTTTTCCTTTTGGGACGTTCTTTGAAATATAATCCCGAAGCACTGCAATATCCTGTGCTCGCCGAACAAACGAAAGGGCGATATAATCGATATCATGCTCGAAGGAAAATTCCAAATCTTCTTTATCTTTTTCCGTTAGCGATGGCTCTGAGATCGTCACTCCCGGCAAATTGATTCCTTTATGAGCGGTTAGTTGTCCGCCTGTTACTACTTTAAGACTAACCTCATTGTTTCGAATACCGATAACTCTTAATTCAATTTTTCCGTCATCAAGGAGTATTCGATTCCCCCTTTTTACATCCTTTGGAAGATGTCGGTAAGTGGTTGAAAGCCGTTTTTCCGTACCCTTCTCATCCTTTGTTGTAAGTGTGATTACTTGACCGGATATTAAATTGACAGAAGGAGCTGCTAAATCTCCAATTCGTATCTTTGGTCCTTGAAGATCCTGAATAACGGTGATTGGTCTACCTAATGCCCGCGCAACTTTCTTCAGCGTTCGGAACGTGTCGAGATGTTCCTTGAAAATACCGTGTGAAAAATTTATGCGTGCCGCATCCATGCCGGCGTGAATCATTGCGGCAATCGTTTTCGGCTGCTGTGAAGCCGGTCCGAGTGTGCAGACGATTTTTGTTTTGGCGAATGGATTTCTATCGCGTTTCATATTTTTTTACCTATTTGTTTTTTTGATAACAGGCGTCAATAAGTTTTGGGAGAATCTTGCCCGATTCCCCAAGCAGCACGTCATCCGCTTGAACACTCAATTCAGTTCTATCTAAATTAATCTGAACTACAATTGATTTATATTTTTGTAATGGTTCGATTTAAATGCTAAACAACTGTTGCGAATGAAGATTACTTGTAAAACTCCACTTCGCCGGTTTCTAAGTTGTGCATAGCGCCTAAAATATTTATTGCCCCCGAAGATTCCATCTCCTTGAGGATTTTGCTCTTGTCTCTTATTTCGTTAATTGCCAACAATACATTTTGTTTGGATACTTTTTCAACAAAGTCGTGATTATGGGAGTTACGTTCTCCATGCACGCCAGTCACTGATTCCACGGCAGGTTTGATCTCTTTGATAACGTGGGTGAGATTGCCAAGCTCAACATTGTCGCAAGCGCCTTTTATTGCGCCACAATTTGTGTGTCCAACAATGAGAATGAGTTTAGACCCTGTTACCTTGCATGCAAATTCCATGCTGCCAAGTATATCGTCATTCACGAAATTACCCGCTATTCGTGCACTAAAGATATCGCCAAGCCCCTGGTCAAAAATTATTTCGGATGCCGTTCTCGAGTCAATGCAACTCAAGATAATTGCCATAGGGTATTGTCCTTTTGAAGTCTGCGATACCTGTTGTTGGAAATCTTTTAGAGTCGGCTTTTGTTCAACAAACCGTCTGTTGCCTTCCTCAAGCAAATCTAATACTCGCTGCGGAGTTAAAGCAGCTTGCTCTTTCTGGGTAATGACTGAGTCAGTTGCCGTTATTCTCTTTTCTGTTTGACTATAAGACGTAGTAAACAGAAAAAATAAGATGCCCAAGTAAACGCTGATTGTTTTCATGATGTTTCTCCTTTGCTTGTGAAATATGATGGTGATTTAGTTTTTCAATTTACAATGTAAATATATAGACGAACATTCTGAAACATTTCGCCCAACATTCAAGGCACCACGCAAGCCCGCCCACCAATACTTTAGCAAATTAGGGGCGGGCTTGAGCAAGCACTGTACTTATTCTGAATTGAGATTAACCGTTTTCTTACAAAATGCACAAGCAGCGTGGCGCCCATTAATAGCCGCCGTACGGTGCTTGCCTCAAAAGCCATTCAATTGAGCCAGAGGCTCATCAGCCTCCGGCTGAATCTGCTATGGTTAATCGGATCACAACTGCCTGAGAAACGCAACTAGATCCTTTTTCTCTTGGCTACTAAGATTGAGTTGTTGAACAAGGTTAAAGAATTCAACAACGTCCTCCAACGTCAGGAGCCGTCCGTCATGCAAATACGGAGGAGAGTCTTTTATACCTCTCAGTGGAAAAGTTTTAATGGGCCCTTCGGCACGAATGTATTGATCGTTGATCGTCTGTGCCTTATAGAATCTCTCTACTTGCATATCATGCATCTGGTTGTCCGTATAGTAAGGGGCGTCATGGCAAACGGCACACTTCCCCTTACCAAAAAAGATGGACTCGCCTCTCTTCTCCGAATCGGTTGCCTTTTTCGGATCGAGCCGACCGTAAATATCGAGTTTTGGTGCAGGCGGAAAATCGAGAAGTGCCTGGAACTCAGCCATGAAGTGAACCTGACTCCCTCGTTCAAGGATGTTTACTCCTTTTTTGCTGGCGGTCAAATGGTCTCCATCAAAATAAGCGGCGCGTTGTTCGAACTCTGTAAAATCCTCAATGGTTTTCAGAGCGCGCTGTGAGCCAAAAAGACGTTGAATGTTAACGCCGCGCAAAGTGGGGGTTTCAATGCGGTTTCGGTGAGACTGTGGTCGGATATCTCCAACAAGATGCGTCGCTGCCGATGTATGCCCATTCACATGGCAATCGAAGCAGGTTACACCCAAGCTTGGCTTTTCACTCTTTCGGTCTGCCGTTGCATTAAACTGTTGTTGAGGAAACTGCGTAACCAAAAGCCGTAGTCCCTCTAACTGCTTTGGGTTTAGTATGCCGTTAAATATTTCGTAGTAGTTATCAATTGTTACCACCTTGCCCTGAGAAACGTCTCTCATGTCTTTGTGAGTGGTCAAGAAAATCGCAGGTGGAAATTCGGGCAGAAAGTGTTCTGGTATGTCAAAGTCCAAATCAAATCGCTCCAGTCGTGGAAATTGCTTTATTTGCATCTGCGAGAAAAGCATTCCGCCGGAAGCGTGATTAGGATGGGGCAAAGGAAGATAAGGAAACAATCCTTTCTCCTTAATCTCCTGTGAAGTCATGCCAGCTAATTTCTCCCATGTCAATCCGCTTTTCAATTTGGCAGTCGGTCCGACAGGCAACGGTTTCCCTTTAGACATTGTAACGTCAGTTGTGACTTTCTTGGAAAGATCGTAGCGCTCATTGAGTAGATCCATGTGGCGCTTCATTACACCCGCCTTTTGGGCTTTGTCTTGAGCCATAACTTTTTCAAACGGTTCTTCAATTACCGGCGAGTAGCTTGACTCCCTCTTCTCTTGAGCGAAAGAGATTGCCAGGCTTACAAACAATAACATGGGGATCAAGAGGAACCCCAACATAGTATTTCTTTGCGTGTAACATGGTTGTGTCTCCTTTATATTATGGTTATTTGAATATTGTTATTTAAAGACGAATCACTGTCTACTATCACCTCCTTTTATTATTTTGAAGAATGTGCTGCAGCTTGACCGAAATGGCGGTCAATGTTTCCGCAGGGTCTGAACAGCTTTTGCTATACGATTTCCATAATCAGTGTCAGCGTTTCGGAAATTGCTGATCGTGCGTTCGATGATTTCCTCGCGACTAACATGCGATAAACTATTCGCAATATTTTCAACGAGACGATTCTTTTCATCCTCGCTCATCAACCTGTACAGATTACCTGCCTGCACAAAGTTATTATCGTCCTTGTGACGTTCCCATGCGAATGAACCGGTTGTTCCATGAACTTCGATTGGTGCATACGTTGGCTCATTGCTTTGAGCGGGACCGCCGAAACTGTTCGGTTCATAATTCTTCTCGCGAGCAGTGTTGCCATCGAAACGCATTTGTCCGTCTCTGCCATAATTAAGAGTTTCAACTGCGTGCGGCTTGTTGACGGGAAGCGAAGTATGATTGACACCAAGTCGATAACGTTGTGCATCGCCGTATGCGAACAAGCGTCCTTGCAACATCTTATCCGGTGAGGGACCAATGCCAGGGACAAAATTCGCCGGGTTGAAAGCTGCTTGTTCAACATCAGCAAAATAGTTATCGGGATTGCGATTGAGTACCAATTTGCCAACCTCAATGAGCGGATAATCCTTATGCAGCCAGACTTTTGTTAGATCAAATGGATTGAATCTGTAATTTGCTGCTTCGGAGACATGCATGATCTGCATCTTCAATGTCCAAGACGGATATTCACCGCGCTCGATGGTGTGTAGTAAATCCAGGTGGTGATAATCAGGATTCTCACCGGCAATCCGTGCAGCATCTTTTGATGTGAGACATCGAATGCCCTGATCGGTCTTAAAGTGGTATTTGACCCAGAAAGCTTCGCCTTTAGCATTTACCCATTGAAAGGTGTGAGAGCCAAAGCCGTCCATGTTTCGATAACTTGCCGGGATGCCTCGGTCGCCGAACAGCCAAGTGAACTGATGCGTGGCTTCTGGAGAAAGAGAGAAAAAGTCCCATACATTGTCCGGCTCTTGCACGTTGGTATATGGATCTCTTTTCTGAGAGTGAATGAAGTCGGCAAACTTCAGCGGATCGCGAAGGAAGAAGATCGGCGTGTCGTTCCCCACCAGATCATAGTTACCATCCTCTGTGTAGAACTTGATCGCGAAACCACGCGGGTCGCGCACCGTGTCGGCGGATCCTTTCTCACCTGCAACTGTCGAGAAGCGAATGAAAATCTCGGTGCGTTTACCGACTTGACTTAGAAACTTCGCTTTGGTGTAACGCGTAATGTCTTTTGTTACCTCGAAGTAGCCATACGCGCCTGAACCCTTAGCGTGTACGACGCGTTCGGGAATCCGCTCGCGTTCAAAGCGGGCAAGCTTCTCGATTAAATGATGGTCTTGGAGCAATACTGGTCCATTAGGTCCGGCTGTCTGAGAATTTTGGTTGTCGGGAACGGGTGCTCCAGATTCGGTTGTGAGTGTCTTTTTCTTGATCATAGTGGTTACTCCTTTGTTATTTGGTTAAACAACGAACAAAATTGGGTATGAACACTTTTTATCTTCTCCGCCGTGCATGACAACTAATGTTGATTGAGAAGTATCCCAATAAAGCTGGGTCCGAGCAAACATGGAGTACTTCCTAATGTTCCGAGCAACTCCCTCGCGCATCGTGTCTTCTCATTGCAAGAATTTACGCAATCTTCATTGAAGTGTCAAGTAAAATCCCAATAGGGTGTATTATTTTATTTTCTTCACTAATGCCTTCTTCACGCTCGCCGGCACAAACTCCGAAACATCTCCGCCCATCAACGCAATCTCACGCACGATGCTCGAGTTGAGGTATGTGTATTTTTCATGCGGCATCAGGAAAACGGTTGTGATTTCTTCGGCAAGTTTGCGGTTCGTCAGCGCCATCTGGAACTCATACTCGAAATCAGAAACTGCGCGAAGACCGCGTACTATCGCCTTGGCTTTTTTCTTCCGCGCGTAATTTACAAGCAATCCCTGAAAACTCTCCACTTCAACATTCTTATATTTCTTCACAACATCTTTAATCATCATTACACGCTCCTCAGTGCTGAAGAGGGGCGTCTTCGATGTATTACGCGCAACCATCACTATTACTTTATCGAAAATCTCCCGCGCTCTTTCAATGACATCTATATGACCGAAAGTAACGGGATCGAACGTTCCTGGATAAATAGCGATTCTCATTGTTCATCTCCTTTATCGTTTGGATAGACGAAGAAACTCACTCGCGTGTTGCCGAATTCCTTCTGAACAGCTAACTTGTAATCCGGTGACGGCTCAAATATCGTATGCTTTGAATGCTCGATGATAAGATAACCTTCCTCTTTCAGAATCTTCTTCTGAAATATCACCGTGGGAATATCTTTAATCCTTTCATATGTATAGGGCGGGTCGGCAAAAATCAAATCGAACCGGTCTGTCGTCCTTTCAACAAACAATAACGCATCACCCTGAGCGATAATAGTATCGCTGAGGCAGTTTAAGTTTTCCGCATTCTTCTCGATGATATCGAGGACATGATTATTACTGTCAACGAACACAACCCGTTTAGCTCCGCGGCTGAGAGCTTCAAATCCGAGGTTGCCGCTTCCCGCAAACAGATCGAGCACGGCGGCATCGATAACCCTCAACCGGTTTTGAAGCATATCGTAAATGGTGGTTTTCACACGGTCAGTAGCCGGTCGAACACTGCTGTCCGGAAGAGATTCCAGCGTTTTGCCTTTATATTTTCCAGTAATAATTCTCATCGTCTTACTTCCATAATGCAACGCCTGTCGATGCGGCGTAGCGGTGTTTCCGCCCGTTGAAACTGTTGAACTCGCTGAAAGTTGATGTCTTAATAAATTGCCGGAACGGATTGAGCAGTTCAATCGGTATTTCGGTGGAGTTGTGGATTAAATCTATCAGATGCGGCTGTACATAAGATCCGCAGCATAATATCTGATCTATCGCGGCATCTCCGGCGATGCGTTTCATCAGTTTGACGATCTCATCCGGAGAATTGCTCAATGTATATCCGTAATGAATCAATCTTCCATTTTTTTCAATACCAATATCGACGCGCTGTTCGGCGGAACATATCAAAGCGTAGGTCCTTATTTTATTTTCCGGATAATTTAGATATAATGCCTGCTCGGCTCCAAAATAATTTGTATCGGCGATGTGAAGCTCCAGCTTCTTTGCATTTAGAAATTCCTGAATCTTATTCAGAAACAACCGCCTGACTGCAACGACCAGTACATCAGCCACCTGTTCCCGCGCCTGAACTTTAAGAGTATGAATATCATGAACAAAATCCTGAGCATGATATTCCCGAATATTATTGGCAAGCTCCCAGTGCACGTGATCATTCTGTTCCGGCTGTGTAAGCGTTGTATCCATTGGGAATAAATGAAGAAAGGCGGAATTTGCATCGATTGCTACAGATACTTTTGAGAGATTTTTCAGCGCGCGATTTCCCGAATCTGCAACCTGCCTGAGAAACCAGAGATCGTCTTCGATACTTTTCGTAAATTCTTCAAGATGCAAAAGTTTGGTTTTGTGTTCCCTAACTTCAAAGACCGTAAGATGGGCGACACGTTCCGAGACACCGATACCTGCGATAATTTCTTTTGCCATAATTTATTTTCCCGCAATGATGTATGGTGCGAGCTTATCGAATTTCTTCTTGCCGATACCTTTGACTTTCATTAATCCTTCGATCTTAGTGAATGCGCCATTCTCTTCGCGATATTTTATGATGCGCTCAGCCATCGCTTTACCGATGCCCGGAAGTTTGACCAATTCTTCATTAGTCGCTTTATTGAGATCGATTTTCACGTCACGGTCGATCTGTTTATCAGCGGCAGAATGTTTCGATGACGTTTCATCGGACTCGCTATCCGTTTCGGATACTTTTACGTATACAGAATCGGTTTGCTGAATCGTGCGTGAGCGAGCTTCAAACTCGGAATCCAACGAAGCGTAATTGAATTTCTTTGCTGTGCCGCTGTTCCCTTTGAATGTTTTTATACCGATGCCGGCAAGAAATGCAAGAATTAGAAAAAGAACCACCCGACTTTCCGTTTGAGTAAAACCGAACGATTGATTGAATTTATTTAGAAAGTTCATTGCATTACGAAAATATATTCTTCATTTTTTCGAAGAAGCTCTTCTCGGAATGTGCAGATATGTCTCCTTCTTTAGGTTCGATAGCCGGACTCTTCCCGAGAGTTTTCAGCAATTCCTTATCTTCTTTTGAGATATGTGTTGGAACCCAAACGTTTACACGAACAAGCTGATCGCCGCGATAATCGCCGCGTAAACTGGGAATACCCTTAGCACGCATGCGCAAGATTTTTCCAGATTGTGTGGCCGGATCGATCTTCAATCGGGCTTTACCGTTAAGTGTCGGTATCTCAATCTCAGTTCCGAAAACTGCCTGCGGGTAAGTGATTAGCAGATCGAGCACTACATCTTCCCCGCTTCGCGTGAATATTTTATGAGGCTCTTCATCGATAATAACGATCAGATCACCCGGTTGACCGCCGCGCTGTCCCGCATTACCCTGATCGTGGAGCGGGATATAATTTCCTTCCGAGACTCCAGCCGGAACATTAACCTTGATGGTAGTTTCACCATGCAATCTGCCTTCGCCTCCACAACTCAGACAGCGATCACGAATAATTCTACCCTCTCCGTTGCAATTGCCGCAAGTCGCTATATTTACAAATTGTCCGAATACAGAACGGGTTACTTGCCGAATCTCACCGGTACCGTTGCAGTTCGGGCATGTAAGTTTGGCTGCATCTGATTTTGCGCCTGTTCCCTGGCATACATCGCATGTTTTCCATTTTTTAATCTTTAATTTCTTCTCGACACCGGTCGCAATTTCTTCGAGTGAGAGTTTTAAACGTATCTTAAGATCGGAACCGGGTACTCCTACCTGTTGACGACCGCGTGAAGATGCCCGTCCGCCTGTGAAAACATCCTCAAACATGCTTCCTCCAATTCCCGCGCCAAATATATCGCTGAAGTGTCGGAATACTTCATCGAAATTGGTATATGTGTGGAAATCGGACCCGGGTCTTAGCCCTTCATGTCCGAACTGATTGTATCGCTGGCGCTTTGTTTCGTCACTTAAAACTTCATAAGCTTCAGCGGCTTCCTTAAACTTTTCCTCGGCTTCTTTATTACCGGGATTTCGATCCGGATGGAATTTCATCGCCGCCTTGCGGTACGCCTTCTTGATCTCATCTTCAGAAGCATTTCGCTGGACTTCCAATATTTCATAATAATCACGTTTCGACATAGTTCTTTCGTTCAATCACTTTCTGATAGATCATTTTGTATCGGCTCATCACTGCTTTGTGGTTCGGTTGAAACAATCACCTTCGCGTGCCGGATCACCCGATCGTTCAACATGTAACCTTTCTCAACTTCCTGCATGACAGTATGCGGAGGATGATCCGCCGAGGGCATCTGAAGTAGTGCGTCATGCAGTTCAGGGTCGAACGGTTTCCCGACTACATCGAGCGGTTTAACACCCTGCAAATCGAGAACCCTTTTAAATTTATTGTAAATCATTTCGACTCCCTTGATGAAGCTCTCGCGTTCCGAGCTGATATCTTTCAGAGCATCGAATGATCTCTCAAAATCATCAAGTACCGGCAGTAGCTTCTCGATCAGGTCCTCGTTGGCAAATCTGATGATGTTCGATGAATCGTTCTCGACGCGTTTCTTATAGTTTTCGAACTCGGCAGCTTTCCGCAATAGCTGATCCCTGTACTGGTTGATGCTATTTTCAAGCTCGACCACCTTCGAGCTGATCATGTCGATACCGGTTAATTCCGGAAGCTGAGCGGGATTGTCTGATTTTTGTTCTTCTTTTTTTTCGGGATCGGTCTGGTTTTCTTGATACTTATCCATAGAATCTTGGCAAATTTTACTCGAATATGATGAAGAAATGTTATAAACTCATTCAATAATAACCAATTTTGAAAACTTTTGCAACAGAACAAAAATCCGGCGGTTATTTGCTGCCGTCTTTCGCCAATTATATTTTCCATATCATCCATATGCCGAATCCAATCAAAATATCGATGTGACACAGACAAAACCGGATGAGCCGAATCACTCCCATATCTTTCTACAAATGATATATTGAGCATGGTTGAAATTAAGTTATATCCTGAAAGGAGAAATGTTATGATAGATTCTTACAAAAAAATAATGATGCTTTTCTTCCTGATACTTCTTGGACAAACCATGTACGCCCAGGATGCAAAATGGGATGCATTAAGATTGATTTCAAGAACCGAAAATCTCACTCATATTTACTCGAGTGAAATCAATACGGTATCTTCTATATCCGATGAGATAACAAACAATTTCCACTCCACGACATTGACTTTTGATTATGCCATTCAAGTAGGCGCATTCACTAAGAAGAGCAATGCCTTTAAACTTCAAAGGAGATTATTAAAAACCGGATATCGTGTAGATGTCTATGAAGACAATCTTCCGGAGAAATCATTATTGTATCTCGTGTGGGTAGGTTCTAACAACTCGATAGAAGATACTTACAAATTATGGCATGATATCAAGAACCAATATCAAATCAATGGTGTTTTGAGAATGAGGAGCGCAACACTTCATTCTATCAAGGGCAGTTCAATAGCCGTGAATTGAGTAACTTTTCGTCTATGAATATTATTTCCCCTTTCCCGTTTTATCCGGCTAAACATCACTTGCCAAAATAATTCGTGCTTCGATTACAAATAATGCAATAATTTGTGATGCTACGGATTAGTTTATTCTATCTTTTTAAGTAAATCTTTTATAATAGAAAACAGATACTCGATATTATACGGTTTCCCGATAACCTCATCAGCGCCAAGCTTCTTACACTTTTCAATATTAATGAGATCACCATAGGCGGTTAAAACTATCACCTTCATCTTTGGGAATGTACCTTTGATAAATTTCAAGACTTCGAAGCCATCAATGTAAGGCATTTTCAAATCGACAATGACTAAATCAAATTCTACGCCGTAAATAAGCGGTATTGCTTCATTCCCTGAAGAAGCCATCCTCACATCATGCCCCTCTACGGTTAGAAGTTCATGCAAGGATTCTCTTTGCTGTTCATCATCTTCAACTATAAGGATTCGTGTTTTTTCGTCCATGTAATTTTTTCCTGTTGTCTGTTTGATTTGAAAGAAAAATATAAAAATCGATCACAAAAAGCAATTTAGACCAAATGGAAAGTTTTTACACCCTACTCTGCAAACGCTTCTGCGCCGGGACCTATTCCCTTTACATACTGTACCGGGAACGATAAATCTTTATTGAGTTGATTAGCAGATTTCATTTTTGAAAAGATACGAACAGAATCTACAAATTGCAATTAGCGAAGAATTCATTCAGTTCAATCTTGTTTTAACTTTCGAAGTTTCTTATATTACAGCAACATAATTGACAATTGTCAATTGATAATTAATAATTATTTTGGGGCTGTAGCTCAGATGGGAGAGCGCCTCGTTCGCAACGAGGAGGCCGTCGGTT
The DNA here is from genome assembly GCA_964520905.1 of uncultured Chlorobiaceae bacterium. Lineage (GTDB taxonomy): Bacteria > Bacteroidota > Ignavibacteria > UBA10030 > SZUA-254 > JAGVIE01. The sequence goes on along the minus strand of CAZFQL010000011.1, from coordinate 52,395 downwards.
CGATCCCGATCAGCTCCACTCCCAATCTGTCTGAACTTAACGAGCGAAGAGAAGTTAAGTTCATTGACAGATTGAGGATCCCGCCGAAGTGAAACGAAGGCGGGATAAAGATTCTCAATTTATATAAAGGTCGTCTTGCACGACCTTTTTTATTTTCTTATCTTTCAAAACGCAAGATGACAAACTCCAATACTCCGAACCGTCTAATCAACGAAAAAAGTCCGTATCTCCTTCAGCACGCACACAATCCCGTTGACTGGTATCCGTGGGGTGAAGAAGCATTTCAAAAAGCGCGGGATGAAGACAAACCGATTTTTCTCTCAATAGGATATTCAACATGCTACTGGTGCCATGTTATGGAGCGTGAAGTTTTTGAAAATGAAACAATCGCTCAAATCATGAATGAAAAAATGGTAAACATCAAAGTCGATCGGGAGGAGCGGCCTGATGTTGATCGCGTGTATATGAGCGTGATTGTTACTACTACCGGACAAGGCGGTTGGCCCATGTCGGTTTTTCTTACTCATGACCTGAAACCTTTCTATGCCGCAACATATATTCGTCCAACAGAACATCACGGCAAACCGGGATTCTCTGATCTGGTAAAACGCATCAGTGAGCTTTGGATAAACGAGCGAAATAAAATCGTTACAACAAGCGACCAAATCACTGCACATCTCCTTGAAACCTCGAAAACAGATAATGGATGTCTGATCGATGAATCTATCATCAGCAAAGCATATCAACAATTTTTGCAAAGCTATGATTCGCAATATGGCGGATTTGGCGGCGCGCCTAAGTTTCCCAGACCCTCGGTGTTTAATTTTCTTCTGAGATATTTTAAACAAACCGGAAACGGTTCTTCTTTAAAAATAGTCCTCAACACACTTCGTGCAATGGCACGAGGCGGCATGTACGACCAGATCGGCGGCGGCTTTCATCGTTATTCGGTTGATGAGCAGTGGCGTGTTCCCCACTTCGAAAAAATGCTTTACGATCAGGCGCAACTTGCCATCTCTTATCTCGAAACGTATCAGATCACTAAAGATAATACGCTGATTGAAACTGCTAAAGGTATTTTAGATTATATTCTGATAAAACTTCATCATAAAGAGGGCGGCTTTTATTCTGCTGAAGACGCAGAAAGTATTTCCGATTCATCCAAACCTCACGAAAAAGAAGAAGGCGCTTTTTATGTTTGGACAATGTCCGGGATCGAATCAATTCTTGCAAAAGAGAATGCGGAAATCTTCAATTATCATTTTGGAGTTGAGGATAAAGGGAATGCGCTTCAAGATCACTTGAATGTTTTTTATGAACAGAACATCTTATACGTTGCTCATAATATTGAGGAAACTACGCAAAAGTTTACTAAATCGCCTGACGAATTAAAGCAACTTCTCCTTGCTGCAAAACATAAATTATATCTCGAACGCGAGAAGCGTCCGCATCCGCATCTTGACGATAAAATTATAACCGCATGGAACGGCTTGATGATTTCTGCTTTCGCCAGAGCATACCAGATTCTTGAGTATGATATTTACCGCGATGCGGCAGAGAGTGCTGCGCGATTTATCATGAAAAATCTTTACAATCCGCAAACACAAACGCTTTACCGGCGTTACCGTGACGGTGATGCCCGCTTTGATGGCGGCTTGCAGGATTACTCATTCCTGATTCAGGGATTGATTGATCTTTATGAATCAACATTCGACTTCCGGTGGCTTGAATACGCAACATCGTTGATGGCAAAACAGATTGAATTATTTTGGGATAAAGAGTCGGGCGGATTTTTCGACACAACCGGAAACGATCCATCAATTCTTTTAAGGACAAAAGAAGATTATGATGGTGCTGAACCAACAGGCAATTCGATAGCCGCGCTGAATCTCCTAAAACTTTCTCAAATAACCAATAACAACAATTGGCGCGGGATGGCAGAAAAAACTATTCAATCGTTCGGCTCTCGTCTAGACCAAATGCCCGACGGCTTGCCGCAGATGTTGGTTGCACTCAACTGGAATATCACAACCCCGAAAGAAATAATTATCGTCGGTAATCGAAATGCAGAAGATACTAAAATAATGTTACGAGAGATTCGTAAACATTTCCTGCCGAATAAAGTCATATTGCTTATTGATGATAGTTCAAGATCGAAACTTGTTTCATATCTTCCGTTCATAGAAAATATGACAATGATAGACGGTAAAGCAACGGCTTATATTTGTCAGAATTATAGTTGCCAACTGCCGACGAATGATGTTGAAAAAGTTGCTAAGTTGCTCGTGTAGTAGTGGATCACCTTTATCCGCCATCTTTTCGGCGGAGACCCGCGTTACAGGAAGGTTAATTTTCTTGGTTTATTGTACTTTTTTTACTATTTATATGACTGGGGAAGCCCACTAAACAAAAACTAATAGATGCCTGAAACATTGAAAATGGAGTTAAATACAGAATTATATTTAGGAGATTGCAGGGAACAGTTAACTAAGATTGCTACCAATACCGTGGATTTGATAGTCACGTCACCTCCATATGCAGACCAAAGAAAAAATACTTACGGTGGCCATCCTCCAGATAAGTATGTTAATTGGTTTTTACCTATTTCAAAGGAATTACTTCGAGTCCTGAAACCAACAGGTACTTTTATATTGAACATTAAGGAGAAGGTAGTTAACGGTGAGCGACATACATACGTTTTGGAATTGATAACAGAGATGCGTAACCAAGGTTGGTTATGGACTGAAGAGTTTATCTGGTACAAAAAAAATAGTTATCCTGGGAAGTGGCCCAATCGATTTCGTGATTCATGGGAACGACTACTTCAATTTAATAAAGATAAGAAATTTAATATGTATCAAGAAGAAGTTATGGTGCCGATGGGAAATTGGGCGAAGAGTCGTTTGAAGAATTTAAGTAAAACTGATAAAATCAGAGATAATTCTCGGGTTGGAAGCGGTTTTGGAAAAAATGTTTCTAACTGGTTAAATAGAGATAAAGCTTATCCTACAAATGTTTTGCATCTTGCTACAGAATGCAACAATAAGAATCATAGCGCAGCATTTCCAGAAGATTTACCTGGATGGTTCATCAAACTATTTACAAAATCGGGTGATACAGTTTTAGATCCTTTCATGGGATCGGGAACTACGATCACCGTAGCTAGAAGAATGTCGCGAAATGCAATCGGCATAGATATCTTACCCGAATATTATAAAATGGTAAAAAAACAAATTCCATCTGATCAGCTTATTTTATGTGAACCGAAAGTAAAATATGAAAAAACTAAATCTAAGAGACGTCACAAAATACGTTGAAGAAAATATTGGCACCTTTCATCAAAAACGTGTTCAGAGTCTTGATAATCTCAAGCTTGAGCAAGTCTTAAAAAGAAAAAATCCTTATCTATTCAAAGCAAAATATGTTCTCACAGCTGAGCAAATAATAAAAGGAATCGTCGATGCCCATATTTCTTCAAATGAAGAAACAATTTTTGGCGACTGGCTTGAAGGTTTAGCTATATTTATCAATCGTAAAGTTTATCGAGGATGGAAGTCAGGAATACAAGGAATAGATCTTGAATTTGATAAGAACGGTGTTCGTTATATTGTTACAATAAAATCTGGTCCAAATTGGGGCAATAGCGGTCAAATCAATAAAATGATTGACGATTTTAGAGTAGCAAAAAGGAGCCTCCGAACTAGCAATTCTCAATTGACAATCGAAGCAATCAATGGTTGTTGTTACGGTAAGGAGAATAATCCTGATAAGGGAGATTATTATAAATATTGTGGCCAGAGATTTTGGGATTTTATTTCAGGAGATACTAATTTATATATCGATATAATTGAACCATTGGGACATAAAGCGAAACAGAAAAATGACGATTTTATGAAATCTTATTCTAAGATGATAAATAAATTTACCAGAGATTTTTCAAATAGCTTTTGCAAAGATGATGGGGAAATTGATTGGAATAAATTAGTCCAATTCAATTCTGGAAGTTAACTAACTGCAGAAACCCCCTGATTCACCTATAACAAAGAATTATTATAATGAAAATCCGAATCAACGGTATTACTTATCAGTATGAAATTTTATCAGTTCCTAGAAGTGGTAGATTCCATTTCTCGATCAGAGCCATCCATTTGTTGAGCAGTCGGTCATCCACAATCACCACAGTTAACCCCATCCTCTCTGAGTTCAGCATTTCAGATAACGATATTAAACTTAAAGAATCAATCTGGGAAGTTGATAAAAAACAATCAACATCCTTGATGTTAACCGCAAAAGAAATTCTATCCCATCGATATTATATTAAATATCTTGAAAAGATTTTAGATGAAGATCGGTTGCAAAGTGAGTGGGAAAATATTAATTAATTAATCATGATTAGATAGATAATTAGTAATATTATTTACATCAATATTTTTCAATCCCGGAGAATCTATGAAAGACGAAGAAATTCTATTTTTAGTTAATGTTGGCTGGGTTCAAGCAGAAGCAGAGAGGTATATCGAGCGCCGATTAACCGAGTCAGAACTTCTTTACGTAAAAAAAGGGTTAGAGTGGGGACTTACTACCGATATTGACACTGTCTTTAAGACAGCAATTTATGGAGCCGTAGAAATGTCAAGAGAAGAAAAAAGAAAGCTGCATATTAAGAAGTAAAAACGAAGTCATTGAAGTATTGATGGTAGCTTCTACATGAGGAGAACTCAAAAAAGATAGCAACATCGGTGAAAATAATATGATCGCACAAAGACAAAAATAATAAATTATTGATAACTATTTTATTCCATCTAGGAGATGTCCTATGAAACCCATTCTTCTTATATCCATCGTTCCAATTATTCTCTCACTCTTCACATTCTCCTGCTCCCCCGCACCATCAGACGAGCAGAAACTGCGTGAGTTCATCACTAGTCATCTCAAGACTGTCGAACCGTTGATGAAACAGCAGAATCTCGCCGACTGGAAAGCAAACGCAACCGGCGAAAAGAAATTTTACGACGAATCTGCCGCTGCGGAAATTGAAATCAAAAAAATCCGGTCAAATAAAACAGAGTACGCATTTCTCAAAGAACTGAAAGAGAAAGGAAAAATCAAAGACTCCCTCCTTCAGCGACAGCTTGCTCTCCTTTATAACAATTATCTAAAAAATCAGATCGACACAACGCTGATGCGGCAGATGGTTGAGAAGCAGGCAGCAATCTCTGAAAAGTTCAACAATTTCCGGGGCAAAATCGACGGTAAGGAAATGAGCGATAACGATATTAGGTTAATACTGAAGGACGAACGGAACACCGAGAAACGAAAACAAGTTTGGGAAGCCACGAAGCAAGTTGGACTTGAAGTTGCCCCAATGATTATCGAACTTGTAAAACTTCGTAATCAGGCAGCCAAACAACTTGGCTTCGATAACTATTACATTATGGCGCTTGCAACCGACGAGCAGAACGCAGACGATGTAATTAAAGTGTTCGATGAGTTAAAACAATTGACGGATGAGCCGTTCAAACAATTAAAGTCGGAGCTTGATGCATCCATCGCTAAAAAATTCGGAGCTAAACCGGAAAAACTGATGCCGTGGCATTATGTGAATCCGTTCTTTCAGGAAATTTCCGAAGCCGGAGAAGTTGACCTTGACAAATTCTTCAAGGGAAAAAATGTTGTTGAGCTTGGAACTGCATTTTACAAAGGAATCAATCTCCCCGTTGAAGATATTTTGAAAAACAGCGATCTCTATCCGCGCAAAGGAAAGTACCAGCATGCCTTCTGCAACGACATCGATCGGCTCGGCGATGTACGAACGATGTGCAACATCACCGATAACCATGAATGGATGGGGACATTACTTCATGAGTTGGGTCATGGTGTTTATTCTAAAAATGTGAACCGCGAGCTTCCATTCTTACTGCGGACAGAAGCCCACACATTCACAACAGAAGCAATTGCAAACCTGATGGGCAGACAGTCATACAACGTTGATTGGCTGCAAGCGATGGTTGGCTTGAACGAGAAAGAAAAAGAAACACTCCGCAAAGAAGTTTATAAGAATTTAAGAATGACGCAGCTTGCATTTACGAGATGGTCGCAGGTAATGGTGCGATTCGAGCGGGCGATGTATCAGAATCCGGATCAGGATTTGAACAAATTGTGGTGGGATTTAGTTGAAGAGTATCAATTCGTCAAGCGACCCGAAAACCGTAACGAGCCAGACTGGGCGGCGAAGATTCACCTTGCACAATATCCATGCTACTATCATAACTACACGCTCGGCGAGCTTGCGGCATCTCAGATTACGAACACGATTGTCAGAACTGTAGAGAAACAAAACGCATTTACCGAAATTTCATTTGCAGGCAAACCGGAGATCGGCGATTACCTGAAGCAGAAAATCTTCATGCCCGGTGCAAGTTATCAATGGAACGATTTAATGAAGCACGCAACAGGCGAGGGCTTGACCGCGAAATATTTCGCCGAGGAGTTTGTGGGGAAGTAAACGGATTAACTTTCGCCAATTAGTCCCCTCTCTCAATCCGGGAGAGGGGATTTTATTTTTAACAACAACCCCCGCCGAAACCTGCCTTCCGCAAGCTTGTAGCAGACAACTCTACAAACATCGGCGAGCAGGCAGACGTTTTATCGAAAGATAGTGTATATTGAAATATCGAAATTGATATTGTAAAAGAGCATTATGAAAAATATTAAGAAAGTCGCATTCATCGGCAATTACCTTCCCCGTCAATGCGGAATAGCTACTTTCACAACGGATCTTTGTGAGTCTTTCGCGGCAATGAATCCCAGTGTCCAATGTTTTGCTATTCCCATAACCGATATTGAAGAGGGTTATCAATACCCCGAACGTGTTCGTTTTGAAATAAAGGAGCAGGATATCGACACCTATAAAGCAGCCGCTGACTTTTTGAATCTCAACGACATCGATATCGTCTGTCTCCAACACGAATATGGTATTTTTGGCGGAAAAGCTGGCGGTTATGTTCTATCATTGTTGCGCAACCAGAAAATGCCCCTGATAACGACACTCCATACTATACTGAAAAATCCAAATATTCAACAACGCCGTGTTATGGATGAACTGCTTGCGATATCTGATTATGTGGTTGTCATGTCTCAGAAGGGCGCCGAAATTCTCCGCAGCATATATAAAACACCTCAGGACAAGGTTCGTCTGATACCGCACGGAATACCCGATGTGCCATTCATCGATCCAAGCTTCTATAAGGATAAATATGGCGTCGAAGGCAAAATAGTTCTTCTTACTTTTGGCTTGCTTGCTCCCAATAAAGGCATCGAAGTCGTACTACGGTCGCTCCCAGATGTCATCAAGCGTCACCCCAATGTCGTTTACCTGGTCGCCGGGGTTACACACCCGAATCTTCTTAGGCATGAGGGCGAGAAATACCGGCTTTCACTACAGCGTCTTGCAGATGAACTTAATGTGAAGGGACATGTCATATTTCACAATAAATTTGTTTCCATAGAAGAGCTTAAAGAACTCATTGCGCTTGCCGATATTTACATTACCCCATATCTTGAAGAAACGCAAATTACATCGGGAACGCTCGCCTATTCTTTTGGCGCAGGTAATGCCGTAATATCAACGCCATTCTGGCATGCTCAAGAATTGCTTGCAGACGGGATGGGCATTCTTGTGCCATTTGGAGATTCGGACTCCATAGCCCAGGCAATCACAAGACTTATTCGGAATGAAGTCGAACGTCATTCTATGCGCAAGAATGCTTATCTGCTTGGACGTGAAATGACATGGAATAAGGTGGCACAACAATACGGCAACCTATTCGAAGAAGCTCGCCAAAAACGGCCATCTGTCATGCAAAAGAAGATCTCAATGCGACCTCTTAATGAGCAGCCGCTCATTTTGCCAGACATCAAACTTGATCATTTCTTGCAAATGACCGATTCCATAGGAATATTTCATCATGCGCAGCATAATGTTCCTAACTTCGCCGAAGGATATTGCACGGACGATAATTCAAGAGCACTTATCCTCACCGTATTGCTTGAGAAACTCGGCACAATAAATTCCTTGAGACTTAATAACCTTGCAAGCCGTTTTCTCGGTTTCGTGAGATACGCGTGGGATGAAAAAACCGCACGATTCAGGAACTTTCTCACCTTTCAGCGTACATGGACAGATAAAAACTTTTCTGAAGACAACCATGGCAGGGCAGTATGGGCTCTCGGAACCTGCATTGGCCAATCCAAAAATGAAGGCTTTACTCAAATGGCGGCGGAAATTTTCGAGCAAGCCCTGACACCCATATCTTCATTTACCTCGCCTCGGGCATGGGCTTTTGCGTTGATTGGCGCCTATGAATATCAACAACGTTTTCCAGGCGACAGGTTTGCCCGCAACAGTTTGGAAGTGCTTTCCACGAAGCTTATGAGACTTTATGACGAGAACAGCAGCGCTGAATGGAAATGGTTTGAACCAGTTTTAAGTTACGATAATGCTAAAATTCCCCATGCACTTATTGTCAGCGGACGGGGTCTCACCAATGAAAAAATGCTCAAAAGCGGGATTGATTCATTACATTGGTTGACTACTCTGCAGACTTCTTCTCGAGGTCATTTTCAGCCCGTTGGCACGGATAAGATATTTGAACGCGGCAGCTCCAAGCCTGTTTTTGATCAACAGCCGATCGAGGCTTATTCTACCATATCAGCCTGTCTGGAGGCATACGTCACAACGAAAGACAAGCATTGGCATACTGAAGCTGAAAAAGCAATGCATTGGTTTCTTGGAGCTAACGATTTGGGAATTCCGCTTTACGAACCGATAAATGGCGGTTGCTATGACGGGCTTCATGTGGATAGATTAAATCGAAATCAAGGCACCGAGTCGACCATCGCATTTCTTCTCTCCCTATACGAGATGACAAATATTACGAACATCATAGAAAGTCTCAAGGAGCCAATTTTAGAATGAAAAAAAATAATGCTTCAAAGGAATCCTCACCCGTACTTGTAAAAGATACGGACATTATTCTGGCGCCTGATACCCAACGGGTCATTGCACGCTCGCATATTCCTTTCAACGAGTTACGAATCGAACGGATTATTTCACGAGTGTTGTCTCTCGATGAGTCGGATATACAGAAAGAACTTAAGAATGTACTTGAAAAGTTCTCACATCGGCATCACAATTTTGAGGTTCTTCTGGAGCGCCAATTTGACTCCGTCCGCAGGTTTATGCCTTCAGATGTATTGCCTTCGCGAGAACGAAGACTCCTTATTGGCTCATTCTTTTTAGCAGAATACTCATTTGAATCAGCCGCCCTTTTCAATCCTTCAATCGTTCCACACCCCGACCAGTCGGGACTGCCTCCCGGCTCTCTCCGTTTTATCATGTCCCTGCGGGCGACAGGAGAAGGGCATATTTCATCTTTGACATTCTGTTCCGGATGTATTGACGCAAATTATAATATATCAATCGATGAGTCTCCTGGTTTTGCCTCTACCGCAGAAATGAAACCAAATACTTTATACGAAAAGGCGTGTTTCGCCAGGAAAATACGTGAAATGGATATTGACAACGTTTTCTCCAATTCCGTTGTAGTATCCCTTTCAGATCAATTCACCATTGATGAATTGCAGGAAAAACTAAAATCGTGGGTATTCAACCATCATCCAATATCTCTAAATGATTTGCTCACTTCCAACAAAATTCTCTGGCTTGCTCGATGCAACTATGAGGCGCACTTCGATCCTTCCGTTTCTCTATCGGAACGGGTCATATTCCCACTCTCTCCCAGTGAACAGAACGGCATTGAGGATGCACGATTTGTTCTTTTTACCGACGATGATGGAAGTAAGAAATACTACGCTACCTACACTGCATATGACGGCAAGGCAATACTTCCTCAATTGATTGAAACGGAAAATTTTGAGCATTTCAAAATGATTACGCTGAACGGGAGCGCAGCCGTAAATAAAGGATTGGCACTGTTTCCCCGCAGGATAAATGGCCGCTACACCATGATATCTCGTCAGGATAATGAGAACCTTTTTTTGATGTACTCCGACAATATTCATTTTTGGCATGAATCCGTGCCGCTTATGAAGCCTTCTTATCCATGGGAATTCATGCAGATTGGAAACTGCGGTTCACCAATTGAAACCGAGCATGGTTGGCTTCTTCTTACTCATGGTGTCGGATCTTTTCGACAATATTCTATAGGCGCAATTCTTCTAGACAAAGAAAATCCTTCCAAAATTATTGGCCGATTAAGAAAGCCTCTGATTCATTGGACAGAGACCAACCGATCAGGTTATGTTCCTAACGTTGTATACACGTGCGGGGCGCTCATTCACAAAGACATGCTTGTTGTTCCCTATGCTATGTCCGACAAGCAGTCTACCATTTCCTTAATTTCCCTCTCTTCTCTCCTTGAAAAACTATTACATGGAACAAGTTAGCCTATACGCAAGAGCAAAGATGGAAAAAGAAAATGGCATCGGGAGCAATTCTAACATATCTGAACGCGAAAGAAGAATTGTAAGAAGATCGAACCGCGGTGAGTGAGTATTGAACAACGTAGATGTCGTCCTGAAAAAACATAGGAACACAAAATGTGTTTGCCGCAATTTCGTTTGCCGGTAAACCGGAGATCGGCGATTACCTGAAGCAGAAAATCTTTATGCCCGGTGCAAGTTATCATTAGAATGATTTTCTAAAACATGCAACAGGCGAAGGGCGCAAAGAATTAATTTCACTGCTCTTCGCGTTTACTTCGCGAACTTTGCGGTTAAGCTGTTGAAACATCATTTGACATTCCTTCGTATTTACGATATATTTTCCCCATACAAAAATTAAAATACCCTCAAAACCATGCCAAATATCAAGAAACATATAATTCAAATTCTTTTTCTAATTTCCATTGCCTTGTATGTTGTAGGTTGTGCTCATCTTGGATTTAAAAGTTCGAATTCAGTTGCAGATAAAATCATCACACCTGAACTGATGAAACAACATATCTTCATGCTCGCTTCCGATTCAATGAAAGGACGCAACACACCAAGTCCTGAGCTTGATTCAGCGGCAAATTATATTGCAGGTGTTTTTAAATCATCCGGCTTGCAGACGGTAAACGGAAGTTACTTTCAGAAAGTAGGTCTTGGCATTATCAGTTTGGGTGACGATAATTATTTGAAGATCGTTAAGGATGGAAACGAGCAATCGTACAAAATAAAAACGGAGTTCACTCCATTCGATATGACGGGCAACAAACAGGTAAACGCTCCGATCGTTTTCGCGGGTTACGGAATTACTGCGCCTGATTATAAGTATGACGATTATAAAGACATCGACGTTAAAGGGAAAATTGTCTTCGTGCTCAAGCATGAACCGGGTGAAAACGATTCAAGTTCAAGTTTCGAGGGCGCAAAAGAAACCGATTATTCGAATGTTTCAGAAAAAGTCCGGATCGCAATTGAGCATGGAGCGATTGGAATATTAATAGCGACAGATCCGCTTAACCACACCTCGCTGGTACCGCGCGGATTCCCCTGGCCCTCTCTTTCTAAAACACTGCCTAAAGACGCTCTTCCTATTTCATTAACGGCTGATGAAGAAAGAAAAATTCCGATCGTACAAGTAGGGGAAGAAGTCATCACTCAACTTTTCGGGAGTGTAGATGAACTAAGGAAACTTCAAAGTAAAATCGATAGCACGGTAGCGCCGCAATCGTTTCAGATCCCAAATATATCCGTTTCACTGAAGACGTCTACATCAATAAAAGACATGTCGACACAAAACGTGGTAGGTTACATCGAAGGCAGCGATCCCAAACTGAAAGACGAAGTTCTGATAATCGGCGGCCATTACGATCATGTGGGTTACATGAAGCAGCACGCCGACACTGTTGATTACATATTCAACGGTGCGGATGATAACGCGTCCGGCACAAGTGCGGTCATCGCTGTAGCTCAGGCATTTGGTGCTATGGGTCAAAAACCAAAAAGGAGTGTTCTATTTATGACATTCGCCGGTGAAGAAAAGGGATTGATGGGTTCACGTTCGTACGTGAATAAACCACTCTTCCCTCTTGATAATACAATCGCGATGCTTAACATCGATATGGTTGGACGAAACAGCATCGATTCATTGTACATGGTAAGCGAGGCGGCTTGCCCTGACCTTGCCCAAATCAATGAAGAAGAAAATAAAGAAATCGGATTCACACTTGTTGATGAGGAAAAATTACTGGGTGGAAGCGACCATATGAGTTTCCAGAAAAAGAAGATTCCGTTCCTTTTTTATTTTTCCGGAATGCATTCGGATGTTCACCATGTAACAGATGGACCGGAGAAAATAAATACAATCAAAGCAGCGAAGACGGCGCGGCTTGTATTTCGAACTGCATGGCGGATCGTAAATGAAGACAGAAAATATCGATTAGTAGATTCAACAACTTTGTTTTAACTGGGTTAACTAAAAAGTTTCTCGCAAAGCCGCAAAGAAGTTTTTCTTTGCGTTCTTGGCGTCTTCGCATGAAATATAAAATAAAATGAAAAACAAAAAATAAATTTATAATATTCAATAATCAAGGAGCTATTATGAACAAATTCTATTCACATCTATCACTCATAGCGATTGCGATATTGCTTTCGGTATCCATTATCTTTGCACAAGAGAGCTACAAACTTGAGTACAAATTCCATAAAGGAAAGACATACCGATTCAGTCACATCTCAAACAGCAACATCACACAAGAAATGATGGGCAAAGAAATGAAGATGACAAATGCGAGCGATATGACTATCCGTGTCGCCGTTGATGATCTTTCAAAGGAAGGAAATATTGCCCTGATCGTAAGTGTCGATTCGGCGAAGAATACAACTAAAAGTCCGATGATGGATACGACAATGATTCTCAATAACATCATCGGCAAGCGGACAAAGATTACAGTCTCTAAAATTGGAGTCGTTCTTTCACGCGAGGTAATCGACACAATAAAAAACGAAGGAATGATGGGCGGCGGTTCACAGCGTGGGATGGCTCAGTTAACAAAATTGCCTGAAAAGGAAGTGAAAGTCGGAGAAAAATGGAATTCAACCACTATTGATACGATTGAGTCGATGGGTGGGAAGATTTTTCACACATCAAATATTGAATACACTTTGAGCGGCAAAGAGAAAAAACAAAATCACGACTGTCTAAAGATCGATTATACCGGTACATCATCAGACACCGGAAAAATGATGATGCAAGGCATGGAATTATTCGTTGAAGGGAATGGCAAAGTAAAAGGAACCGTGTACTTTGATCATAAGCTTGGTATCATTGTGTTAGATGAATCGACAACCGATAACGAACAAACAATGGCAATCACCGGTCAACAGAATATGACAATTCCGATGTCAATTTCGAGCAAATCAACAAAAACACTTTTAGAAAAGTAACATGCGGCATCGGTTAATTTTCATATTCGTTTTCCTCTCGGTATTTTTTGAGATCGGATTTTGCCAGGAAAATATTCTTGGCATTTCTCAGGATGAGTATGCCGGTCGGCGGCAGCAATTACTCACATCGCTTGATTCAAGCGCTGTTGTGGTAATGAGATCGGGCGATTTCAAAATGAGATCGAACGATGTCGAGTACCGTTACAGGCAGGAGAGCAATTTTCTTTATCTCACAGGATGGAAATCTCGTAACAGTTATCTTATTTTTTCTTCACGCGAAATTGCGGTTGATAACAAAACTGTGAATAGCATTCTTTTCAGTTCCAGCAAGGAAGAAAGCACGAACACTCAAGTCAAGCCAACTGAAACCCTTCTGAATGTAAATCGATTTCAAGAGACGTTCAAGTTAATAGTAAAAGATGCAAAAACACTTTACATCTCTGCGCCTGACTTGCCTTTCGTGAACGACTGGCTCAACGATAAGAAAATCTTCCTCGATAAAAATGCGAAGAAAGAGCTTGAGCAGCAATTTCCCGGATTGAAAGTTAAGAACGCGCTGCCGTTGTTTGGTAAATTTAGAGAAATAAAATCTGAAGCCGAGTTGCGGCTCATGCGAAAGTCTATCGAGCTGACTTGGAATGGTTTAAAACGCGCGATGATAGATTGTCAACCCGGGAAGTGGGAATACGAGCTTCAAGCCGACATCGAATATGAGATGACACGCGGAGGTGCTGACGATCCAAGCTGGACACCGATAGTCGGATCGGGCGAGAATTCACTTATTCTTCACTATGATGACAACCGCAGACAAATGCAAGCCGGCGATCTTGTTGTTATGGATGTTGGCGCAGAATATGGCGGCTACGCTTGCGATATCACAAGAACGATACCGGTATCCGGGAAATTCACCAAAGCTCAGGCAGAAGTTTACAACATAGTTTTACGCGCTCAGGAAGAAATTATCAAAATCGTCAAACCCGGTATTACGATGAAAGATATGGATGCGAAAGCAAAAGAAGTAATCACACAGGCAGGTTATGGAAAATTTATCCGCCACGGGGTTACACATCCTGTAGGCATTGATGTCCATGACATATGGGCAAGCGATACACTTCGTGCCGGGATGGTAATGACTGTTGAGCCGGGGATTTATATCCCTGCTGATGCCGATAGTATTGCGGTAGATTTCCGCGGCTTCGGGATAAGGATTGAGGATGATGTGCTTGTGACCGGATCAGATTGTGAAGTGTTAACGAAGGATGTGCCCAAGGAAATTGAAGATATTGAGGGATTGATGAGAAAGAAATAGTCGATGGAATAAATGGAATCGACAAGAAAAGAAATATTAAAAATTGTGTGGAAACAAGTATATCATGAATTATTTTTTAGTTATGCGATCCTCGCATTTTAACGTTATTCAAAATCAATGTATCTTATCAAGGAATTAAACCTATAATAATAGTGTTATAATAAATAACATGGTAAGCTCATTTAAATATCGCTCGGTCGCTCTACTCCTTGCTGGAATCTTTTCGGTTTTCAACATCGGGTTGCCGGTTGTTTTTCATTATTGCAAGATGATGGAAACAGTTTCGAGAAATTCTTGTGGTTTGTGCGATATTGAAAAAATGGGCACCGGCAATATTCAAATTTCTAAAACGGAATCTTCTTGCTGTAAAACAATCCTTGGTGTAGATCGCAACAAGACCGAGTTTTTAGAATCACAAAAGAATGATATAACAAAATTTCAATACTCCATTACTCCGATACTCCATACTTCTCCGAGTATTGATTTCAAATATCGCTCAAATATATATTTTACTACTACCTACTCACCCCCTCTCTTCGAAGATATACCAATCTTCACATCTTCACTTCTGATTTAATCCTGCTTGATAAACGGATTCTGATTCGTTTAAGACGTACTATTTAGAAAGTCGGGCAACAAACGGCTTCGATAAAATATTTGATTTTAATAATTACACTTTACGAATGATTCACCAATAAACAAGGAAATACTTTTTATGAAAAACAAATCACAGTTTTCTATTCTGTTGTTCTTTTCTACATTTTTATTAGTTGGAACAACACAGATGTTCTCCCAGCATCATTATAATAACTGGGTTCATAGGAATGCAACCGACACAACGATTGCCCGATGCTGGAACGACTCGCTCACCTTTGCAATGTTTCCTCCCGGTTCTATGATGGGAATGATGTTCCCCGATTCAATATACTGTCGTATCGATCGAATGCATCTTGATAGTTTGGACCATCCACACGATTCAACATTTATCGGTTGGCATAGAATTGAAATTGGACGGGATAGCACCCATTTTGATATGATGGACGATTCCATGATGAGCGGAAATCATATGATGCAGTTTATGACAGGTCTACAGTGTCAGTTGCGCTGGGATAGTCTTTATACAGATTCACTCCATCGCGGATGGAATCCAACCGGTGTCCGCGGTTGGAACGGTACACAGTGGGTAAGTTTAACAAACGTTTCATTTGACGGCACAACTGCAACTGTGAAGACATCACAAGTTTATGCCGCAATTGCATTTGTAGGTACGCCACCTGCGGTCACGGGAATTCATCCAGTAGTAGCGACACCTGCACAATTTAATTTGGAGCAAAACTATCCAAACCCGTTTAACCCCTCTACCGAGATCCGCTTCAACATCCCGTTGACTGAGAATGTAACGTTGAAGGTTTACAACGTGCTTGGCAATGTTGTCGCAACACTCTTTGACAACCAACTATTGAGTGCTGGAGAACATTCCGTTCCATTCGATGCAAATAACTTAGCAAGCGGAGTCTATTTCTATTCGTTGCAATCCGGTAAATTCAAAGCTATAAATAAGATGCTACTGCTTCGTTGAATCGAATCACACCTTTTGACTCCAACATGTGGGTTTGGAGAAAACCTGCAAACCCACATTTGAAGTTTTCGATAAATTTATAAATTAGACTTGGATAAATATAGAAATATTCATAGATTATAATAGTTGATACTAAAACTCTCGAAATATTACCCGCAAACGACAAATCTGATCGTAATTTTCTGCCTTACCATTTCCATGTTATGGTGTGGTGATATTAATTGCCTAAACGGTAACGACACTGATCAATGTTCAACATTGGTTTGTGAATTGCTCGGCAGTCATCAGAATTCACCCACTAATCCCGATGACAATCATTCCGATCACTGCACCTGCATTTGCCACATACCGGCAATTACGAGTGTTCTATCAACCGTATCATCTTCATTTCAACCTGAGAATAACACAGTAGTTATTTCATTCTCTATTCCGACTGCTCCAGTCCAAAGCATCTATCACCCTCCAAAAGCGTAACTCTCTAACGCTGCTGCCCGTTTATTTCGGGTTTCTATAATTCATAAATTTTAAAAATCTTTTAAGCGAGGTTCGCTTTGTTACGCTTATTTACTCAAATGGGACTGTTATTTCTATCATGCTGGATTACTTCGTTCTCCCAGATTACAGAACAACTGTCCCTCAATGACGCAATTACTAATGCACTTAAAAATAATCCACAATCACTCTCTTCGTTGAGTCAAATTGATGCTGAACGTGGACGGCTTTGGCGCGGTGTTTCACCACCGTCTCCTTCCGTTGCGGTCAACTATCAGTACATACCAAAAGGAAGTAATGTAAAACGATTTGGAGAACGAACGGTCGAAATAAGTCAATCGTTGGAATTTCCTACAAACATTCTATTCCGTGGTATGCAGTTATCTTCCAAAGTTTCGATTGCCGAAGCAGAACATTCTTCAACCTCAATTGCAATTAAGTCACGAGTCAAGATTGCATATTACAACGTGCTTGCCAAACAGAAAAAAATAGAGCTTGCCGAAGAAAATCTTGCTATTGCCGATGACTTCGCCCGCAAAGCGGAAATCCGCTATAACGTGGGTGAAGCCACGAACCTAGAACGACTGACAGCAAATGTACAGCACACACAGGCACGAAACGGTTTAGAGGTGGCTAAAAATGATCTTAAAATTTCCATTGGCGAACTGTATTACACACTCGGCCGTAGAAAGGAAGATCAGTCGTATGCAATCATTCTCACTGATAGTTTAGTGTACCAGCCAATCACGGAAACATTGGACCAATTAACAGAAAGGGCTTTTGCAATCAATCCACAAATTAAGGCGGCATCCGGCAGAGTATCAGTTGCTTCCATGGATCGAACTTTAGCATGGTCGAGTTTTTTACCAAACCTGAATGCTTCTTATTATCGTCAAACTGTGGATGGCAACTCGGATTTCTATGGTGTTTCTTTTGGAATTTCCCTGCCTCTCTGGTTTTTATTCGATCAGCGTGGCCAGATTCAGGAAGCATCGGCAAACTTAAGTATTGCTGAATCTGATTTACAATCTCTAAATAATTTCATTAGTGTGAATGTAAAAAATGCATTTTTAGAAATGAAAAACGATGAGCGGCAAATCATACTGCATCAGACAGATATTCTTCCTCAGGCAGAAGAAGTGTACCGTACCGCTCTTGCAAGTTATGAAGCAGGCGAAATCACTTACATAGAATTTTTACAAGCCCGGCAAACACTGATTTCATCACGGAACGAATACGTTGAAGAACTGGCTCGTTACAGTACATCGCTGGCGAAGTTAGAATTTGCCGTCGGCGCTTCAATCAATCAATAATATTTTATCATAGTAAGGTAAATACCATGAATCCAAGAATTTATTTCCCAATTTTAGTATTAATCATCGGTAGTCTCATGGCACCCGGTTGCGGTAACGAATCTAAAGACAAAATAGCAACAGAAAAAACCGAAACTGAACATGAGGTTATCACATTAACAAAAAAGAGTGCCTCTGATATTGGTCTAAATCTATTTACCGTAAAGATGGAGCCGTTGACCGGAACATTAACTGCACCTGCGAAGGTAATACCAAATCAGGATCTTGAAGCACAAGTCGGTTCGCTGATGCAAGGAAGAGTTCATCAGGTATTTGCAAAAGTTGGCGATTATGTAAAAGCCGGGCAAACATTATTGACGGTTGAAGGTCTTGACGTTGGTACGATTAAAGCCGGATTCCTAAAAGCAAAGGCAACTCTCGATTATGCAAAAGCAAATTATGAAAGACAGAAGAAATTATTCGATGAAAAAATCGGCTCGCAAAAAGCGCTATTGGAAAATCAAGCCGAGTATGAAAAGGCGCTCGCGGAATTCAAGGCAGAAGATAAAAGAATTCACTCCGTCGGTCTTGATGATGAGGATGTAACAAATGAAAAGATCGGCGATGAACATACTTCCGGCACACTGCCTATTAAATCACACATTGACGGTATTGTTGTTGAAAGAAATGTTGTTATCGGGCAATTTATCGACGCGACTACAAACGCTTTCAAAGTAATCAATACAAATTCGGTTTGGGTAGATGGACAAATTTATGAAAAGGATTTGGCAAAGATAAACCAAAAAACAAATGCTGTATTCACTACGACAACTTATTCGAACGAAAAATTTAACGGACGGATAATATACATCGGTCAAACGGTTGACGAGCAGTCAAGAACAATTACCGTACGCGCTGAGTTTAGCAATCCAAACAATAAACTGAAACCGCAGATGTTTGGTGAATTGAGAATCCCAATCGGTGCGAATGCAGAAGCAATAATGATCCCGGATGAAGCGGTTGTGAAAGAAACCGGGCAGGAATATGTGTTCGTTCAAACAAGCGATACGACATTTGAAAAAAGGATTGTTGTAGCCGGGACATCTTCTGACAATATGATCGAAATTAAGGAAGGATTGAAAGAAGGTGAAACGGTGGTGTCCAAAGGCGTGTTTTATTTAAAGAGCGAACTGAAAAAAGATGAAATAGCGGGAGATGAACACTGATGTTAGAAAAAATAATTTCATTGACGCTGAAGCAGAAAGGAATGATCATATTTCTTTCTCTTCTTATTGTTGTATTCGGATTGTATTCATATTTGACTCTACCAATTGACGCTTTCCCGGATGTAACGAATATTCAGGTGGAAGTCATAAGCCATGCGGATGGACTCTCAGCAATCGAGATTGAAAGAAACGTTACTTATCCCATTGAAATGGCTATGCGCGGATTGCCGGATGTTGAACAGATGCGTTCGGTTACAAAATTCGGTCTTTCAATAGTAACCATAATCTTCAAGGATGATATTGATATTTATTTTGCGCGCCAGTTGGTTTTTGAACGATTGGCAGAAGCGAGAGAGAATGTTCCCAAAGGCGTTGAAGTCGCTATGGGACCAATCGCAACGGCGATGGGAGAAATCTACCAATACACACTCGAAGGTGAGATGCCGAAGGATTCTCTTCAAAAAATTGTTTACTTAACAAATTTGAGAACAATTCAAGAATGGATCATCACACCGCAATTAAAAAACGTTGCCGGAGTAAACGAAATAAATTCATTCGGCGGCTATTTCAAGCAGTATCAAGTAATCGTATCGCCGGAAAAATTGCTGAAATATGCCATCACAGCAGGCGAAGTTTATTCCGCCATTGAGAATAATAATCAAAACGTTGGCGGAAATATTCTCGAAAGGAATTCCGACCAATACATTGTTCGCGGCGTTGGTTTAATTAAAGACCTGAGCGATATTGAGAACATAGTATTGAAATCTCATGAAGGAACGCCGACATACATAAAAGATGTAGCCCAAGTAAAAATTGGTGAAGCCGTGCGAATGGGCGCTGCAATGATTAATGGTAAAGATGAAGCCGTTGGAGGAATTGCAATGATGCTGCGCGGTGAGAACAGCCGTGAAGTTGTTAAGCGAGTAGTAGAGAAAGTTAGAGAAATAAATGAGAACAATATTCTTCCGAATGGAATTAAAATTGTTTCTTATTACGATAGAAGCGATATAGTAAACGCAAGCGTGAATACGGTAAACAAAGCTCTAATTGAAGGTGCCATTCTAGTTCTTATCGTCTTGTATTTATTATTAAGAAGTTTCAGAGGAAGTTTTGTCGTACTGATTGCCCTACCTCTTTCCCTCTTTGTTACATTTATTGTTATGAGGATAGTCGGATTGAGCGCGAACTTAATGTCGCTCGGCGGACTCGCAATCTCCATCGGGATGATCATAGATGCAACTATCATTCAAGTGGAAAATGTACAGAGGCACCTCAGCGATGGAGGCAATAAACATCCAAAATTAATGACAGTTCTTAGAGCGGTGCTGGAGGTGAGAAAACCGAGTATCTTCGGCGAACTTATCATTGCAATCACCTTCATTCCGATCCTTTCATTGGAAGGGATAGAAGGAAAGATGTTCGGACCGCTTGCTGAAACAGTCGCGATAGCGCTTCTCTCTTCATTGCTCCTTTCCATTTTTGTCATACCGGTTCTCTGCGCCCTCTTTCTGAAACCCCAGCAGGAAAAAGAAAGCGTCATAATGAAGTACGCAAAAAAATATTATCTGCCGCTTTTAGAATATGCCATGAAGAAAAAAATACTGATCTTAAGTATTTCTGGATTATTTTTAATTGCCGCGTTGTTCCTTCTCACAAGATTGGGAACGGAGTTCATACCAATCATGGATGAAGGTGCGTTCGACATGGATGTTGCTTTGCTTCCCGGAGTTTCTCTTTCAAAAGCTATGGAAGTGAACCAGCTTGCGGGACAGAAAATGAAAGAATTTGATGAATTAGATGTAATTGTATCAAAAACCGGTCAAACTGGGATTGCACTCGATACCAGGGGTGCCGATTATACGAATTTCACTGGAACATTAAAACCAAAGAGCGAATGGAAACGGGATATCTCCAGAGAAGAATTAACAAATGAAATGCGCGAATCTTTGGAAACTGTACCCGGTATAGGTTTCGGGTTCAGTCAGCCGATACAATGCAGAATTGATGAACTTGTTGCCGGAACAAAAGCGCAATTGATTCTGAAACTTTTTGGTGAAGATATTGATTTACTCAAAAGTAAAGCGGATGAGATTGCAAGAGTTCTTTCGTCAATTGAAGGAGGAACCGACTTAATGACAGAAAAGGTTTCAGGACAGCCATACCTAACGGTAAACATTGACCGTTCGAAAATAGCACGGTATGGATTAAACATCAGCGATGTGCAGAATGTCATCGAAATAGCTGTCGCCGGAAAATCTGCCTCTAAGTTTTATGAAGAGAACCGGAGTTTTGATATCACTGTTCGTTTGCCGGAAGAAAAAAGAAATTCCATTGAAGCGATTGAAAACATTTTGGTTCCAACAAAAACGGGAATGAATATCCCTCTTGCACAGTTGGCTGAAGTAAAAATGATCGAGGGACCGGTTCAGATTAGCCGGCAAGATGGGATTAGAAGAATCGGCATCGAGATGAACATCAGCGGAAGGGATATTGGAAGTTTTGTTGCCGAGGCAAAAGAAAAGATAAAAGAGAACGTTCAGCTTCCGTCCGGTTATTTTTTGACCTGGGGCGGGCAGTTTGAAAATCAGCAAAGAGCGATGAATAAACTGATGATCATCGGACCCATTGCGGTTGGACTAATACTGCTTCTCCTATTCGTTACATTCAGGTCAGTTCGATTGGCGCTGTTAGTAATTTCGAACTTGCCATTCGCTCTCATTGGCGGAGTCTTCTCGCTATACATTTCCGGATTATATTTATCTGTTCCGGCTTCGGTAGGATTTATAGTGTTGTTTGGCGTTGCTGTGCTAAACGGTGTTGTCTTGGTCTCTTACATTTCACAATTGCGAGAAGAAGGAATTATTCTGCAAGACGCAATCAGAAAAGGAAGCGTTGATAGATTGCGGCCTGTATTAATGACGGCATCAATCGCAATTTTCAGTCTTATGCCGATGCTCTTTGCCAGCGGAGCCGGATCGGAGATACAAAAACCGCTTGCAACAGTTGTCGTCGGGGGATTGATTACTTCAACTCTGCTGACGTTATTAATAATCCCATCCGTTTACAGTTGGTTTGAAAAGAAACAAGTTGAAGCGGAAATGTAAATAACTGATGTTACGCAGGAACACTAATTTGTCATATTGAGTCCCGCTTTCAGCGGGACGAAATATCTCAAAATTGAATGAAAACCAAACATCGAGATTCTTCACTTCGTTCAGAATGACAGTTTTGCGTAACATCAGTAAATAATTATAAGGAAAGGAAAATAAAATGAAAGAGATTAAAGCAATAATAAGACCGTTCAAACTGTTGGAAGTAACCGAGCAGCTTCATAATATTGAGGGACTGCCGGGTGTAACCGTATCAGAAATAAAAGGATTCGGTAAGAGCAGAGCTAGGAATGCAAAGGATAAAGTTACTTATGAAATGGTGGACTTTATTCCAATGGTAAAATTAGAAGTCGTTGTTAATGATGACATGGCTGAGCAGGTTGCAAATGTGATACAGAAATATTCACACACCGGAAATACAGGCGATGGGAAAATATTTATCATCGATGTAGAAGACGTTGTCAAAATACGGACGAACGAGCGGGGTGAGAAAGCAATATGAGACGGGTGCAAACTCAATTCGAAGATGATTTAAAAAGTAATGATTCATCCACACGACCGCAACAGGATGAATGGTCTTGCAAAAAGGCAATATGTTCAGTATATTGTTTCGCTATTCCTAAACTCTGAAACTAAAAAATAATCTATGGCTATGAAGAATCAAATCTTCCATCTACATGCAGAGGTTTGTAAAACTCTCTCTCATCCCAAACGGCTGGAAATTCTCAGCATCCTACAAGAAGATGAAATGATTGCAGGAGAAATAGTTAAGAAAATGAAAACCTCAAAGGCGAACGTCTCACAGCACCTCGCGTTAATGAGAAATGCAGGAATCCTTGATGCGCGCCGTGAAGGAGTGAATATTTACTATAGAATCTCCAGTTCCAAGGTGATCCAGGCATGCGACCTGATGCGAGAAGTTCTTATGGATAACCATGATAAGAAAGAAAAACTCTTTCAATCAAGCAAAGGGCTGAAACCATGAACGGAAAAATTATTCTTATTCTCGGTGGAGGCGTTGGCGGGATTGTCGTCGCCAACGAACTCCGGCGCAAGTTGCCGCTCGAGCATAAAGTTGTGCTTGTCGAACAGAACACAGAACACGCTTTTGCTCCATCGTTTCTCTGGCTTATGACCGGTGATCGGAAAGCTGATAAGATCACCAAGCCGGTCCGAAAGCTTCTTCGTTCAGGAATAGAAATCATCCATGCTGAAGTGACGGGCATTGACATTCCTAATCGTCGCATCACCACAAAAACGCAGCCGCTAAACTTTGACTATCTGATTATAGCTCTCGGTGCTGAACTTGCTCCAGAACTTATACCGGGCCTTACCGAAAGTGCCTTTTCCTTTTACACATTTGAGGAAACTAAGAAACTTCAACAGGCACTTGGTAAGTTTAACGGTGGAAATATTGCATTGGTTGTTTCTGCATTGCCATACAAATGCCCCGGTGCGCCACACGAAGCCGCTATGCTCGTTGCCGACTACTTCTCCCGATCCCGACCTTGTCGGGAGGATGGCTTGAAAGATAAAGTCAATGTTCACCTCTATACACCCGAGCCGCAACCGATGCCTGTCGCCGGACCGCAACTTGGTGAAGCAGTCAAGCAAATGCTTACGTCGAAGGGAATTGCTTTTCATCCACTCCACAAATTGATTTCAGTTGACTCACAAAATCATACGCTCTCTTTTGATGGAAAAGAACCGGCTCGATACGATATGCTCATCGCAATTCCACCACACAGGGGACCACGTATTGTGCGTGATGCGGGTTTGACAAATGAAGCGGGCTGGATTTCTGTTGATCGTTCTACACTCAAAACAAAATATGAGAACGTCTATGCAATTGGCGATGTCACTGCCATTAATATTCCCGGTCGGTGGAAACCAGATATCCCTATGATGCTGCCGAAAGCCGGAATCTTCGCTCACGTACAGGCTGAAATTGTTGCTGAGCGCATCGCAGATGAAATCAACGGGCGTATACCAAAAGCTGAATTTTGCGGAACGGGTTATTGCATGCTGGAAGCTGGCGAAGGACTTGCCGGATTTGCTTTTGGAGACTTCTTTGGAGAGCCATCCCCACGACTTGAACTTCGTAACATTGGAAGGGTATGGCATTTTGGTAAAGTATTATTCGAGCAGTGGTGGTTGTCTCCTTTTGGATTGAGGAAGTCCTTATTGCGCTCGACAATCAATCTTGGAAGCAAGCTCATGAAAATTCCTATCAAAGCATAATCAGATAAAGGAAAAATCTCTATGATTCCACACAATTCACTTCACATTAACAAGCTGGTACTTTATTGTCTTGTTGCCTCTTGCTTGTCGTTGGGGACGATCTTCATTCAGACAACAGCATCTGCACAGACGAACAATAATAAGGTTGCCCCAAAGGTCGGTGACTCAGCGCCGGACTTTTCATTGCGAGATTTCAGAGGAAACAAATTCACGTTGTCCAAACTTACGAAGACAAAAGGTGTTCTTTTATGGTTTACAAATCTGTGCGCGGGCTGTCAGTCTCAAATCCCAACGGTACTCAGTTTGAAGGCAGAGTACGAGAAAAAAGGTGTTGAAGTTGTGGCTGTGAGCATACTCGGGAAAGATCGAAAGACAGTTGAAACCGTTTTGAAGGAAAACAAAATTTCGTTTCGATTCTTGTATGACCCGAATGGGACAGCTTCGAAAAGGTATAGTGGAGAATATGTTGAAGGAACATGCCCGCTGAAGAATATATTTGTCATTGAGAAAGGCGGAAATATTGTATTTGCAAGTCATCTCCCCGGAGTTCAGATGAACGAACTTAATTCAATATTAAACAAATTAACGTGGGAATCCTCCAAAGGAGTGCATTCGCACATCCCTTCGGGAAAAGGAACACAACAATGAAAGTATCGATAATTTTAATCGTTACCCTCGCTGCATTAGCGATGATAGCGGACAGGGCTTTTGCTTACCCACCAGGTGTTGGCATTCTCGGGAAATCAAAATCGTGCATGAGCTGCCATGTAAACAATGGACCATGGGCAGACGATCAGAAAACGATTATTGATATTCTTGACAAGGAGACTATGAAATCCCTTCGTCAGTCCGATGGCACGTTTCTGTTGGATGCGAAGCGAGGTCAACAGAGAACCGTTCTCACCGTCATTGGTCGCACAAAAGACGATGATAGTCCACTTCCATATCGAAATGCGTGGCTCTACATTGATCCCACCAGAATCGAGACGAATTCCTTATCTAAGTTTGCTGCCGGCTGGGCAGTGAATCTTCAAATGGCATGTCGCCTTGTTGGAGATAAGGTCGCTGTGTACGAGGGAGCAAAAATCACTGTATTGCCAATGACCATCCAGCCACTCGATGATGCAATAAACACAGAGATACAATTGCAGGTGATGCTGACAAAAGGAGAGGCGATCAAAGGAAGTGGTAAGGAAGGAATGATCGGGAATTACTTTGAACGAAAAATCAAGCTGAAGGTGTACTAATGAATATTCTGAGACTTCTGAAAAATCACTAACGTTGTCACCCTGAACGAAGTGAAGGGTCTCAAATCCTTCAGAATCGAGATGTTTCGCTTCGCTCAACATGACAAAGAATAATAATTCAGAAGTCTCATTCTAATTCTCGTCAACGACGCTCCCTACGGAACACTGAGTTTGTTTATTTCTGACTAAACTTTTATATTCACATCATCAATACGGGTTAATTAGGTAGCATTTTTTATATAAATTAAACAACGATAAGAGCTAAGGACGCGATGCGTTGTTACAGGAGATGTGACGGACATTCGCTCAGCACAAGGTACAAATGAATTTATGAATATCATGTTCCATGTTCAAGATCGAAAATAATTTTAACGAGTGTGCAAACGCTTCGCTCATAAGCGCGTCCGTCACATCGTGGCGCGGGCTGTCGCCCGCGCCACGTTATCGGCAACCCTTTGGCGACAGTGCAACCTTCAACCGACAGATATAAAATGAGCAGACAGACGACCTGACAACAAATGAAACAGAATACACAATTCAACTATGATGTTTTCTTGAGCCACAACTCCAAAGACAAAGAGATAGTAAGAGTAATGGCAAAGAAACTTCAAGATTATGGACTAAAGATTTGGTTTGACGAATGGTGTATTAAACCAGGTGACGACATATACTTGAAAGTAGAAAAGGGACTTGAAGAATCCAAGATTTTAGTTTTATGCCTTTCACCAAATGCTATTAATTCTGATTGGGTCAAGTTGGAAAGAAGCACTGTATTATTCAGAGACCCTATCAATTCAAACAGGCGATTTATTCCTGTCTTAATTGAAGATTGTGATTTGCCAGACACACTAAAGCGATACAGATATGTTGATTATCGCAGTGCAGTTGATTCCTCTTTAAAAGAATTGTTGGCTGCTTGCGGTCAGGGTGATGATGCAGAAGACCTTCTTTGGTCTAACAACAAAAGTGATGATTCTATCCTACCAAAAGAAGTTGAAGAAAAAATTAAAGAAGCACAAGAGGCAAATAGAAAAGGAAAGTATGAACTATCAAAAGAAATTTGGAACAAGATTGGTGAAACTGCACATGAAACAAAGAATCAAAAGTTATCCATACGAGTTCGCCTTGAGTTAGCCTACATTGAAGCATCGGAAGGGTCTAATGACTTAGATAATGCTCTTAAAATTGCAAATGAATGTCTGATTGAATCTAAGAAAACAAATCTAGGAAATCAGGTTGTCCGAATATTACAGCTATTAGGAGAGGTTCATAGATTCAAAGGAAATACAGACAAAGCGAGAGGTTTTCTTAATGCTGCGTTAGAGTATTCAAAATCAACAAATGACCAATGTTCAGAAGGTTGGGCATGGATAGCATTAGCAATGCTTAGTAACCAAAACAAAGAAGCATTTGAAGTTCAATTCAACTATACCAAAGAGGCATATGATACTTTTACCAAACTATTAGTTTCGGGTAAAGAAGATGCTTCTGTGGAAGCAAATGCAGGATATGGATTTTGTCATTTGGTTAGAGCAAAGATTTATGGGTATAGAAAACATGAGGAGGCATTAACAGAATATTCCCGTGCCATTTCAATCTACAGAGAAATGGGAGAATCTTGGGAATATGATTTGGGAAGACTTTTACTTGAAAGAGGCGAAATGCAAGCAATGCACGATGATTTAAAGTTAGGAGTTCAAGACATTATTAGTGCTTCTGAAATCTTTATTAAGTTGGAAGACCAGTATATGACAGCTAAATGCTTTTTGGCTTGTGGGGAATTATTGGACAAGCAAGGACATCGCAAAGAAGCAGAAAAGTATTACAAGTCGGCAATACAAACTGCTGCCCCGATTAAAGACGAAAGGAAAAAAAGTTGGTTCTTCTTTCGGTATGCGATGAAGCTTTTAGAATTGGGTGAACACGACAAAGCAAAAAAAATTCTATTGATGCTTCTTTCAAGCGAATCAACAAAAGATTCTCAAAAACTTGATGTATTAAAAACACTGTCCGACATAGCAAAGGTTACTCAAAATGAAAAGGAGCTAAAAGAATACGAGCAATACTCACTTTCAATAATTGACAACCTGCTTTCTGAAGCACAATCACCAAAAGAACGACTTAGGTTACTCTATAACAAAGGACATACACTACATGGACTGAAAAAATATGAAATAGCTCTTGAAACTTTTCAGAGAGCAATTCGCTTAGCCGAATCCATGCCAGCCAAAAGCAAGTTGCCTGATATTTGGGCAGCAATTGCAGAGGTGCATCATAAAATGAAAAATCCGAAAGAAGAACGATTGGCTTACGAGCAAGTTTTGAAACTTTGCGAAGATGATAAAAGTTCACCGCAGCTTGTTACAACTTTGACAATGATTGCTCAAATGGAATTGAAAGAATCCAACTTCAACGAGGCAAGAAAACTACTTGATAAAGCTGAATTGTTGTGCAAGAAAATTATGCCCTTTATGATGTTTGTGATTAACGATATTAGACAACGGCTCAAAGAGGCAGAATCTAAAGCGAACGACACTAATGAAACGAAAAAATAAATTATGGTGGACAGAAGGGCAGCCGATAACAGCGGGTTTAAAGAAATGCGGGGTGAAGTGGGTAATTGAGCAGTTGTATTTCAATCAAACTTTTGTGCTGGCGGACAGTTTATCGCTCCGAAATCCCGCACTTCTTAAACCCGCAAACCGTTATGCGTCATGCTTTGGCGACAGTGCGTAAATAAACCGACAGACATAAAATGAAACTTCAGGAAATAGAAATCAACAATTACAGAAGTATTGAAAATTTGAAAGTCAATATTGACGACCTCCTTGTTTTAATTGGTGAAAACAATTCAGGAAAATCTTCAATCTTAAAAGGACTGGAACTTTTTTACTCTGAAAGTTTAAAAAGTTTTAGTCCCGAGAACTTTCACTTTAAAGACACAACAAAGCCAATCGAAGTTATTCTAACATTTGGCCGCTTGACTGACGAAGAGAAGGAGCAGAAGTATATCAAGCATTGGATACACACCGACAAAGTAAAAATCAAACGAGTAATTTCAGTTGAGTTAGAAACACAGAAATTAAAAAATGCTTTCTATGGTTGGCAAGCAAAACCTTTATTAGAACATTTTGATCTTTCAAAATTTGACGAGTACAAAGCCAACTTAACTCAAATTGTTGCAGATAATCATTTACCTGACTATTTCAAAACTGCACAAGCTAAAGTTACACAAGCATCTTACAAAGAAGGTTTGAGGCAACATCTTGAAGCTGGATTAGTAGAGTTAGGCGAGGCAGGTTGGATTGCTAATCCAGGAGGTTTATCAGAAAACTTTTCAAGTTTGCTTCCGCAGTTTTATCTTGTTCCTGCTGTAAAAGATGCACAAGATGAAAGCAAGATAACTCAAACGACAAGTTTAGGAAAACTAATCAATGACCTCACCAATCGTATCGTAACAGCAAATCCAAAGTTTGCAGAAGTTAAAGCACAGATAGACGGGCTAAAGATATTTCTCAACAGATCTGCTGACGGAACTGATGCAAATAGATTAACTGAAATTAAAGAACTTGAACAAACTCTTTCTGATTCAATTTCAGAAAGTATGCCTGAAAGTAAAGTTGAAATAGAAATTGTAACTCCCGAATTAGTTGACCTTTTCAAAGAAACTAAAATCACTATTGACGACAGTATTCCAACTTCAATAGACAACAAAGGACACGGTTTACAAAGGGCTTTAATCTTCTCTTACATTCGGGTTTATGCCAAACTTCTAAATGAGATAAAAGTTGGAGAGGAAATTCAAAAGCGAAATTTCATTTTGGCTATTGAAGAACCTGAATTGTTTTTGCATCCAAACGGACAACGCAAAATGATGAATGTATTGAAGGACATTGCAAAGAATGACCAAGTCATTATGTGTTCTCATTCTTCGTTCTTTGTAGATATGTTTCAATATCCCAAAATTGCACTCGTAAAAAGAAATGGGAAAGGACCTTCTTACGCTGTTCAATACACAGGTGATATTTTTGAAGATGACGACCAAAAAAAATCTTTCCGCTATTTGAGTTTCTTTGACATCTCACGAAGCGAATTATTTTTTGCGCGAAAAGTTATTTTAGTTGAAGGTGAAACAGAAAAGCAAATCATTCCTTATTGGGCATCAAAACTTTCAGTTGACGACAAGCGATTTGACTTTTCAGCGAATAATATTTGTGTTACTGATTGTGGAGGGAAGACGAACTTCACAGCATTTATGAAAGTGCTAAACAATTTGAAAATCCCTTACATTGTAATACACGACATTGACCCAGTAGATTTTCCAGAAGACAAAGCAGACAAAACCGACAAAGAGCAACATTCATTGAGAATGTTTAAAGAGAATTTGAAAATTGCTGCATTGCTTTCTACCGACTTTGGGAAACTCATTAAAGTAAATCCTGACTTAGAACCTTTAATTGGGGTTTCAGCTTCAAAAGCAGAAAAGCACGGAAAAGTTAGAGCTGCATATTTCAAATTTGACGGAGTAAATACAGTCAACTATCCTGCAAAAGTAAATGAGCTTATGAAACTAATTGTTGACTGGACACCTGAACCAAACACTTACGAACTTACTGCATAACATTGATGGACACAACTTCGTGAGAAGAGCAGCACGAACGCATAACACGACCAACAATCTCACGAAACGAGACTGAATCTTTCAGTTACTCGAATTACTTCTTCCCGGTTTGTTTACTTTGGAGATCATAATGAAGATACAACATACATTTAACGATGAACACAACCACGATTTCCATGAATCGAAGCGCCATATAGAAAAACGGACATTAATTGTCGTATTGTTGACTATCGCGACTATGGCAGTAGAGATTACGGCGGGATCGATGTTTCACTCGATGGCTCTCCTCGCTGATGGTTGGCATATGGGAACACACGCAACAGCATTGGGAATTTCACTAATGGCATACGTGCTGGCGCGACGCCATTCGTTGGATAAACGATACGCGTTTGGAACCTGGAAGATAGAAATCCTTGGCGCATATTCAAGTGCGCTCATTCTCGGCATCGTTGGACTCTCGTTAATTGTTGCATCTATCGACCGTTTAATGAATCCTCAAGCTATCGATTACACTTTAGCAATAATTGTTGCTGTTGCCGGCTTGCTGGTAAACATCGTCAGTGCGTTTATTATGAATGTCGGCAGTACACATAAACATTCCTCTCACTCTGAATCTTCACATTCGTCTCACACTCATCACGACTTAAATCTTCGGTCAGCGTATCTCCATGTTCTTGCCGATGCTGCAACATCGGTACTTGCTATTGCTGCTCTTATTGGAGGGCAAATGTTTGGATGGATTTGGCTCGATCCTATGGCGGGATTGGTCGGCGCAGCCATGATTGCCCGATGGACTGTTTCCCTCTTGCGTGATAGCTCGGCAATTCTGTTGGACAGAGAAATGGATTCACCTTTAGTAGAACGAATAAAAACGGCTATTGAGGTTGATGGCAGCAGCAAGGTGAATGATCTTCATCTGTGGCGCGTTAGCGACGCGCGCTACGCATGCATTGTGTCGGTATGTTCGACCATGCCACACTCAGTCGAACGCTACCGGAAAACATTAAGTGGTTTAAAAGAAATTACACATCTCACTATCGAAACACATTGGCATGAGGAAGGAACAGAACAATTCTCAGATAAGTTGGCGTAGTAGGGTTGATCTGATCAGGATCAAATCTCCGGAATTCGGATCGAGGATGATGTGCTTGTGACTACATCCGGCTGTGAAGTAATGACGAAGTCTGTGCTGAAAGAAATTGAAGAGATTGAAACATTGATAAAAGAAGGTGACCACTCGGTCACCTTTTTATTCTCCACTCACAACTTACAACTCACCAAATCACGTTCCGGCGCTGTAGTCATCCATATATTTTCTTTGCTCGGCAGTGAGTTTATCGATCTTCAAACCCATAGTCGCCAACTTAACGCTGGCAATTTCCTGATCCTGCTCGACAGGGATATCGTAAACTTTATTATCAAGACGCTTGCCCTGCTTATGAATCTCCGCTAACCGAAGCTGTGACATGAACTGGTTCGCAAACGACATATCCATAACTTCCGATGGATGTCCTTCTGCCGCGGCAAGATTAACTAATCTTCCTTTTGCAAGTACGTAAATACGTCTGCCGTTTTTCATCGAGTATTGTTCATTGTTAGCCCGAACTTCTTTTATTCCCTTAGCTAATTTACCGACGTGGTTGAGATTGACCTCACAATCGTAATGACCCGTGTTGCAAACGATAGCACCCTCTTTCATCACTCTAAAATGACGATCAACGATTATATCTTTAACGCCCGTTGCAGTAATGAACACATCGCCGATCTTCGCCGCTTCATCCATCTTCATGACGCGCATTCCTTCCAGTATTGCTTTCAGCGCGGCGGTCGGTTTAATTTCTGTTACAATTACGTTAGCGCCAAGTCCCTTCGCTCTCATCGCTACGCCCTTGCCGCAATGTCCATAGCCAGCAATTACAACATTCTTCCCTGCAATCAGGATGCTCGTTGCACGGAGTATACCGTCCAGCGTAGATTGACCGGTACCGTACACGTTATCGAAATCCCATTTTGTTTCAGCATCATTCACCGCAACGACCGGATATTTCAAAGCGCCGTCTCTTGCCATAGCACGCAAACGGTGTACGCCGGTTGTAGTTTCTTCAGTTCCGCCAATTACATACTTCTTTGCAAATTCAGGATGTTTATTGTGAATTGTGAAGATTAAATCAGCTCCGTCATCAAGAGTGAGGTTAGGATGAATCTTCAATGTCTCTTCGATGCACCAGTAAAATTCTTTTACCGACATACCGTGCCATGCGAAAATAGAAACTCCATCAGCCGCGAGAGCCGCCGCCGCCGCATCATTCGTTGA
Source organism: uncultured Chlorobiaceae bacterium (assembly GCA_964520905.1). Taxonomy (GTDB): domain Bacteria; phylum Bacteroidota; class Ignavibacteria; order UBA10030; family SZUA-254; genus JAGVIE01. The sequence continues at coordinate 19,512 of CAZFQL010000011.1, read as the reverse complement.
AAGAGGATTGCATCCGCTCCAGCTTACCTGAGCGCCTGCTTCGACAAAAGTTTTCACGAGCACTGCGGTTTCTTTAGTAACATGTAAACATCCCGCAATACGATAACCTTTAAATGGTTTTGTTTTCCGGTATTTTTCACGAAGCGCCATAAGCACCGGCATTCGCGATTCCGCCCACGCAATCAATTGTTTGCCTTCGCTCGCTAATTTTATATCTTTGACTTTGTATTTACCTTTTTTGTAATCCATATGTTCTTAATTAATTGGTGAATTGGTTAATTGGTTAATGAGTTGTTGCTTCATCTTTTCTTTTCCGTAGATAAACGATGTATCCGTTTAATTTCTTTAATAAATTATATGATTCTTCTTTTAAAATATTGACATATTCTTCAGTCAAATAATTTTCATCTAAACATACATTTAAATCATCCATCAACTCTTCTAACGATCCTCTTGATTGTCTGAGATACTGGATATTTTCTTGATAATGGTATCGACCATGACCCTCTGCAATATTATTTGTTAATGATAGCGCAGCCCGACGCATCTGGGATTGAAGATTATGTTTCTCATCGGTGGGAATACTTTTAATCAATTGGTAAATCTTTCGTCGAAGCTCTCGTGCGAGTTTGTATACATCCAAATCTTCGAAACTATATCCGGAAGTTTCCATCTTCCTTTATCTCTAATTAACCAATCGACAAATTAACCATTTAACAAAATCTACTTCACCGCTTTCCTCAGCATCTTAACTAAATCAAGTTTCTCCCACGAAAATTCTTTTTCACTTCTTCCAAAATGACCGTATGCGGCGGTTTTCCTATAGATGGGTCTTCGCAGATCGAGACGTTTGATAATTCCGCGCGGAGTTAAATCGATCGGACCGCCTTCGTGAGTATTCTTCTGAATAAATTGCTCAAGCTCGACGTCGGGCATTATTCCCGTTCCAAATGTTTGTGTATGAATTGAAACCGGTTCTTTCACACCGATTGCATACGCAACCTGAATCAGACATTCACTCGCTAATCCGGAGGCAACAATATTCTTTGCAAGATGGCGGGCAGCGTAGGCGGCGCTTCTGTCGACTTTTGTAGGATCTTTTCCCGAAAACGCTCCACCGCCATGCGGCGCTCGTCCACCGTATGTATCGACGACAATCTTCCTGCCGGTTAAACCACTGTCACCGTGGGGTCCGCCAATTTCAAACATACCTGTCGGGTTGACGAAATACTTGGTTTTACTATCTAACATTTTCGCGGGTATGACGTGCTTTACTACCTTTTCAATAACGTCTTCTTTAATTTTTCTCTGTTTAACTTCCGGCGAATGTTGAGTTGAAACAACGACGGTGTGAACGCGAATCGGCTTCTTCCCCTCGTATTCAATTGTAACCTGAGATTTTGAATCCGGACGTATGTAAGGCATCAACCCGTTTTCATGTTTCCGGATGTCGGCTAAACGCTTTACAAGTTTATGAGCAAACATAATCGGCATCGGCATCAATTCCGGAGTTTCATTGCATGCATAGCCGAACATCATCCCCTGATCACCCGCACCACCGGTATCGACACCTTGTGCGATATCGGGAGATTGCGAATGCAATGTTGAAAGCACTGCGCATGAATCGGCATCAAAACCGACTCCCGCTTCTGTGTATCCGATATTTTTTACAACATCGCGTACAACCTTCTGAACATCAACATAACCCTTAGTAGTTACCTCGCCACCTACCAATACAAGTCCGGTAGTTACAAAACATTCACAGGCAACGCGGGACATCGAATCCTGCGCTAAAAGAGAATCCAATACTCCATCGGAAATCTGATCGCAGACTTTATCTGGATGTCCTTCGGAAACGGACTCGGAAGTAAATAGATATGACATGAGTTATCCTATCGTTAATTGATTGCTATTTCAGATGAATCACCAATATTAATACGTTTAAAATTACCTGTCACCACGGCATTGTTACCCACGATTGAGTTATCGATAAGTACCTGGCGTACCTGAGCGTCTTCACTCACGATGGAATTCTTAATGATGGAATCAACAATTTCAGCGCCGTCACTAATTGTTGCGTAAGGACCGATGATCGAGTTTGTCACTTTAGCTTGATCGGAGATGAATACCGGTGGAATAATAACTACGCCGTCTAATTTCTTTTTGTTGGGAATTTTGCTTAGCAGATGACGGTTTGTAGCGAGAAGTGTTTCCGGTTTCCCGCAATCGTACCATCCCTCAACATCGAACGTTTTAATTTTCTCTCCTTGCTGGATCATCAATTGCAGAGCGTCGGTCAATTGGTATTCGCCTTTTGTTTTTTTATCCTTAATAAAAAGTTCATTGATGCATTGTACAAGAAGTTTCGGATTTCTGATCCAATAAAGTCCCACAATAGCGAGGTTGCTTTTTGGTTCCTCCGGTTTCTCGATTAAATTCTCAGCAAAACCGTCAGTGAGTTCAACAACGCCAAAGCGGCGCGGATCAGCAACTTGTTTAACACCAATTGCAGAATGCTGACCTTTAATAACGGGTTTCAGATCTACGTCGAAGATTGTGTCTCCAAGAATAATAAGAATAGGTTCGGAAGAGAACGATTCATGTGCAAGATAGATTGCGTGCGCCAGCCCTTTTGCTTCGGCTTGTTCTACGAAATCGACATTGATTTTGTATTGCGATAGAACGTAATCACGAATCTTATCACCAAGGTGTCCCACTATGATAGTCGCCTCGTTAAAACCATCTTCGATAATTTTATCGAGGATATGTCCGATGATCGGCTTCCCGGCGACATTAAGTAAAACTTTCGGTAAAGTATAAGTGTGCGGTCTAAGCCGGCTGCCAAATCCCGCGACTGGAATAATTGCACGCATATGATTAATGAACTATACTTATAGGTAAATTATGTTTCATCGTGCCCACAACCGGATTCTCCGCCAGAGGCGGATGCGCCTTCGGCGCAGAACCGTGTTGAGGTTTTTTTTTGTGCCCCCAACGAGATTCGAACTCGTGTTACAAGCTTGAAAAGCTCGTGTCCTAGGCCTCTAGACGATGGGGGCAGACCTGATTTCGGATTGGGGATTTAAGATTGCGGATTTGATATAGAAAAATCCGAAATCAACAATTCAAAATCCGCAATTTTCTGAGGGTGTCCAGTGGGACTTGAACCCACGACCTCCAGGGCCACAACCTGGCGTTCTAACCAAACTGAACTATGGACACCATGTGAGATGATTGATAAACCTATATTGAATAAAGAACATTTTATTTTATCGTAGCGTTTCATTCCTATTTGGGAGGGCATCCGCTCCCGGACCTGATCCGAAATAAGCCATCAGACGATAAGGAATAAACAAGACACCTGGAAAATTGAGTATAAAGATACTCAAAATATCAAAGATAATCAAGATGCAGCGATGGAAGAGCAAAAAAACACAGTTACCAAACCGCGCTACTCAACAATATCGTGGGCCCGACGCGAATCGAACGCGTAACCCTCAGCTTAGAAGGCTGATGCTCTATCCAGTTGAGCTACGGGCCCTTATTGATTTAATCTTTCAGCATGTAAAATATACTCATTTTCTTTTTTCAGAGCAACACATTGAGAACTTCGGCGTGAGTCTCACATCACTTTTGTATAATTTCAGTTTGCTTTTCCGATGAAACTGTGCTATATTATTGCAAATTTTTATGGGGAAAAACAATGCCAGATAAAGCTAAACTGCTAATTGTAGATGATGAAGACACACTTCGGTTGCTGGTTCGCTCAGAACTAGAACAGCGCGGATATGATGTGGATGAAGCCGATAATGGTGAAACTGCGCTCGAAAAAATGGAAATCAACCGTTTTGAACTGGTTATCTTAGACATCAGGATGCCGGGTATAGACGGCATGGAAGTTCTAAAAAGAATTCGGGAGAAGAATCTTGCGGAAAAAGTAATAATGCTTACAGGCGTTGACGAACTAAAAATCGCGAGAGACAGTTTGCAATTCGGCGCGAATGATTTTCTGACAAAACCTTATGAAATCAGAACCCTGCTTGCCTGCATCGACCGTGTGCTAAAAGAAAAAACAAATTGATCGGTGAAGGCAGTTCTTATCTTGGCTTATAGGGAGTTTGTCAGCGCGAATAAGATGAATTTACATCTTTATTGAAGTTCCCGGAAAAAAGCCGTATATTGATGATGAAAAGTTTGAAGATATTTATTTCATTGAAAATATATGTGTTTTGAATATCGAATAAATCGACATTCTCCCATTAAGAATTCCATAACATGAATAAGGGTAAGTGGCGGAATTGGCATACGCGCTAGACTTAGGATCTAGTGGGGAATACCCGTGGGGGTTCAAGTCCCCCCTTACCCACGAAACAAAATATTCGGGATGGGAATCATTATTTCAATATTCAATAAAATGTGAAATATCTTTTTATCAATATCCCTTTTTTATATCATCATTATCACGAATCAGATCGTAAAGATGCGAACGTTTATCAGCATGTTCGATTTTGATCTTAAAGAAAAAGAGAAGAACCGATGGAAATATCAATCACCGATGTATCTGATGTAGAAAAAGAAATTCAAATCCAAACGGATGCCGCAGAGCTTGCGCCTCATCTTGAGGAGGCATATAAACGTTATCAATCCAAAATCGAAATCAAGGGATTTCGAAAGGGTAAAGCGCCGCTCAACATGGTGAAGCAAATATATGGCGAGAGCATCGAGTACGATTCTCTCAACACAATTGCGAGCGATGTTTATCGACAGGTTGTGAAAGAAAAAGAAATATACCCTATCGGTGAACCGGTACTTACCGATATCGATTACAAACGCGGCGAACTGCTAAGTTTCAAGGTGAAGTATGAAATAAAACCCACAATCGAGCTTAAGGAATATAAAAATATACCCGCAGAAAAGATCATTCATAAAGCGACCGAACATGAGCTTGCCGGCGAACTTCTCCGCCTGAAAAAATCCAACAGTACGCTTGAGCCGGCAGATTCGGTCACAGACGAAGAATATCTTGTTACAGCCGATATACAGCAGCTTGATGAAACGGGAAATCCGCTGATCGGTAAGACAACTCCAGATGCCCGCTTTTATTTAGCCAACGAGACGATGATACCTGAAATAAAAAATGTTCTCGGCAATGCCAAAACAGGAGAAGTTCATCGAGTTAAATTTGAACAAACACATGAGGGTCATAAGCACAATGAATTCCTTGAGCTGACAGTAAAGAAAATCGAGAAGATAATTCTTCCGGTATTGGACGATGAATTTATTAAAAAAATCACAAAAGATAAAGTAACTTCGGTCTCTGACTTTCGGCAACAAATGCAGAAAGATATTGAAAAATACTGGCAGGATCAGACGGAGCGAAATCTTATTGATACTATCATCGGTGAGATAGTCAGACGACACGAGTTCACTGTACCTGAATCGCTCATTAAGGGTGTGCTTGATTCTCTCCTCGAGGATTTTAAAAACCAGTATCCAAATAAGAAATTGCCCCCGGATTTCAATGAAGATAAATTCAGGGAGACTAACCGAACGTACGCTACCTTCCAGGCAAAATGGTATTTGATACAAGAAAAAATCATCGAAGCCGAAAAGATTAATATTGAGGATGCCGACTTCGAGCAATTAGCTGAAAACGAAGCCTCAAAATTCGGAATTGAGAAAGACCGCCTTCTCCAATTCTATAAATCGTCCGATTCGGTAAAGGATCGGATCGTTCATAACAAATTGACGGATTTACTCAAGAAACACGCGCACATAACAGAGAAAGTTGTCGAAGAACCGATAAAATAATACAATGAAATCTACTATTGAAAATAGCGGAAAGGTAAATTAGATTATGAGTAATAAGATCATCAACCAACTGGTTCCAATTGTAGTTGAACAAACAGGACGCGGTGAACGTGCCTATGATATTTTTTCACGATTACTGAAGGAGCGGATTGTCTTCATAAGTACTCCCATTGACGACACTATCGCAAGCCTCGTGATAGCACAACTTTTATTCCTGGAATCGGAAGACCCGGATAAGGATATCAATTTGTACATTAATAGTCCGGGTGGTTCAGTTTCTGCCGGACTCGCCGTGTACGATACCATGCAATATATCCGCCCGAACATATCTACCATTTGTATCGGGATGGCGGCAAGCATGGCGGCAGTTCTCCTCGCCGGCGGTACTAAGGGTAAACGAACTTCCCTTCCAAACTCTCGAATAATGATTCATCAACCTTGGGGCGGCACACAGGGAACCGCGACCGACATCAGCATCCAGGCAGAAGAGATTTTACGCATGAAAAAACGCATCAACGAAATCCTCGCGCATCATTGCAGTAAACCGCTGGAGCAGGTAGAAAAAGATACCGACAGAGATTTCTACATGTCTTCTGAAGAAGCAAAAAGTTACGGGTTGATAGATAATTTATTGTTTAAAAAAACACGAACAGAGCAAAAGAAAGACAAATAGCCGATGGCACAACGACCAAAGACAGATGAGCCGATCAAATGTTCGTTCTGCGGCAGAACTGCTGATCAAGTTCAAAGTATTATCGCCGGACCGGATGCCTATATCTGCGATGCATGTGTCGCGAGTTCAGTCGATATATTGCGTAGCAATCTCGCCGCAATATCCGCAAAACGGACATCGACACGAGGACTGCTGACTCCAATCGAGATAAAAAAAGCTCTCGACGATTATGTTATCGGTCAAGAATTTGCGAAAAAAACTCTCGCAGTCGCTGTGTACAATCATTACAAACGAATTGACACTAAGTCACAACTCCATACAATGGACGATGTGGAAATTGAAAAAAGCAATATTCTTTTACTCGGTCCCACAGGCACCGGAAAAACTCTTCTTGCCCAAACGCTTGCTAGAATTCTCGATGTTCCATTTGCAATCGCTGACGCAACCACTTTAACCGAGGCAGGTTATGTCGGTGACGATGTCGAGACTGTTCTCGTCCATCTCCTCCAGAATGCCGATTTCAATGTCGAAAGAGCTGAGAGAGGAATTGTATACATTGATGAAATTGATAAGATCGCACGCAAAAGCGATAGTACATCCATCACGCGCGATGTATCAGGTGAAGGCGTTCAACAAGCATTGTTAAAAATCCTGGAAGGAACAATTGCAGGTGTACCCCCAAAAGGCGGGCGCAAACACCCGGAACAAAGTCTTATCAATCTGAATACTAAAAACATTCTCTTCGTGTGCGGCGGTGCTTTCGAAGGACTTGAAAGAATCATCGCTCGAAGAATAAGTCAAAATCCGATCGGATTCGGAGCAACGATTAAAAGCAAAAAGGAACATTCTGCCGATGAATACCTTCCATTGACTGAGCCGGATGATCTTTTGAAGTTCGGGCTGATACCCGAGTTCATCGGAAGACTGCATGTCGTCGCATCTTTACATTCATTAGACGAAAACGCATTACTCAATATTCTTACTCAACCGAAGAACGCGCTTGTGAAGCAGTACCAGAAACTATTTCGGCTTGAAGGCGTCGATCTCGAATTTGAGGACGATGCGCTTCAGTTGGTCGTTGAAAAAGCGATTGAGCGAGGCACAGGCGCAAGAGCGTTGCGCTCGATTCTGGAAGATACCATGCTGGATATCATGTACCATCTGCCTACCCGGCAAAATTTAATCAAGTGTATTGTAACGAGGGAAACTATTTCGAAAAAGAAAGAACCGGCTTACTTCTACAAGGAACGAAAAGCATCGGCTTGACGCCTTTCAAGAGATAACCGTCGAATTTTTCCTCAACTTGTTCAAACCCCGGAATCATTTCAGTCTCTTCCGAAGAACCGAATATTCATACATCCGTTTAACCTAATAGATTCCGCTTGCACTCCCGGATTTCGTAATCTTGATATCCTGTAGTTGAGGAGCTTTTAAACGAATTTCAAATTGATAATTCCTGTAAGTTCCTATCGGCACCCATGAAAAATTCATTATCCAACAATGAAGATCCCTGCTGATATTGATCTGAGGAATGACGAATTCCTTGTTGATGATATCATAACCACCATTCATCGAGAACTTCCAGTTTTCTGTAAGATTGAATTCGAGATTCCCGCGCACATTCGATGAACGATAACGGCTCGGGGGAACTTTATTCTCCGAATAATCCCATGATAGAGATAGCCGCCATGGTATGCTAAAATCCGGTTCTTCTTCCTGCTTCCTTAATCCGTAATAACCGCTCACAGGTTTCCGCTGTTCCGTTGAATCGGCAAGAGAAGTCTCTCCGCCTGACTTTTTCTTATCACCTGATAGTGAAGTTGACATGCTGATTGAAAAACTTTTCATACGGGCAAGCCTGCCCTCTTCATTGATTAAAAACTTATTCACCTTTTTGTAAGTAGAAGGTCCGATCTGTTCCAATTTATATAAATCGAATACCGCGCCGCCGCCGATGTCCACAATGTTACTGATGCCTGTTCGGTAATTCACATTTATGTCAGAAAATCTTAGACTGTCTGCGCTGAAATTGTATGAAATACCTGAACTGAGATTTAATAATTGAATTTTTTTGCCTTCCTTTCCTTCCTCGGACGGATTGGTTTTCATCTCGAAATTATTTCCGACACTAAAATTCATCGTCATCTGTTTCGGCGGTAAATTCTCCCCTATAATCTGCTTGGAATACATGAATGAAAGACCCGGCGAGAAAGTATGGCGCATCGCGGCAACTCCGAGAATATTGGGCTGAACTATCCCGTACAGTTTTGTGCTTGCAGAAATTCCAGAGGAAAACGTACCCCGTCTCCCCCACTTCTGGTACTTCTTCGTCAGCAATAATCCATCATTGACTGTCGGAATGTCATTGTCGGTAAACGACCGCTCATCAGAATAATTCATCGAAGGAGAAATTGTAAAATAGCCCAGCTTCGGAGAAATATTGATACCAACACCCTGCGAAAGTTTATAATAACGGTCGAACTCATATTTTTCTACGGTCTTAATAGTATCTCTTCCGTCTATTTGAACCTTCACGCTGTCAAGTTCACGTTGAACCTTCGCCTTGTTATTCGTAAAGTTTGCATTGTAACTCATCCCGATCATTTCGTACCATGCTGCATCAGATGAAGATACCGACTTACTTCCAAATCTGAGCGGATAACTTTGACTATGATTGAAACTGATAGACGGCATTGTTTCATTTATATTTCCATTGATCAGATTCTGGCGTCGTGAAATATTGACACTCATACTATTCGGCGTCCCTTCCCACGATTTGGAGAGGGTCGCATTCGATGTAATATCCTGGCTCAAAGCCTGATTGATATCTATCGTATTCTTATATGAATTGTTACTCGCGAATGAAAAATTGACGTTCAATCGAGTAGTGGGATTTATCTCTTGATTATGTCGGATATGTGCAGTATATGAGATGTCCTTCCGGTAATCTTGATCGGACGGATCTCCGACTAGCATTTTCCGATACTCACCGGAAAGTCCCCCTGAAAAATAATACCTTAGATTATATTGATAATTAGATGAGAGCGCCCAGCTTCCCTTGGTGTAAAGATCGGCTACTAAATTTACATCCATGTAATCGCTGATCGCCCAATAATATCCTGCATGACGTAACAGCCGCCCATGCCGTGCGTCTTCCGCAATTGCAGGCGCGATAATACCGGAACGGCGACCGCCTTTATTCGGGAACACAGCAACCGGAAACCAAAAAACAGGAACATCGGAAATATACATATACACCGGCTCTGCGATAACCCTGTCCTGCAATGTAACTTTCATTTTCGGACTGAAGAAATAATAGTGAGGATCGGGATTATCACAAGTGGTATATCTGCCGTCCTCTACGAATAAAACACTCTGCTCAACTTTTTTCAGCCGGTCGCCATGATAGAAACCTTCGTCTAATTTCGTATCCGCGACTTGAATTCTTCCGCGCTTCGTTTTGAAATTATATCCTAATTCTTTCCCGTTATAGATTTCTCCCTGATCATTCATAACGGGTGCGCCCAACTGTCTCATCTTCGTCGTATCAGTACTATCGGGGATACCAAAAGCAGAAAGTATCGATGAATCCCAGTTGATATCGATTCTTGCCGCCTGCAGTTCCATCTTCTGATATTTTATCTGGCTATTGGAATAAAGAGCCATCGTTCTCGTTGAAAGAGAATATACGATTGAATCGCTGCTCGAATAATTTACAACCGTATCGACGCCTCCGGCAGTCGATGAGGTATCCTGCAAAGACTGTGTTGTATCTGATTTCGTAACACCGCTGATGAATGCAGCCGTATCTTTCGGGAAAGATTCCTGACCGAATGAATAGGAGATGAAAAAACAAATAATTGAAGAAAGAATACAGAATCGCATGGCAAATTTATAAAACAAGACTTGCCGCACCGACTATTCCCGCATTATTTTCGAGCTTAGAGCGAATAACACGAACACCCTCCCTATGGGGCTTCAATATTCGCTCTCGTATATTCGCGATAATAGCCTTATATACAAATGCCGGGGCGGCAGAAACGCCTCCCCCAATAACGACGACGCGCAAATCCAGCACATTCATTATTGAAGAAAGCGCGCAACCTAATAAAGAACCGGCTTCTTCCAAAACTGTAATTGCAATGGCGTCGCCTTCTTCTGCCGCTTCAGAAATAATTGCCGGATTGATCTTATCTAACTTTCCGTTAACGAGCAATTCAATTTTCGAAGACGTTCCATCTTTTGGCAAGCTTAAAATAATTTCTTTAGTTCTTTGTGAAAGATACCGTTGCCCGATATAGCTTTCGATGCATCCAAAATTCCCGCAATTGCATCGGTGACCGTTATAATCGATAGATATATGACCTATCTCTCCTGCGCCGCCGTACGGACCACGGTAGATTTTCCGATCAAGTATAATACCACCGCCCACACCGGTACCCCAAATAACGAAGAGGAAATCTTTAAATTCGATACCTGCTCCATATCTTGCTTCTGCCATCGCGGCACAGTTCGCATCGTTCTCAACAAATACCGGAAGTTTGAATGCCTTTCGGATCTGTTTACCTACATCAACTTTCGTCCAATCGGCAAAATTCGGCGGATGCTGAACTGTCCCATCGGTAAGAGATATTACACCCGGGGCACCGATACCGATGCCGCTGCATTCCGCAATCTTACGGCGGCCAAGAAGTTCCTGAATGACAAATATCATTTGCTGGATAACAACGGCAGGACCTCTATTGGCTTTAGAATCAGCCGACAACTGATCCGGAATATTCCCGTTCTTCTCAACGATCCCGGCTTTCATTGTCGTAGCTCCCAAATCAATACCTATAGCGAATGTTTTTCTTGCATTCATCTTTTTCTGTTTCTCCACCATTGGTTGAGTCGCTCATGAATTATTTTTTCTTCTCCCTCGTCAGTCGGGGAATAATAAATTTTTTCCCTAAGCTCATCTGGAAGATATTGTTGTTCGATAAAATGATTCTTAAAGCTATGCCCGTACTTATATTCCTTTCCGTAATCGAGTTCCTTCATTAATTTGGTCGGGGCATTACGTAAATGCAAAGGTACAGGGAAATGACCCAATTTTCTTACGTCGGCAAGTGCGTCCTCGATTGCCATATAAGAAGCGTTGCTCTTCGGTGCGGATGCAAGATAAGCGGCTGTTTGTGAAAGAATAATACGCGCTTCGGGCATTCCGATATAATCGATTGCTGTAAAACAAGAAATTGCCAGATGCAGCGCCTGCGGGTCGGCATTCCCAATATCTTCGGATGCGAGAACAATCATACGACGGGCGATAAATTTTGGATCTTCTCCGCCCTCGAGCATTCGCGCCATCCAATATACAGCCGCATCGGGATCGCACCCCCTCATGCTTTTAATAAATGCAGAAATAATATTGTAATGTTCTTCACCGCTCTTGTCGTATTTCAAATATCGCCGCTGAAACGCTTCCTCGATATGGTGAATTGTTACAACTCTCTCGCCAGATTTCTCCGGTTTAACCAAACGGAGAGATGTTTCCAATCCATTCAACACGATTCTCGCATCACCGCCTGCAAGAAGCATTAATACTTCGCGCTCATTTTTTCCAATCTGTATTTGTTGTGATTTCAGAATGAGATCGTTTTCTATAGCTCCGCTTATGATCGTATTTAATTGATCGGCTCCCAGCGGCTCCAGCACATAGACGAGACATCTGGAAAGCAATGGTGAGATGACTTCGAAAGATGGATTTTCAGTGGTAGCTCCGATCAGGATGATAACTCCGTCTTCAACGCTATGAAGAAGCGCATCCTGCTGAGCTTTATTAAAACGGTGTATCTCATCGATGAAAAGGATGGTTTTCTTATTCAGCCGTGAACGATTTACTTCGGCGCGCTCAATGACTTTTCGCACCTCCTGAACACCGGACGAAACTGCATTAAGCTGAAAGAAATCCGCTTTTGTTTGGCTTGCAACAATTCGGGCAAGAGTAGTTTTACCGCATCCAGGCGGTCCCCAAAATATCATTGAAGGAACTTCATCCTTCTCTATCAACATTCGCAGAGGTTTGCCGTTACCAAGAAGATGATCCTGACCAACGAATTTATCCATCGACATCGGACGCATCCTCTCGGCAAGAGGGACAAATGAAGGGTGGGTTGCCTGTCGATTAATTTTGTTTTGTTGATCGAATAATTCCATTGGTATTAGGCGTTGCAAGATTTAAAAAATTGGCGCCCAGCCCGGGTCGAATCCTTACGCTGAATCGGCAAGCTTTTTATATTGGAGGTCAATACTATCGTTGCTCTTTCTTCACCTTATATACGGTCTCACCATCTTTGATCATACCGTACTTTTCCCGGGCAACTTTTTCAATCGCCTTCGGATCAGAATCAAGCGCTTTCGATTCGTGTTGTAACCGGCGCTGTTCAATTTGAGCTTGTTGTATCTTCTGTAGCATGTCACGCTTCTCGTTTTCCAGAGTATAACGCTGGAGAATCCCTTTGTTGCTGAAAATAATAAACGATAACGCAGGCAGGGCAATTATCAGTGTGATGACCACGCTTTTCTTTCTTATTGCTTTCTTGAACCAGCCGCTTAACTTCGGTTGGGATTTTCGGTAATATTGATTATCCATGCTAAAAAATTTAAGATATATTTAGATGGAAATCAAATTATAAGTGATATCTATTTGTACCATTCTTTTTTCGGTTTAAAGGATGTATGGAGATTGTTTTTCTCTCGATATTTCTCGATTGCGAGCGTAATCAAACGGTCAAGCAAGTCAGAAAATACGATACCCGATGCCTCCCATAATTTAGGATACATGCTAATGGAAGTAAAACCGGGGATAGTGTTGATTTCGCTGAGATAAATTTTGTTTGTTCGTCTGTCTACAAGAAAATCTATACGTGCCATGCCTGCGCAATCGATGGCTTTGAAACCTCGGACAGCAAAATCCTTTATCATACCGATCATTTCCTTCATCATAAGTGCAGGAATAATCGATTCAGATTTACCATCGACATATTTCGCATCGTAATCATAAAATTCATTTGATGAGATTATCTCACCGGGGATTGATACAATTGGATTATCATTGCCGAGTACGCTGATTTCTATCTCACGCGCATTTTCAACACTCTTTTCAACAAGAATTTTCCTGTCATATTTTGCGGCGATGTGAATTGCTTTGATGAGCAGTTTTCGATTGCTCGCTTTCGAGATGCCGACACTCGATCCCATATTTGCCGGCTTAATAAAACATGGATAACCGATTTTCTGTTCGATCAATCTAATAAATTGCCGACTCTGTTTCTTAAACTCCGTTTTCAAGAACCAGATGTACGGCGTAACGGGTATCCCCGCTTGCTCGCACAGTTGTTTTGTAATTACCTTATCCATTCCAACAGATGAACCGAGAACTCCGGCTCCTACATATGGAATTGATGCCAGTTCGAATAAACCCTGGATAGTGCCGTCCTCGCCGAATGTTCCGTGAAGAACAGGAAATACCACGTCGAGCTTTTTTCCGTTAACTCTGATGGAACGCTTATTTATTTCAACCAAACCTTTTTTTGCCGGATCAGGGAGTAATATTTTCTCGGGAATAGTATTAAGGCGATTTCCTTCTTTCATCCATCTAAGCACATTGGGAAAGCTAACCCACTTTCCTTCCGGTGTGATTCCGATTGGTATTACATCGTACTTATTCTTGCTAAGCGCGTTGATAATCGATGTGGCTGAGACAAGGGATACCTCGTGTTCAGCCGAACGCCCGCCAAAGATTACACCGATTCTTATTTTTCGCTTTTGGATTTTCGCTTTCATGTATTCAACATTTTTCGTACAAGTTCTCTGATGTCTTCAGTTGATGTTGAAGGTACGGATTTTTCTTCATCAGAGCAACTCGTCTTACATGCGATCTTGTTTGCAAAATCTTTACCATACGATTGTTGACTGATTTCACGAAGTTTTTCAATGTCTTCAGGTGAAAGCGGCTTCTCTCCACCCAACATCCGGGCAACGAAGGTGATGTGTGCTGCATGTTCAACTTTTTCCAACTTGAAAAAAGCGTCCCACAAATCTTTCCCATACGTTACAACGCCATGATTGGAAAGCAGTATGGCATCAGCCACCTTAACAAAAGGCGCCAAAGAATTTGCGACTTCTTCCGTTGAAGGTGTCGCATATTCTGCAAGAGGTATTGCACCAAGACCAACTACTACTTCAGGGAATAAACATTCATTTAGTGGCTGACGAGCAGTTGCAAAACCGGTTGCATACGGCGGGTGAGCATGGACAATAGCGTTGACATCGGGACGCTGAGAGTAGATATATAAATGCATCCCGATTTCAGTAGATGGACGAAGATAGATTTCGGATTTCGTCCCGCTTTGCGGGAGGATTTCGGATTTTGAAATGGCATTCCCTTGGAGGTCTATCTCAACCAGATCCTCAGCAGTTACCATGCCTTTATTGATAGCGGTACGAGTGGTGAGTATGTTGCCGTTTTCCAACCGAACGCTTACATTGCCGTCGGTCGCAGTGACGAAATCTTTAGCATAGAGACGGTGGCAGATTTCAACAATCAATGCAGAATATTTTGTCGAATCGATCATACTTTTTATCGCTCTAAAATTCCCACTGCCCAAGTTTGAAATCTCTCGAGTCGCTTCCAGAGTCCACGAATCAATGATTCTTCATAGAGGTCCCCGGAATACGAGACTTTCGTTTTTTCTTCGATGATTCTTCTCAGTTGATTGATCGCGGTTCTCTTTGTCTCTCCGTCTGCAACGGCATCATTGACTAATGCGATTGCATCTTCGTGGTTTGTGCTGGAGCTTTTCTGCCCGGATAGCTTAATCGAAATTGCATCAGCATAAGCTATTGCCGAATGAACAATCAATACTCCCGCGGCAGTCCAGTAGGAATATTCCATAGCAACTTCAGTCGCTTCGTAAAAATGCTCAGCAGCTTTTTTGTAATCCTGGTATCGTAAACGATCAACAGCTTTTCGAGATGTTCGTTTAGTCATGTAACAACGCCTTCGGATTTTTACCGGTTATGATTTTCCCCTGCTCAAGTATTTGTATTATCAACTGATTTCGCTTAGATGCTTTTTTCTTGAATTCGCCCAAAGTGAAAAAGATTGGACCAACTTTAACACCGAAGCGGTTGTGAAGAGTTGGGCTGATGCTATCTAAGATTGATTGCAGCTTCTCTTGTTGAGGTTTATTCTTCACAATACAGCATATGTCAAGATCGCTTTGAGGAGTTTCTTCCCCAAGAGCAACACTGCCAAAAAGAATAACACTTAGAGCTTGTCGTTTTACGGCATTGGCAATAGCAGTTTTTACTTCTTCATAAAATCGCTGTTCGATTTTGAAAAGCGGAATAACCCCATGCTCCATGAGATAATGATTGCGATTGAGAGTAAAGATATGGTCTCGCCCACCACGCTGACGGCGGACAATTCCTAAATTTTCAAGCGAGGTTAGCGCCTTCAGTGCCGCTTTGGGATCCATCCCAGATACTCGCGCCACTTCGTTTCCGGTAAAACCTGTGGCGGTATCTTGCAATGCTCTAAGGACTGCAACATGTGACCACGTCCGAAACAATTCATCAAAAACTCTATTTACGATCATATAATTCCTTTATGGACTTATGTCTATAAATATAGACTTTTGTCTATAAAAAACAAAAATTGCCGTCGGTTGCAGTAACGAAATCTTTAGTATAGAGACGGTGGCAGATATCGACTAATGTTTCAATAATTTGATTTTTGTTTTCCATCTGTTTAAGAAATAGTATTGCTATTCCTCAATATCGAAAACATATTTTGAATCATACGGTACATCATATTTCTTAAGTAACGATGTGTACTCTTCCTTAAATGTCCGTTTCTTGTGGTGTTCTTGTTGTTCTTGAATATAATGAATTACTTCATCCAATTGAGAATGTGAGTATGAAAAAGCTCCATAGCCCTCCTGCCATTGGAATTTTGTTTTGAGGAATTTTTTCTCATTGATCCATTTTGATGAATTCGCTTTCAGATCACGGACTAATTCAGAGAGCGAGGTATCCGATTTCATGCCGATAAAGATATGAATATGATCGGGCATTGTGTTAATGGCGAGATGTTTATGATCTTTATTTTGAATTATACCTGCAATGTATTTGTGCAATTCTTCACGCCACTCATTTTGGATCAATGATACTCGCTGTTTAACCGAAAACACTACATGAATATAAATTTGTGTAAATGTGTTTGCCATTTTTTATTTCGCTCCTAACGGAGCTTTGTTCATCTTCTTTTTCAATCTATATACATTTATCCCCTACGGGGATAGTTTAATCTTCTTTAGAGCTATCATCTTGTTAGTCCCGTAGGGACGATATGTATATAGATAATTAAAAAACATTTCATTAAGCTCCGTAGGAGCGACATAGTTATATTACTCAAAATAGTAACTTCATTTCGATAGCATCACATAAATATTTGCAATGCTATTCAAATTTTAAATCCGACAAACGAAAGTACGGTACATCGCTTTTACTTATACATTTTTCTACGATATAAATATACCAGAGCTTTCCACATTTCTTGAAGAAGACAAAATGTCGAGAGGTTTCGAACACCTCATCTTTTCTAATTAAAAGAAAACGGTAATACAATTCTGAATATTGTGCGGACAAAAGCTTGCCTTTTTCTGGATAGATGTACTGGATAAAGTAGTTGTAGAGGTATTCATAGTTCTTATCTTCATAAATATCTAAGTAAATATTCTTTTCATGGAAAGCCCATCTCATTAGATATTCATAAAAATCAAAACGAAATGCTGAAAAACTTTGAACCTGAGTGTGCCTAGTTAATCTTTCAATAAGCTCATCCCAAAATTCTTCCCGATTATTCCAGACCAAAAAACGACCTTTTTTCTTCGGCTCGGGTGCCTGTGTTAACGAATTAATCCATTTCTGAATTTCAATAGGAGGAGGCGAAGGCTGGTCTATTAATCTTTCACTACGCTTTTGAATATCGGTAAGATAAGATATTAATGACAAGAAGTTTTCTGTATGTTTCTTTGGCGTTTCTATTTTATCCGCAATCGAATTCAAGCGGGATTCAAATTGCCCCCACGTAACAAAAAGTAAATTCGGATTCTTTTTGAGCAATTCATCATATCCAAGTTTCTGAGATGCAAGTTCGTTCCTTGTCATTAATATTACATATCCTTTTTTGTATCCCGTAGCGGCAATGTATGACAGATATTTATCGATCTGACCAACGGTTGCTTCAGTGCTAACCTTCAACTCAAAAATAACACAGAAGTCTTTGCCAAAATCTATTTTCTGATCAAACCTCCCAAAATCTGAGTAAAGACTATCGGATTTATTCCACGGACAAATGGCTGCTTCTCCGTTCATGTATTGAGACGGAATCTCAAAACACCGATGAAGAACAAGCTTAACATCAGGGACCGTTAACTGGTTGAGCCGAAGATTCAGTTTTTCGTTGAAGTATAACTCAGAATTAACATCAATTTGGGTTTCCATTTTGTCCTATTCGTACTCTTGCTTTTCCTGAGGTTTTGTTTTGTTCAAAGCCAACTCTGCCACTCTTCTTAACTTGGTATTTTCAGAAGATGAGTACTTCACCAACAGTTCTTTACTTTTAGAGCTTTGTATATTTCCTAAATTTTCTAGTGCCAGACATTTAATAAGAATCTCATACGTATCTTCTTCAAAATCTTTTAGCTTGTACACTGGCAGTATTTCGAAATCCTCCTGAGATACAAAATCCGCTTCATCGAAAAATTCTTCTTCCCAAAGATCAAAGAAATGTGCTATATCAACTTGCTTATTCGATTTATACCTTCCTAATAAGTCAATCAAGAATTGAATGTATTGGGGTAATTTGCCTGAATTAAGCACAATCCTTAATTGGATACTTTCTGAGCTTTCAAGCCAAAACTGCTTTACTAAGTCGGTAGCAATGGGATCATCGTCTGAAATGATGATATTTTGTTCTATTTGCAAATAGTCGAGATAATAAAGACGACACGCCGTAACTTCCCACCTATATTCCTCGCACTCATTTCGAAAAAATTGTTGAGTTGTCTTAAGATGATCCAATATTTTTTCAATCGAAATTTCAGAATCCCTACTATGCCCCCTAAGCTCACGAACAATGTGCGCCCTCAGTTTTGAATTATACTTTGTGTTTACAACTAAAACTAACAGGTCGTCAATAGAACAAACCTTCTGCAACTCCCTAAACAGATTGAAACCTTCTTCGTTTTGTGCATATGATGAATTAGCCAGCCTGTCGTACAACTCATGATACTCTTTGGGACATAAGAATTTCAGATACTGGTAACGGAATGTCCTTTTGTATTTGTCTTCAATATCTCCCAGATTCAGTTTCTCACATTTCAAAATTTCCCAATCAATCTTAAGGATAATATTCTTTTGGGTTATCTCCTCGATATAATTTTCTAGTTCCCTCGTAAGAATTCGGTGGCCGTACCTTGAGATATCCCACAGTAATCGATGTTCTCTATAGTACTTATCTTTTTTAAATTGTTGTATCATCTCGTCAGAGATCTTCTTTTGAACACCGGGAAGTTTGTCGTGAAACGTGTTACAGAAGCAATCCACAGCCAAATTGACCTTACCGAGCTCGAGCAATCGCTCGAGTATCACGTGAACAATTTCAGGCTGTTGCTCAATTCCGCATAATAAGATAAGGGAATTATGTTCTTCTTTTTTTGCAAAGAACCGCGCAAGTACTTCTTTATCTGCAAATACTCCTATTAAAGATTTTGCTACATAATAATCTCTAAACGAATAATGAGTGAATTGAACCATCTCATCTTGTTTTACTTTCCCAATTATTTCTTCAAGGATTTTTGCCCTTAACAAAAGGTTATAATATTTAACCGGATTATCTTTCGTTATATCTCCAATTAAATCTATAACTTTGATCTTTCCCAGAAAATAGGACATGGAGAAAAGGTAGTATCAAAGAAAGG
>CAZFQL010000010.1:0-162422 GCA_964520905.1 uncultured Chlorobiaceae bacterium | reverse complement strand
AGTTTTTACACAGTCTCCATCACTTTGTGACCTACGGGACTTTGTGTCATAATCAGATGAAAAATGAGTTTTGCGTAACATCAGTTACTTGATAAGAAATATAAGAATATTTTTATGAATTGTTCTAGCGTATGCAGTTAGAAAGCGTATGATAGTTCATGGATTGGGAAGAATTTATGGCCATAAAATAAAAAACCCTGCCACCAAAGCAGGGTCCCTAATCCACCAATCAACTGTAAATCTATAAGGAGTTCAATAATTGTTAATATATACTGCAATGAATATGCCAACATATATATAGCGGAAATGACTTAGAATTTTGGATTGGACAAGTAATTATTACATTTAATTGTAAAATTTTCCGCCCAATGTAGATTTAGACATTCGAAGAATAACCTCTGAGGAACAAATTTAAAAAAATAGTGATGCCCTTTAAGAAGGTAATAGAAGAAAGGTTACCATGTAATTACCGTGCGCCCACCAGGACTCGAACCTGGAACCCGCTGATTAAGAGTCAGCTGCTCTACCAATTGAGCCATGGGCGCATCAGACTGAAAAATCTGTTAAATCCAGTTAGTATTACTTACCTTGTTGCTGTGGATTCGAAGCTGGTTGATTACTTGGCGGGAGTGGTTGAGGTGCCGCTGTTGGGCTGCTGCCTTTTTGTATAACACTATCAACAGTCTTCGTTTTACCAGGCAAAAAGAAAATGTTTATTAGAAGGCATAAAACTATGAAAATACCTGCCAAAATTGTTGTAGCTCTACCGAGGAAGTCTGCCGTTCGGCGCACTCCAAACACCGTCCCAGCCTGGCTTCCACCAAATGATCCGGCTAATCCCCCTCCTTTGCTTGACTGCATTAATACCACAATCATGAGTAAAATACTGACAATAATTACAATTGCAACTAAAATTCCGAACATAAATAACCTATTGATATGAATGAATTATAAACGCCTAAAAGATAAGAAATTTTTTGACGAACTTCAAGAGATGTTTTTATTAAAATTCTAAAGTAAAATTTGATACTTTTTTGTT
The DNA here is from genome assembly GCA_964520905.1 of uncultured Chlorobiaceae bacterium. GTDB lineage: Bacteria > Bacteroidota > Ignavibacteria > UBA10030 > SZUA-254 > JAGVIE01. The sequence continues at coordinate 161,383 of CAZFQL010000010.1, read as the reverse complement.
TAAATCGTATCCTTGCACATCATCACCGTTACGGTCATAATTGTTCTCAAATCCTAACCAATTCCAATCCTTAGTAATATTTATTTTTTCTTCGATTTCAAGTCGATTGAAATTGAATATCATCGTTTGATACGATTGATGCTGATCATATTTCGATGGATCAACGATTGAAAAGACGTGACGATTGTTGATCATCTCCTGATAAAATGATAGTCTTGTTTTATCATGCAGATTAAGGATGAGACCTCCATTCTTGAATTTGACCTCCTTCGATTTAACGAAACTTCCCTCGTCATATGCGGCGATGATCGCTTCAGGTAGTAGAAGCGATACCTTCAAAAGGAATTCACAAACTAAGTATGCATTGAATTCATTCCCGGCAACCCGGGTGAATCCGCTTGCGATACAATTTTCAAAGTACCCGCCTTTTTGTGCAATGATTAATCCTTCTGATTCAAGTTTCTTGATTGTTTCATTATCCGATAATCCCTGGGTTCTTAACTCTTGCCTTCGTTGATGAATAATATTTTGAAGATCCTCAAAATCCATTGAAGGTTGTTCTGTATTCGGGAATACAACATACATTTTGAATCCAAGTTTCCCCGCAGTCCATATAAATTCAGAATTATACCAATGTTGAAGTCGAAGAACCGAATCCCAGTCAGAGTTGGAGATTTTATTTTTCCCGTCATCGATAACTTTGTAAAATAATTTTCGCGCCATATTATTTAATAACCCGACTCCCTTAGGTCGGTTTCAGATAATTTATTTTGGGGGTGCAAAACGGTAGTATTCATCCGCTCGATATATTTTCCGATAATGTCAAACTCGAGATTGACGGTGACTCCAACTTTATATGATTTGAAAATTGTATTTTCCATTGTATGAGGAATAATTGAAACATTAACATCAGATTCATTCATCTCAGCAATTGTCAGGCTAACCCCATCGATAGCGAGAGAGCCGATCGGTATGGTATATTTTAAAAACTGCTTGGGAACCCGAATGCTAAATATCCAGCTATTCACGCGTTTATCAATATTCGTTATCGTTCCGACACAATCAACATGTCCTAAAACGAGATGGCCCCCTAATCGGTCATTTAATTTCATGGGCAATTCAAGATTTACTAAATTGTCGATCTTCAGCGAAGCGAAAGTAGTTTTCTTCAGGGTTTCTTCAACTGCTTCCACTTCGAATGAAACGCCTTTCTTTGAAATCACGGTCTGGCACACGCCATTGATTGCAACGCTGTCGTTGACTTCAAGCTCATGAGCAGATTTTGGCGCAGAAATAAGTAATCGTATCCCCTCACCCTTCTTCGCCGTACCGACAATTTTTCCTATTTCTTCAATAATTCCTGTGAACATGGTTAAAATATAACATTATTTCTTTACATAAGCTTCAATTAAAAGATCGTCATCAATATTTATGACAGAGATATCCTTAAGTTGAATATGCTTCGCATTTTTTGCTGTAAGATATTCAAATGCATTCAATCCTTTTCCATATATTTTCGGACCGATAAATACATAAAGTTTGTCCGCTATATTTTGTTCGATGAACGAACTGAATATTTTAGCTCCACCCTCTACCAGCAGAGATGCTACTCCCCGGTGTGCCAACTCTCGAAGAATATCTTTCAGCGGTATTATTCCGTCCGGTTGAGTCTTTAATTTAATTACCTCGATGCCTTTTTCAAGTAATGCAAGTTCCTTCATTCTACATGCTTTTGAAGATTTGTTGGATGTGAAGAGAATAGTCTTTGTCTCAGTCGGCGAAAAGACATTCGCATCGGTATCTGTTCTAAAATTTCCGTCAATTACTACCCGGATCGGATTTCTTCCTCGAATATTTCTAACTGTAAGTTTTGGATTATCTTTCAATACAGTTCCTGCGCCGACCAGAACAGCGTCATAATGCGAACGAAGTAAATGAACAAGATTTCGTGACGCTTTATTTGTTATCCATCTTTGAGCATTGGTTGCCTGAGAGATTTTGCCATCCAGTGATTGTGCAATCTTGAGCGTAACAAACGGTAAATTCTTTGTGATGTATTTTGAAAATGATTCATTTAATTTTCGGCATTCGTCTTGAAGCGCCCCTTCAATAACTTCTATTCCGGATTTACGAAGCTGGCGAATACCTTTTCCAGAAACGAGCGGATTTGGATCTCTGCTGCCGATTACGACTTTCGATATTTTATTCTTGATTATCAAATCGGTACATGGGGGAGTTTTGCCATAATAATTGCACGGCTCAAGATTGATATAAATTGTTGCGCCACTGACTGAAGATTTTGCATTGCGGATTGCCTCCACTTCAGCATGAGGACCGCCGAAACGTTTATGATAACCTCTTCCAACCACCTTCCCATCTTTTACAATCACCGCGCCTACCATCGGGTTTGGACTCACATACCCGGCGCCTTTCCTTGCAAGCGCAATGCACTCCATCATGAAAAGCTCATCAAGATTAGTTCGATTAGTTTTCATTCAATCGATATCCAGAATTATCTCTTGGTTAATGTTTGGATGAAGTATGCGGGATGCACTTCCGTTTTTAACAGCAACCTCAAGTAATTTAGCGCTGCCTATTATCATGAAAGGATTTTTTGAGTTCGCATTGGCATAATTATCTTCTAATTCATTTATTGTCTTCTGAGCAACCTTAAGATGAAGCGTACTTGAAGGTTTTTCCTTCAAAAGAAAATTAGTGATAATATTTCCATAGCGATCTATGTTGATAATTTTCCCATGATACCGTTCGTGCACTATCGGTAATATTTCAACAAAGTGCTCGGCATGAAACAACGGTGTGGTTTGAGGTCCCAGTTTTTTTATCTCTAAACCATTGACAATATGAGCGGCAGCAGGCGCGAATATATCCCTGCCATGAAAAGTAGAACTAATATCGGTTAAAAAATATTTTGGATTATTCACGGAATAAATTTTCATTTTCTTAATCGAACCGAGAATAAATTTCAGAATACCGTTGTCGGGTGCAAGAAATTTATAACCTTCGCCCTCAGCACATAGTATTTTTCTGTCCGTCCCGACTCCCGGATCGACTATACAGATGAAAATCGTATTCTTGGGGAAATACTTATACGAACTCCAGAGCAGAAATGCAGCCTGATCGATATTCTGAGGTTGGACTGAATGCGATACATCGATGATTCTGCAATTTGGCGCACGTGAAAGAATCACCGCCTTCATCGAGGCAACATATCCATCCTCAACACCGAAATCGGTCAAAAGTGCAATGACCGGATTTGTTTTCATTTTATTATTATCTCTTTGCCTTTTGCTGCAGATTGGTAAATCGCTTCAACAACTTTCATTCGCTGAACGGCTTCATCTCCGGTCGAGATAACCGTGTGAAGTCCCCGCGCGGCGCCGATAAAATGTTTCAATTCATTCTCGTAGCTTTTCCTCAAGACATTAAGAGGAGGTTCCATCTTGACCGGCGTTACGTTTACTAAGTTCCCGTGTAATTGCTTATGAATTCGCAGAGGATTTATCATCGCACTGCCTTCTGAGCCGAAAAAATCGCAATAGAAAAAATCCTGGGCGCATTGGTATGACCAGCTTGTCTCTAACACAAGAGAAATACCATACTTCATCTCGGCAAATATAATGCATGAATCCTCGACGCTCTTTGTTTTGTGCATATACATTTTTGCGCTGACTCTCTGAACGGGGGGGAAACCGAGCATCCATAAAATCAAATCCAACATAACGATTCCAAGATCGAGAAATACTCCCCCGCCCGATTTATCTTTCTGCGTCAGCCATTTATTGTCAGCGGATAATTTTTTTAACCAGCCTGCTTTAACAAAAAATATTTTCCCGACTTCGCCCTTTTCAATAAAGCTTTTCAGAATCATCGTGTCGGGTCTGAAGCGATTATTCATACCGACCATCAACTTGCGTTTTAGCTCCTTCGCTTTCTCAGCCATTTGTAATGCTTCTGTGTATTTACGGGCTATTGGTTTTTCAACAAAAACATCCTTGCCGGATTCAAGAGCCGCTATGGTTATCGGCAAATGCGTATCGGTGCTTGTGCAGATGTCAACGACATCGATCTCAGCTTGCTTGAGCATCATTTCGTAATCGGTGTAGACTTCCTTGATACCGAAACGGTCGGCAATCATACGCACGCGGGATTTATCTTTGTCACACACTGCTACAACTTCAACGTCATCACACTTCGTGAGAATCGGAAGGTGAAAAATCTGCGATACCCATCCAAGACCAACCACGCCCAAGCGAATCTTTTTCATGAGATTATTATTTCTCCTATGATACTAATGTTTCGAGTGAATTTTTTGATTTTTCTTTTTTGAGGAAATCTTTTACCACACCTGAAATCCCCTGTGCATCAAGCTTAAGCATGGAATGAAGCTCGGCTATCGTTGCATGCTCGATGAATTCATCAGGTATACCATGAATGCGAAGATGAACATTCTGATATTTCTTTTCTGAAATCGTTTCGAGAACTGCGCTTCCGAAACCACCTTTAACTACATGATCTTCAACCGTTACGATGTATGAGAACCGCTTACAAATATCTTCTAACAAACTATGATCGAGCGGCTTAACGAATCGCATGTTTACTACCTCTGCATAGATGCCTTCACTTGCAAGCAACTCCGCCGCTCTTAATGACGGATAAACCATATTACCAACGGCGAGAACCGCAATATCTTTTCCGGAATGAATAATTTCAGCTTTGCCAATCTCGAGTTTATTGAATTCCGTTTTCAATGGTACGCCCAAGCCATTCGCTCTTGGAAATCGCAGTGCTATTGGACCATCCTTATATTCAACCGCAGTGTAGAGCATATCCCTCAATTCGCTTTCATCCTTTGGCGCCATGATAACCATTCCGGGAATACACCGAAGGTAAGCAATATCTAGAACACCATGATGAGTTGGACCATCAGCGCCAACAAGACCGCCGCGATCGAGACAGAAGATGACATGCAGATGCTGTAGTGCAACATCATGAACGATCTGATCGAATGCACGCTGTAAAAAAGTCGAGTAAATTGCAGTAATAGGAATGAAGCCCTGCGTTGCTAAACCCGCCGCGAATGTTACAGCGTGTTGTTCAGCGATGCCGACATCAAAAAATCTTTCGGGGATTTCAACTTTAAGTTTATCCAGGCCTGTACCTTCAGGCATAGCCGCTGTTATTCCAACAATTTTTGGGTTGTTTTTCGCTAGTTCAACTACAGTCTTCCCGAAGATCTCTGTGTATGATGTAGCGACTCCATCTTTCTTTGGCGATATACCTGTTATTTTATCGAACGGTGTTACGCCGTGAAGCGCTTGCTCATCTTCTTCAGCGGGTTTGTATCCCTTCCCTTTTCTGGTTGTTACATGGACAAAGATAGGATTAGGTAAATCTTTAATCTCATTAAATATTTTAACCAGCCGAGGAATGTTGTGCCCGTTGATCGGACCAAAGTAACGAAACCCAAGCGCTTCGAAGAGCATTCCCGGTGTGATTACAACCTTGATGCCTTCTTCTACGCGCGCCGCAAGTTTTCTTATTCTGTCGCCAAGGTTATCAAGCTTCCCTGTTAAATCCCAAACTGTCGATTTGAATTTGTTGTATCTTGGACTTGCAATCAATTCGGTAAAATAATTTGCGAAAGCCCATACATTCGGTCCGATCGACATATTGTTATCATTCAAGATTACTATGAGGTTTCTATTCTGCAATCCTGCATTATTCATCGCTTCGTATGCCATGCCGCCGGTCATTGCTCCGTCTCCGATGACCGCGACAACCCTGTACTTATCGCCAGCTAAATCGCGCGCGACTGCCATCCCCAGCGCTGAAGAAATAGAAGTGCTCGCATGTCCCGCGCCAAATGTATCATATTCGCTCTCAGATCGCTTTAAAAAGCCGCTGATACCATGATACTGTCTGATTGTATGGAAAAGGTCTCTACGCCCTGTTAAAACCTTATGCGGATATGCCTGATGCCCCACATCCCAAACAAGTTTATCGTCAGGCGTATTGAATACATAATGCAATACAACAGCAAGTTCAACTGTTCCAAGACCTGCGCCAAGATGTCCGCCGGTTTTTGATATTGCATCAATGATAAATTCCCGAACCTCATCCGAAACATTCTTAAGCTCCGAGACAGGTAATTTTCTAAGGTCGGCAGGTGAGTTGATATTGTTTAGGTATTTATACTCCACTTGGGTTTCTTGATTATTATTCTTCGTTTCCTTCGAATAACTCGAAGTTACCATTTATATCTTTGCTTAATTTTTTTAACTTCAATTCTGCCTGTGATAATTTCTCAAGACACTGCTTCGAGATATTCACGCCTTCTTCATACAATTCCATCGCATTATCAAGCGGTACGCTGCCCGATTCGAGCTTCTCGACAATTTCTTCGAGCCGTTTCATCGAGTGCTCGAATGTTGATGATGATACTTTTTGTGTTACTGTTTTTTTTGTGTTCATACTAAATCAATTCAAGATTAAAAATGCAAAAGAAAAATCTTCATCCTTATTATATTCCTAAAAATATTTTTTAATTTTTACTTTTGACTTTTTCATTGTACCTTAGCCGGTACCTTATCATCATGGAATTTTATTTCGATTGAATCCTCAGGATACAGCTTATTCGCTCGGTCGGCCACCTCTGAACCTTTGTACACGATAGCATAACCGCGTTCCAATACGGCAGTTGGATTAACAGACGCAATCCGCTTTTGAAGCGAATTTAATTCCTGCCTATTGAGAGTGAAAGAATGTATGGTTGCATGGTGAAGCTGACGATTCAATTCATCTACTTGTTGTGAATATTGTCTAACTAAATCTAACGGTCTATTGAATGAATAGCTCTGCACCAAGGATAAGATTCTATCTTTCTGCGATGTAATAATGTTCCTGATATCTTGTTCAGTATTATAGCAAAAATTGCTCAGATATTCAATTATTTCGGATTGGTGTCTCACAACCAACTCTGCCGCCGCAGATGGCGTCGGCGCTCTAAGGTCGGCGACGAAATCTGCTATTGTAAAATCGATTTCATGCCCGACTGCACTGATGATTGGAATTTTTGAATTATAGATTGCCCGTGCAACAATTTCTTCGTTGAATGCCCACAAATCTTCAAGCGAGCCGCCTCCCCTGCCGACAATCATAACGTCAATCTTGCCAAGCTTGTTAAAATCTTTTATTGCATCTGCTATTTCTTTGGCTGCTCCTTCACCTTGAACCTTTACCGGATAAAGTAAAACTTCCACCGCAGGAAACCGGCGGGAAAGAATATTAAGAATATCCTGTATTGCCGCGCCGGTTGGTGAAGTAACAATTCCTATTCGCTCTGGATATTTGGGTAATGGTTTTTTATGTTCGGCATCGAACATTCCTTCATCAGAAAGTTTTTGTTTTAACCGCTCAAACGCAAGCTGAAGCTCACCGATACCGCGCGGCTGCAATTGGACAACGTCTATTTGATACTTGCCTTGCGGTTCATAAACTGTAATTTTACCTGAGGCAACGACTTTCATTCCATCCTGCGGTGTGAAGAAAAGGTTGGATGCTCTGCCACGCCACATAACGGCTGAGACTTGCGCGCCTTCATCTTTCAATGTGAAATAAAGATGACCAGATGAGTGCCGCTTGAAGTTGGATATCTCCCCTTCTACAGAAACATTCGTGAAGGATGTTTCCAGCACTCCTTTGATGCGTCTCGTAAGCTCGCTTACAGTGAATGTTTTCAGGATAGTCATATGGTTGAATGAATATATCCAAACGTGAGTTTATAATCAAACGGATTGCATTACATTTGAGCATTTAATATATTGGAAAGAAAATCCGAATGAGAGATTGTCACACTGAGCTTGTCGAAGTGTGACCATATGCTGATATGTCATGGTTCGTCATTCGACTCCGCTCATGATTGCTCACCATGACATCCCCCTTTTTAATCATTATGAAAATTCAAAAGGAGACAATATGAAATTAGACTTACTTGCTATTGGCGCACACCCCGATGATGTTGAGCTTGCTTGTGGCGGAACGGTTGCGAAATATGTGAAGCTTGGGTACAAAGTCGGCATCATCGATTTAACTGAAGGCGAGCTTGGCACACGCGGAAATAAAAAAATAAGAAGTTTGGAAGCTAAAAAAGCCGCGAAAATACTTGGTGTGAAAGCCCGTGAGAACCTTCGCATACCGGATGGCGACATCGAGGTAAATAAAAAGAATATGTCGAAAGTAATTGAGATGTACCGCAAATACCAGCCGGAAATTATCCTCATCCCCCACTGGCAAGAGCGGCATCCCGACCATGTCCATGCGCATTATCTTTGCCGTGAGGCACAATTCTACTCCGGTTTAAGAAAGATTGCAATTAAAACTTACGGCAAGAAACTACAAGCATGGCGTCCGCAGAAATATTTTCATTACATGCAGAAGTATGAGTTCACTCCATCATTTATCGTTGATATTTCGGATGTTTATGAGATTCGTGTGGAAGCCGTCAAAGCGCACAAATCTCAGTTTTATAATCCGGACTCTTCCGATCCTGAAACATTCCTCAGTCAAAAATCTTTCCTCGATTTCATGGAAACGAGGATGAAATACTATGGACAGCAGATCGGTGTGAAATACGGCGAGCCGTTTTTCTCCGTTGAACCGGTCGGTGTGGAGGATATTTTTGGATTGAAAATGTTTAAGGGATAAGTGATCTTTCGCAAGGTTATTCACCCTTATTAGGTATTGGTGCAAGTATTTTGTACATTCATATGTGATTCATTCTTGTCACCAATAGAAAGGACATATCATGGATGGATTAGGAAATGTTCGTATTAAAGGTATATCAGGTAAAGAGTATAAGTTTAGGGCGTACCCATTGGGTACAAAGTTTGATAATTTCGGAGCCGTATACTTCATCACCAGTCGGAATCAAAATCCGGATGGTAGGATAGCTCATAGTCGAATTTTTTGTGGGCGAACAAGCGACTTATCGATTCGGATACACAATACACCATCTTTCAAGGAGAATAATGCAAATTGTATTTGCATATTACCACAGGAAGATAAAGATTCCCGCACGGAGATTGAAAGCGATATCAAACAAAACTACACACTTTTGTGTAATGCTTGATGAATTCTTCCTCGACTACTTCCGCTTTTTAATGGGTTTGACAGGTAACGTACTCGCATACTCATAAGAGGGTGCAATTAATTTTTATTGATGCCTGCCAGGCTTTTTAAAACGATACCTACAATAATTTTCTGTTGTAATAGTTTGTTTATCATCTCCCCTTCAAACATCCTGGGTCTCTAAAAAAAGAATTGTCATTCTTCTCCCGCACGAAGTGCGGGAGAAGAATCTCAAAACTACATTGTAATTGGAGATTCTTCGGTCGCTTCACTCCCTCAGAATGACAGCTTACCGACTTTTTGAACAGCCACTAGATCAAGATCCCAACGATTTCGGGATCGGACCCTCTTTCTCCAAACTGCTAAGTCGGTCTGCAAGGTCTCCAAACACTTGCTCAATTGCGTCTGTATCTTTTACCCGCCCGCTGGTACTACACAGCAGCCAAACTTCTGAATTACCTATCAAAAATTCTTGCTTTCCCCGCTGACAAGTAGCTGTTGGATAAAGCCGCTTAAAACATTTCTCAAAAATTTCCACGCTCGTTACAAATGCAACAATCTTCGGCTTGTATTTTTCTATTTTCTTGATAAATTTTTGGATATCGTCGGGTGTGGGTTCTGCCGATGGGTCATCATCTTTGCTGACGACAAGCCGACGGTTGAGGTCGGTTAAACCGATGCGAAGTTTTAGTAATGTTGATTCCTTTTTCTCGAAGAAGAATTGCTTGTACAGGTCATCGAGTATTCCGGTTTGCTTCGCACCAACCAGCGCCTTACGATCCGATTGGGAGATGACAATTGTTGGTGTGATGTTGGCATATTCAAGCATTTCCCAAAACCGGTTCTTCGGAGTCAGATAATAGAACCCAAGCTCGTCCGATATTTCCGTTACCGTCGTTCCGACAAATACAACACGTAAGTTTTGAATTAGGATTTCTTTAAGCATAGAAAGTGTTTTGTTTACAAATAAAAATAGTTAGTTATTTCAGCAATTCTTCTCGAAACGCTCTTTGCATTAAACTGTTAAACAATTTCCCCTGTTTCTTCCCCTCCATCCCTACCCGGTGTCGTAGAGAGTTTCTATCGAAATCCGTATTTCTGCTCTCGCTTCTCGAATGCAATTTTTCCCCCTTCAAGTATCTGGCACACATGTTCTCTGATGCCCTGCCTGAGAAGATAGTCTGCAATAGCTGGATCTGGACTTGACGTGTTTTCCAATGCACCGCTTATGTACCGGATGTTTTCGTCTTCGTTGTGAGCAACAATAACTTGCTCAGCATCGGCATTCACGACAAGGTTGGCGTTGTGCGTTACAATAATCACTTGTCGATACTTCTTAATCTGTTTGAAGATCGGGACCAAGTCAGTCATTATGAACTCATTGTCAAGATCATCCTCTGGTTGATCGAAGACAAATGGAGTCATGAATGCATCAGTTGCAAGCTTCAGACTGACGAACAGCGTTCCTCGCTGGCCCACCGATAATTTATTGGGAGTCTTCCCCTTGTATTTCACAATCGGCACAATCTGCAGGTACTTCGATCTCTCACGGTTCTCATACAAATAGCTGAGCACGTTTTCAATTTGGTTGTATGGAATAAATTCAGACGTGAGTAATTCATCCAGAGTGAATGGATTGCCAGAGTCGTCTCGGAAGATAGGCTTGTTCTGAATGAACTTGACGAAGTCCCACCAATTGTGAATCTGGAAGCAATCAGAAACTCGATCTAGAGGTTTTTTGGTACTGGTTTCTCTGAACTTGTGACCGTTCAGGTACTGATATAGACCTTCCACAAATGTGAACTTATCAAACTGAACAACAGCCTTGATTGCAATTTCAGCGAGCAGGCGGTGAACCAGTTGTTTCTGTTCGGCGCTCCAACCGTCTTTACCTTTCTGCAACTCTTTCCAGTTCTTGATAAATCCGTCACGCTGACGTCTCATTGCTCCGATTAGTTCAAGCCCAAAGTTATTGCGAGCTATAAGAAGCCTTGCGTACTCATCTTCTCTGCGTTTGATTTCGGCTAGCATTGAGTCAACCCTTTGGAATTCAGAACTATGGTAATTGACCTTCTCTAACAACGTCGTTACATCGCCTTCAATTCCCTGTGTTTTGAAACTCTCTTCAATTTCATTGTTCTTATTCTGAAGTTTAGTCTGCTCTGTCTGAAGAGTCATCATACCCGCGTTGATCACGCTCAATTGTGCTGTGAAGTCAACTTCTGAAATCGCTATACCCAACTCGCTGTTCAAGATACGAATTGTCTCGTTGACACCTGTGGCAAATTCTGTTAGGTTTTCCTTCAAAGATTTAAGAGCGCTTTGCTTTCGCTCGTTGTCACCAAGGCTTGTCTTGTTGTATCGGTATTCCTGAATGAGGCTCTGGTTCTTTGAAGTCGTGAGAGTACCTATCAGTTGTTCACTGTCGGTTTTCTTTTTCTCATTGTATTGGCGAGTATTGGTTCGGTTACCCTCTGAGTCAGTGTACTCGAGCCATCGCTTGATGCCAGCCATCTGAGATAGTATTCCAGTGATGCGTTCGTCTACACCCTTGTACGATGTCTCAGTATCCATTCCGAGAATTGAAAAGATGTGTTGGTAGAGTTTGTCGGGAGGATGGACTATTTCCTTCACTTCACCTTGAGTCACGTGGAGGTAGGACAAGATGTTCTCCCCTTCAAATTCATATCTTGTTGGTTTAACACTCTCCTCCTTGGCATAGTATACATCAAAACCGTGAGAGAGGGAGATTGCGTCTATTCTCTCGTTCACATCCTTCTTGTTAAACGTTTTGAAAATCCCATCCAAGAGTAAGCTTTTTCCTGTTCCACGGCCACCAATGATGGCAACCAAACTACGATTTAGGGGAATGTCAATATCACGGAACACCACGCTAGGCTCCGTGAAGACTGGTTGGGCATTAACCTTGATCCGAGAGAAGAATGGTCTGACGAAATCAATCTCGGGATTCCTATCTTGAATTCTTAATCTCTCTTCCGGTTCAAAAAGTATCTGACGCAGACCTTCGAACGTTGGGTCAGCTTTGATCCAGGTGAAACAGTTGCCGACCCTGTCCTTTTGCGCTGCTTGGTCGGAAAAATAATGCGCGTCGCTGCAATCAAGCAGAAGATCGTTGACATGTTGCTCTTTGAGTTTCGCCTTCGCCCGTTGAAAGTGATCCGGATTCTCAGATGCAATGAACACAAGATCAACTTTGTTAATTTGATCCTTCTTATCTGCAATCGAACCGTCTGCCCAGGCAAGACTTTCCCATTCCGTCTTTCCTACAGCAGTTAGAAAGAACTGACTATTTCCTTTCTTAAAGTAGGTTGACTCTCCTAAGATGCTTAGGATCTGATCCTCGTCAAGAGTGAGATTATTGAAACCTTCTTTAAGATCAGATCCGTATTGACCGAGTTTTTCAGGTGGAACAGTAGCTTTAATCTGCCTTCCAAGATCTGTCAAGCTGTCTTGGCTGATGACACCACTCCACCGGACTCCTTGTAGACCTGGAGAAAGCTTGTACTTACTTGTAAGAGCATTTAGGAATTGTTGCTGAATAACCTCGATTTTGATCTCATCCGAGATAATGACATGAAAGTTGATTTTCCTCAAGCGTTCGTCCGACCCCGCAAACTTTGCTAATCTAAACTCAAGCACCGGAAGAATCAAGTCAATATTCGCTAGCCTCCCTTCTTGCTTGAAATCCAAGACTTTTCGGTATCCGTCGATGAATAGGTAGTCATTGATACCGATTGCCTTGAACTCAGGCGGTAACGATTCCAAGTCTGCAATAAATCGCTGCCAAGTCGGATCATCATTCGCACCGTACCCGTTGCCTATTGAAGCCGGCGTGTGAATGTGAAGGTCCCATTTTCGCCACTGCGAACCTGCCGGATATCTCGAATCAAGTGCCATTTATTATTCCTCCACTAATTGATATGTAATCATAAGATGTAGCTCATTTCTTTTCTTCGCCCTTGATGGTTTTTATCTCAGTATTCATTCAATCCTCGCCCGTAATTCCACAAGCTCATGCCATCGGGCATAGAGGCGTATGTTTGTTTCGTTGTCAAGCATTCTTATTTCAATTTATTATTGTTTTTTAAACCCCTCGAATTCGAGAGGGTTAAAATGAGTGTTGTGAATTTGTTCCCAAATGCCCAAGAATTCGATTGTGTTTCTATTTCTCAACCAGTTATAAATAATGCTCTCATCGCCGAATGTCTTAATCATGTCGGTCAATGAAATGTAATCAGTCTCATTTACCTGTATGATTGTTACATCCGTACCTTTAACATTGATTGTTTGCTTTTTCGTAGCCATGTCTACTCCGCCTCTATTCAAATCATAAAAAATTGTGGTCCGAAATATTCTGCATCATCAAACCTGCAACAAAATAAAAAATGCTAATGAGATTAGCAAGCCACTTCATTGTATCCCCGTTCGTAATTCCTCAAGTTCATGCCATCGGCATAAGAAAACGCACTGTGCGCCATGATTTCTGTAAACATATTTGGATGGTACTTGGAATGCGCCCCTCTCTTTAAGGTGCCAAATTGGTACCTTAAAGGTGTGTACTCATCCGGTGTAAGTGCAAACATGAAGTCCGTCGGAAATCTATCAAGGTTTCTCTTAACCGCCCGTTTCAGCGTTTTGGTTTCTACGTCGTACAACTCGGCAAGGTGAAAATCCAGCATAACCTTCTGCCCGCGAATAAGCAATATTCTCCGCTCTATAACTTCTGGAACTACATTGATTTCTTTTTGTATCTTGTTCTTTTTTATCATTTATGTTTCCCATGGTTACACAATTTTCATGCACACTTACATAAATGGCAATTGATTAGAAATATACTAACAATTAAGATATTCACAAATTAGCGAACGTCTCACAAGTAGGTTCATTGCACCCCCGTCCTTAATTCCTCAAGCTCATGCCATCGGGCATAGAGGCGCTCAAGTTGTTCTTTCGTTGCGGCAAGTTCTTTGGTCAATTTCACAGTATGCTCCCCATGCTGGTCGTAGAAATCGTGCGCAGAGAAGATTCCCTCAATGCGTTCCACATCTTCCTCGGCGCGGATAATTCCCTGCTCAATTGTCTCTAATTCTTTTGCGTCTTTCCAGCTTAATTTTTTCTTTGGCTTTTTGGTCTGCAGTTTCGACTGCACGTCTTGCTGTTTCGCTTCAGCGGACTTCCCCTCTGCCTCTGCTAAACGGGCGTTGCGTTTCTCTAAGTAATAATCGTAATCGCCTTCACTGAAATGTACATAACCTGTCCCATTGGGACCGTCTCCTTCAAAGGCAAGAATACCATTGCACACACGGTTCAGAAAATACCGGTCATGGCTCACTGCTATAACACATCCATCGAATGCAGAAAGAGCTTCTTCAAGAACACGCAATGTCGACAGGTCGAGATCGTTTGTCGGTTCATCTAAGATCAGGAAGTTGCCGCCATTTTTCAATATCTTTGCCAATAACAGACGGCTCCGCTCACCGCCGGAAAGTTTCCCAACCTTTGTCTGCATCCTGTCATCATCAAACAGAAATCGCCGCAGATATTTCCAAACCGTCAGACGTTCTTCGCCAAAGATAATCCACTCGTTGCCTTCTCCAATTTCCTGTAAGACAGTGTTATCATCGTTCAGTGCCAAACGTGATTGATCGATGTAGTTAAAGATTGTTCTATCGCCGACTTCCGCATGACCTTCAGTTGGGTGCAATTCACCAAGTATGATTTTCAATAGCGTGGTTTTGCCAAGACCGTTACGACCGATAATGCCAAGCTTCCTTGTCCTGTCGAAATTGAAATCCACTTTAGTAAATAGTTTTTTACCACCAAGCTCAATCCCAACATTCTTCAAGTTCAGAATTTTTGATCCAAGAACAGATGCAGGCGGGATAATCAACTCAACTTCCGCCTCCGGTTCATGCCCTTTCTTCTCAGCTTCCTCAAAATATTTGCTTAGCCGGCTTTTCGATTTGGTTCGCCGTGCCCGTGGTCCCTTGCGCACCCATTCAAGCTCACGGAGCAGAAAACGGTTTCTCTTCCTTTCTTCCGTCTCTAATTGCGATTCACGCTCAGCTTTATCAAGCATGAAGTCGGTGTAATTACCGGTGTGCGAGTAACAAACACCATTCACAAGTTCGATAATCCGTGTCGCAATTGAATCGAGAAAATATCTATCGTGTGTAACAAAGAGACATGCACCTGAGTATTTCTCTAAAAATTCCTCCATCCATTCTATTGATTGGGTATCAAGGTGATTTGTCGGTTCGTCGAGGATGAGGAGATCGGGGCGTGAGATAATTGCTTTGCACAACGCTACACGGCGTTTCTCTCCGCCGGAGAGCGTCATAATATCACGATTTTTCTCAGGCGCATTTAGCGAGTGCATTGCCGTTTCAATCCTGTTTTCTAAATTCCATCCGTCCCTATGATGAATGTATGCCTCAAGAAGATGTCGTTTTTCTGATGTAGGTGGAAGCGACTCGTATTCCCTGAGAATCGCGATGACATCGTGTGCTCCCTCCAGAATATTCTCGTACACCGATAATGCAGGATCGAGTTGAAAGTCTTGTGAGAGGTATCCTATCATGATGTTTCTCCTTCGTGTCACCGTTCCTGAATCCGGTTCCATCATATCTGCAATAATTTTTAGCAGCGTCGATTTACCTGAACCATTGTTTCCGATCAAGCCGATTCTGTCGGATTGATGAACGCTCATTGTTGCGTTATTCAAAACAACCTGCTCACCGAAACGAATAGATAATTCACGCGCGGCAATAAGGACGGGGTTTATCGCTTTGGACATAGTTCTCTTTTCATGGACAAAATATAGCTTTTCTCTACTCCATTTCAAAAACTGAATATCCATCTATTATCCATATAAGATTATTTTATCGGTTGTGATCTCCGTATTTTGTCTTTCTCAAAAATTATTGTATCTTAAGAAGGAATTAATCGTACAAAAGTAGTGTTACAATTAATAACATGGTAAACTCATCTAAATATCGCTCGGTTGCTATTCTTCTTGCTGGAATCTTTTCGGTTTTCAACATCGGGCTACCGGTCGTTTTGCATTATTGCAAAATGATGGAAACAGTTTCGAGCAATTCATGCGGTATGTGCGATACAGATAAAATGGACGCCGGCAATTTACAAATTTCTAAAACGGAATCTTCTTGCTGCAAAACAATTATTGCCGCTGATCGCAACCAGACTGAGTTTCTGCAAACAGAAAAGAATGATGTAACAAAACTTCAATACTCCATTACTCCAATACTCCATACTTCACCGAGTATTGATTTCCAACATGTTTCAAAAATATTTTTAAGCGGTATCCACTCACCCCCTCTCATCGAAGACATACCGATCTTCACCTCTTCACTACTGATTTAATCCTCAAAATAGTTTGATACGTTGCATTATTGACTTTTGTCAATGATGTTGTTATGTTTTATTGATTTATCGTCAATTTAATCTAAATGACGAATTTAGCTCAGTAATATTTTTATGAGGAATTATGAAAAAGATTTTATTTCTGTATCTGATTATGTCTGCATCGTTGATGCTCGCTCAGGAAAAGCCAAAGCTTGAGTTAAATGAACTAATCGATGAAGCTCTTGAAAATAATTTACAGCTTAAAGCCCAAAGCCATCAGATTGAAGCGGCTGAAGCTAAGGTGCCGCAAGTAAAATCACTCGACAATCCTGAATTGACATTCAGATTGATGGAGATGCAGGGCTTGAAACCAAACGAAGCAATGTGGGCAAATGTTGAGCTTATGCAGATGTTTCCATTCCCAGGAAAACTTTCATCAATGGGAAAAGCAGCGGACATCGCAGCACAGAGATATCAGCAAGAATACAACGAGAAATCTGTGGAAGTAATTATGCGCGTTAAATCTACTTTCTACGAGCTTTGGTACATTCAGAAAGCATTAACGCTTAATGACGAAAACAAAAAACTCATGCAACAGTTCATAGAGATCGCTCGGTTACAATACTCGGTCGGGAAAGTTACAATGCAAGATATCCTCAAAGCACAAGTTGAACTTACCAAGTTTGAAAATGACCGATTAACACTCGAACAAAAAGAAACAGGTATGCTTGCAATGTTAGCGCAATTATTGAACCGGAATATATCTGAGTTTACCGGTCAAGCAATCGCCCCCGATACGATACAGTTTAATGTTGATATCACACAGGTTCAAGAAGCCGCCCTGAAACGATGCTCACGTTTACGAAGTGACTCACTAATGGTAGAACAAGACCGCGAGATGCTTCATCTTGCCAAGTTAGAATATCTTCCCGATTTCAAATTAGGAGTTGAGTACGTAAGCTCACCAATGACCGGCTTTCGGGGATGGAGTTTGGCAGCCGGAGTCTCGCTCCCGTTTTCATTCTGGACTTTAGGAAAAGCCAACGCACGGGTTGAAGAAGCATATGCAAACATCAGGAAATCAACAGCGATGTATAATGACGAACGAAATATGCTTCTATCAAGAGTAAAAGATTTTTACACAAAAGCAGTTTCACTTAAGAGTCAGTACGACCTTTACCGCGAAAGTATAATTCCGCAATCCGAACAAGCTCTAAGCGCTACACTAACGAATTATCAAACAGGTCGCACAGATTTTCTGATGCTCATCGATTCTTATAGGATGTTAGTGATGTTTAAGATGGAATTCTTAATGAAACGCATGGAGTTTGAACAAACACTTGCAGACCTTGAGAAAGAAATCGGCTGCAGAGACATCGAAGAAATTTTGTGAAGATTTTAGATGTCAGATTTCAGATGATCTAATCACAAATGACTAATTACAAATAACAAAGAACGAAGAACAAAGTACGAGTAGAAGGAATTAGATATGAAAAAAAATATTATCATCAGTGTACTTATCATTGTCGTGGTAGGTTTAGCAGGAATGTATTTCTATCCGAAAATATTTCCATCTAAACCTGAGCGTAAAATTCTCTACTGGACAGATTCTATGCTTCCCGGCGACCGCAGCGATCATCCCGGTAAATCTCCGATGGGAATGGAGAGAACTCCTGTCTATGCAGACGAGGCACAACCAGAAACGTCAAGCCAGCAAACATCAGAAGAAAAAAGTTACTACACCTGCCCCATGCATCCATCCGTCGTCTCGGACCGTCCGGGTGCCTGCCCTGTTTGCGGAATGGCTTTGGTAAAGAAAACAAAAATGCAAGATGCGTCGGATGATGAAATTAAAAACTTGCAGCAGGTTAGTCTCTCGGCGTCGCAGCGTGTAATTGCAAATGTCTCCACGACAACGGTTACACGTCAGGACATCAATAAAGAAATATCTGTCGTCGGAGTTGTTGACTTTGCAGAGCCATTACAAACAACTGTTACTGCTCGGTTCAGAGGGCGAATAGAAAAACTCTATGTCAATTTCACAGGCGAATTAGTGAAGCAAGGTCAGCCGTTGTTTGATTTGTACAGTCCCGATTTAGTCTCTGCCCAACAGGAATTTATTATCGCTCTGAACTCAACCGGCGCTAATCAATCTCTAATGCTACAAGCATCAAAAGATAGATTGCGTATCCATTTCGGAATGACGGAAAAACAAATTTCAGGTATTGAAGAAAATAGACAAACACAATCAACGATGACATATTTCTCGCCCATATCCGGCACAGTTCTCACAAAAGAAATTCAGGAAGGACAATATGTGGACGAAGGAATGATACTATACAAACTTGCCGACTTATCGAAAGTGTGGATTTATTTAGATGTGTACGAGAAAGACATTCGATTTATTTTGATGAATCATCCCGTACAAATCACAACTGAATCTTACCCAAATGAAAAATTCAAAGGCAAAGTTACATTTATAGATCCTGTCCTCAACAATGAAACGAGAACAGTGAGGGTTCGAACTGAGTTTGAAAATCCAAACGGAAAGTTGAAACCACAAATGTATGTGAAAGCGCAAATTCATGTTCCATCATCTTCAGCGCTTGTGGTTCCTACAACCGCTGTTTTATATACTGGGAAGAGAACTCTTGTTTGGATAGAAGTTAAACCAAACACATTTGAACCTCGTGATGTAACACTTGGAATCAGCAGCGGATCTTTCATCGAAGTTCTTTCAGGACTTGAAGAAAATGAAAACGTTGTAACCTCGGGAGGATATTTGCTCGAATCGGAGAGTCAGCTCCAGCAACCCGGCGGCACATCCGGCGGACATCAACACGATGGAAAAAAGGAACGACCGGATGATAATAATCAAAAATCTAATGAGGAACATTCAGGACATCAAATGCAAAGCGAAGTGAAAGTAATTGTGGATGGTGGATATTCTCCTTCTGAGATTCACGCTCGAAAGGGTCAAAAGCTTACCATCCATTTTGAACGCCACGACGAATCTAAATGCACTGATGAAGTTGTATTCCCTGATTTCAATATCAAGAAATATTTAACTCCGCATAAAACAACCACAATCGAAATTACACCGAAGCGAGCTGGTGTGTACAGATTTCATTGCGGAATGGATATGCTTGAAGGAAAAATCATAGTCAAATAGATTGTAGATTGGAGATTACAGATTTCAAATTATAATAAAAATATTTGAAAGGATTATTTTATGACAGATGAAGGATATAGAAAGCTTGAAATATATAAGAGAAGTCATGAACTTGCTGTTAAAGTACATGCAATGACTCTGACTTTACCGAAATATGAAATGTATGAAGAGGGAAGCCAAATTCGCCGTTCAGCAAAATCTGTTTCTTCTAACATCGTTGAGGGATATTCATTACGAAAGTATAAAAATGAATTTTTTCTCTATTTGAATCGTGCTTATGCATCAGCCGAAGAAATAATCGAAGGTTATGAAGAAGTTTGCAAGATGATTTTTAAATTTATGCAAACAGTGCTGAACATACACGAAAAACCATATTCGGTCAAAGAAGATTCACCACCGTACCTGTAATATGCAATCTGAAATCAAAAATCTAACATAGACTAAACCGAGACTACCATGATAGAAAAAATAATAGACTACTCAGCGCGTAACAAGTTTGTCGTAATTCTTGTTTATCTGATAATCATCGCTTGGGGCATCTGGGCTGTTGTTCACACTCCGTTAGATGCAATTCCTGACTTATCCGAAAATCAGGTTATAGTTTTTACAGAATGGATGGGACGTTCACCGCAATTAATCGAAGATCAGGTTACATTCCCTCTCGTTACTGCATTGCAAGGTGTTCCCGAAGTTCATGCAATTCGGGCGCAGTCAATGTTCGGAATGTCATTCATCTACATCATCTTCGAAGATCGAACCGATCCTTACTGGGCGCGAAGCCGTGTGCTGGAAAAATTATCCACAATCCAATCGGCGCTTCCTCAAGGTTCAAAAGTGCAACTCGGACCAGATGGAACCGGAGTCGGCCACGTATTTTGGTACACACTCGAAGGCAAGCAAGATTTAGGAACACTGCGCGCAATTCAGGATTGGTACGTTAAGCTGAATCTTCAAGGAGTGCAGGGCGTTGCAGAAGTTGCAAGCATCGGCGGATATGTTCGTCAGTATCAGGTTGATGTTGACCCGAATAAGATGAAAGCGTATGGCTTATCTCTTTCGAATATTCAAAACGCAGTTATGCGTTCCAACAATGATGTCGGTGGAAAACTTCTTGAAATCAATAATGCAGAATATTTTGTCCGCGGACAAGGTTATATACAGTCTGTTCGGGATATTCAAAATATAGTTGTCGGAACAGGTTCGAATGGAATACCGATCTACGTCAGCAACGTTGGAACAGTGCAGATAGGTCCCGATATCCGCCGCGGTTCGATTGAGAAAGATGGCAAAGGACAAGTTGTAGGCGGTATTGTTGTGATGAGGTACGGAGAGAACGCCAAGGCGGTGATCGACCGTATAAAGACAAAAATAAAAGAAATATCGCCTGGTTTGCCTGAAGGTGTGGAAATAAAACCTGCCTATGATCGAAGTGATTTGATAATGGCAGCAGTCAACACACTAAGAAGCACATTGATTGAGGAAGCCATCGTGGTTGGACTGATGGTTTTACTTTTTCTGATGCACGTCCGAAGTGTCTTGCGCGTTATAATTGAAATTCCGATTGCAGTGTTAATCGCTTTCATCGGAATGAAAATGTTCAACATTACTTCCAACATTATGTCGTTGGGTGGAATTGCCGTTGCGATTGGAGTTATTGTTGATGCCTCAATTGTTCTCGTTGAGAATGCTTATCGGAATGTCGCCCGCGCTCAGGAAGAGAAACCCGAATTGACAAAAGAAGACTACATAGAAATCTCGATCCTGTCAGCAAAACAAGTAGGACCAGCAATTTTCTTCTCTGTCGCAATCATGGTTGTTTCATTCCTGCCTGTGTTTCTTTTAGAAGGGCAAGAAGGTAAGTTATTCCATCCTCTTGCATTCACAAAAACATTCGTTCTCGCCGGATCGGCAATCATCGCTATTACACTTGTTCCTATGCTGATGACGATGCTTACTCGCGGCAAGTTCAGAACTGAAAATAAAAATCCCATCACAAAATTCTTAAACTGGATTTATGCACCTATCATTCATTGGGTTTTAAAACATCGAAAACTTACTATCGCCTTCAACATCATTGCTCTTCTAATTACGATTCCTATGATGATGAATATGGGATCAGAGTTCATGCCTCCGTTGGATGAAGGAAGTTTGCTCTTTATGCCTGTAACACTTCCCTCCGCTTCCATTACGGAAGTGAACCGCATACTGCAAGTGCAGGATGCAATCATCAAATCCTTACCGGAAGTTCAACAAGTTTTAGGAAAAGTTGGAAAAGCCGAAACCTCAACCGACCCGGCGCCGATTAGTATGATTGAGTCAATCATCTTACTAAAACCAAAATCTCAGTGGAGAAAAGGAATCACGAAGGACGACATCATATCAGAGCTTGATGCGAAGCTGCAATTCCCCGGCGTTCGCAACGGTTGGACACAGCCAATCATCAACCGCATCAATATGCTTTCAACGGGTGTGCGAACCGACCTCGGTATTAAAATATTCGGTAAAGATTTGGACACGCTTGAGCGATTGGCAATTCAGGCAGAACAAATTGTTCGAAAGGTCCCGGGTGCGGCTGACTTGTATGCCGAACGAACGCAGGGTGGTTTATTCCTGGATATTAAGATAGATCGTGAAGCAGTTGCGAGATATGGAATCAATATAGGCGATGTGCAGGATATCATCGAGACAGCTATCGGTGGACAAAATATTGGGACAGTTATTGAAGGTCGGCAACGTTTCCCCATCCGTGTTCGTTATGAACGTGAATACCGGGATAACATTGAAGCGCTTAAGAATCTTCTTGTTCCTGTAAACACAGCATCACCCGGACAAATGAGTTCATCTCCGACGCAAACAGTTTCTTCAGGTATGAATGGCGGACAGAGTGGCAGAATGTCGAATACAAATCGATCTGAAATTTCCAATCCCAAATCTGAAATCTCAAATCCATCAACAGTTTCATCTCGCTCTTATGTTCCCCTTGCTCAATTAGCGAAAATTGAAATCGTTCCCGGTCCACCAATGATTTCGAGTGAGAATGCACAGCTTCGTTCAATCGTATTTCTCAACGTGCGCGGACGCGATATGGGAAGTTTTGTGGGCGAGGCAAAAGAAGTTCTGGAAAAAGAACTCACACTGCCACAGGGCTACACACTTCAATGGAGCGGTCAGTGGGAAAATCAGATACGGGCAAAGCAGCGCCTTCAATTTTTGATGCCGATTGTGTTTTTAATTATTTATGTGATGCTGTACTTCGTTACAAAAGATTTCGCAGAAGCGTTTGTGGTTATGCTCTCCGTTCCGTTCGCACTGATTGGAGGTGTGTACCTAATTTATTTCCTTGGATATAATTTTTCTGTTGCAGTCTGGGTGGGCTTCATAGCTCTCTACGGACTTGCAGTTGAAACGGGCGTGGTAATGGTGGTTTACCTTCACGAATCGCTTGACAGAAGATTGCGCGACCACGAACTCGGCAAACGTGGTCCCATCACGTTGGAAGACATTCAACAAGCGACAGTTGAAGGATCAGTTCTTCGCTTGCGGCCCAAAGTAATGACTGTAGGAACCAGTTTGATAGCACTTATCCCGATCATGTGGAGTACCGGCGTTGGCGCCGATGTTATGCAGCCGTTAGCCGCACCGATGATTGGCGGACTTATCACTTCAACCATTCACGTTTTAGTAGTAACACCAATTCTATTCACATGGATGAAAGAACGTGCACTCAAGAAAGGAAAACTTCATATGTCGAAAATGGCAAGCTGGATGAAGGAATAATGAAAATAATAAGTTTAAACAATAACATCTTATAAAGGAGAAATTATATGCAAAACATACATCCGTATTTTGTACACTTCCCGATTGCAATACTTTCAGTCGGATTACTTTGGGACTTACTCGGTATATTTTTGAAGAAAGAATCATTCAAAAATGCCGGCTGGTGGGCGCAAGTTTTCGGAGTTATCGCGATCATTATAACAGGCATCACCGGACTAATTGCTGCCGACACAGTTGCGCATAGCGAAGCTGCACATGAAATCATGGAAACTCACGAGACTATCGGTTTGATAGTTGGAGGAATTTTTATTCTACTATTGATTTGGAGGAGTTTCCTTAAGACATCATTACCAACAAAAAGGTTTTATCAAACCATTTATTTGGCAATGGGGATTCTTGCCGTAGTTACGATGCTCTATGGTGCACATTTAGGCGGAAAGTTAGTTTACGAGTTCGGTGTTGGTGGAAGCGCCCTACAACAGTCAACTAACCAACCCCAGCATAATGAAGCAAACGAGGAACATGAGCATGAAACAGATCACGATTCCACCGGTGAATCGGAACATCAACATTAAATCACAACTATAATTATAAGGAGTAACACAATGAAACAATTCACATTTTATATTACTATTATCATCTTGAGTATCTTTATCGCATCTGTGAATATTTATGCTCAATGTTCTATGGGTTCAAGTGGACATAAACAGCACACACAGAAAACGGAATCACATTCTGAACATAAAAAAATAGCAACTCCATCGAAGGGTTATGCATTCATCAATGATGATGGCATGCAGGAAGCCACCATAACAATAAAAGATGGCTATCATCCGAACACTATCATTGTAAAAAAGGGAATCCCGTTGCATCTTAACTTTGATCTTCAGGAGGAAGGATGCACGGCTACCGTTTCTTTCAAGGACTTTGACGTTAAGAAATTGCTCACTCCTTTCGAGATCAGTGATGTGGAATTCACACCAGAAATTTCCGGGTCGTTCACTTTCGCGTGTCCCATGAATATGATCGAAGGAACAATTGAGGTAAAGGAATAACAATGAAACACACAGAAAGAATAATGAAACAGATGAAGAAGCAAAACAGGATAGTCCTAATTCTCAATCTAATTTTGATATCCTCGTTTTTGCTCTTTTCCGGATGCATGATGTCGGGGATGATGATGGACCATTCTTCTCACGAACAAAACGCAACTCATCCCGAAAAACTTGTAAAAGAGATTATCACCGATGATTATAGAGTCGTTGCTGAGATTCCGGCCATTATATTTGATCAAGAATCATCTGCCTTTCTTCGGGTCTATCCGTTGAACGATTCTACCCTTCTCCCAATGGAAGGTACCGTTACGCTTCGAGATGTTGGAGATAATAATGCTGTTATCTCGAGCCAAAAGTTCATTGTCTCTAAGAATCAGGAATATGAATATAAATTCAGTTTGCATCATCCATCCGATTATCGAATAATCTTTGAGATCGAATCAGTAAACGAAAATAAACTTAATAAGCCAATCATCGCCGATGCTTTAGTGAAATCTCAACCGATGAGTGGACACTCTGGTGATAATGGCGGTTTTAAATTATCAACACCGATCATAATTGGTAGTGTGGTCATGGCTTCGGTGATGATAATAATGATAATGACAAAATCATTTTAATAACAACACAAATAATTAAACAAAAGGAGTAACAAATGAAATTACGAAATATGTTTCGCACTGAAAGAAAATATTCTAAATGCGGAATGAATTTGGAAAAAGTGAAATAGTAAGAAACCGATTTTAATCAAACTAAAAGAAAGAAGATAACATGAACACGAAAATATTATTCACCATAGTGATTGCTGTGCTTGTCCTAACCGGCTGTGCTAAAGATTCTACTTCATTGCTTGGTAGTTCGCCAACAGCAAACTTCACAATCCTTCCAAAAGATGGTGCTGCAGGCGTCCGTTTAGATGAGGCAATCACAATCAACTTTGGCAAGCCGGTTGATCGGGCGATTGTAGAAAAGAATTTCCATCTCATAAGTGAGCTTGCTATGGCTGATTCCCTCTGCCCTATCAGCGATTCGATGGGACACGGAATGATGGGTAATGCGATGATGGATTCTATGAAGATGAATCATCTGAAGTCGCAACATCGTACATCTGGTAAATTTCAATGGAACGGAAATAACACCCAATGCATCTTACAACCCGATTCTATGATGATTCCTAACATGAGATATATGATTCATATGGGCAGCGACATGATTAAGATGATGGAATCACAAATGGGCAATATGAATATGATGGGTAATCACGGCACCGGAATGACTGCAAACGATATGTTCTACCACTTTACAACTATGGACACGACCCAAGTCGGAACCGGGCATGAAGGACATCATTAAGATCAACGTAAGAATTTAATTAAATATCACAATCAACAAAAATTAATAATAAGGAGTAACAAATGAAATTACGAAATATGTTCGCTCTGCTATTCATAGTAATACTATCAGTTTCCGTGGTTCTATCACAAACTGAATCAAAGAAAACAGACGCAAAAAAAGAAACAAAAAAATCTTGCTGTGCGAGCGATAAATCTGGTGATAAAAAATCAGAATGCACAAAAAAAGAAGACGCATCTCATAAACACGATGTCAACTCTGATTGCATGAAAAAGGAAACAACTAAGAATATTTCGATGTATAGTTGTCCGATGCACCCCGAGATTACATCTGACAAAGAAGGAAAATGTTCGAAATGCGGAATGGCACTGACGAAAAAGACAATGCCTAAAGCAGTGACTAAATCTGAAACCCATGCAGAAATGTATGTTTGCCCGATGCACCCGGAAGTAAAGTCTGACAAAGCTGGTAAGTGTTCAAAATGCGGAATGAATTTGGAAAAAGTTAAACAAGGTGACTGATCGTAATAATGATGATAGAAAAATGGAGCCCACTCTTAAAGTGGACTCCATTATATTCAAAGTACGAACGTTTGAGTCTCTTCCTGATGAGTTCAGGGAATCCTTCGTCCTATTTTTTCCCGTTTGGCGGCTCAACGATATTCAAGTCAAATTTGCCGGACTGTTCTATAAAGAAAATGGACTCAGAATCCGCAACACCACCGCTCTCATGCTTCAGTCCAGCGGGAACATAGACATACGAACCGGGACCATACTTCTTGCCGTTATACGTATACGCTCCCTTGATAACCACAATCTTTGTAGCATCCGTGTGGTAATGTAGTGGTGCCTTGAAGCCAGCCGGGAACTTTGTAAATCCACCGTACGCTCCTTTTGTGTTGTCACCCCACAGCTTTACGCTCATAACACCCGGAGGTGCGCCTGCAAGGGGTTCCCATTTGAGATCTTCAGCAGCCCACAGGACTGTTTCTTTCTTCATTTCCTTTTGAGCGACAGCGTTCGCCGCCCCAAAGAAAACCAGTCCCACCAGGACAAGTACGATATACGATGATAATTTTTTCATTAAATAAAACCTTTCTATTTAGATTGTTTTGATAGTATTATTGATTAGGATATAACAATAGAAGCCGGTTCAGTACGACATCGTGACACTATTTCTGAACATTTTCATGATTGCTGAACCGGCTCCATTGTATTATTTTTTACTACAGGTATTTATGCGGATGTTCGTTCGATTTCATCCAGAAAATAAAAATCAGGTTGTCCGGTAACACCGGCTTCCTGCATCCTTAGCCGTAAATCATCCGACTGAGTAAATTTACGGGCATCATCTATGTTGTTCCACTCAAACAAAAGCAGAGTTTCATTCGGGTTATTGGCGTTACGAAACATGCGTGCGCCTTTTGAACCACTCGCCTTTCGTGTATCTGAATGTTTATCATATAACGATTTCCATTTGTTGAACTCTCCCACATTTTGTTTTACTAATAAATATGACATGATTATTTATTTCCTTTCTGATTTACCTTGAATTATGTTATTTTGGTTTGCATTATTGTAGTTTAATTATTTTTGTATTGCATAATTGGTCATACCAGTTATATCTATTGCTACAACCGGATCATTTCCCACAACCCACGCATCATGCCCCGGTGGAATAATGGATACATCTCCCGGACCGAATTCCTTTTCTGTTCCATCATCCATCTTAACCATCATCCGACCCGAAACCTGATATTGGGTATGCGGTGCTTCACAACTCTTTGTTTTGGCAATCGGCTTGACGGATTCGGACCATTTCCATCCCGGTTGTAATGTCATTTTGCCAAACGTAACACCTTCTAATGTAACAAGCTCTAACTTACCTTTTGGGAAGGAACGTGTTTCATCTGGTGTAAGTAGACTTTTCTTCTCCATTTGTTTCATATACTGTTACCTACCTTTCTTAAAATGTTAAACATTATTATGACTATATTTCATGATCATTTGCTTTATGTTAACAACAATGTCTATCCAGAAAAGGTGCCCGTTAAATAGTATGAAGAAGATTTTATTCTATCACGAGGTAGGTGTTCAATAGAACTTGAAAGTTGTATTGAAAGGAACGAATACAAATGCGGATATCACTCAGGCGATTCTTGAAGACGTAGTTCATCCCCTCCGCCCAAAACTAATGACTGTTGCAACAAAAAAGAAAGATGGAGGCCACTTTAAAAGTGGACTCCATCTTGTCAAAGTTCTTTTTTTATTATCAGCGATCCCGCTTGCGTGGGATTTTGCTTGCCCCGTATTCTCTTTTCGGGAAATTTAATAAAGTATTAACCACTGTTGAACTGCAGGTTTACTGCTAAATTTGGACATAGCCTTCACCCCGGGTAAAAGGTCACCATTTGGACCTCACTTCAAATTTTATTGTTCGTTTGGAACTTAATGTTTGATCATCGGCTACATTTTATCAAAATCGAAAGATCAACGGCTATTAGAAATACTGGATAATCTATTTATTATTTATTTGCTTCATAATAAATTTGGCAACGTCTTTGGCAATGTCTTCCATGTTGTCACCAATAATTTTTGTCCCGCTTCCGGCAAGCAATCCGCCCATTCCCAAAGGTCCACCTGAGCTGGTTTTGCTTTTGCTGAATTCGGCAATCACCGTTCCCGATTTATCTTTGACAACTCCTTTAACAGAAACTGTTGCACCACCCGTCCCTATAAGAATTCGTGCAGCTCCGCTTCCGGCATCAATGAGAGTGAATTTCCCTTCAACAACCATATCCGTAGTAATACTATCACTCTTCCCAAGGAATGTTTCGACCGGATTTTTTATCTGCTTGATTTCTTTTTGAATCAAAGCCGCCATAACATGTCCGAGACTATCGGCATTTCCATCATAGTTCAGTGTTGCATCTTTCGCGGAGAAATCATTTATCGTGATACTTTTTGAAGATAGAAATGCGTCGGCATTTAAAACCTTTGTGGTCATTGGCGATGATCCACAACCAAACAGGATGAGCAACATTGATACACAGATTGCGATATTGAAAATCAGATGTACCCTTTTCATAATAAAGCTCCTTTATATTAGTTCAGTAAACGATTGAATTAGGTGTTAATCAAATTAGATTTAAAAAAGTATTTGAATACCGCCCATAAGAGTGATCCCTCCCATATTAAGCCATTCGTCATTACTACCTAACTTAGTACGCATCCAGTCATAACTGTAACGTGCTTCGACAACTGCGTTCAGATTGTCGGACAGAGTTCCCATCGCTCCAACGAGTCCTTGCACTAAAATGCTGGTTGCAGAGCTACTCGTGAGAATCAAATTCGGGCGTCCTGCTTGAACATCACTTTCAT
This sequence comes from uncultured Chlorobiaceae bacterium, assembly GCA_964520905.1. Taxonomy (GTDB): domain Bacteria; phylum Bacteroidota; class Ignavibacteria; order UBA10030; family SZUA-254; genus JAGVIE01. Next base: position 132,116 of record CAZFQL010000010.1, on the reverse strand, counting down.
TAATTATTTTCGTCGCGTAGCCAAGTCCCGCGCCGATATACGGGTTGATTTTGTCTTTCGTTAACAGATATTTTACTTTCGTCGATACTCCAACCGATGTGATACCGACATTATCAACGGAGAAGACTGTGGATTTAAACGCAGAGTATTCGAGGTCGGCACCAATATATAATCCCGGATTGGTTTCGTAATAATAACCGGCCTGAATAAACAAGCCTCCTGTTCCGGTAGTTGGGGTAAAATTACCGACAGCCAAGATTATCGCATTCTGGTATTGGCTAAGCGTTCGTCCACCTTCTTGAGAAATGAGTTTCGAATGTGTAAATGCAAGGGAAACTATAATGAAAATAAATGTTTTTATCCCCTGCGAGTAGGTGTTTCGTGTGATATCCATGTTAATAACCTTTCAAATATTTATAAGATAATAACTTACAATTAGTCAATAATCGAAGTTCAGTGACTGTCGTCTTGGGATGCTAACCGATGTACGGTTGTATCTATTTCTGTTTTTCGTCATCTTCTAATAAATATTCTATAGAACGATGGGTTGAACTCTGCCCTCTTTTAAAATCCATAATGCTGTGTAGGTTTATCCAAATGGGATCCTTTCCCCTCTTAATCCCATTATTTTTATGATGGGTTAAATTAGTAAATGTTCGGATAAATGTCAAGATTTGATTCCCACTTAAACCTATCTTATATTTCAATTGTCTTAGATATTGAATATCGATTATCAATTCATAAATATATAAGGAATGAAAGATGAAAATATACAAGTCCCTCCTGCTCGCAGTGCTCTTTATCGGGTTAACCGGTTTAATCAGTGCACAAAATCAACAGCGTACTGAGCGTCGGATACAACGATTACAGGAAGCATTAAAGCTTACCGATGAGCAAACAGCGAAGGTTACGGAAATCATGACTCGGCAGGAAAAACAAGCGGCTCAGGAACAATCATCGAAACCATTGAATAAAAGATCGATGATGAAGAACGAGCGGATGCGCATGTCGTCAATGGATAAAGAGATTGAACCACTGCTCACTACTGAACAATTAAAAAAGTATGAATCGTACAAGAACGAGCGAATGAACGAAATGCGAAGCCGTACGAAAGGTAGAAAATTTAAGGACGAATAAAAGTATCACCGCAGAGACTCTGAGATTATCTCTGCGTTCTCAGCGTCTCCGTGGTGAAATTATTTATAGATTCGCTATGTTCTGCTCAAATACTCTCCGGAAGTGGAACCCGTAAATCGAAAGTGTAATAGCGAGCGGAAAAAGCCGGGGGTGCCGTATGAGCGTCCAGATAAAAAGTTTCCAGTATTGATAGCGTTCCTTTCCAATCACTCCAAGCAAGAGCATCGATTTGTATAGCGCCATCACTCTACTTAGCTTAAAGTTATATTTGCCTAAGGGGGGCTGTTTGTAATTTTTGAGAAACTCTTTTACTCTTGCATAATATTGTTTCGGGGAATATATATTCTTAAGAATATTTTTATATCCCTCGATAAGCGCTTCACGGCTCATCTTTGGTACGAAGTTCATTGAAAAATCGGTGTTGTCGCCGGTAAACGATTCTAATAATCTCCCCTCATTATGAAGCCGCTTGTACAGCTTTGTCCCTTTCGGTGCATTTAACAATCCAACCATTGCAGTAGCAATACCGCTTTCCTGTATGAATGCAGAAAGCCGTTCGAAGATAGAAGCAGGATCGTTATCAAACCCGACAATAAATCCGCCTTGAACTTGCAAACCAAATTGCTGAATCTTCTTAACACATGCGATCATGTCGCGATTCTTGTTCGTTACTTTACTACACTCCACTAAACTATCTTCGTTGGGCGATTCGATACCTATGAACACAGCGTCAAAGCCGGCTTGAACCATCAATCTCATAAGCTCTTCATCGTCAGCAAGATTGATAGACGCTTCGGTAGAGAATACGAAAGGATGTTTCCTTTGATTCATCCACTGAATGATAGCAGGAAGAATCTCCTTCTTCACTTTTCCTTTATTGCCTATAAAATTATCATCGACAAAAAAAACATTTCCCCGCCATCCAGAGGTATAAAGACTTTCTAATTCAGCGATGACCTGACCTTTTTCTTTCGTGCGCGGCTTCCGACCATAAAGGACAGTGATATCACAGAAATCGCAATCATAGGGACAACCGCGAGAGTACTGTAGATTCATCGTTGCATAGTGTTTGAAATTAATCAGCTCCCAAAGTGGTGTTGGTGTAGTTCCAATGTCAGCCCACTCGTCTGTTGTGTAGATTTGCTTGGCAGTCCCGTTTTTTAAATCTTCTAAAAATAATGGCAGCGTAATCTCTGCCTCGTTAAGTACAAAATGATCTACATCCGTAAACTCTTCGTGACGGGCAGTGAAAAGCGGACCGCCTGCGACAATCTTTGTCCCAAGTGACTTGCACCGATGAATAATTGTTCTAACAGACTCACTTTGAATCGACATCGCGCTGATGAAAACATAATCCGCCCACTGGATGTCGTCATCTTCGAGGTTTGCGACATTCAAGTCAACCAAACGTTTTTCCCAATCCTTCGGAAGCATAGCGGCAACAGTCAGGAGTCCTAACGGTGGTAGACTGGCTTTTTTAGATATGAATTTTAATGCGTGCTTGAAACTCCAGAAGGTATCTGGATATCGCGGGTAAACGAAAAGAACCTTCATCGTTGGTTCTCCTTAGACATCAAATCAGTACAACATTCCACCTAAATCGCGCAAATCGCCGGGAGCGCAAGGCAGTTGATACAGTCACATTCATCCGGTTGAGAGGTGACTGTGTGATTCTAATGTAAACAAGAATTTTGATGGATGCAATTAAGCTTCTACATTAAGCTTTTGCTTTACCAAGCAAGCTATCGCTGAGAAATACTAACATTGCTAATAATGAGCAAACCGCTCCAAAATAAAACGGAGCCGAAACGCCAATATAATTCCAGAGTAAACCGGCGATAAAGCTTGAGAAAAATGTTACGATACCTGTTGATGTGTAGAAAAGTCCGATTGCAGTTGCGCGTGATTCTGACGGAACAAGATTAGAAATGTAAGCTTTGCTGATACCTTCGCTCATCGCCATATACAATCCGTACATTGGAAATAATAACCAGAGAATAAATCCGTTGCTCGCCATTCCAAAGCCCGCATAGACAACCGCGAAGAGAAGAAACGAAGCGATGAGGATCGGTCGTGCACCAAATCGATCGGATAGTTTTCCAAGAGGATACGATAGTAATGAATAGAATGCGTTAAATAAAACATAGAGCAACACGGCGACCGGCGCCGTGTAACCGAGCGATTGAGTTCTTAAAATTAGAAAAGCATCAGAGCTGTTACCGAGTGCAAAGAGAACGTTCACTAACAGAAATAATTTATACGGCTTATTGAATGAGCGCAGAGATAATTTTAACTTGAATACTTGATTCTTGCTTTCGTGCTTTGGTTCTTTTACTACCAACAGTAAAATCCCGACACCGATGAACGCAGGAATGGATGCAAGAAGAAAAATTAGTGAATATTTATTATCTAAAAAGTGAAGAAGCACCAACGCTAATAACGGACCGACCACTGCCCCTAATGTATCTAATGCACGATGGAGACCAAATGCCGCACCGCGTGTTTCGGGTGTAGCAGAATCGGCAATAAGCGCATCGCGTGCAGATGTGCGAATCCCTTTACCGAATCGATCCATAAATCGTGCGATTAAAACGTACAACCACGATGCCGCAAATGAAAGAACGATCTTTGCAATTGCCGAAAGTGTATAACCTGCCGCTACAAAAGATTTACGATGACGCAATCTATCTGAGAGCCAGCCGGAAAATACTTTCAGAATGCTTGCAGTTGCTTCTGCGATTCCTTCAATGATGCCAACAACTGCAACCGGAGTTCCTAAAACTGCCGTAAGGAAAATAGGTATGATCGGATATACCATCTCGGAAGCGATGTCGTTGAACATGCTGACCAATCCGAGAGCTTTGACATTGCGCTTGCCGGAAACTCTGGTCTGTTCAATGTTCTTGGATTTAGCGACCGAATCCATATCCAAAAATCACTTCCTATATTTCGATATAAACTCCTCGACTTCTGGTATACCCCCCTGAAAAATTAGATATCCGTTGCTCGGTTCACGTTCAGTGATCTCACCGGCAATTGGTGTCATCATAATATCTCTTACTTTTTCCAAATCATTTGTTTGACCTAATGCCCAACCCAATTTCATGTAACCAACTTCAGGCAGCATATTTTCACCGGGTATAACGCCTAATTCCATCATGTCGCGCCCTGTGTCATAAACATACATCTGAACATATCCCCACAAAGTTTGTACAGTCATGTAAACTGCTATTCCTTTTTCTTTCGCCCGTTTCAAAGATGGATAGAGCGGTTTGTTTACATGTCCGAGTCCCGTTCCGGCAATAACGATTCCTTTGTAATTGTTATCAATAAGCGAGTCGATAATATCCGGTTTCATATTTGGATAGTAATACACAATGCTAACTTTCTCTTCGAATGCAGTATTAATGATGACGTTCTTATCGTTGCGACGGCGTTTATAGTCTTGACGGATTGGAATTATTTTTTCCGTGCTAACCATTGCAATCGGTATATCTCCGATTGTTCTGAAAGTTGAACGGTAACTGGAATGCATCTTTCTGACTCGCGTTCCTCGGTGAAGCAATCCGTATGTATCAGATGTTGGTCCGAACATACAAACCATAACTTCAGCGATATCGCTTTCGGCTGCTGTCTTTACGCTATGCTGCAAATTTAACGCTGCATCTGAAGATGGACGGTCGCTCGACCGCTGTGATCCGACCATGACTATGGGCACGGGCGAATTCTGCACCATAAAGGAAAGTATTGCCGCGGTATGGTGCATTGTATCTGTGCCATGTCCGATGACAATTCCCTGAACACCTTTTTCAATTTCACGCCCGATTGCTTCGGCAGTTCCACGCCATTGTTCGGGTCCCATATTTTCGCTGAAGACTCCGTAAAGTTTTTCTGTTTCGAGATTACAGATATCAGCAAGTTCGGGAACGGAGCCGTATAATTCACCGGGAGAGAAAGCGGGGATAACAGCGCCAGTTCTGTAATCGAGACGACTTGCAATTGTACCTCCGGTTCCAAGGAGTTTCACATTTGGTTTTTTGGGATCGTAGGGAAATGCTTTTTCGGGAATCTTATAATGTGCTTCTTTCCTTCCGGTAATTTTAATATTCTGTATTTTGTTCGCAGCAATTCCAATATTGTAGCCCGAGCGCAATTTGATCACGACATGCAGAGGATCAGCAGTCTCTGAACGCGGCAGAATTATGCCGGTATAATTTCCTTTGCTCGTTTTAATCTCAACATCGCTCCAAACTAAAGCATCGAAATTTTTCAACGTGGATAATGCTTCTCCTCGATAACCTTTATAATCGTCAGATGCCATTAGTTTTTCCCCTTCCCCGGAAATCCGATTTTCTCCGCAACAACTCTACCCTCTACCCTGCCTCTAACTTTGTGCATTATCGTTCCCATCAATATTTCAGTTGACTTGTCCTCTTTTTGAACTTTCATTTTTTTGATTGCCTTTTGTGATTCTTTTATAACTTTTGTCAGTTCAGTTGATTTTATTTTTTTAGGGAATCTGAGTTTACTATTTGTGAACGCCCCCTTCATCGCCAAAATAATTCCTTCTCTCGTGATTATACCGGATTTAAACGCTTCAAATATTTCTTCAAAGGTTTCTATCTCTATTTGTTTCGCTTTCGGGAAATATGTTTTTAAACGTTTTTGATATTGAATTAATGCAACTGCAGCTAACGTCGGATTCAATTTTGAATCTTTCACTAACGTCTCAAATAGTTTTGTGTATTTAGAAGCTGCGAGGGGCTCGATGACATCAACAGGAATTTTTAGTTTGCGATACCACTTTTCATTCTCCCAGATTCTATTCGGTAAAGTGAGGCGCAATTTTTCCAACTTTACATCCTCTATCCGTTTAGGAGGTAAATCTGTGTCAGGGTACATTCTATTCGGACCGGGAAGTATTCTTTCAAAACCGTTTGTCCCGTCTCGAAACGCTTGACGTGTTTCTGATGGAATTCCGATCGTCGCTTCTTTTGCCCGAATTACTATTTCCTGCGCGCCTGTATTTGCATCTTGCTCATCACCCCAGACTAACACTAAGGTGTCATCGTCTTTACCACCAATCTGCTTTTTAATATTTTGCCATTCAGATGCAGCGATTGTATCACCGGAACTGTCAGAGTGAATGATATTCGGCAAAGTTGTAAGACAAGCAACAACACGAACGCGATCAGATATCTCTCGCGAAAAATAGGTGTCAGTTTGAGTTTGCCATCTCAATAATCCTTTGAATCCCTGCAGAAGCACACAATTTATTTTCATCCCCTGTTCAATTGCGTTTTGAATCGGTTGATACCGGGTCTTGCGGAGAATTTTTGTAACATTCTCAGTTTTCGATTTAAAAGATTTTTCCGTGATTCCACGGCGCTTAAATTCTTCGCGCAGTCGCAAAAGATTCCATTGCCGCATTGCCTCGTTGTAAGTTAAAAGCGGTATACTGACGATTCGAGGCACGCCTTTTATTTCAATTCTTGTTCCGCCTGTAACACTCACGTTAACATCTTCCCTGCCGGCACCAATACCCGTACGAACTCTTCCGGTGCTTCTGACCAAGCGTCTGCATATCTGTGCCACTTCGGCAACTTCAATCGGTGTGCGCATATCAGGACCGGTAACTGTTTCAATCAACGGCATTCCCAATCGATCTGTTATATAAACTCTGCGATGACCGATATCGCTCACTTCTCGACAAGCATCCTCTTCAATCGAAAGTTGTATAATTTTTATCTCTCGATTTTTGTAAGGGATTTTTCCATCTACACCAACAATAGCCGTCCGTTGAAACCCAGTTGGAATACTTCCATCCAAATATTGTTTCCGAGCGATATGAACCTCATCCACCATTGTACATCCGTACAGCAGCCCTATGGCAAGCGCGCTATCGAGAGCATGTTCATCAATTTGAAATGGCGGTGTATCATCCATTTCGTATGTGCAAACTGTTTCGCGCTTTATGCGGTAAATAATTTCTTTCTTCGTTTTGAATTCCATCAACGCCGTGCCGTCATACTCTCCAAGTTCCGATAACGTCGGACGCATATGGCGAAGTATTTCAGCGTCATACTTATCGCTGTATCTTCCGGCAGGACAGCGGCAAAAAAGTTTTTTCTCGGTTAAAAGTTGTTGATGAATTTCTAAACCCGATTTGAATCCGACCGTAGCGTAATCTTTTTCGGTCATCTCATCAAATGGTTTAAATATAAATTTGTGCATTATAGTTTATTCAATAAGTAAATTATAGTCCAATAACTTTGTCTCTTGCCGAAGATCCCTCTAGCCAACAGCTTGGGCTTTGATAAAATTTTATGTGCGATACTATACTATTCTTGAACGGTATTAAATTTTATCTTTAATATAATTCCAATCTTCTAATCCCCAGAGTAATTTTCCAGTGTTGAATAGATATCCACTGTCATGCGCGAAATCACCGATGCCTTCGAAGGAAACCTTGCCAGAGACAGCTTCACGCTCTTTAACTTTTTCTAGATCGCCAGAAATGATAGGCCCATTCCAAGAAGTGATCGTATAATTCTTTCTACCGCGCTTTCCAACATAGTCTAAACTGGAATATTGTTGATCCTTCTTGACATATCCGCAAATGTAAGCGGCGACTGGATTGAAGTTTGGTAGGCTATCATAAATTTCTTTTGATTCTTTCTCTGTAATCGCACCTATCGATTGGCCTCTGGGAAGAACCTTGTCCCTAAATACACTGATGTGTTTGAAAAAGGCGAAAAGGTGATCTCGTCCTGTACCAACTTTTACTAGAACATAAATTTCTGAGTGGTTGAATTGATCGCCAGGTATGTCCAGCCAAATTCCATTCCACTTCGTTGTCTTAACGCTGATCTTGATTTTGGGTGCACGATAGTTTCCGTTCGGCTCCTTTACACCGTGAATATCCATTGGTAAAAAATCTTTTATCTCGCCTTTTTCGTGATCGAGAATCGATTGAATGCCTAAGCGTTCTTTAAGAAAAAGTTGAAAGGCATATTCACCCAAGTAACCTCTTGTCATATCTGCCCATAGTTGTCCCATATCTCGTTGGCGACTGCTTCCGTAGTCTGTTGCGGCTGTTAGTCCTAAGATTTTCAACGCATCTACACACATACGTGTGTAACCTTCCTCATTGATGAAAACAACATTGGGACAAAATCGCTGTTCAAACCATTGGAGCTCATTTAGATCAGAATTGATCTCACCGCCAGCTATTGCCTTTTCATGAATCACGGTTGCTTCTTTTGAGGAACATCCCAAAAATTTCTCGATCTCTTGTGTTATCATGTTCATTCTTCCATGAGAGAATAAATGTCTTCCTGAATTTGTATGTTTGACATAACCGAATCATACTCGATTCCTGCTAGCGTCTTAAGTATGGAGGTAAAAATAATCTCAGACAACTTTGGAGGTACTGCCATACCTATCTGTCTTCTAACACTTTCCTTGCTACCTAAAAAAACAAATTGATCAGGAAAAGTTTGTATGCGAGCTCTTTCGCGATTTGTCAATGCTCTTGGTATACTCCAATGATAGCCATGTGTGCCTCCACCTCCACTGCCTGTAATCGTGTAGGAAGGTTTGTCGGGATGTAATCGTTTGTATATCTGGCTAAGTTTTGCATTCTTGACCTGCAACCTTAAATGCTTTGGTATATCCGCTGTCCATGCGTTCTCACCAGGCTTGATGTATCTTAGCCTCTCTTCTACAATTTTGGATTGCTTAGTAAAATCATGGTTGGGGGCGTCGCTTTGGATAGGAGGAACTTCAATCGCTTGTCGTGCCGATATCTGCGCATTGATCGTTGTTGGTTTCGGAACCTGAAATCGCAAACCAAGATTCTTATCGATCCCAACAATAATTATTCTATGGCGAGTTTGAGGAATACCATATTCTTCTGCACGGTACAGATTTACGGTTATTGAATATCCGTTGCCCGCACTTTCAAGATCTGAAAGAATCTTTTTGAATATCATACCCTGGTTAGCAGATGCAAGTCCGCCAACATTTTCTGCTACGAAAAATTGTGGTTTATGAAAGTCCAGGACCTTTACACCGTACGAATATAAAGGGCCAAATGATCCATTGATTCCTTTTTGCTCTCCCACGACACTAAAATCGTTACAAGGAAATCCATACGCAAACGCGTCAATCTTAGGCAGTTTCTTGATTTCCAGGTTGCGAACATCTTTACAAATGATGGTTTCCGGTGCTTCTGGACAAATATTTCTTGCGTAAGTATCACAAGAATCTTTATGGAAGTCATTTGCCCAACCATGGGCGATTTCGTAAATCTTATTTTTGCGTGTGAGCTTTGCATTCCGCGCACCTAGGGCGAGCCCGCCTGGACCGCAAAAAAGTTCACCAAGTAAATATTTCATTTTGTTGGGGTCAATCTAATTCTATTAAACAATGATACCAACTTCGAATTTATTTTAGTTTGGCATTCCCATATTGTGAGTACTCTGTAACCCATCAAGCGTAAATTCCTTGCGTTTCTCTGATCACGTCGTTTGTTCATCTTAAACTTATTTCGCCAGTAAGTCGTGTTTGACTTTGGCATGGTTGTTCTCTTACAACCCTTATGTCTATGCCAGTAACATCCATTAATAAACAATATAGCTTTTAGTTTCGGAAATACAATGTCAGGCTTTCCGGGTAATGTAATATCGTTGTTGTGAAATCTCAAACCTCGTTTATATAAGTACGAACGAACTGTTTGTTCAGCAACGGTATCTGTAGAACATATCCTTGACATGTTCCACGATCTATTCTTACGTGTTAAATTGTCCATCAGATTAAATCCTCACGATGTATGGCATTGAGATTAACATTTCTAATCCAGTTATGTTAACGAATTGCGTACATCTAATCGGATATGTATGATAAACTCCATCCTATCATTCCAAACTTCCTGCCACTTTCTCAACTTCATCAAGTATCTCACACGATTTAACAACTTCTTTTCGCAGGGCTGTCATGGTCCACACCATGACAGTAACAAAGCAAATAATTAACACCATGTTGTTTTGACATATAATACTGATTGATCATCAAGCATATAATTCCGGGCACTTGAATATTTATATAATTCTGTCTCTTTAACTAAATCTGCCTTAACTGGGTTATAATGTATATATTCTAACTTTATTCTGAACATTTCTGGATTTCTGATAACCTCATCATCAAAACGCTTCATCCAAAATTTACGTTTCTGATTTGCATATCCTCTCGATTCTTCCTCAAATAATCTAATTAAATCATCTCGATGATCTTTTTCTAATGCTTCAATTAAATCCCATGCACTATATTTTTTTATATCCCTCATGATATCGGATACAGTTCCAAACTCAGGCTTTACCTCAATGATCCAGTGGAAGTGTGAGGGCATTATAACATATCCAAGTATAAGAAATTTATAATGCTTTTGATAATGTTTGATATTGTGAATTAAGATATCACAATATTTATCTTTCGTAAAAACCTGTGCGAATCTTACAACGGTTGTAGTTACGAAAAATATTGTTTCATCTTTAAGCGATTGTCTTCCTCGTCTTCCCATAAATCTCCTTCGGTCACGAAATGGTTCGTGACCGCCGGGTTAATCTTTCTTGCTTCATAAAACAAGCCCTTTCAAAGTGAACATTCGATAGACTCCACCTTATCATTCCAAACTTCCTGCCACTTTCTCAACTTCCTCAAGTATCTCACAAGACTTAACAACTTCTTTCATTTTTGTATGATCTGGATAGAGCGGCCGATCTACATCGAGATGTGCTACATGTTTCCTGATTACTTCCTTTGCTTTTCTGTTCCCAATACCGGGTGTGAACTCACGGAAATCGAGCGCTTGTGCCGCCGCCATAAACTCGATCCCCAGAACACCGTAAGCGTTATCCAAAATCTGAGCGTTCTTGATGGCAGTGTTCATTCCCATCGAAACAAAATCTTCCTGATCTGCCGCGGCTGGAATAGATTGAATTGAAGCCGGAGTCGAAAGAATTCTTTGCTCAACAATCTGCATATCGGCAGTGTACTGACTGAGCATCAAACCTGAAAACATTCCTGCACCTTTTGTCAAGAATGCAGGTAGTCCAACACTTAATGCAGGATTCAAAAGACGATTCAATCTCCGTTCCGAAAGTACACTCACCATTGTTACAGCAATACCTACCATATCCATCGGTAATGAGACAGGTGAACCCTGGAAATTTGCACCGGTTAAAGTCAGTTTATGCTCTGGTAGAAAAATAGGATTGTCGCCAACGCCATTCAATTCTATCTCAACTTGCTTTTTCGCGTAAGCAACTGCATCGTGTGCCGTACCGATTACCTGCGGCGATGAACGCATTGAGTACGCATCCTGAACTTTTGTTTTTATCTTTCCTGTTTGTAAATCACTTCCTTTTATGCAAGCCATAATTGCTTTAGCGCTTCGTATGGCGCCGGAGAATCCGCGCAGTTCATGCAAGCGAGTATCGTACGGTTTCAAGTTGGCAAACAAAGCTTCAAGCGACATAGCACAGGCAATCTCTGCCTGCTTTAACCAGCGATTAATGTCGTAAATGTGAATCGCGCTCATCGCTGTGAGCAAGTTGGAGCCGTTTATTGTCGCCAAACCATCGCGTGCTTGAAGTCCGGGAATGGGAATCTCTGCTTTTTCCATCGCAACTTTTCCGGGAAGCTTTTCGCCTTTGTAATACGCCTCTCCCTCACCCATCATAAGCAATGCAATCTGAGACATCGGCGCAAGATCACCGCACGCACCGACTGAACCCTTCTGACAAACAACAGGCGTTACACCTTTGTTTAACATATCAACCAACGTCAAAGTGATTTCAGGACGACAGCCGGAGTTACCGTGTGCATGGACATTAATTCTGCCAGCCATCGCACCACGCACATACTCTATTGGTGCGGGATCGCCGATTCCAGCAGCATGATTGTAGATTAAATATTTCTGAAACTCTTTTACTTGTTCATCGTTTAGAACAACTTCGGAAAATTCACCGATTCCGGTGTTTGTTCCGTACATAATCTCACGGGCTTTAAGTTTCTCCTCTAACATTGCGCGGCAAGTTTTTATTCTCGCCAATGCCTCGTTTGCTAATTCAACCTTCTCGCCGTGGCGCGCGATTCGTACTAATTTTTCTACTGTTAATTCTGATCCATTCAGTATGGTAGACATGAATTTTCCTTTATTTTTTAATCTTGATGTATGAAAATGAATATTAAGAATAAAGAACGATGAAGTGATGGTTCCAATATAGCAAATTAGAGAAATAATTCATATTTTAATATGTCATTATTAATCTTGCTATTTCTAAATGCCGAAGTACTTCTTATACATTTTTATTTTTCTTTCTGCAACTGTTTTTTCATCCGCACAGACGTATAAAGCCCTTTTCGATAACACAAAAAATGAAACAGCCGGTAACGCCGATTGGATTATTGATACTCAACAACCTATCCCTTCGCCTGCACAATCCGACATAACGCCCTCAACTCCTGAGACTTATTGGCTTGGTGCGATATCTGCATGGGGCGTCGATCTGGTTCAATTGGGCTTTACTGTTCATACACTCACAACATCGTACGGCATAACTTATGGGAATGCTGGCAATGTATACGATTTATCGAATTACAATCTCTTTATTGTTTGCGAGCCACAAAATCCGTTCAGTGCTGCTGAAAAATTAGCGATCAAATCTTTTGTTCAGAATGGCGGCGGATTGATGATGGTAGCAGATCATAATGCTTCCGACCGCGATAGCGACGGATGGGATTCACCTGAAGTCTGGAACGATCTTAGAACCGATAGCTTGTTTGGAATTCATTTTCAATCTGGTGGCGAGACTAACAACTACATTACAGGCGTTTATACAAATATTGAAACCGGCGTTGATTCAATTATCAACGGCGCAGCCGGAACCGTTACTGCGCTAAGTTACCACGGCGGTACATCTATGCGATTGACCTCCTCCAACTCATCTGCAAAAGGTCATATCTGGATGAATGGAATCTCTCACGGTACAACACAAATAGTGGCAGCGACATCCCGATACGGACTTGGTAAAGTTGCCGGCATTGGCGACAGCTCTCCTGCCGATGATGGCACCGGACAGGCAGGCAATACTTTGTATAATGGTTGGACAGAAGCCGGTGCTACTGATAATATCGTATTCCTCAACACTTGTTTATGGTTAGTTTCACCTCAACAATCTCCACCTGCTCAAGTTGTACTTGTCTCACCAAATGATCTCAGCACCGGGGTTACGATTCCGACCACATTTAAATGGAGACAAACTTCTACTGCAACAAACTATCAGTTCGATCTATCAATATCAAATACTTTCTCAACATTCATTATCTCTGATACATCTTTAATTGATACTACAACGACTATTTCCAGTCTGGCTCTGAACACTACATACTATTGGCGTGTTCGTGCAAAAAATAGTTCGGGATGGGGAGCTTTCAGTGCAATTCGTAGATTTACGACATGGAATGTCCCGTCACAGATCGTACTTGCTATACCATCGAATGCAAGTTCGCTGATTCCTATTCCAACGATCTGCAAATGGCGTAAGGAAACAACTGCAACAAAGTATCAATATGATCTTTCGACTTCAAACACATTTACATCCTATGTTGTTTTAGATTCAACTCTTGTAGATACTGCTACGGCTATTCCGGGACTCTTACTGAATACTACCTATTACTGGAGAGTGCGCGCGAAGAATAATGCCGGATGGGGTACATACAGTTCAATATGGTCTTTTACAACGTGGGATATTCCTCCGTCTGTTCAACTCGACATACCGGCTGATTCATCTTCCGATTTACTTCTACCGGTTGTCTGTACTTGGTACGTCGTTCCGGGTGCGGTCAATTACAAATTTGAACTCGCATCCGATTATTCATTTTCCACGATTGCAATTTCAGATTCCAATATAATCGATTCTGTTTTTACTATTCACAATTTATCAGGCGGCTATTATTACTGGCGCGTGACTGCAAGAAATATTGCCGGGTGGGGACCGCCCAGTTTGGTGAGAATGTTCTCGGTTCTTGGAGTCCCTGAACCGGTTCAACTCATCTCCCCTACAAATGGGATTACCGGACTTCCAGATACCATTTCCTTTACCTGGAATTCTATTGCAGGAATATCGAGATACAATTTCCAGATATCGGTAACAAACTCATTCGATCCAATCGTCTATCAGGATTCGGCAATAGTCGATACATCTTTTTCCATAACCGGCTTAGACTCGTTACTGAATTATTATTGGAGAGTTCGCGCCATGAATGCCGCAGGGTGGGGTCTGTTTTCAGAAATATGGTCATTCACACAATCCGATTCTCAATTTATATCTTATCGCTTCAATCAGGGCTGGAATATTGTATCCCTGCCGTTCGCTCAACCCGATGAGAGAAAATCTGTGATCTTTCCATCCGCCGTATCAAGTGCATTTCTATACGATAACGTTTACGTGCCATGTGAAAGTTTGGTGGTCGGCCGTGGTTATTGGATAAAATTAGATTCAGCCGAGACAATAACTCTGAAAGGAATACCGAATCAATCCGAGACATTAAACGTATCCATTGGATGGAATTTAATAGGATCGGCGGCAAAATTGTATCCTGTCGGATTGATATCAACAATTCCAACAGGAATTATTATTTCCGGATTTTATCAGTACGATGGCAATTATTCATCAGTTGATTCACTCACATCTATGCTGGGATATTGGGTTAAGGTATCGCAAACAGGTCAATTAATCCTGAATAATGTACGGGAAAGCTTAGTTAATGTTGTAGGGATACAACAAAAAACATCGCCTGCAGAAATTAAACAACAAAACTTTGATTATAATGGAGATAATTAGATGGTAATTGACCCGATATGTAAAATGCGCATAGACGAACAGACCGCCGCCGGAAAGAGCGAGTATAATGGAAAGACATATTATTTCTGTGCGATTTCCTGCAAAAAGAGATTCGATAGTGATCCTGAGAAATATTCTGCTCCTGAGAGCTCCACATCATATCCAATGGATAGAAATAAAAAATAATTCAGATAAAAATATCTTGCTTTTGTTCTGGATATTTTCGTACATTTGTTTAATTAAATAATCCTCATGTCCCAACAATTAGGAATACCTTATGAAATTACATTCTCTGCTCAGTATTTTTTTAGCGGTCATCTTTACGTTTTCATTATTGACAGCCCAGACGAAAGAAAAAGCTGCCAAGAATACTTCTGATAAAAAATCAGAATGCCCTATGCACAGCATGAAAGCGGACGCCAAAGATGCTCATAAGTGCGCTGATAATTCGAAAGATTGCTGCAAGAAAGATGGCAAGATGAGCGAAAACTGCTCCAAGGGTGATAAAGCGAAATGTGACATGTCGAAAAGCGACAAATCAAAATGTCCGGGCATGAAGAGTTCAGAAACAAAGACAGAGAACGGAAAGAAATAAACTATTTGTTTTTCAGCAAAGCCGTTCCTCTACAGGGGGACGGCTTTTTATTTTTCAATACTAATCGGTGAAATTATGAAACATATTATCCCTATTTTCTTCTTCTTGCTGATATTATCATCAACGGGATGTAAGAAAGACGATAATCTTAAGACAACTCTTATTAAATCAAACACAATCGGATGCGATCATTGTGTTGAGAGTATAAAGAAAGCAGTATACGACCTTGAGGGGGTTAAAGAGGTAAATGTGGATTTAGAAGTCAAGACTATCGAGGTAAAATATTTACCGACTCAGACTAACAGCGAAACAATTGAGATCGCGATTACTCGTGCAGGATATAATGCGAATGATCGTAAACGTGATCTGGACGCTTATGAGAATCTGCCGGATTGCTGCAAGAATCATTGATGCCAATATTGTTTTCCTTATAATTTAGTATGATCAACCCAAATAAATCCTATACGAATACGACGATCCCATCTCAGACTTCACCTACTGTTTCGATCCAACAAATAGTGCTCCCGATTCAAGGTATGAGTTGTGCCAGTTGCGTTAACCGTATCCAAACAAATCTTTCGAAGCTTAACGGTGTTAACTCAGCTTCCGTCAATCTCGCTACCGAATCGGCTGTAATAGCATTCGACGACTCCAGGATTTCAATTGAAAGCATCAAGAAATCAATTGAAGATATAGGCTATCAAGTTGTTGTGGCGGATGAAGATAATCTTGAAGATGTAAAAGAAAATCTCGATCAAAGAGAATCTGCATCTTTGAAAAAAGACTTCATTTTAAGTGCAATCCTAACGATCCCAATTTCAATCTTGAATATGTTTTTTGCACATTCATTCTTTGGGGTGAATTATTTCCTTTTCGTTCTTACGGCTCCGGTACTGCTCTGGTCAGGCAGGAGATTCTTCATTGGCTTCTGGAAACTATTAAAACATTTCTCTGCCGATATGAATACATTGGTTGCGGTAGGTACATCTATCGCTTTTATTTTCAGCGCGATAATTACTTTCTTTCCAGAAATACTAACAGATATCGGAGAACATCCGACAACTTATTACGACACTTCTGCGGTGATTATTACTCTCATTCTTATGGGTCGATTACTCGAAGCACGAGCAAAAGGGAAAGCGTCCGAATCTCTCAAGAAGCTCCTGCATTTACAATCAAAAACCGCGCGTGTCATTCGAAATGGTCAAGAAATGGATATCCCCATCAAGCAAGTAATGATTGATGATCTGATCATTGTTCGTCCAGGCGAGCGAATCCCGGTGGATGGAATTCTTACTGAAGGATATTCATTCGTCGATGAATCGATGATAAGCGGAGAAAGCATTCCTGTTGAGAAACAGATTGGAAGTGAGGTAACCGGTGCAACTATAAATCAATCAGGCAGTTTTACGTTTCAAGCAAAGAAGGTTGGCAAGGATACACTCTTTGCTCAGATCGTTAATTTGGTCGAAGATGCACAAGCTTCTAAAGCTCCAATCCAACAATTAGCAGACCGTGTGGCGTCTGTATTCGTTCCTTCTGTAATTCTTATATCGGTGCTGACATTTACTCTTTGGTATTTGCTTGGCGTCGAGCATAATTTAGTTCATGCCATCTTCAGCGCAGTTGCTGTGTTGGTGGTTGCATGTCCATGCGCTTTAGGTTTAGCAACTCCGACTGCGATTATGGTTGGTACCGGAGTAGGCGCGGAGCATGGAATTATCATCAAAAATGCACGAAGCTTAGAAATAGCGCATAAAATCAATACAGTTGTCCTTGATAAAACAGGAACTGTCACGTATGGCAAGCCATCGGTTAAGGAGGTAATGGCATTTCAACCATTCAACCAAAATGAATTGATCTACTACGCCGCGATGGTTGAGAAATATTCCGAGCATCCAATTGCACATGCAATTATTGCACATGCGAATAATTTGGAAATCAAGCTGGGTACTCCCTACCAGTTCGATTCTATCCCCGGAAAAGGGAGCGAAGCCATGGTTGATACGAAGCTTGTTAAAGTTGGAAACTATAAATATTTAGAAGAAGTAATAAAATCATCCGGTGAATATCTATCCTCGGTTACTAAATTAGAATCGAGTGGCAACACAGTTGTCTTTGTATCGGTTGCCGGTAAGCTTGCGGGTCTCATAGCAGTTGCTGACCAAATCAAAGAAACTTCTAAGTCAGCAATCCAAGCGATGAGCAATTCCGGCTTATCAGTCTGGATGATAACGGGCGATAATAAGAGAACTGCGGAAAACATCGCCAAGGAAGTCGGTATTGCCAATTATCTCGCGGAAGTTTTGCCACAGGATAAAGTTCTTAATGTTAAAAAACTTCAGGAGCAAGGTAATACAGTAGCCATGGTTGGTGACGGAATAAACGACTCCCCTGCTCTTGCTCAAGCTGATATCGGGATAGCTATGGGAACCGGCACCGACATTGCAAACGAGACTGGCGATATAATTCTTGTTAAGGGAGATTTAAGAAATGTAAATACTGCGATAGAACTTTCAAAGAAAACCATGAAAACCATACGCCAGAATCTTTTCTGGGCATTCATCTATAACATAATCTTAATACCACTTGCGGCTTTCGGCAACCTCGATCCGATGCTTGCCGCTGGGGCGATGGCTTTGAGTTCGGTCTCAGTAGTAAGTAACTCTCTCCGACTGAAGCGTTTCAAACCGTAGAGTCCGATTCTCAAATCGGACCAGCCCAGCTGTCCGTTCTGAGGAACGGACTCTACTTTAAATAAAACACTGCTGAAAGAAATCCGCACCAATGTTTCAGCGAGAATGGCGCGGTTGTGCCTAACCCAGTCCCTTTAATCGGGAGCACTCCTTCTGTATATGTATCTGAGTATCGAAGTATTTCTCCTGTTAGATTTTTATCGAGAACATTTTTCACTACTTTCTCAGTCGTTAACAAGCCGAACGGTATAGAAAACTTCCCGCACCAAACAACATTCTTCATCTCATCTGTGAACTTCTTTACTTTCTCCGGCTGAACAACATCACTTAAATAATCATTTGCAATTCGTCTGTCTTGCTCAGTTGCCTTCTGATGTGCGGCATAATCTTCTCCAAATGGAATGTTGTTAAAGTCTTTCCCATAATGATTTGCATCGGATGAGATGATAAAAACTATACCCTTCCCAAGTTCTAAATTATTTTGTTTGATATAATCTGAAATTATATCTGCCAACATTTTCGACACCACCTCCATCCTATCATACGGCATTGCCGTTACCATAATCGGTGTGATCTTAATATCGGGATTGTAATATTGAAGGAATGGCAACTGCCCTTCAATCGAATGCTCCAGCGTGTGGGCTTTATCATTTATTTGAAAGAACGAAGTATCAAGATGTTGTGTAATATATTCACGCAATCCTGATACTTTGATGTTTTGGTGTAATCCCTTCCACTCTTTAAACTTATCAAATAGCAAAATATCTTTCGGATCGCCTATCTCCCTTCTCACCGTCCCGTGTGTTACTCCAAAGATTACTACTTCTTTAGCTTTTATGGTTTTAAAGAGTGGATAGTATACTCGCGCGGCATACAAATAATCATCGTGTGGTGTAATACCTGCGATGATATTTCCGACTTTTTTATCCGTTTCATTTTTCCCCAGATAATCGATTAATTTCGTCATCTCATCCATTTTCCAGCAGTACCCTACATCATCGCGGATAGATCGTATTTCTTGCGCATTTGCACAGGAAAGAACGATGGCTGTAAGTATAATAATGATCTGATTCATCTTTGAACTCCATAAGGAAAAAATAAAAGTAGATTTTATATGTTTTTTCAGGAACATTTTGATATATTCAGTATGTTATATGTATGTGATTAATAATAAAAAGACATATGAAAAAACCGATACTGATTACCGAAGATTCAACCCAAGATAAAACTAAATACTGTATCGAATGCGACACAAAGCTGGATGACTTTTGTTTTTCTGATGATGCTGATAATCTCGATGCTGTCCGTAAGCACCACGAAGAGTGTAAGAAAATTGCCCGATTTAACGGCGATAAATGCTCCAGGATATTCATTGCTGAACCTGTTGAGGATAGAGATTCTGAAGAAACTATTGATTGATATCAGAATATAATTTGTTTCCCCACCTCGAGTTCGATTACTCTCTTCCTTAAATCTGCAGGTAGCCGCCTTCGTAATTCATCAGGTGTTCCCGTTAGTACCGGAAATGTTCCATAGTGCATTCCGATAATATATTTTGGTTTTAATAACTGGCATGCATAAGCTGCCTCGTCGGGTCCCGTTGTGTACAATCCGCCAATAGGCAGTATAACCAAATCCGGCTTATAAAATTCTCCGATCAGTTTCATGTCGCCGAAAAGTGCCGTGTCGCCTGCATGGTAAATTTTAAATCCATTTTCAAATTCAATTACATAACCAGCCGGTTCACCACCTTCGAGTACTTTCCTGTTGAGGTCTATTCCTGAACTGTGCTTCGCATCCACCATTGTCACTTTAACACCATTGATATCGACCGTTCCTCCTTTATTCATTCCTTGCGTATTTGTTATTCCCTGGTCTGAAATGTAGAGAGAGATTTCAAAGATAGAAATCACCTTAGCATTGGTACGCTTTGCAATCTCAACACTGTTTCCGATATGATCTGAATGTCCGTGTGTGATAAGGATAAGATCGACATTGGCAATATCCTTCGCTCCCGCAGGCGCTTTAGGATTGTCAAGCCAGGGATCGATAAGAATATTTTTACCTCTCTGTGATTCGAGCAAAAATGCTGAATGCCCATACCAGGTAATTTTAATCCCATATTTATTAGATTTCATGAATTCAACTCCTGAATTTGAAATTATTCTTAAAACACATGCCCTTTCTTAAACTGCCAAGCACTCACGCTCGTTATGATCTATTTATCGATCAACTTATGACAGTCCGTTCTGCTGTCAGCATACTATTTTTTCGTTAGCTTCACTCGTGCAAAGGGTTGAAGTTTTACCTTCCTCGAAGTGCGACTCACTTTTCCAGAGGGACGGCTTCGCCGCAGGTTAGATTCAAGGTTGGAAGTGAGTCGCACATTAGTTAGCTTTCTTCTCACGCGAGGTTTCGTGAAGTTGCAGGTACTGATGACTCAGCACCCATTCTGCGATAACATCGTGTGTCGTTTCTTTTCCCGCTATGGTACCCTGAAGAACCCACTTCCCGATCATATGATCGAGCAAGGAATCCTGAAATGTCGTTTGTTGTGCCGAGATGGAGAACGAAACCAGAACAACTAACAGGATGATTTTTATAATAATTTTCATTGAATGTTTCCTTAAATAAATTTGATGGCGGCAAACGGACTGGAGCTAAGCTAACAGGCAACTTTATTACGTGCGCGGTTGAGTGGACAGCTTGAGCCGGTTGTTATGTGTTTTATATTTTTATTCAATTTCAAAATCTTCAGATTTGAAATTACTGTAATATCTACCGTTTTTTGCTGTAAATTTAAGCACACAATAATCTGGATCAGTTACACCATTTGGATAGTACATTTCATCCCCATCTCGCCATATCATTTCTTTTGTTTGTTTATCCTGTAATACTGACATTGTTCCTTTGAGCATGATCCCCCTAAAAAATCTTTTGTCATAGAAATACACACATGCCTTTGAATTATCAGTGTATTGCTTTACTCTCATAGAAGATGCATTGGTTGTAAAGTATAGATATTTTATCCCTTCCCTTTTTCTTGGAGGAAGCATTGCTTTTGTATTAGGAAAACCAGCTTCGTCAACAGAACTAATTATTGAAACGGTTGTTTTATCAATCATGTTTCCAACAGTTTGCACAGCATCTCTCATTTACTTTTCTCCTTTATTTTCTCACATAACGATAGAATTTAGCGGCGGCGTTTACGCCGTCCGCTGCAATGATTTGTTAGGAGAATATATCCAACCTGAATACCAAATCACATGCATTTTTTAATACAAATTTTGCCACATCTTCTCCTGCCAACAAGTCAATCGGCCGATCTATTTCGTTTGATACTTCCTGAATCTTGTTTTCCAACTCCTCTGTTTTTTCGGCGGTTGTGATTATCATCCCAGCAGATGCGTTATATTTTGTGATTCCGGTTTTAACTTGGTCAACCGCTGATAAGTCATAGTGTTCACCTCCAAAAGATTTAATCTGTACAACGATTTTATTTTCAAACTCTATGTTTCCAATTGACGAACGCATGGTAACAATCAAATCTGCGCCATAATCCGTCCCCCATCCAAAACCATTTTCGTTGACATCGATAACGCCTGGTATTTTTTTAAATACCGCAGAAAAAAAACGCTCTAAGTTTTTACTTCTATGTGTCTCATGAATAAGTGAAGTTATTTCTTTAAGGAATTTATCTGTTTTTTCTTTTAGATGAAAAATCTCCTTGCTTTCTCCATCGTTTAAATTCACCCTATTGTACTTCAGATTGTCGATAGATTTAAGAAAATCATCAACGGCATAGATTCTATGGTATCGCTGTCTTGGATTGAGATTTACGGTAGGAAGCACATTTTTATCTTTTCTGTCAAATTCAACGATACTGTTTGTGTCAACTTCAATAAAATGTCTAAAATCTCTTCCCCAGCTGCACTCTAAACCTTCATCAAAACCGTATTCTGAAGTAGCCTGCGCAGCTACACAGTTTCCCCAACAAGGTGTGTTGATATGTACAATCCAGTCACCTTTTTTCACCTGTAGCAAAAATAACTGTTTAGAGTGCCATTCAGACCACACATTGCCCTTTAGATTATGCTCATCTTTTTGAGACCAGCCAAATCGTGATTTTCCATTTATGACGGATTGGTAAACCAATTTTCTGGCTTGGTCATCATCAACTTTATTAAAAGCCCATATAGTCATGCTGTCATTCTCCTAACGGATGGCGGCTAAGCTGCCGCACTAATTATTTTTGATTTGTAGTTTAAGAACCAAGTTCATTCTCTTTACTTTTAATTTTTCTTTCCGATCTCGCGTGTGGCGACTTTTTCCTTATTAAAGTGGTTAGGTGCATTTTTAAGAATCAAAATTCCAGTTGGTAAGCCGTTGAAATTCACCAAGAGTGCTATTGCTAATTCGAGTATGATTTGGAATAATCAAAAAACTTCCAATATATTTTGATAAGATTGTTTTATGTAATTTTTTATTTTGTAGAAAACGCGTAATCACTGAATCTATTTGCTTTGTAGATAGTGGGTTCAGTCGAATTAATATATCTAAAATTGCACTTGTTTCGATTTCATCAAATCCACTTTTAAGAGATCTAATAAGGTTATCTCGCAGGCAGTTTTTTAGGTCTTTATATTCACTTAATGACTTCATAGTTTGTTCAGCGAGATATTTTTCCAGATATCTTTCACCCTTTAATCCTTGAAAACGAGACAAAAAACCATATGGATTTCGAGGAAATTTAACCGGAAGAATACGTTTATCCAAAGCAAGTGCAATCCCTGATTCTTGATCTGTCCAATCAGATTCCTTAAAATTTTTAGACACTATTGGAACAAAAACATCACAGTTTTTTAAACTGGTAAAAATAGTTTCTTGCCATTCTACAGACGGAACAATGTCTTGATGTGCTAAGAAAACATCTAATCCATAGAATTCAAGAAATTTCTTATACTCACCGATTGATTTTTTGTCTTTAGTTGAATAACTAAGAAATATTTTTACTGGTTTTTCAATTTTAGTATGCATTCGATCGTGCGCCTAACTATTAATTATCTCACCAAATTGCCTGATAACATTTCCACCAGAGGCGGACAAGCCGGCAGTGAGAATGTTATCTACTTGCCCCTTCCTTCATAACATACTTCATATATGGAAAAATCGAAAGGTGGCATTAAATGCTGGAGTAAAATACTATTCTTCCCTTATAAAATCAACTTGTTGTCTGGAAACGGACTAAGTGCGACTCACTTTCAACCTAGGTACTACCTTGAAAGTGAGTCGCACATTTTTTGTATCTAAAACACATGTCCCTTCTTGAATTGCCAGATGCTGATGCTTGTTATCAGGACAGCTATGCCCATTAATATTCCAATGTGCGGAAGAATATCGAATATACCAGCACCACGCCAAAGAACTTGTAATATTCCATCCATCGACCAATAGACGATTGTAAACTTACTAATCGTCTGTATGAAATCGGGCATGAACGATGTTGGAAACCACGCGCCGCCAATTGAACTCATAGCGAGAATTAAAAACATACCGTAACCGTTGGCTTGACCGGCTGTTCTGCTGATTGACGATAGCAGCATCCCGAATGCTGTGCATGCCGTTGCAGCAGCGATGATGATAAGAACGAGATTAATAAAGTTGGAGAAAATATCAATACGGTAAAGCACGGCACCTGCAGTGAAGAGAATAAGAAGCTGAATGAAACCGAGCGACATATTGTAAAGATACTTGCTCCAAAGTATCTGAACACGTGAAATCGGTGAGGCAAGAAGACGCAGAACAACGCCGCTCTTTTTCTCCTCGAACAAAGAGGATGATGTGGCAGTGAGCGTAAACAAAAGAAACATCATTGCCCAGCCGCCAACACTCCGAGTTGCCCAGGGGTTTGCGATGTCTTGTCCAACTAACTGCACCTTATCAAGTTGAAGTATGTTTTGGAAAAAACTATTCTTACTGCTATCACTTCCGCCCATCATTGAAAACATTGAATCAACCGGAGGATTAGTTATCCATTTCGGATCTATCTTGAAATATTTGCCTACCGTCTTTGCAATTTCATTGTTAAACGCTTTGCCTGAATCCAATCCCAAAAACTTCACAGCTTGATTTTTCATCCCCTGTGTAAATATATCCGGTATTTCTGTCATTATTGTTTTTTGCAGCATACCTTCTATCATCTGCATTTCAAGATCATTCTTGGGATCGTAGTAGAATTTCAATTTCAATCCGAAAGCTGTATCGGATAAGGCATCAGCTGGAATCACAAGCGCCGCCGATACACTGCCCTTCCTCACAAAATTCTGAATGGAAGCAGTATCGAATGGAATACGCTTGCCGTTTTCGTCCTTGTATAACTTGATAAGCACAAAAGTTTTGGAAGAATCGAGTACCCGCTCGATTTTCTTTCCAATGGGAGACGAGCTGTTGTTCAGAAATGCAATATGAAGCTTTGTGGCGGTTCCACCCTTATTGATATTTCCAAAAACTGCTCCCCAGATTATAATCAATGCAATCGGGATGATGAACGTCATCGTTACTGCACGCCTGTCGCTCCAAAATAACTTATAATCCTTTCGAATCAGTTGAAGAATCGTTTTCAATCTCTCAACCTCCTTCCGGTCAGGTGCAAGAAGTATGATTCGAGCGTCGGTTTATGCAACTCAACAAACTTGTAGCTGATAGTGTTCTTTTCTAACGATGAAAAAAACTGTGAAAGCTGGAATCCGGCGTTTGGCTTGAGTTGGTAATGATCATTCTCATCAATTACAGAACCGAACTGTTTTAAGATATCAATCTTCGTTGCTGTTATTTGGTTCTTTGTTATTAGAATAGTTTCATCGTACGGAAGTTTCTCAATTAATTCGTCGATAGTTCCTTCTGCGATAATTTTCCCGAAGTCGATGATGGCGATACGCTTGCAAAGTCGCTCCGCTTCTTCCATGTAATGGGTTGTGTAAACGATAGTTTTGCCTTTTTCATTCAGCATCAAAAGATAATCGAAGATAGCATTGCGCGATTGCGGGTCGATGCCGACGGTCGGCTCATCGCATAAAAGTATCGGCGGATCGTGGAGCATGCTTGCAACGAGGTTCAATCGCCTCTTCATTCCGCCTGAAAAAGTTTTTACTTTATCTTTGCGGCGCTCGTAGAGTTGTACCGATTCCAATTTTTCCTTGATGCGTTCTTTGAGTAAATTCTTCTCGATATGGTAAAAGCTTCCGAAGATATCTAAATTATCCTGTGCAGATAAATCATCATAAAGTGCTAACGATTGCGGCACCAAGCCGATGTTCTTCCGTGTGTGCAAGCCATCCTGCGTTACCTTTTCACCTGCGATCTGAATCTCACCTTGGTCGGGATTGAGATAACCTACAAGCAAATTCATCAGTGTAGTTTTACCTGCACCGTTTGGACCAAGTAAACCAAAGAACTCCTGCTTCTCTATCGTGAATGAAATATTATCGAGTGCAGTTATGGTTGGGAATTTTTTTGTGATGTTGGAGATTTTAATCATGCTTTAATATATGTAATGGAATGCTGATATTTCAGCAATCTACTTTGCTCTTATTTTGATTTCTTCTTTTTACCTAACAGTATTTTTACGTCTTTGTCAAAATCACTTTCGTATTTTTGATCTTGCTCAATACGATATTTTTCAAATTCTTCCTCAGCTAATGCAATCGCAACCTCGTGACTCATCTGGCCTGCATCGTTTAAAATTTCATAGTCATTGAATTTTAGGAAAGCATCTAACTTTTCCACCCAATCCTTCATTGTCATTGTTTTGTGCCGCCTCGCCTGATTCTCAGCGTAGTCTAAATACATTGAGACAATACGATTAAGCTCTGCCAATTCTTTCTCTTTCAAATAATTCTTGGCAACATTAACATCGCTTTTTAGTATTTTCCCCTTCGGGCTATGTTTCCAGCTTGTGAGTCCCATTTTTTGCTTCGTTGCACTGGCACGTTCAGCAATCAACTCTGCAGCGGTGCTTCCTGTAATTGCCCAGTGAAGTTTATTCTGAACGGTTTTGTAAAATGTCAGTGTCATATCAGATTTCGGATCATAGTCGATACTGCACTCGGCATAGATATCGGTTATCTTCTGATAGAACCTACGCTCACTTGCACGTATCTCCCGAATGCGCTCAAGCAATTCATCGAAATAATCTTTTCCAAATTTCTTTCCCTGCTTCAACCGCTCATCATCCAACACATATCCCTTGATGATGAATTCTTTAAGTGTCTTAGTTGCCCAGATTCGGAAACGGGTTGCCTGATAGCTATTCACCCTGTAACCGACTGCAATTATGGCATCGAGACTATAGAACTCCACATCTCTGGAAACATCCCGTGCACCTTCCTTTTGAACTATCCGGTATTTTCGGATAGTTGCTCCAGCATTGATTTCACCTTCATCAAAGATATTCTGGAGATGGGCGTTGATGGTTCGTACATCTTTCCAAAACAATTCAGCCATTTTTTTCTGACTTAACCAGAAAGTTTCCTCGTTGAATATAACTTCGATCTTAACGTTTCCATCCTGTGTTGTGTAAAGGAGAATGTCGTTAAATTGTGGCTGAATGTCGTTCATAAATTATCGTGCACAAATTCGTAGTTTTATCATTATGCGATATAAAATAATTCTTTCCTTAATCAGCATTAAAGTACGACCCACTTTCAAAGTGAGTCGCACTCATAACTTAATACTTTACTTCTTAATCGGATATTCTGGAACTGGCGGCACGTTCTTTTCCAGTGTCTTTAATTCTTCGAGAATAACTTCGATGGCTTTGTTAAGTTGTTCGTCAACTCCGGCAAATTCTTTAGCAGGATCATTATCGACAACGATATCAGGATCGACACCGTAACCTTCCATTATCCATTTACCTTCAGTGCTGTAGCGAGTAAATTCAGGTTTCATCAGGAAACCACCATCAAGCAAAGGAAGCGAACCACGAATTCCTACAACTCCACCCCACGTCCTCTTGCCAATGAGCTTACCGAGTCCATACTTCTTGAAGCGATACGGGAAGATGTCGCCATCTGAAGCTGAGAACTCATCTATCAAACAAACTTTCGGTCCCCAGATCATTGCATCGGGATCTGGTGTCGGGATAGTATTTCGAGCAATGCTTATCATTGCAATTTCACGCTTTAAGCGTTCTACAATCATCGATGACACATTGCCACCACCATTACCACGATCATCGATTATAACCGCTTTCTTGCGCAATTGTGGATAATAATGCTTTACGAACTCGTTCAATCCGTGCACACCCATATCAGGAATGTGGATGTAGCCGACTTTTCCACCTGTGGCTTCTTCAACTTTCTTCGTATTATTTTGAACCCACTTGTAGTAATACAAATTGGCTTCATCACCTATCGGTAGCACAGTAACCTCACGACTTCCCTTTTCATCAGGTGAAGAATTGAGTTTCAGTTTCACCTGCTTATCTACTTTGTTCACGAGTGATTCGTAAATATCGTTCATCGTGCTTGTTGATTTACCATCGACTGCAACTATGTAATCGCCTTCTTTTGCATTCACACCAATCTCAGTAAGCGGAGAGCGTGAACCTTTATCCCAATTTTCACCTTTCAGGATTGTCTTTATCCGATAGTAACCGGATTTTGAATCTCGTTCAAGCTGAGCGGCAAGCAGTCCGGTTTGAATACGTTTCGGTTTTGGATATTCACCGCCGCCTACATAAGTATGACCTGCACTTACTTCCCCAATCATCTCGCCGATTATGTAAGTCAAATCTGCACGGTGGTTAACAGATGGAACAAGCTTCTGATATTTTTCGCGGATGGATGACCAACCAACGCCATGCATGTTTGGATCGTAGAAGAAGTCGCGCAACTGCCGCCAGCACTCGTTGTAAATTTGATTCCACTCGGCACGTTTGTCGAGATTAACTTCCATACTTGATAAATCAAGTTTATCCTTTAAATCTATTTTAGCTTTTGGAACATCTATGATATAATATGATTTATCCTTTCCAACAAGCATTTTTTTCTGATCGGCAGAAATTTCGTATCCGTCAATCTCACCGAGATTTGTTTCTTTAAGCTCGCCAAAATCGTACATCAGAAGTTGTGATTTTTCATCCTTGCTTCCTTGTCGGATGTAATATAAATTACTTCCAACCGATTGAAGATTTCTGTATCCTGCGGCTTGAACCGGCACGCCTGCGATTCGGTCTTTCAATCCATCAACATCAATCTTAACGACAACCGGTTTCTCCTCTTTCTTGTCGTCCTTTTTATCTTTCTTCTCATCCGTCTTTGGTTTGTCTTCCTTTATGGTTACTTCATCGCTCTTTGGTTTGAACGGAGACTCGATATCTTTTGTCAGAGTCACAAGATAAATTCTTGCCATATCCTGATAAGCATGATTCCATTCTGTTGCGCTGTAGGTTGGATTGAAATCACGATCGGATACAAAGAACAGATATTTTCCATCCGAGCTGAAAGATGGTTGTCCGGAAGAATACCATTTATCGGTTACCTCGTATTCCTTTTCATTCTCTAACGAGTATAAATAAATCCGCGACATCCAATCGTCTTCAGGTTTAACGAAAGTTATCCACTTGCTATCAGGCGACCAATGGTAATCGTTGAACTCGAACGCATTAGATTTCGAAACTTCTTTAATTGCTTTTGTTGCAATATCGACATAGAGCAACCTTTGAGCGCGATCAGCCCATAAGATTTTTTTTGAATCGGGCGACCATTCAATTTGGTATTTGTAATTACTGCTATTCATTGTAAGCTGAGTAGCCGGAGCGCTTCCATCCTGCGGTTCAATATAAATTTCATCTTCACCGGTTACATCCGAGATGTAGGCAATATATTTTCCATCAGGTGACCATTTGGAGCTGCGTTCGTGGATGCCCGATGTTGTAGTAAGATTTCGTGTTGCACCATATTTGGCAGGCACCGTGAATACATCTCCGCGTGCACCGAATAACGCACGCTTTCCATCAGGACTAATCTCGTAGTTCGAAATATTATCGGCAACTTTTACTATGCCGCCTCTTCCACCTATTAAATCTTCGTCAATTTGAATTGAAACCTTCTCTGCTTTTTCTGTGGACAAATCAAAACGATAAATATATCCACCGTTTTCAAAGACGATTGCATTGTCGCCCAATGATGGAAATTTAATGTCGTATTCAGAAAATGTAGTAAGTTGTTTAGTTTCCTTTGTTGTTAAATCATAAGAATATAAATTCATTCTCTTGTTAACATCGCGGTCGGAGATGAAATAAATCTTGTTACCAGACCACATCGGAATAATATCGAGTGCTTCGTTGTTTGTGATGTTTTCTGTTTTTTTAGTTGTGAAATCATAAATCCAAATATCATCTGCCATGCCGCCTCGATAACGCTTCCAAGTTCTGAACTCCCGGAAGATCCGATTATAGGCAAGCTTATTATCATCAGGAGAATATGAGCAAAATCCTCCGCGAGGAAGAGGAAGTTGTTCTGACAAACCACCATCAATCGAAGCAAGATAAAGTTGTCCTTTGAAATCGTTGAACTCTCTCATGCGTGAGCGAAACACAATGTGTTTGTTATCGTGCATCCAGGTCATCACAAGATTATTTGGACCCATTCTATCCGAGACATCATCACGTCCGAGTGTGGCAGTATACGTCAACCGTTTCGGAATTCCACCCGATGATGGTATTAGGAATACTTCCGTGTTGCCGTCGTATTGCCCGGTAAAGGCGATCCACTTCCCATCGTTTGAAAATCGTGGAAACATTTCAAAGCCGATATCGTTCGTCAGTTTACGCGCGACTCCGCCCGATGTTGGAACTGAATATAGATCACCTGAATAGGTAAAAACTATCTGTGACCCGTGAATTGCCGGGAATCGAAGCAATCTGGTCTCTTCTTGAGCGATAATATTTCCTGCCAGAAGAAAGATCGCTATCAATACATATTTACAGTAAATCATTTTTTACTCCATAATTTGATTTGATAACTGGTGAGTTAACAACAGTATTTATTTTGATGTTATACGAGTGAATTTAGTGAATGTTCGCACCTAATTAAGGGAATCTACTCGAAAACCTATTTCAGTGAAAATATATAAAAAGCGCGTTTTAATATCAACCCTTGATATTTACATGAGAGGTTCGTAATTTATAGTTGTGCAACATAAGATTTCAATGCCCCATAACTTTTAATGATGAGAAGCCATGAATATTTTACTTGTTGACGATGAGCCGGAATACCGATTACTCCTTGGAAATTTTCTTGAGACAGACGGTAATGTCGTTTATCTGGCAGAACATGGAGAAGATGCCTTGAAGAAATTAGATGACGCTCCGATGGACATCATCATCTCCGATGTTTATATGCCGGTAATGGACGGACTTAAATTTCACAAGGCAGTTAGAGCAACGCCGCGATTTGAAAAAATCCCTTTTCTCTTCGTATCCGGATACGACGACCAGCATACGATATCGGCAGCCAAGCAATCAAAGCTAGATGGTTTTGTACGAAAAGCGCGACCGATGAGTGAACTGAAGGCGTGGATAAAATATCTTACAACCCCGATCGATAAGCGACCGCTAACGCCTCCAGGTGAAGAGCAGAGACAAACTCAACGAGAGCGTGATCGCGATCGTTCTATCCGTTCAAAACGGTAATACAAAAAATATTATTCCTAGTGCGGATGTCTGTGCTTCAGACTGTGAGGTTTTTCTAATCCATGCTCAAGCATCAGTTGCTCATCTGCGAGAAGTTCGATGGTTCTACCTTCTGCTGCGATTATTCCCTGATCCAAGACTATTGTTCTATCGCATAACTCGACGATTAACTCCAGATCGTGGGATGCGATTATTTTTGTTGTCGGTATTGTTTTTAACAACTTGATGAGTTCACGTCTTCCACGGGGATCAAGGTTTTTTGTCGGCTCGTCCAATGCTAATATTTTCGGATTACACGATAGAATACCCGCTAAACATACCCGTTGTTTCTCACCTCCGCTTAGATGATGAGGTGAACGTTTTTCAAATCCTGAGAGTCCGACCATCTTTAACGCATTGCCAACGTGATTTAGCAGATCATTTTCATTTATTCCAAACTGCTGAGGTCCGAATGCTACATCTTCAAAAACTGTCGGGCAAAATAGTTGATCATCGGGATCTTGAAACAGCAGACCAACAGTCCGGTGGATCAACTCAAGAGATTTTGCGTTGACTGGTTTGCCGTTAACGAAGACAGAGGGATTATCGGTTTTAATTTCTGGCAGTAAACCGTTCATATGCAACAATAAAGTAGATTTACCGGCGCCGTTAGGACCGATTAATCCTACACATTCTCCTTCTTTTATATCCAAACTTATTCCGCGAAGAGCTTCAGTTCCATCGTGATATTTAAAAAATAAATTATTTATCTGAAGGGCTGGTATCATTTCCATCCCCGTGCAAGCATAGCTGAGTATATCCGTTCTGCGCGTTCTGTAGACCGGACAAATAGTTGAGCAATTAATATTGCTCTCGTCTTCCATATTTGTGAATTGTTCCGAGTGAAAGTTCTGCTCTCTCTGGCTCGCTGCATTTTCTCTGCTTCATCTATGAGCACAAATAGATAACGATACATTAGAGCAAGAATCGTTATCAGTAGACTGGGAATATACAGCTTCTTCATGAAGCTCAACAATTCAGAAAATGGAGTCGTGTTAGATAGCAATAACATGGTAGACAAACAGAGTGTGCTTTTTATGACTACTGTAATGAAGGCTCCGGTCCCTCCCGGTTGGAATAATACAAGAACAGAGATTCCCAAAACGAATGGTTCCATTAGCATCAATCGTTTTAACAAAAATAATTTCGGAATTCGACTAACAAAAGCGGCAACAATCAGAATCAATCCATGAATAAAAAAATACCATAAAAAAGAGATCGGCAGAATTATTGCTCCGATTACCGCAATGAATGCAGTTAATGCTTTTATAGATGTCGCTGTTCGATGTATAGGGCTATCGATTCGGCTGAAACGGTCAATAAAATCGTGTCGCATAATTATTAATTCTTATGTGGGAATCCGTTCATCTGATTTTGATACTAACATCTTAGAGATCATATATGCAAGTATGAACACGATTATCGCGCCAATCATACCTGCAAGAGTCGTGGCTAATGCTGGCGATCCGATGCCGGGTAATTTATAATCGATTATCGGAGATGATACAAGAGAATAATCGAGCGTCTTCGATTCGAACCCGAGCAGTGCCGCTGTCTTCTCTAAGCCGTCGGGCCATTGGGAAACAAAAGGTGAAACGAATAATAAAAGACCAATTGCAGTAATGGCGCCATATATAATCAACTCACGGTGCCGGGAATTAAGTCCAGTCAATTTACCTGCTTCCAATAGATCGGCTCTTGTCTTCAAGACGGCAGCAATCACCAGAGCAGTTATCAAACCTTCACCGATACCGATCAACATATGTACATTAGCCATTACGGGAAACGCGGCATTCCATCGAACAATCCCGGACCAGGCTAATTCGCCCGCACAAAATATCGAAGCAATTACAGTTGAACACCACGCAGCAAAAATGATTGCGGTGAACCAACCACGCCGACCGGGAATGATTTTACTTACGATACGAAAGATCGAATAACCTATGAAAGATCCGATAATTGCCATATTGAGTATATTAGCTCCAAGTGCCAGCACACCTCCATCTGCAAATAAAAAACATTGCACGATTAAAACTGAAGTCATTACGACTACTGCCGCATTCGGACCGAGCAACACTGCTATGAGTACTGAACCGATCAAGTGTCCCGATGTTCCGGCAACAACAGGAAAGTTCAGCATTTGTGCAACGAAAATAAATGCAGCCGTTAAACCGATCAAGGGAATTTGGCGCGGTAATATTGTGTTCTTGAGTCTGTGCAATGCTGTCCCGAACCCAACGGCAGAAAAAACCGTAGTTGTAATAACTGTTTTGGCATCGAGAAAACCATCAGGTATATGCATTCGAATAGTTTTTATTGTTAAACTTCGAAAATATACGAATAAATTGCCAGATTACATAAAATTCTTGCTAATGAACTATCGTCTTCTTATGTTTAAAGGTATTTAAGGAGTGCCTATGAGAACTGTATACTTGTTATTTCTAATCATATTGATTCCAGGATTTGGATATTCCCAAACCACAGACTCTGTTAAGGTCGGTGATGAAGCGATTAATTTCTCACTCCCATATGCAACAAAAGATTCTATCGGGTTGAATGAAATTACTTTATCCGACCTCATTGGAAGGCGTAATATTGTACTTGCATTCTATCCTGCAGATTGGAGCGGAGGTTGCACCAAAGAAATGTGCACGCTACGTGATAACTTCACGGCATTAAATGAACTGAATGCGGAAATACTTGGAATTAGCGGAGACTATATTTACTCGCACCATGAATGGGCGAAATATCATAATCTCACGTTCAAATTACTATCCGATCATAATCATGCGGTCGCGCAGAAATATAAAAGTTATAATTTTTCATCCGGCTTTAATAAACGAATGATTTATATAATCGCTAAGAACGGAAAAATTGTTTATATTGATCCGAAGTACAATGTAACAGATCCGGCTTCTTTTATGAAGATCAAGACCGTATTGAGTAATCTTCCTTAATAATTCTTTATCAACAATCTACCAGAGTATAATTATGAAGCGTAATTTTAGTTTTACCATTTTTAGTATTCTTCTTTTATTGTTCGGATGCTCTCCGGCTATACAGGAATTCGTTTCCAACGATGTAACAACACAAGAGCTACAGCAACATATCAAATATTTATCATCTGATGAACTCAAAGGACGTAAATCAGGTGAAGAGGGAAATATTCTGGCTGCGAGATATATAGCTGACAGGTTTAAAGAGTACGGTCTTCTTCCCCGCGGTGATAACGAAACGTATTTCCAGAATTTCTCTTTTGTGTCAACTATGAGGATCGGACCGAAAAATAAGCTTGAGGTTTTTCATAATGATAAGATTATAAGATATGTTGCCAATGAACAATATAAACCATTATTGATTTCTGCCGATACTACGATTACCGCACCATTGGTATTTGTTGGTTACGGTATTTCTGCTTCCGATTCACTGCATTATGACGATTACGGCAATATTGACATTAAAAATAAAATCGTTATGGTGATGCGTTATTCCCCGGACACAACAGTCGATAGTAAGTTTGTACAGTATACAAGTATGATGGCAAAATTATTTACTGCAAGAGATAAAGGCGCGGCAGGAGTAATTCTGGTGACAGCTCCCCCGGGCGAAAAGGGCGATAATTTTATTTCTTCCGATGATCCTCGGCTTGGCTCATCAAGTATAGCAGTCGTGAGCATGAAATGGATCGATGCAGTTTCGATGTTGGACAAAGCGGGAAAAAATCTAAAAGAAATCAAACAGACGATCGATAAAGAAAAATCTCCAAATTCATTCGAGGTCCCGGATATTAAGATTACACTTCAAGCTCAAATCGAGAAGATATTCGCGCAATCCGCAAATGTCGTAGGATATTTATCCGGAACCGATTCCGTTTTAAAAGACGAACTGCTCGTGATAGGCGCGCATTTTGATCATCTCGGCTTGGGTGGTGAAGGTTCAGGATCACTGAAACCCGATACAACAGCCGTTCACCCCGGCGCCGATGATAACGGATCGGGAACAGCGGGACTTCTTGAAGCCGCGCAATACTTATCATCTAATTCTCAGAATTTTAAACGAAGTATTCTCTTTATCGCATTCACCGGTGAAGAATTGGGTGTTCTCGGCTCGGATTATTACGTCAAGCATCCCTCCTATCCTCTGAATAAAACCATCGCAATGTTGAATATGGATATGATCGGACGTATGAAGGACAGCATTCTAGTCGTAGAGGGAATGGGTACATCTCCTGATTTTGAAAAATTATTGAGGCGAGAGAACAGAGATTCACTGACTTTACGATTGAAACCGGATGGCTTCGGACCGAGCGATCAAGCTTCATTTTACAAAAAAGATCTGCCGGTTATATTCTTCTTCACCAATCTTCATTCCGATTATCACAAGCCAGCCGACACATGGGAAAAAATAAATTATGCCGGTGAACAGAAGGTTGTTGAGTTAGCTGCAAGAATCGCGATTGATCTGGTGAATGAAGATAAGAAACCTGAATTTACCAAAGTAATCACATCAACTCCGATGGGTATGGGCGGTGATCGCCAGGGGGCAAGAGTGAGTCTCGGTATCATACCGGATTTTGCCGGCGATACTCCAGGCATGAAAATCTCAGGAACACGGCCAGGCAGCGCGGCAGAAAAAGCAGGATTAAAAGCCGATGATGTAATCATCAAATTCGGCGGCAAAGAGATAAAGAATATTTATGACTTCACATATATGCTTGGACAATCCAAACCCGGAGATGAAGTTGAAATTGTCGTTAAGCGGGCAGAGCAGGAAGTTGTTTTAAAAGCAAAATTGGAAGCAAAGCAATAACAGATTCAAACTGAAGGCAAATATCTTTTCACAACGGCAATAATATCTTCGAGGTTATAAGGTTTCGTTACGTAATCTACGAGATTGTGCTGCTTTACTGTTTCAATCACGTTCTTATCGCTGTATGCGGAGATAAAAATAAACGGAATATTCTTAAATCGGGGTTTCTTGCGAACCTCTGAAAAAAAAGTAAACCCATCAACGCCGGTTAATTTTACGTCCGAAATAAATAACTGAAAATCAAATCCATCCAATTCCTTTAATGCCTTCTCAGCTGAGGAAGCGCCTCTGACTTTATATCCTTCTGCCTCCAACAGCATAGTCAATACTTCAAGCTGTTGTTCTTCATCTTCCACTAACAAAATTGTAGAGATATTTTCTATGGGCAAGTTATTCATCAATACCGGAGCGCTAATTACTCAAGCTCAATGAGTGTGGTATATTTCATCTTTCCATCTGCCAGAAGGGATTCGAGTTGTTGAACAAGATTATCCATGTTCTCATCATGATCTTCGAGCTGATCGTATTCCC
This sequence comes from uncultured Chlorobiaceae bacterium, assembly GCA_964520905.1. Classification (GTDB taxonomy): domain Bacteria; phylum Bacteroidota; class Ignavibacteria; order UBA10030; family SZUA-254; genus JAGVIE01. Next base: position 95,708 of record CAZFQL010000010.1, on the reverse strand, counting down.
CGATGCTATTAAAAATGAATACTTCCGAAAAACTGTTCTTCTTTCCTTTTTGTTCGTAGATGGAATACTCTCTTCCATTAACATTTTTGAAGTAATCCTTCATTGCCTGTGAAACGATCATATATTCAGCGCGTTTCTCTGGATTCACATCGTACGAAATTGTAAATATTACTTTGCCCATCAATACATCCTTCCTTGTTTTATTTAATATACAAAAAATATTTTTTAATATCCTGCTTCACGAATTTCTTTTTCATCCATTCCGAAATAATGTCCTATCTCATGTATCAGTACATCGTAAATAGCTTGTTCGATTTCGTGTTGCGTCCGGCAATGTGATTCGATATTTCGCTGGTAGAGAGAAATCTTGTCGGGCGTTACGGGCGCCATACCATACCATGTCCCTCTTCCGGTTAGCGGAATACCGTGATAAAGACCCAACAGATTATACTTCGAAGGTAATTGCATTTTTTGTACAAGTGTGTCATCCGGATAATCTTCAACCACTATACCGACATTTTCAATTGCCCGCTTAAAAACTTCCGGTAATTTCTCGAAGGATTCCTCAACTATTTTTTCAAATGCGTCACGTTCCATGCTCGATTAAATCCTCGATAATATATAATAAATCATTCCAACCATTATTGCAGAATATAACAACAGGGCGATCAGGGAAATGATTAGAGAATAAACCCAACCCTTATCGGTTATTTTTTTTACCCCGATCCATATTAATATTAAAGACCAGAGTCCCAGTATACCGTCTAATACTATCAACGTAAAGTATGAAACAGGTTTCAACTCGGATGGCGGCGGATTAGATGAAAAGAAAAATAGTCCAAACGTCATTATCTCAATCGGTAGAATTATTATCACCGAGATGACAATCGGGACAAGCGAATATGCAATAACGGCAAATGTGCTCCTGAAATTTATCTTTACCCGGCTTAATTTGACAATCGACATCAGCAGCAATGAAAAAATGAGAACGCTGAAAATTCCGGTTATAGGTCCGATTACAAAACCTGCAATAAAAAAATTCAATAATGACTGCGTATAATCAGCCGCTTTGATGCACCAAAAAATGAAATAAACTATTGCGATGCCGGCAGCCGACGATAACAAAATACCGTAATTTTTATGCTTGGCTATCGCAATCCTGTGAAAAGTTTTCTTCGGCTTCTCTAAAATATTCCAGGCAGTAGTAAATAGATCAAGATTATCGATTGTTGTCTGGATATAGCTTCCGCATGACGTACACGTCACCGAGAGATGATGATTTTGATTATTACATACAGGGCAAGGAATCATCAAGCGCCTATAATTTTATAGGTTCAAATCGGGCAGTGAAGTGACGAAGCATTGGCGCCTCGTAAGTGATTTTGTACCCGGGAAGGTTCGAACGATTGTTGAATACTTCTTGTACAGATTCTATGACATAATCGATATGGCTTTGTGTGTAAACGCGCCGCGGTATTGCGAGACGTACAAGTTCAAGGGCAGACGGTATAAATTTCCCCGTATTTTTTTCAGTCTTCCCGAACATTACACTACCTATTTCGACAGAGCGGATTCCACCGGTCTTATATAATTCACAAACAATCGATTGACCCGGATATTGATGGGCTGGGATATTCGGTAAAAAACGCTTTGCATCTAAATATATCGCATGTCCACCAGGCGGCTGAAGAATCGGTACACCAACAGCAGTTAATTTTTCACCCAAATATTCTACAGAACGGATTCGATACGTCAGATAATGCTCATCCAAAATTTCTTCAAGTCCCTGAGCCATCGCTTCAAGATCGCGCCCTGCTAACCCACCGTAAGTAGGAAATCCCTCAGTCACAATTAAAATATTGCGGGCTTTCATCGCTAAGTCATCGTTATTGATTCCTAGAAATCCGCCCATATTGACAAGTGCATCCTTCTTGGCGCTCATGGTACAACCATCGGCGTACGAAAAGATTTCCTTCGCGATTTCCTTGGCAGATTTATTCTCGTAACCCTTTTCTCTTTTCTTGATGAAGAAAGCATTCTCCGCAAAACGACAGGCATCGAGGAACAGAGGAATGCCATATTTTGCAGCGACTTCCTTGGTCTTCCGAATATTTTCCATCGATACCGGTTGACCACCGCCCGCGTTGTTTGTAATGGTGATCATGACCAGAGGAATGTTTTCCCTGCCTTTCTCCTTGATAAATTGTTCTAACTTCTCGATATCCATGTTACCTTTAAAATCGGCGATAGCGGACGTATCCTTACCGATCGGTGTTAAGAAATCTACAGCTTCAGCACCTGAAAATTCTATGTTAGCACGTGTTGTATCAAAGTGAGTGTTGTTTGGAAAATATTTCCCCGGACCGCCCAAAATAGTAAAAAGAATTTTTTCAGCCGCTCTGCCCTGATGGGTTGGGATAATATACTTGAAGCCGGTAATTTCTTTTGCAATCTTTTCGAACCGGAAAAAACTCCGTGCACCGGCGTACGATTCATCTCCATCCATAATTCCTGCCCACTGCTTCGAGCTCATCGCAGATGTACCGCTATCAGTTAAAAGATCGATGAGCACATCTTCAGCATGTATAAGGAACGGATTATATCCGGCTTCATGGAGAATCTTCACCCGATCTTCAACAGTAGTGAATTTAATCGGTTCAACCGACTTGATTTTAAATGGTTCTATGATGGTTTTCATTTGTTAATATTTCAATTATTCTGTGTTTATGTGGTTATTATTCTGAATCATACGAAATAATTGAGAAACAATCGTAACCGCTCAATTTATCCCGACCCTCGAGAAATTCAAGCTCAATCAGGAATGCTAATCCAACAATTTCTCCCCCCAACTTTTCAACAAGTTTGCACGTGGCTTGCACGGTTCCACCTGTTGCAAGAAGATCATCGACAATCAACACTTTCTCCCCTTTTTGAATTGCATCAGTATGAATTTCGAGCGCATCTGTCCCATATTCAAGCTGATATTCTTCACGAATCGTTGCGCTGGGAAGTTTTTTTGGTTTTCGAACAGGCACAAATCCAGCACCAAGTTTATAAGCGAGGACACTTCCAAAAATAAATCCGCGCGCTTCAACACTTACAACTTTATCAACATGCGCTGTTTTATATTGATCGTACATAATATCGATGGTTTTCTTGAAGGCACTCTTATCTTTTAAAAGTGTTGTTATATCCCTAAAGACAATTCCTTTTTTAGGAAAATCAGGAACGTTACGGATGAAATCTCGAAGATCATCTGACGGATTTACCATTCTAACTTTTCTTTCTTGAGAAATGAATCAATACCTTTTTTAAAGTCTTCTGTCTTGCGAACGAGCGCGTTCAGGTTTGCGGCGTATTCCATAACATCTTTGAGATTCATCTCGGAATATCTCGAGAACAAATCCTTAATAAGCGTAATAGATGCCGGGCTTGTTGTGCGCGCAAGCTCACCGGCAAATTCATACACCCTCTCACTTAACTGATCATCGTCCACGACTTCAGATACAAGTCCTTTTTGCATTGCAGTGGTCGCATCTAAAATATCGCCACGAAGCGAAAATTCTTTAGCCGAACTTTCGCCCATCCTTTTGATCAGAAAACCGATAATGACAGCCGGAATAAAACCTAAGCGAACTTCCGGAACACCAATTTTGGCTTTGTGTTTACCGGCGAAGACAAAGTCACACGCAGCGGCTATTCCGCAGCCGCCGCCGAGCGCCGGACCGTTAACCATCGCAATCACGGGTTTCCTGAGATTAGGGATGAGCTGCAGCATCTTCATCAGATTCCGGGCATCTTCGAGATTTTGTTCGTGAGGTAACTCTGAGTATGTCTTCAGATAATCCAAATTCATACCTGCACAGAATGAGTTGCCTTCACCTGTTATGACCACAATACGCGATTGGGTATTGCGGTTAACATTGGATAGAACATCCGAGAGTTCCCTGATCATTATATCGTCAAGTGCATTGCGCTTCTCCGGTCTGTTCAGTGTAATCGTCGATATACGATTTTCAGTCGAGTATTTCAGAGATATATAATTCATGGTGCACAAATTAAGAAACTTCTATTTGATTCACAAGTTTTCTTTAAATGCCGAAGCCCTCGCCACAATATTTGGCGGGGCTTCATAAGAATAAAGAATGCATCTTTCTATCAATACTTTTCAAGGTATTGGTCGATTTCCCATTGTGTAACTTGCATACGATATTCATCCCATTCCCGTAATTTGAGAGTGCGGAATTTCTCGAATGCAAACTCCCCTATTGCGCCCCGGATAACTTTATCTTCCTCAAGATGAGTCATAGCTTCGATGATATCTCGTGAGAGTACATCAACCTGCCTTCGTTCAGCTTCTTCCCGTGAGAATTCATATATATTCTCTTCAATCGGTGCCGGCGGCATTTTTTTCTTCTCGATTCCATCCAGACCTGCGGCTAACATGACAGCAAATGCAAGATACGGATTTGCAGTAGGATCAGGACAACGAAGTTCTGCTCGTACCGATTTTTCCCGGCCAGGTGTATAGCGTGGTATCCGTATCAAAGCCGAACGGTTGCGCTGTCCCCATGCGATATAAACCGGTGCTTCATAACCTACTACCAGACGTTTGTAAGAATTAATAGTCGGGTTAAGAATCGCATTCATTGCTTTGACGTGATTTAGCTGACCCTGCACGAAATATCTTGCGATCTTGGAAAGATGGTAATCGTCTTTGGGATCGTAAAAAAGATTTTTTCCCTCTTTATTGAAAAAACTCTGGTGGACATGCATGCCTGATCCATTTATGCCTGCAATCGGCTTCGGCATGAAAGTAGCGTGAAGATTATGGTGCGCCGCAATCCATTTTAACGTGAACTTGAAAGTAACTGCCTGGTCGGCAATTTTTAATGCATCCCCATATCGGAAATCGATCTCGTGTTGACCGACTGCTACTTCATGATGCAGTGCTTCTACATCAATGCCAAAACCTTGAAGCGCGTTAGTCATCTCCTGCCTGATTTCCATTGCCAAATCAGTCGTTTGATCGAAATACCCGGCTGTATCGTGCGGCAGCGGTTCAAGTTTATTATTTTCTTTCCGAAAGAGGAAAAATTCGAGTTCAGGACCGACGTTGAACACATATCCAAGTTTTTCAGCCCGCTTTAATTGCTTCTTCAAGATATATCGAGGATCCCCTTCAAACGGAGAACCATCGGGCATATAAACATCGCACATGAAACGAGCCACGGTGGATTGCGACGTGCTTTTTTTAGTCCACGGTATTATCGCATAAGTATCCAGATCAAGTTTTAGATACATATCGCTTTCAAATATTCGCGTGAATCCTTCGATGGAAGAGCCGTCGAACCATATCCCGTCTTCCAGCGCTGCTTCTAATTTTGTTACCGGGATTGTAACTCCCTTCATATGACCGTTAAGATCCGTGAACTGCAATTGGATAAACTCAACATGTTCATCCTTCGCGAGCTTCAGGATTTCTTTTGCCGATTTTTTGCTTTTATCAGTAATTATTTTTTTTGCCATAGTACATCCTCCAAATAATGGGTTTTATCGATTCTTTTTTTTATTGTTCTTTGAGTTTAGAGCTGCATTTCTAAGATCACGCACTGCCTTCGAGATATTTTTCTTGGAGAAAATAGAATGTCCGGCTACGATGACAGTAACACCGGAGTCAACAAGATCGCGTACATTCGTTTCATCTATTCCTCCATCAACTTCAAGCTCGATATCTTTTTCCGTCTCAATAATCATCTGTGAGACGTCTTTTACTTTTTTCATTGTGGACTGAATAAATTTTTGTCCACCAAAGCCCGGATTTACTGTCATTACAAGAACTTGATTAACAGCCGGCAGAATTTCTTTTAATGCTGAGACATGAGTGGCAGGATTTAAACTGACTCCGGCTTTCATTCCCAACTCTTTAATACGTTGAATAGTTCTATGAAGATGGACACATGCTTCAACATGCACCGTGAGCCGGTTAGTTCCTGCTTTTTGAAAAATATCGAGATACCGATCAGGATTTTCAATCATCAGGTGAGCATCGAGTGGTAATTTAGTTATGGCGCGGATTGCTTTCACGACTATCGGTCCGAAAGTAATATTCGGCACGAAGTGTCCATCCATAATGTCGAGATGAATCCAATCGGCGCCACCTTTTTCAATTTGACGTATTTGTTGCTCGAGATTTTTGAAATCTGCCGAGAGGATTGATGGTGCAATTTTTATCATATGTTCGTCATTAAGCTCTTTTAGTTCTCAAAAAGATTTTCTTTTTTTTCGCCGCCTTGCACAACAATAAGATCAACAATTTGCCCCTTAGCTATCATCTCCCCCGATCTTGGATACTGATCTACAATTGTATTGGGTAAAAGATCGGGAGTTGGAACGTACGTGATGTTGCCGGGTTTCAACCCGACCCCGATCAATATTTTTTCTGCTTCCTGAAGTGTCTTACCTGTCAAATCGGGGACTGATATTTTTTCGGAAATCGATCCCTGACTTATCACAATTGAAACATAAACATTTTTCTTAACTTTAGAGCCGGCAGATAGTTTTTGTTCGACTACGGTATTCTCAGGAAATTCATCTGAAGACTGATACTCGATGGCGCCAAGTTTCAGTCCTTCCCTTTCCAGCATAAATCTCGCATCACGTAATGTTCTCCCCTTTATATTTGGAACCGTAACAAGTAATTCACCGCCGCTTACGGTTAGATATACTCTCCGTCCTTTTTTAACAGCCGCCCCGGTCAAGGGATTTTGAATGATTACAATTCCGACAGGGTGTTCACGATCCATCCGCACATCGCCTTTATGCGTTTCAAAACCAAGAGAATCTAACTTTGTCTGAGCATCTTCGTATTTCAGCCCGATAACAGATGGCACTTCGATAATTCCTCCGGCATTTGCGTACCACGGCATAAAGAGATCGTTAAAGGCAAAAAACAAGACAAGGCAAAGAGCAAGAATCAGATATATTTTCTTCGCTCGGTCAGATGTAAAATATTTTTTGTAGTTGACGTTCACAATGAAATTTAAGTTATGTGCAGAAAATATATGAAATACTTTGTTGAACTTCAAATCTTGCTTCTAACATCCAATTTATCTATATTTTGCCTATCCTATTCAATATCAAAGGAAATATGTGAAGTATCAAAAGCTAATTGAGGCTGCAAAGCGAGCAAAAAATAATTCATATTCGCCTTACTCTAATTTTAGGGTTGGCGCTGCGCTTCTGTCCAAGACCGGGAAGATATTTACCGGCTGTAACATAGAAAACAGTTCATACAGTCTTACAATTTGCGCAGAACGGACAGCAATTTTTAAAGCTATCTCTGAAGGTCAACGAAAATTCAGAGCCATAGCGATATCATCAGATATGAAAGAGATCATCCCGCCTTGCGGAGCATGCAGGCAGGTGCTGATGGATCTTGCATCAGATATAGATGTTATATTATGCGGATCTGATAAGAAGCCAATCATTATTAAACTCAGTAAACTTTTACCGATGCCCTTCGATAGCTCAATGTTAACCAATCATTAATTTGGAAATTAATATGGAAGTCGCAACTTTGCACAATATGCCTCATAATACCGGTTGGATTGAAGTTGTTTGTGGATGCATGTACAGCGGAAAAACGGAAGAACTAATTCGACGCTTACGCCGTGCTCAAATTGCAAAGCAAAGAGTAATGATATTCAAGCCGCGTATTGACAATCGCTATAGCGCCGACCAAATAGTATCACATAGTGAGCAAGCTTTACCATCAACTGTGGTTGATAAGCCGGTTGAAATATTGGCATTAGCTAAAGATGCTCAAGTTGTTGGTGTGGACGAATGTCAATTTTTCACTTACGATATTGTTCAAGTCTGTGAGGAACTTGCGTCTCAGGGAAAGCGTGTTATCGTTGCCGGTCTTGATCAAGATTATCGTGGGAAACCATTCGAACCCGTTCCCCAATTACTCGCACTTGCTGAATATATAACAAAGACATTAGCTATTTGTATGGTATGCGGAAATCCTGCAGATCGTACACAACGGATTACAGACCAACAGGAACGAGTTGTTGTTGGAGCACGCGGCGTATACGAAGCCCGATGCCGCAAATGTTTCGTTCCACCAACCGCTGATTGAAATAGCCATGGATATATCAACGATTCTGCGCGGACTATTAGGTATCATTGTAATTGTGGGTATTGCATTTTTATTTTCCAATAATAAGAAACGTATAAATTGGAAATTAGTCGCATCTGGTTTAGGGATACAAATTACATTTGCGATCTTAATTATCCTCCACGAACCTTTAACTGCATTCTTCTATCCGCTTGGATTGCCGAAACTTATAATCGATTGGTTAGGAAGCGCTGTTGTAAGTTTATTAGGATTCACGATCGAAGGCGCTAAATTTGTTTTTGGAAATTTAGCAGTCAATTATGGACCTGAAAGCTTGGGATTCTTCTTCGCGTTTCAAGTCCTTCCAACTATCATTTTTGTGTCTTCTCTGACATCTGTTCTGTATTACATAGGTGTATTGCAACGGGTGGTGCAGGGAATGGCGTGGCTGATGGCAAAATTGATGGGAACGAGCGGAGCAGAATCTTTATCGAACACAGGAAATATCTTTGTCGGTCAAACAGAAGCTCCCCTTCTAATACGCCCTTACATATCAACAATGACACAATCGGAATTGCTAACGATAATGGTCGGAGGTATGGCAACGATTGCGGGTGGGGTTATGGCGGCGTACATCCAGATGCTTGGACATTCGTTTGCAACAATCCATGGGACAGATATAGCAACTGCCCAATTAAATTTTGCAGTAAAGTTGTTAGCCGCTAGCGTAATGGCGGCGCCTGCCTCTTTAGCTATTTCTAAAATTATCTACCCCGAAGTTGGTGAGCCGTTAACCAAGGGTACAGTGAAATTAAAAATAGAACAGAAATCATCGAACGTCATTGAAGCGGCGGCAACCGGCGCTTCAGATGGGCTTCAATTGGCATTAAATGTCGGCGGTATGTTATTGGCATTCATCGCCTTCATAGCAATGCTTAATTATCTTCTTTTGCAATTCGGCGACATTACCGGAATCAATTCTTACTTGATGTCCACAATCAAACAACCTCTTAGCATGCAAGCTGTTTTCGGAATGATATTGCAATACCTTGCTTTTGCGATTGGAGTGCCTTGGAATGATTCATTTATATTCGGCAGTTTGTTAGGAACAAAAGTAGTGTTGAACGAATTTGTCGCCTATCTCGATCTTGCCACATTCATTAAGCAAGGAATCATGTCTGAAAAAGCTATTACGATGGCAACATTCGCGCTTTGCGGATTTGCCAACTTTTCCTCAATTGCTATACAAATCGGCGGTATCAGTCCAATGGCTCCCGAAAGAAAAAAAGATTTAGCATCGTTAGGATTACGGGCTGTTCTTGGTGGCACATTATCAACATTGCTTACTGCAACAATAGCGGGAATTTTATTGGGATGAAAATAGTTCGACCAAAAACATTGGAAGACAATTTAAAAGAATCTATCAAGGCAATTCGAAGCCAAACCAAGCTGAAACCAAAAATAGCTATTATTCTTGGGTCGGGTTTAGGAGAATTTGCAGAAACCATTTCATCTTCCACTATCATCGATACTCAATCTATTCCTCACTACCCTCTTTCTTCTGTCGAAGGACATAAAGGTAGATTGATATTTGGTAAAATTGGCAAGGTTGCACTTTTAGCTTTTCAGGGAAGAGTTCATTTCTATGAAAGCGGAAATCTTGAAACAATACTTTACCCTATCCGCGTTGCCCGTAGTCTAAATATAAAAACACTTATCGTTACGAATGCTGCCGGCGCTATTAATCCAAACTTCAAGCCCGGCGATCTCATGATGATAACAGATCAGATCAATTTGACATTCGAAAATCCGCTTATCGATCAAAATAAATCGACGACATCTCATCAGTTATATAATAAGCCGATGCAGAAGCTGATTAAAACTGCCGCACAAGAAGAAAGCATTCCTATCCGGGAAGGTATTTATTGTGGAATCAAAGGACCAAGTTACGAAACTGCCGCAGAAGTTCAGATGATCCGTTTTTTTGGCGCCGATGCAGTTGGAATGTCGACCGTGAATGAAGTAAGTCTTGCAAATGCCTTCGGTATGCGTGTTTGTGGGATTTCGTGTATTACCAACCTCTCAACTGGTATACTCGATCAAAAATTATCTCATAAGGAAGTTACTGAAATAGCAAATTTAGTAAAAGGTCCATTCGGGCGATTACTTCAGGCGATCATAGTAAAATTAGGAAATAAATTTTAACCGAAAACTATTTGTACCTCTGATATAGAAAAGCAATTTAACTTATAATTTTCCACTAATATGACAATGAATACAATACAATGGATCAATTATGCCGACCTTCCACGCACTGAAGGCGGTTTCACACAACTGTACCGTGATTACGTAAATGATTATCAAAAAGTCGGGCATTACTTCGAGACAGATTTCCATTCATTTGATTCGCTGAAGAGATACGCACACCGGATTTCACAACGAATTCGCCACCGTTCAACTCTCGTAGAAGTATTACTCGAACAGAACAAACATTATGGTGTTGGAGATAATTCTATTAACAATATCCAATCGCTTATTGATGATAATACATTCGCAATTGTAACGGGTCAGCAGGTAGGAATGTTAGGGGGACCATTGTACACTGTTTACAAAACAATAACGGCAATTAAACTTGCAAAGCATCTTGCATCCAAATTTCCTGAATATAAATTCGTCCCGATCTTCTGGCTCGAAGGTGAAGATCATGATTACGATGAAATAAATAAGATCGGGATCCTCAATCAGGAACATTCCCCTGCTGTGATAGAATACCTTTTGAATGGCAAACCAGTTACAAAGAATGTCGGCGCGGTCGGAGAGATTGTTCTCGATAATTATCTCGATGCGTTTTTTGAAATACTTCAAAAAACATTGGGGCACTCTGAATTCCGTCAATCACTTATCGATATTTTCAAGAATGCTTATGCTCCAGGAAGAACCCTTAATCATGCATTTGCTTCTTTGATGAATAAATTGTTTGATGGCGAGGGATTGGTATTTATCTCATCAAATGATAGGCGTTTAAAAAAACTTGTTTCACCGGTCTTCATAAAAGAGTTATCTGAATTCCCTCGCGTCTCCCAGCTTATCATCGAGCAAAGCGCAGAACTTGAAGAGAAATATCACGCACAAATAAAAACTAAAGCGCTGAATCTATTCCACTTCTACAAAGAAGGCAGGCATTTTATCGAACCCAGGGAAAATAATTTCAACATAAAAGGAACAAGATCCCTAATTACAAAAGATGAAATTCTTCGGATCGCACATGAGAACCCTGAACTTTTAAGTCCGAATGTTGCCCTCCGCCCGATCTGCCAGGATACGATATTACCAACACTTGCGTACGTTGCCGGACCATCAGAGATAGCGTACTTTGCACAGTTAAAAAAAGTTTATCAGTACTTCGACTTGACCATGCCTATGATTTATCCGCGTGCCAGCGTTACTCTTGTTGAGGAAAAAGTTGAACGGACACTAGATAAATATCAACTGGAATTGCTTGAGTTCTTCGGTGATCCGGGAAAAATCGAAAAGAAAATCATAGAGATGGTTTCAGAGGTGAAAATTGATGAGATGTTTACAGAAGCGACACAACGTATTTTCGATCTGACAAATGAAATGAAATTCGGAATTAACTATATTGATTCAACTCTTCTCGGTGCACTCGAGAACACACGTTTGAAGATAGAACAGCAACTTTCAGGGTTAAAAGAAAAAGTAATCGAAGCGCAGAAACGTAAACATGAAATAGGTCTTCGGCAGATCGCTAAGGTAATCAATTCAATCTTCCCGAATAGAAATTATCAGGAGCGGGAATTAAATATCGGCCAATTCATGAACAAACACGGACTCGATCTTGTTCAGTCTCTTCAATCCGAAATTGCAATCGATCAATTCAAGCATCAGGTAATTCGATTATAGGTCTGTGCACTGGCTCAAATATTTTCGTTACTGAGTGGTAATTTCGAGAGACAAAATCTAATGAGAGACCGCTAACGGTGTGCCGTCCATCTCAGTTGGTTTAGGAATGCCCATTATTTGCAAAATAGTCGGCGCAATATCGGCGAGCTTACCATCTTGCCTTAATACCGGCATAAAGTCATCCTCTACGAAAATAATCGGTACCAAGTTTGTAGTATGTGCTGTGTACGGTTCTCCATCATCATCTATCATCCTGTCTGCATTTCCATGGTCAGCAGTAACTAAAATAAAATATCCTTTCTCCCGAGCTACCGGAATTAGTTTACTCAAGCAATCATCAATCACTTCAACTGCCTTTACTGCGGCTGCCATTTTACCGGAGTGCCCTACCATATCGCAATTGGCATAGTTCATCACGATGAAATCATAACTTGATGCCGCAACAGCCTCTATTGCTTTACCGGTGACTTCATATGCACTCATCTCAGGTTTCAAATCGTATGTAGCAACACCGCGCGGTGATGGAATGAGTATTCGGTCTTCACCTGGAAGAATTTCTTCCCGTCCGCCATTGAAGAAGAAAGTTACATGAGCATATTTCTCTGTTTCTGCGAGTCGTAATTGTTTCATACCGAGATCTGAAACTATTTCACCCAATGTTTTAGTTAGAAATTGCGGCGGAAATGCGATAGGGAATTTAAAATCTTCGTGATACTGTGTCATAGTCACAAAATGTAAATTCATTTTGTGATGAGTAAATTTATCGAACTGATCGTCAGTCAGTGATCGGGTCAGTTGGCGTGTACGATCAGTTCGGAAATTATAGAAGATAACAGAATCGTTTTCTTTTATCACCGCTTTAGGCTGACCTTCTTTTGTAATGATTATGGGAAGAACGAACTCATCTGCGAGGTTTAGTTTATAAGATGCCCGCACAGCTTCTACCGGATTATCCGCGCGCTCACCAGCGCCTTCAGTTAAAGCACGATACGCTTTTTCCGTCCGATCCCAGCGGTTATCGCGATCCATCCCATAATATCGCCCCATCACAGTTGCAATTTCTCCAATACCAATTTCTGCAATCTTTTGTTGAAGTTCCGTAATATATCCAACGCCCGATTCAGGCGGAGTATCGCGTCCATCAAGTATCACATGGATGAAAACATTTTTTAGCTGATGTGTTTTTGCTAACGTAAGAAGGGCGTAAAGATGAGTATTCATACTATGAACACCTCCGTCGGACAATAATCCGATAAGGTGAAGAGATGAATCGTATTTTTTAGTATTTTCGATTGCACCAAGGAATGCAGGTTTCTCAAAGAAATCACCCGACCGTATTGAACGATCTATCCGTGTAATTTCCTGCCACACTATTCTCCCGGCACCGATATTCATGTGACCTACTTCAGAATTCCCCATCTGACCTGTAGGTAAACCTACGTCCTCACCGGAAGCACTGATTGAAGTCCATGGATATTTTCTAAATAAAGAATCGATGAACGGTTTTTTTGCTTGCTGGATAGCATCGTACTCCGGGATCTTTCCAATCCCAAATCCATCGAGAATAATCAATAATATTTTTTTGTCGGTGTGCATTGAATAATTATCAGCTTATCATTGAACATTACATGTAGATAAAAAAATTCCCGTGGGCGCACTTACGCACGTTCCCACGGGTTAATTCATTTGATCTTATTAATCGCGATGTGGACGGTGATGTCCTCCACCGCCTCGGTGACCACTATTACGATCTCCGTCTCGCCGTGGGGGGCGGTCTCTTTTTCGCTCTGCTTCGCGCAGTGCTTCCTGTTCAGGATCATAACCGGGCATCAATGCTTTACGGCTCAGATTGTTTCTGCCTTCGTCGTCAATTTTTATCAACTTGACTTCAATTTCATCTCCAACCTTCAGAACATCTGAAACTTTATTCACACGATTCACGTCTAGATGCGAAATATGAACAAGCCCTTCTTTACCGGGTAGGAATTCAACAAATGCACCAAAATCCATCAGTCTAGTGACTTTCCCTTTATAAGTCTTTCCAACTACCGGAGCTTCCACGAGCTTGCTGATAATTTCCTGCGCTTTATTTGATCCCTCCGCACTAACTGAAGCAATTACTATTGTGCCGTCGTCTTCAATATTTATTTCTGCGCCGGTATCTTTCACGATCTGACGAATCATCTTTCCGCCAGGACCGATAATTGTTCCGATCATATCAACCGGAATCTTGATCGTTGTTAATCGTGGCGCATACTTTGATAATTCCTTACGCGGTTCATTTATTGTTTGTTCCATGATTCCAAGTATATGGAAACGTCCGTCCTTCGCTTGCATCAGCGCTCGCTCGATAATATCGAACGATATTCCCTGAATCTTTATATCCATCTGTAGACCGGTAATACCATCTCTCGTACCCGATACTTTAAAATCCATATCACCGAGATGATCTTCATTGCCCAAGATATCGCTTAGTACCGCAACTTTATCTGCTTCTTTAATAAGACCCATCGCAATGCCAGCAACCGGTTTTTTAAGCGGAACGCCGGCATCCATTAACGCGAGAGTTCCTGCGCATACCGTTGCCATCGATGAAGAACCGTTCGATTCAAGAATATCAGAAACGATACGGATAGTATACGGAAATTCTTCCGCCAGAGGAAGAACGTTCTTAAGGGAACGCTCAGCAAGATTGCCGTGACCGATTTCTCGCCTGCCAGTGCTGCCAAGTCTACCAACCTCACCAACCGAAAATGGAGGAAAATTGTAGTGCAACATGAAGCGTTTGGTTGATTCGGGCTGTAATCCATCGAGGATTTGTTCATCTAACTTAGTTCCCAATGTTGCCGAGGTTAAACTTTGAGTCTCACCGCGCGTGAAAAGCGCTGAGCCGTGAGTTCGCGGCAATAAGCCGATCTCACATGTGATAGGACGAATGTCTTTCACGCCTCTTCCATCCAGCCGCTTGCCTTCATCAAGAATCATTTTTCTCATCTCTTCATATTCGATATCGTGGAGGATATCTGCAATAAGATCTTTTTTATCTTCTACAAACGCACCCGGACTTTCATGAAAGAGTACCTGATCTTTATCATCAAGTGTGAGTGTAGCAGAGGCAATCGCTGATTTCATTCCTTCGATAGTGGCATGTAGAATTTCTTCGTTCGCTTTGCTTCTTTCTTCCTTCATCAATATTTGATGTGTCGCGGCACGGACTTTATCGCGTGCAATTTTTGAGACTGCTTCATTCATTTGATTCTTCAGTTGATTGATCGGTATTTCACGTTTCGGTCGATTCGATTCTTTCTGAAATTCGATCTGAAGGTCACATAATTTCTTGATATTTTCCTGTGCGAATCGGAGAGCTTCGAGCATATCCTGTTCGGATATTTCTTTTGTTTCTCCTTCAACCATCACGATCGAAGTAGTTGTCCCCGCCACCATGATGTCCATCTTGCTTAAAGGCAATTGGCTGAATGTCGGATTGACGATAAGATTGCCGTCGATTTTTCCGACACGCACCTCAGCGATAGGACCTGCAAAAGGGATATCAGAAATCATTAACGCAGATGAAGCGCCTAGAGCTCCGAGGAAATCTGCATCGTTTTCCTGATCTGATGAAAACACAGTTAATAATATCTGTGTTTCGCTTCTATAACCTTCAGGAAACATGGGTCTGATAGGTCGATCAATCAGACGGGAAGAGAGAATTTCTTTTTCAGTAGGTCGCCCTTCCCTTTTGAAAAATCCACCCGGAATTTTTCCTGCCGCCGCAGTTTTTTCCCGATACTCTACCTGAAGTGGAAGAAAATCCCTTCCCTCCACTATTTCTTTGCTTGCAACAACAGCAACCAGTACCATCGTGTCACCATATCGCACCATTACTGCTCCATCTGCCTGTTTAGCATACTTACCTGTTTCGATGGAGAGAATTCTTCCACCAATTTCAATTTCTTTTCTTATTACCATCTGATTTCTTCCAATTTCAATTTATGATTATTTTTATTTTCAATTACACGCTTATTTGCGCAATTCAAGTTCCTGGATTATTTTCCGGTATCGATCCATATTTTTATTTTGCAGATATACTAATAATCTACGCCTCTTACCTACCATCTTGAGCAATCCGTATCTTGAGTGATGGTCTTTCACGGCTTTGTTAAAATGTGATGAAAGATCGTTTATGCGATTTGTTAGAATCGCAATCTGAACTTCCGGTGAACCCGAATCAGCAGGCGTTTTGCCGAACTTATTCATAAGCTCTTGTTTCTTCTCTTTTGTTAATGGCATTTTACTTCTCCTTTAAAACTAATCTGTTATTGTTGAACTTTATTAATAAACTTCCTGCACATAGCTCTGTCATTGTGCAACTGTGTAACTAATTCTTCCTTTGATGAAAATTTTATTTCCGATCTAATTCTTCTTAAAAAATTAACTGTTATTTCTTCCCCGTAAAGCACCTCGTTTACGCCGAAAATATTAGCTTCTATTATCCTCTGCCCGTCTGGTTTAAACGTGGGCCTGATGCCGATATTTAACATACCATAAAATTTATTTCCGTCAAATTCTAATGAAACAAAATACACACCGTTTTGAGGGACTACTTTACTGCCCGACTGCGGCTGTATGTTGGCAGTTGGGAAATTAAGTGTTTTTCCTCTTCGATCTCCTTCTACGACTTGACCTTTTATTGAATATGGACGATCAAGATATTTCGCAGCACGTTCAACATCACCATTAGATAAAAGATTTCGGATTTTTGTACTGCTTATTATCTCTCCTTCCGATGAAACGGGTTCAAGTACATCAACTTCAAACTGCGAATCTTTCCCCATTTGTCTTAGTTCATCGATATTCGATTTACGATCTCTCCCGAACATATGATCATGTCCCACTATCACGCTTCGCACACCCGTACCATGCAGGATATAGCGCTCATAAAACTCACGAGATGTTTGTCGTGAAAAATCAAATGTAAACTCTATTACATATACCAGGTCAACTCCGATATTTTTCATCAGTTCAAGACGCTCATCGAGAGTACTTAATAACATCACCGAACCTTTTCCAACAACTTCACGGGGATGGGGTTCGAAAGTGACAATAATACTCCGAGCATTGTACTCGGTTGCACGCTCAAGTAATCTACGGAAGATCAATTTATGGCCGAGATGCACACCATCAAATGTGCCTATTGTTATGACTGAGTTTGAGTCGCGCGTAATTTCTTCTAATGTGCGTACAACAATCATCGCCAAATTCTCGTGAATGAAGATATCACTCGGGACCCTTCGTTGCATCATCTTTGTGAATTTGTCTGATCAAGTTATTGATCTTCTCTGCGCGATCGAGAGTTTCATCCATATAAAATTGAATAGCCGGAGTGAATTTCAATCTAATAGTCGAACCTATGAACGACCTTATCTCTCCTTTATGATCTTCAAGCATCTGTAAAGTAGCCGCCTTTACATCAGGTGATCCCATTATACTAACATAGATTTTTGCTATTTTAAGATCAGGCGTTACGTGTACTTCGGTAACAGTGATAAAACCATAAGCAGGGTCACGAAATTCACGCGTGAAATACATTCCGATTTCTTCTTTTATGAGCGAAGCGACTTTTTCGGTACGCAATGACATGCTATGAATTCCTATGCAAGCTTTCTGAGTGTTTCGACAATTTTAAACGCTTCGATAGTGTCACCCGCCTTAATATCATGGTATCCATCCAAGCCGATACCGCACTCAAAACCGGATTCAACTTCTCTGACATCTTCTTTAAAACGCTTAAGCGATGCAAGACCGCCTTCGAATATGACGATACCGTCACGAAGCAAACGTACTTTATTTCCGCGTGCAATTTTACCGTCTTGCACCTGGCATCCGGCAATTGTGCCGATCTTTGGGATCTTAAAGACGTCGCGTACTTCTACTGTCGCAGTTATCTCTTCATTCTTCTCAGGGGCAAGTAATCCTTCGAGCGCCTTTCTCACATCCTCAATTGCATTATATATGATGTTGTAAATACGGATATCTACTTTCTCCTGCTCCGCAAGTCTGCGCGCATTCAAGTTGGGCCTGACATGGAAACCAATTATAACCGCATTAGATGCCGCCGCAAGAAGCACATCTGACTCCGATATTGTCCCTACAGCGCGATGAATAACATTAACCCTGACTTCTTCATGTACAATTTTCATTAACGAATCTGCAAGCGCACCAACTGATCCATCAACGTCGCCTTTCACGATCATTTTTAACTCTTTGATCTGACCATCTTTGATTTTTTGTGAGAGGTCATTCAGCGTAACGCTGTGAATAAGACGGAAATCCTGTTCCCGTTTTAATTGCTGTCGGCGAATACTGATCGCTCGTGCTTCACGCTCATTTTCAACAGCGACAAAATTATCTCCTGCTTGCGGAATGCCGTCAAATCCGATAATTTGAACCGGAGTGGATGGCTTTGCTATCTCAACACGATTTCCACGTTCATCATACATCGCGCGAACTTTTCCGCTTTGGACGCCGGCAACAAAAGAATCACCTATTTTCAACATTCCTTTTTGAACGAGTACCGTTGATACGGTTCCTTTTCCTTTATCGACTTTAGCTTCCAAAACAACACCACGTGCGGTTTTGTTAGGATTTGCTTTTAGATCGAGAACATCCGCCTCGAGTAATATTTTTTCGAGCAGGACTTCTACATTTTTTCCCGTTCTTGCAGATATTTCAACACACTGATATTTTCCACCCCATTCTTCAACCAGAACATTTTTGTCTGATAACTGCTGTCGTATTCTTTCTGCGTTAGCATCACCCTTGTCAGTTTTATTGATTGCTATGATGATAGGAACGTTTGCAGCCTGCGCATGGCTTATTGCTTCAACAGTTTGCGGCATAACGCTGTCATCAGCGGCGACCACAAGCACTACAATATCAGTAATCTGGGCACCGCGTGCACGCATAGCTGTAAACGCTTCGTGTCCCGGAGTATCGAGAAATGTGATATTTTTATTCTCATTCACGTTTACCATATATGCGCCGATGTGCTGCGTGATTCCGCCTGCTTCTCCCGCAACGACATTGCTTCTCCTGATATAATCGAGCAGCGAAGTTTTTCCGTGATCTACATGTCCCATAATTGTTACAACAGGTGGACGAAGTTGGAGATCGTCCTCGGCATCAGGTTCATCGGCAACGATATCTTCAGCCAGTTCAGAAAAGAATTTTACTTCAAGTCCATATTCATCTGCAACCAATGTTATAGTATCTTTATCGAGTCGCTGATTGATGGATACCATCAAGCCAAGTTCGATACATTTTTTAATGACTTCCGCAACGCTTACGCCCATGAGATTGGAAAGTTCATTCACAGATACAAATTCGGTAACTTTTAGAATCGATTTATCTTTTTCTATTTGTTCGAGTTGTTTCTGCTCTTCGATTAATCGTTTTTCTTTTCTTTTTTTCTTAAATGCGGCGCGTTGAGTAACAACTCCGGCGTCGTCAATTTCCGCAAGCGTTCTTTTTATAGCTTCATCGACTTCTTCCTGATCCACTTCGCGATATTTCAATTTGCGTTTCTTCTTAGCCTTCCGGAGCAATTCGTCCGACTCTTCTTTGGGTGCCGCTACCGTCTCCGTTTTGATCCTTTTCTTTTTCTTTTTCTTTTTCTTGAGATCATCCGCAGTTTCATCCTTAGATGCCGTTGGTGCTGCCCCCTCATGAATCGCAGCCGCACGCCTAACTTCAGCAAGATCAATCTTTCCCTTAATTGTCAATCCCATTTTGGGTGTAAGCCTTGGATGAAGTTCCGCTGCCTTTTTAATCGGTTTTTTTATTTTTTCCGTCTCTGCAGGCAGTTTCTGTATAATGACCGGTGGTTCTTCTAATTTTACTTCTTCAGATAGAACTGCCTTCTCCTCTTGAGCAGGAATCTCTAACGTTGGAGCAGACTCGGGCGGAGAAACGACACTACTCGTAGCTTGGATTGGCTCAGCTTCCTTGATTTCGGATTTAATTTCCGTTTGAGGTTGCGTTACCGGTTCTATTTCTTGAACAACTTCCACCGGAACAGTTGGTTCTTCGGTCTTACGTTTTTTGGTGGGTTTCGCTGCAGGTTGTCCTTCAACAACCGGAGCCGCCTTTACCTCGCTCTTCTTACGAGAATCGCGATATGTTTGGACTTTCTTCTGATGTTTTTCCGCTACCTCCTTATCTTTTTTGAAATGAGATAAGATGTCGTGCATCATAGCATCATCGACCACAGACATGTGGCTCTTGATCTCGTGCCCTCTCTTTTTCAGATATTCCATCAATGTCTCATGTGAGATATTGATTTCCTTTGCTATCTGGTATATTTTTTTCTTTGATTGAGGTTTTTCGGTCATAGAAATAATAATCGATCCTTATAATTAGGATTTATTTCCTTCATCAGTTAACGTTGATTCATTCGTCTCGGCGTTTTCAACAGATTCTTTTTTCTCATTCGTTTCAGCTTTTGAAGAAATAAACTTTTTGAGATCCTTCTCTCCAGCATCCTCATCAACTTCCGCTTCTTCGTATTCGCGTTGCATCATTTCCCTAAGCGATTTAATTCTATCTTCCGATAAGCCATCGATTTCCAATAAATCATCTAAATCGGCTTCTAAGACGGCGCGTGCAGTTGTGTAACCCTCATCAACCAATCTCTCATAGAGCGGCTCGCCCAATTCTTCTCTGAATTCATCAAGGTCCATATCGTATTCTTCCTCACCGCCTTCCTTAATAAGGTTGATTTCGTAACCGGTGAGTTGCGAGGCGAGTCGGATATTCTGTCCGTTGCGTCCGATTGCCAGAGAGACTTGATCTTTATCGACTACAACAGTTGCAATTTTCGTGGATTCTTCGATTGCAACGCTCTTTAGCTTAGCGGGAGCAAGCGCACGTTGAATATAGACCGATGAATTATCTGAGAAATTGATTACATCTATGTTTTCATTATTCATCTCGCGCACTATTGCATGAATGCGGACACCTTTCATCCCAACACATGCGCCTACTGCATCAATACGGTCATCGTGCGATTCGACTGCTACTTTGGACCGCTCTCCTGCTTCACGAACTACGGCTTTGATTTCAATAATACCATCGTAGATTTCAGGAATTTCAGTTTCAAATAATTTTGCCAGGAATTTGGGATCTGCCCTAGAAATAATCACCATCGGAGTCGCAACATTTTTCCGCACTTCCTTGATGATCGCCCTAATAGTTTCTCCTTTGCGATATCGCTCTTTGGCGATTTGTTCATTTTTGGGAAGAATCAGTTCGTTGCGATTATGATTTATCAGTATCTCGCCCTTGCGAATCTGGTATATTTCACCTACGATGATTTCACCAACCGCATTGTTGTACTCGTTGTATACAACTTCCTTCTCAACCTCTTTGATCCGCTGATTGAGATTTTGTTTTGCGCTGATTATAAGTCGCCTTCCAAAACTTTGAAGGTTGATAACTTCTACAAAATCATCTCCGATGTCCAGTTTCTCATCTGTTTTCTTTCTTACAGTTGCCAGATCAATCTGTGTAGAAGGATCAGTGACAGATTCGACTATTACCTTTTCGAGATAGATTTCGATATCACCCTTATCCATATTAACAACGACATCGAACCGTGCTTCCATACCGTATTTCTTGCGTACCATCATCGAAAAAACATCTTCGATAATGCTGGTTAACATATCTTTGTCAATTCTTTTTTCCCGAACCATCTGAGAAAATGATTCAACAATTTCGTAATTCATCCTATTTCCTTAAATTTTATAATAACAATATCTGTATTCTTACAACGAAGCTATTACTCGCACTTCAATAATTTCACCGAATGTAACTTTCCGTTCAGAGCCTTCTTTTGTTCGAATAGTGATCTCATCAGAACTTACCGCAATTAAAACACCTTGGACTCTATCCACACCTGTTTCTGAATTATATTTTACTGAAAATTCTCTTCCGATATTTTTAGGATATTGTCTGGGATATTTTATCGGTCTGTCAATCCCAGGTGATGATACGATAAGGTGATATCTTTGTTGAAATATGCTTGCAGCATCAATCATAGGAGAAATCTCTCGGCTGATCTTTGCACAAAGATCAGTCGTAATACCTTCATCGTTATCGATGAATATTTCTATAATCTTTCCTGACTGACTTCCTCTGATTTCGATATCTACGAGAAAAGCATTGTTTGAGTCTATTACAGGCTCAATAATGTCTTTGATTTTCTGAGTTATTTGCACAAAAAAAACTATAAATGGCAAAATTGTGTTTAAAATCGGCTCAAAAAAAAAGTCCCATATGTGGGACTTTCTTACGAGGATATGTTAATATACTAATCCTTTTTTTCAATAGCAAGAAAAATATTAAGGCTCTAATTCTCGGATAGGATGAAGATAGCTCTATTTTTACACCCTCATAGTCGGACTATGCTCCGAAAACTTTCATTTACTTTTCTTGGAACCCTGGACGATTGTTGGAGTCAAATATGGACAGCAATATTATCGGCTATATCATAATTCTTGACGTGAATTGGAGTTATATGTAAATTTTCATAGTTCCTAAATCATTTAAAAAGTGACTTAAACACTTTGACTGTCTCTTTCACCTGAAGCAAAGAAACATTCATGTGCATCACAGCTCTTATCGATGTATTACGTTCAGGAGTCAACAGTATGCCGTTATTTTTCAATAGATTTAAAACTTCTTTTTGAGTTTTTCCTGTATGATGAATGTCGATCATTACCATGTTAGTTTGTACTTCATCCATATTAATTATAAACTGGCGAAGTTCACTAAGTTCTGTAGCGAAGTGGAAAGCTTTTTTATGATCTTCTTTTAACCTGTCGATGTTATTATCAAGCGCATACAACGCAGCCGCGGCAAGAATACCAACCTGCCTCATTCCACCGCCGAATATCTTTCGATATACCCTTGCCTGCTTTATAATATCAGCACTACCGATAATAATCGAACCTATAGGAGCACCAAGTCCTTTAGAGAAGCATACAGATATTGTATCAAAATATTGTGCGTATTTTTTCACCGAGATCCCTGAAGCAATCGATGCATTCCAGAGCCGTGCACCGTCGAGATGCATTCGGATATTTTCTTTGACGGCAAGGGCATGGATCTTCTTAATCTCATCTATAGGAATTATTGATCCGGAAGATCGACCGTGAGTATTTTCTATGCAGATAAGTTTTGTAGTTGGAAGATAATACGCCTTCGGGCGAATCGCCCGCTTAATCTGTTCGACCGTCATATTACCGCTTTTACCGGCAATCGAATTCATCTGAACACCGGCGAGAAGAGAAGGTCCTGCGGTTTCGTACACAAATATGTGTGAATCCTGTTCGACGATTATCTCATCTCCGGGATGGGTATGCACCTTGATACAAACTTCATTTCCCATAGTTCCGCTCGGTACGAACAGCGCATCTTCCTTACCGAACATCTTAGCAATTCTTTTTTGCAATTTATTCACCGTAGGATCTTCACCATAGACATCATCACCAACATCGGCACCGATCATAGCTTTCAGCATCCCAATTGACGGCTTTGTAACAGTGTCGCTTCTCAGATCAATGTACTTCATGCAAATCTTTCCGTCTAATATTTTTATAAAATTTCTTACTGATTGCCGCTGAAAGAAAAAAAGCTGATATTATTAATGCTGCTTCTGCCAACCAATCACCATGACGTGTGTAAAAGGATTGTGACTCGACAACCTGAACACTGCCGAATAATGTTGACTGCTCGTACATATTCGTTTCCTGGGTGATATTTCCGTACGGATCGATAAATACTGAAATCCCGCCATTCGCACATTGGACAACCCAACGCCTGTTTTCAATCGCACGCATGATAGCAATTTGTTTATGCTGATATGATCCCGATGTATTCCCCCACCAACTGTCATTCGTTATTACCGTTAAGAATTGAGCGCCTCTGCGAACAAAAGCGGAAACCAACTGAGGATATACCGATTCATAACAGATCATATTAGAGAACTTTATTTCCCTGCCATCCAACGTCATGCATCGGAAAACTGTGGTATCTTTGCCATGTGACCAACCACCGAGACCGAAATTCCACTGCATGGCATTGAGAAAATTTAACGCTTCTGAGAAAGGAACCCGCTCCGCAAACGGTACAAGAATTATCTTGGCATATTTTTGAATGTCGTCTCTATGCGGCTGTAACAACATAGAGCTATTATATGTATCGTAGTGTTCACCGGTCAGAGATGTTTTGCTGGTCTTAGGTATATCATCTGTTTGTAAATAATATTTAATATCCGGTATACCGGTTAAAAGATTGCAGTTAATTGAGTTTACCTGTCGTTTGAGTTTCTCGAGATATGATTGGTTAGCCGGATGTAAAATATAAAACGGTACCGCCGTCTCGGGCCAAAGAATAAGATCGACTCCTTTATACAAAATTTTGTCGGTTTGTTGTTGAATAATATCCAAAGATTTTTCCGGTCTTTCATCCCATTTCTCAAATGGATCTATATTGGGTTGAACAACTGCAATCTGAACACTTGTGCCATTGGCAGGTTGGGGATTGTGTAATATCCGGTCACCAAAATATTTTGGGACAAAATATATAACCAGAATACATAGCAATGTACCCGAAGATAAAGGACTTAACGGCTTCCATTCTTTAAGATAAATTTTCGTGAATAAAATAAAAGCCAGAACATTAAGCCAGAGAAGCCAGAACGATACTCCATAAACTCCTGTAAGAGATGCGAATTGAATTACGGATAAATCGTATGTCTGCGTATTTCCAAGGATAAGCCATGGAAAACTTATCTCGGTCAGAGAATGGAGATATTCGAAGGCAACCCACAGAAAAGGAAACATCAGAACAGAAATTTTAAATCCTAATTGCCGCCTGATAAAAATCCAGAACATTATCGGCACACTGAAGAATATCGGATGAGCAATTAGAAGCAATATACCAGCGACCATCTGATACATATCTCTGCAGTATGCAAAACCGCCAGCCCAGTACAATGTAATCAGATTGAAGATGAAGAATGATAAGTATGAATAACGAAATCCGGTACCGTATTTATCTATCGATTCGAAAAGAAGAAAAAATGGAACGAAAGCGAATGCCGCTGTGATACCTGTAGGTATCGGCGGATATGCGAGACCGAGCATCAACCCGAATATCAAAGCAAGAAATAATCTGTATTGTCTGATATTCATTTTCTGCCGATAGATAAAGCCGGATATGTTTTCGATAAACTTTCCCACATCATAATAATTATAAAAGCACAGAAGACGCCGACTGCTATTCCTCCAAGCACATCCGATGGATAATGTACGCCGACGCTGATTCGGGAAAAGCCCATAATGCCGGCATACGTGAAAGCCAACCACGACCATCGACGGTAGTAAAAAGAGATGAATGTAGCAAACGCAAAATTATTTACAGCATGGGATGACGGAAATGAGTATCCCGCACCACATGTGACAAGGAGATGAATGTTTTCTATAACAGGTAACCCATTAATAAGATGGCAGGGCCTTGGTCGGGCAAAAAGAGGTTTAATCACTGTGCTGCTAATCTGATCGCTTAGAAGAATTAATGGAATAAGTAAAAGGCAGAATATCCTGCCCTTCTTTCCTCCTTTCCAGAATAGCAGCAGCCATAATCCACTGACTAACGTTAATCCGAACCATGATTGATTCCAGTTGGTCAAAGGTGGCATCACGAAATCGAAAATCGGATTTGCCAAAGTTTGATTGCAAAATATAAAAATTGCCCGGTCAATGTTGTAAATAAAATCAACCATTATGATTTCTGGTTTTTACGTTTTTGAATATAATACCTGATAACAGTTATTGTTATGCCGATAATAACCAATGTCGTAATAGCTATGCTGTAAGTTTTCAAGTAAAAACCGATTCTTTCCCAATGCTTCCCTAACGAATACCCGGCTGTTACGAGTATAGCGTACCACAGCGACGAACTGACGAACGACAAAATTGTTGTCATCTTAAAATCTAATTCGGACATTCCGGCAAAGAAAGAAACGATAGCTCTGGTTCCGGTAAGGAATCTATTAGCAACGATCAGCCAGAGTCCATACTTGGTAAACCATTTTTCGAACTTATGCAATGTCTCAAGTTTGATGAATTTTATTTTTCCTTTTTCCAGAATTCTTTCTCCGAACCACTTTCCGATTCCGTACATAGTCATAAAGCCCAATGTTGCCCCGAATGTACCTGCTATGAATGCGGCTAAGAAATGACCTCGCTCCATAGCCGCCAGGGCGCCGCCGAATACTACTAAAACATCGCTTGGCGCGGGTGGAAATAGATTCTCGATGAATGCGACAAAAAATATTATTGCATATATCCAGACTGGATCAACTGTCGAGAGGTATTGGATGAATTCATTCAAGGGGGATTGAGATTATAGACCGAGATTCAGATTGATTGAACGGATAGAAGCAACGGCATATGCGGCAGCGCCGTCACCCATACCGATATAACCGAGTTCTTCATTCGTAGTCGCCTTCACAGATACCTGATTCATGTGCAAACCCAAAGCCTGTGCAATATTCTCACGCATTTTCTTGACGTATGGATTAATCTTGGGCTGTTGGAGCAACAACGTTGAATCAACATTAATGATTTCGAAATTATTCGACCGCACCAAGCCGCCAACGTGACGAAGCAAAACCAGGCTGGAAATATCTTTGAAGCGCGGATCTGTATCGGGAAAATGCTTACCTATATCGCCAAGCGCCGCGGCACCCAATAAGGCATCGGCGAATGCATGACATAACACGTCGGCATCGGAGTGACCGACTAATCCTTTCAGGTATGGAATTTCAACACCGCCAAGAATTAACTTTCGATTAGTCACTAACCTGTGAACATCATACCCTATACCGAAGCGTACATCCATAATCTATCTTATCTCAAAATTATTAAAGTGCAGAACAGGTTGTATCCATTTTATTTTAACATCTGTTATTTGTGCCGCTCGAGGTCCGATCTTTACTTCCCGGATCAACTCTTCTATGAAAGCTCTATCGCCGCTGACCTCTATTTCAACATCTCCATTATACAAATTTTTCGTAAAGCCGCTAAGTCCTAATTTTGTAGCTTGCCTAAAAACAAAAAATCTGAAACCGACTCCCTGTACCATACCGTTAACTATTATGCGTGCGCTGACTTCCATGCCGTTTCTTTCATAAAAAAAATACGAGGAAATTGATTCAAAGTCAAACATATTCAATATTGAAACGTCTTCTTAAAAATGAGTCGGATTTCTTACCGCCTTTTTCAAATTTGAAATTAGTGTACCTGAAGAGTATATTCAAATGTAAACTAATGTTCTGATCTCTCAATATAGATGAAAAACGACAAATTGAAATCTCGTCGACCTGAAAATACTATTCAAAAATCCCATACTTATCAGTGTAATTGGATGGATATTTGCAACGCTTTCCCGGATATGTGCTTTATTGTCTCCGATAAAGGAACGCTCATCGAAGCAAATCAAAAGGGACTCGCGGTTATTAATGGCTTGCATGAATCACCAGTCAGTCTTCCATTCTCATTCTTTTTAACAAAGAATATCCGACAATACTTTGAAGATAATCTAAAAGATGTTCTAAGCGATGATAAAACAATCAGGATTGAAGCTGAGATAGAGCAATTGAATAAAGTACCATTAAGTGTCGAACTCTGTCTCAATGCACTCCCGTTCGATATTAATTCGTCAAAAAAAGGATGTCTCGTCGTTGCGCGCGATATTTCCGATAGGAAAAAACAAGAACTCGATCTGCTTCGTTTCACAAATCTCGCACAGTATACGGTTAACCCGATAGAAATCACCGACCCTGATGGTAAAATAATATATGTGAATCCTGCTTTCGAGCGCGCCAGCGGTTATCCGAAAGAGGAAGTACTCGGGAAGAATCCGAACATTTTTAGCAGCAACAAACATCCGCATGGGTTCTGGCAAAAAATGTGGCAGAATATATCTGCCGGAAAAGTTTGGGTCGGAGAAGTTGAAAATAAAAAACGCACCGGCGAGCCATTCTTCACACAGCTCCTGATCTCACCTATTGTAAACAACGATAGAAAAGTCGTCGGTTACTTTGGTATTCATCGCGATTTGTCCGACCAGAAATACCTTGAACAACAACTGATTCATGCGCAGAAAATGGAAAGCATAGGTATGCTTGCCGCGGGTCTTGCTCACGAGGTAGGAAATCCGTTAGCATCGATATCCTCTCTCGTCCAGGTCATCCAGCGAACTAATGATGATGAATTTACTCAAGAGAAACTCGAACTGATCAAAAGCCAGATCACGCGCATATCACGTATCATCCGCGACCTCGTCGATTTCTCCCGGCGTTCTACTTATGAAGTTCAGCTTACCGATATCAATAAAGTGATCCTTGACGCGATTGAGATTATCAAGGTAAGCAAGAAAGCAAAAGATATCTCCTTCAATTCAGCGCTCGAAGATAATCTTCCGCTTCTACCTCTAGTGCCCGATCAGATCGAGCAGGTATTCATCAATTTATTGCTTAATGCTACCGATGCTCTTCTGGATCAGACGCCCGGGGCTTTTCCATACAAGGTATCTAAAACAATCAATGTCAGTTCAACGCTTACGGACGATTCATTGTTAATAATGATAGAAGACAATGGCAAGGGAATACGACAGGAAGATCTTGGGAAAATATTCGAGCCATTTTATACGACGAAAAAAGTCGGCGAGGGTACTGGCCTCGGACTTTGGGTAAGTTATGGAATAATCAAAAGCTTCCGGGGTGAAATTAGGGTAAAAAGCATAGAGGGAAGAGGTACAACATTCACAATCCGCCTTCCCGCTCAATCATAGGATTCTCTAAAAAGAAAATAATGGCAGATAGAATATTAGTAGTTGACGACGAAAAAATAATTCGTGAATCGATGTCCTTCATATTGAATAAAGAAGGTTACTCGGTTGTAGAAGCATCGAACGGCAGTGAAGCGTATCAAAAACTGCTTGAAGACACGTTCGATCTTCTTATCACAGATCTCGAGATGCCTGAGATGAAAGGAATCGAACTCCTCGATAAGGCAATGCATTTGAGTCCGCAAACATCGGTAGTTTTGATCACTGCGTACGGCTCACTTGATACTGCAATATCGGCATTACGCAAAGGCGCAAGCGATTACATACTTAAACCGATTGATTTCGACGATCTTATCCTCCGAATCCGACGGCTTCTCGGATATAAAAAACTTTCTCTCGAAAATCAGATTCTTCGACGTGAGCTTCATCAGGAATTTAATTTTGCGAACATCATCGGGAAAAGTTCGGCTATGCAGAGAGTATTCCAGATGATCTCGATGGTGTCGCCAACCGACAGCACGGTTTTGATTACAGGTAAAAGCGGAACGGGTAAAGAGCTTGTTGCCCGTGCGCTCCATTTCAACAGTCTGCGCAATACACAACCATTTGTAGTAGTGAATTGCGGCGCGATTTCTGAAACTCTTATCGAGAGTGAACTCTTCGGGCATAAGAGGGGCGCGTTCACCGGCGCAGTTGCAGATAAAATCGGTTACTTCAAAGCTGCAGACGGAGGAACTTTATATCTTGACGAAATAAGCGAGATGCCGTTACAACTTCAGGTGAAATTATTGCGAGCAATCGAGCAAAAGGAAATAATTCCGGTAGGTGTCCCAAATTCGATAAATGTGGATGTTCGAATTCTTGCTTCAACGAACAAAGACTTACGCAAAGAAGTCGAGGCGGGCAGATTTAGGGAAGATTTGTTCTACCGGCTCGACGTTGTTAATATTCACCTCCCTCCTCTTATCGAGCGCGGAGACGATATCCCTTTGCTTGTAGAGCATTTTGTTGAGAAGTACCGCAGTCAGAATCGGAAAACAATCAAAGGTGTTGATAATGAAGTAATGCGCCGTTTAATGCAGCATGAATGGAAGGGCGAAATCCGTGAACTTGAGAATATCATTGAGCGAGCGCTAATTTTTTGCAAGGGAGATTTCATCACAGTTTCCGATCTCCCCGACTCGGTCCACACTTCCCAGCCGCTTCACATGTTAAATGGCGGACACTCACTCGAAAGCGCAATGAATGAATTAACCCGCCAATACATCATCGCATCACTGCATCGAAATAATCACGATAAAGAAAAAACCGCGCGTGAGCTGAAAATCAGTCTGCCGACACTCTACCGCAGAATAAAAGAGTTGAAGATTAATCGATAATACTATCTCTAATTTGTTGAAACATCTGCCCAAGCATATCGTTTCGCTAAAAAGACTATCCATCGGAAAAAGTATTGAGTACGCTTGGGGTTCCTGACGATTATATGTTCGAGTTTTCGACCCCCAAACTCAATGATCTTTTTAGGGATGGAAAACCGTTCTTCGCCGCTTACATGACTGCAAGCGACCATGGACCGCTTATCATTCCGGAGGATGTTCCATTTCACCCTCGTTCGAATGATATGCAACACCAGATAGTCGAGTATGCCGATTGGCCGATTGAACAGTTTATTAAATTAGCATCGCATCAGGAATGGTTTCGCAACACAATATTCGTTTTCATTGCCGACCATGGCAGTGTTACCGAGAATAATATCTATGATATGCCTCTCTCCTATCATCATACGCTGCTTATCATTTATGCGCCATATATCCTAACAAGCGCTTAACATTTTTCATGCCTTGGCGGACAAATCGATATCTTCCCGACAGTCATGGGATTGCAAGATAACCGTAAATAATTTAAAGTAGATTTATGTTTCTCTAACCACGCTTTGCTTTAAGCCCGGAATATAATCTGAGAATTCCGATAGAAGCAATCCTGTCATTATAAAAGCCCCGCCTACGATGCCAAGCATACCAATATTTTCACCTCTGACATAATAAGCAAATATCGCGGCGATAACAGGTTCAAGAGAAAAGATCACAGCCGCGCGCGTAGGTGTAGTATAGCCCTGAAATTGATTCTGCACCCACATGGCTATTACAGTTGCAAAGATTGTGAGATAGAGAAGCGACCAGATAAAATTCGGAGTGAATTCCATTCTGATATCTTCAAAAAACCATGCCGACAATAACCCGAGGATTCCACAAAAAACGAATTGTACATAGGTAAGCTGCAGTTTATCAGGTTCGGATGAAGCGAAATCAAGATACACGATGTATAATGCGAACATCAGCGCACAACCGAGCGTCAACGCATCGCCCACGTTGAATGCTCCACCAGATGGTGACGTCAGTAAATATAATCCAATGGCAGCACAGACAACGCCAAAAATGTTTCCATACTTTAGCGGCTTCCGAACAAGCTTTAAAATGTTCTGGACGGAATAATGTACAATTGGTGTCAATACAACCAACATTCCTGTAAAGAACGCATTCTTTGACGCTGTTGTATATTGTAATCCGATTGTCTGAAGCGCAAAACCGAGAAACAACAAACCTCCTAAAACGGATCCTTTGATGATTGTCGATAAAGGAATGACGCTCACTCTCCGGTAATAAAACGCTAAAACAATTCCCGCCGCAAACAGAAACCTAACACCGCAGTAAAATAATGGCGATGCATGATCCAGAAGAGCTTTTGAAATTACGAATGTACTCCCCCAGATGATAGTGACTAATAAAAGATAAAATTCCGACTTACGTTGCGTTGACAAAGTTAAAATAATTTATTATTTCTGATGATTACTAGACAATCTGTGAACGAGAAAGGTATGGAGAATATTTATCAAGAGCATCCGCTCTTTATCTCCATATCTCGCCAGATCTGTATTTTTCGAAGAGTTGTCCCCAATGGGTCGTGCGTTTCCAGTCTTCGAATACTTTCCGGTCTTTTATGGGCCAGCGGTAAAAATCGTGATAAACTTCAGAGCCGAAAACGAACATATGCACCATCGGAGTGTGAAAGAAAAGTTTCTGCATAAACTTTAGCGGACCGAACCATGCAAGGTTGCCAAATAAGCTAACAGCATTGTTCCCGACTGAGAATCCCCATGATTCATTCGATATATCACTGCCTACAATTTCGATATCTCTTATATCCCCTACCCCTAGTTTATCGTTGTGGGCAACATTGATGTACTCGAGACTCATCGGATCGAAGCCCATCATTTTCGCGGCTACCGCATCAATTGCGACCTGATCAGAACTGGCAAGCATATAATCCTTGACTACGGGAAACATCGTTCGTGGACCGGGACCATTACCTACTGTGGTACCATCCATTACGGCAAAGATTCCCGAATGGATTTCTTTCTGAATTGCAAGCAAGTCGACAAGCGTTCTGTGAATCCACGAATGTGTGTAATGTCTCTTTGTATTAAGCAATCCACCGAACGCATTTTTCATCGCGCCGGTTGTAGTCGTGTAGATATGACACTTAACTGTTGGAAGATGGACTATATTTTTCCCTTCGAAATAGTCCGGTATAGTGATTCCTTCCGGATATATTTTATTAAGAACGTGCATACGTGCCTTGGGTTTGAAGACGATCCACCGCATATCTTCATCCCTGAAATTATAAAGAACAGGAATATTATATCGTTTGAAGATCGGCACATAATTATTCAAATCCTCGCCCTTGAATGCATTCGTAACAACCGTTTTATTCTGCACGCAGACTTGATCGTTGTAACCGGCGTTCTTCAATGCAAGTATGGTTCCTTCCATTTGCCATGGTGTTGTATTCGCCGCCGGGAAAGGAAAATGCCATGAGATATTATCTTTAAGGATGGTCGTTTTTCCTTTTGCTAAAGCCCCTTGTACACCCGCCAGTTTCATCAGTTGTTCGATATCTTTGAATATCGTTTCGGGATGCGTTTTTATGACCGCTACTTTTGATTTTGCCATGATATTATTTTCCGTAGATAATAATGGAGGCGGTGATAATCCACAATACGATATTGAAAAGAAGCGGTAAATCCGTCAAGACCAACCGGGTGGGATCTCCGCCTTCATCTTTTTTATGTACAAGATATAAATACCGGAATATACCGTACAGAACAAACGGCACAGTGTAGATAAGATGCTTCGTCCCAAATTTATGAACTGTTTCATCCGAAATTGTATATAATGCATACGACATCACGGTAGTTGCAGTGACAATCCCTATCATCTGATCAAGGAAGTATGGGCTGTAATGTTGTAAAACCGACCGATGAGTGTTTGCTCCATTTTCGAGTATCTTGATCTCATGCCGACGTTTACTGAATCCGAGGAATAATGACAGCAAGATCGTACAAATTATTAACCACTCGGATGTAGGAACACCTATGAGCACAGCGCCGGCAATAACACGCAAAACGAATCCAGCCGCTATCGTCATTACATCTAATATGACCACCTTTTTTAACTGGTAAGTATACCAGATGTTTATGAGAACATATACTAACAGTACGATACCAAATTCAAATTTCAACTGAAACGAAACGAAAACACCTATGAGCAAAAGGAAAGCTGATGCAACAGTCGCATTCTTCACGGATAGCTTGCCTGACGGAAGTGCCCGTTTAGATTTTATTGGATGCAGTTTATCCTTTTCTATGTCGACTATATCATTAAAAAGATAAACTCCGCTTGCCGTCAAACAGAAAATAAAAAAACCTTCCAGCGTGATGAGCACATCGGGATAATTGAAAAGATTAGCCGAGAATACTAAAGCAGCAAAGATAAAGAGGTTTTTTATCCACTGCTGAAACCTCATAGAGGCAGCGATATATCCTAAGACATTATTCATTGTTAAAATACTGCAGGTTCTTCGTAGATTCCAAAAACTTCCGCCAATGTATTGCACATCTCACCCAAAGTTACATACGCTTTAGTGCACTCGATAAGCGGCGGCATCAAATTCGATCCATCCTCCGCGGCGCGGCGCAACGCATCCAACGATTCATTAACCTTCAGATTATCACGGGTATTTCGAACCTGAGCAATCCTTTCACGCTGTTTCATCTCCACTTCAGGCGGTATAGATAAAATAGGAATATCTATTTTTTCATTGTCTTCAATATAATCATTCATGCCGACGATAATCTTTTCTTTCCTATCCAATTCCAGTTGATAGCGATACGCCGACTCGGCAATTTCACGCTGGAAAAATCCTGCTTCAATCGCGAGAACCACACCACCGAGAGCGTCGATCTTATCGAAATATGCTTCCGCACCCTTTTCCATCTTATCTGTCAATGCTTCAATAAAATAACTTCCGCCTAAAGGATCGATTGTATTTGTAACGCCTGTTTCATGTGCTATAATTTGCTGTGTCCGCAATGCAATCTTAACAGCTTTCTCTGATGGCAGAGCAAGCGTCTCATCCATTGAATTGGTATGGAGCGATTGCGTTCCGCCCAGAACACCGGCAAGCGCCTGATATGCAGTTCGGATAATATTATTTTCCGGCTGTTGTGCTGTTAGTGTACATCCGGCTGTCTGTGTATGAAATCGGAGCGTCCATGACCTTGGATTTTTAGCGCCATATTTATCGCGCATTCGTTTTGCATAAATACGCCGTGCCGCACGGAACTTCGCTATCTCCTCAAAGAAATCAAGATGAGAATTGAAAAAATATGATAGTCTCGGCGCAAACTCATCCACATCCAAACCTTTTGCTATGCCGGCTTCAACATAGGCGAAGCCATCTGCGAGTGTGAAAGCAAGTTCCTGAATTGCTGTTGCCCCGGCTTCCCTGATATGATACCCGCTAATAGAAATCGGGTTCCACTGCGGCATTTCCCGTGTGCAATACTCGAACATATCGGTAATAATCCGCATGGAAGGTAGCGGCGGATAAATCCATTCTTTTTGAGCGATATACTCTTTGAGGATATCTGCTTGAATCGTTCCTCGTAATTGGTCAGGTGAAGCGCCTTGCTTTTGTGCAACTACGATATAAAAAGCCAGAAGCATCGCCGCAGGCGCATTGATTGTCATTGATGTTGAAACGTCTGCAAGATTGATTCCTTTGAATAACACTTCCATATCAGCGAGAGAGCTAATCGCGACACCGCATATACCGACTTCACCCAGAGATTGTGAATCGTCTGCATCCCTGCCCATTAATGTCGGAAGATCGAATGCAACGGAGAGACCGGTTTGCCCATGCTTGAGAAGATAATGATAACGCTCGTTCGTATCTTCCGGTGTGCCGAAGCCCGCAAACTGACGCATAGTCCAGAGTCTGCCGCGATACATGTTGGAGTGGATTCCACGAGTATATGGGAACTCACCGGGGAAACCAATATCAGAGAGATAATTCAAGTGCGCAATGTCATCAGGTGAGTAAAGCATCTCAATCGGCTCATCCGAGACGGTGGTAAACTTTATGGGTAAGCTCTTAACCTTATTTGCTTTTTCTGTCCAGGATTTCTTAGCAGACTTAATCTCATTCATTTCATTCGTTTTCATTTTCCACACAATCGATATTTAGCTTAAAATCGTATTTATCATGTTAATCCTCGTCAAAGATACAAATTCTAGGATACTTTTCAAAGTTTGAATTCTAAGATAGCGGGCGAGTTCCACAACGAGGTAAAAGAGGTAGGTTCTAGTTTACTTTCATATTTTCATCCAGTAGATTTTATTCAGTTCTTCGACGATTTTCTCCTTGCATCTTGTCGAGCATTGTATAGCTTTTCAGTAAAGCCGCCTTCCTTCAGAAACTGCTGTTCGAGTTGGCGCAGTTGCTGATCGAGCAAATAGTTAGTCTGATGTACAATACAGATAATAGTGTTTGCCGCAACCTCACCTGTTCCCTCTTCAATATTTGTCCTATAGGACACGTATGACCTATCACCAAGTGACCCAATTTTTCGAATCTCCTGAACTCTCAAATCATCCTTTCCCCACAATTGCAACCCGCGCTGTCTTAAAAAATCTTGGTAATCTAAAAGCAACTCTTCCAAGCTGGCTCTTGCAACACTAACTAACTTGAGTTCTGTTTTCTTGGAAGTGCCTGATGCCATGCTGCCCTCCGCGATGTTTTGCTTACCGCTGCGTGCCGCTTGTACCATTTGATCAACAGTTCGTGAGCGTTTGTCTATGAAACGCTCACAGAATTTCACAGTTGCATCGTAAGCAATCTCAGACATTTGATACGATTTCAATTTCTGATAACCACCATGTGGTGGTATTATTTTAATTTCTTCGCCCATACAGATTAGCTCTCCTCTAAACGCTTTTTGCAAGTTTATGAATACACCTGTCCGCCCTGCCTGCGGCAGGCAGGCATCCTTCTCGACCGCCTGCTTTCTGGTGGTTGGGCGGAACTCCTTCACAGCATTGGTATTATTTATTTGACTTTTTCCCTTTTAAAATGGTTAGGCCGCCCGTGAACTCACTTGACTTGAACTTCTACGGCATGGCGAACAACATTGTCATAGAAATTCCTTCCCCATCCTGTCAGACGACCGTTCTCAAAAGCGAAGGGCGTGAATTGATAGTCTCTGTCACCGCCGTCAGAACCTCTCCACCCACTGGTGCGATAGAATAGGAAATCGATTACTCTGTTATTCTCAATTTGGTATGACTCTCGTTTGTTTGGTTGGCCCATCACCATAAGCAGGCTATCCTTTGAATCCCCGATATTCAACCTCATGATTTTTTGATTGTTAACTTTGGCCTTCTCGTCTGTATCGTGCATTCGCCCACCGTACCAGGCACCAGAACCATAACAACCAGAGAGTGTCAACAGGAACAGCAGAACAATTTTTTGTACCATTAGAATAGGAACCTCCTTGCTAAATTAGACTTCTTGGATAACTTGTTTGGATTTTCTTCTTGACCCGCCACGTTCGTAGAGTTCGTGAGCACGATGTATGTAGAAGGCTGCCGCCGCAAGTTGCTTTGGTTCCTTGAAGGCGAACTCTGTGTATGCGCCAGCACGTCCTCTCTCCAAAGTAAGTTCAGGAAATAGATTAAACTCACGAGTGCGACCACGTAAGGTAGCTCTTATCGCCCTCACTCTTGGTTGCACACGGAATGTTACAAAGTTGGATTTCATAATCCATCGGTTGCTGCTTAACGACCATTCTTTTGAATGTGCAAGGGCTTCGACGAATTCAACGAGCGCAATACCGCAGTGCTTGAGTTCGGGCAATTCTGATAGAATCTGTTCGCTTGGATGCTTGGGAATCATCTCGAATCTCCTTTGTGTATGCTGATTTCAGGGTGGTCTAACTATTAATTATACTGCACGGTTATATATCGTTTGGAACATAGATATGCGCGCAGTTGCATATCTACAATCCATTTCTGTTGAAATAAATTTGTTTTGCCCTAATAGTATAATTGTTTTTCTGCGTACAATGTACAAATCTCTATAAAAGCAATCAAGTCTCCAGCAAGTGTTTAAACCTCCGACTTCTGACCAAGCTGAATACGCTGAGGAAGTCGGAGGTTTTACTCTTTCCCGCATAGCAAACGTGCGGTGCTGTCCATAAAGTAAAAATTCTCGTCTGCCTGAGCTTGTCGAAGGCTCACTTCCACATTTCGACAAGCTCAATGTGACAGGCTTTCAGACTTATCGGACAACAACTCACATAAAGTTATTTTACTAATAACATTTTTTTAGTCTCGGAAAAACCGAGAGAAGTTTTTAAGTGATAGAAATACATTCCGCTTGGCAAGCCAGACGCATTTAATTTAATTTCTCTGACTCCTGGGTCCTGATTTTCATCAACCAATTTCATCACTTCCTGACCGAGCAGGTTGAATATTTTTATCGTCACCCAGCATTTCACAGGCAACTGATAACGGATTATAGTCGTTGGATTGAATGGATTCGGATAATTTTGAGAAAGCTGAAATATTTTTGGTGTTTGCAATGGATCATCCTGAACCGATGTCCCTAACTGAGAGTATTTTATTGTCGATATCGCACTCCACTCTGAACTTTTGTTTGTTCCGGTTACATATACATTCTTCTTGTCATCAAGTCCGATCGCGACTGCATTGTCTTCAATTCCATCAAATGAACTATATCGGGCAGTCCATTCAACTCCACCTGTGTTGTTGTATTTGATTGTTGCATAATGATAGAACATATCCAGCCCAATACTTTTACCGGTGACATAAACTCCGCCATCATAATCTACCGCAATAGAACTTGCTATATCTGCATTCCCGGCAGGTCCATCGTATTTCACATGCCATTGTTCTTCGCCAAGTTTATTATATTTGATCGTAACATAATCGTAACTGCTGTTATCAGTCTGATAAGTATTTCCTGCTACATAAACGTTCCCGTCTTTATCGTATGTGATTGCCTTCGGTTGGTCGTTTGATTTGATCCCTCCGGAATAAACCACCGCCCACATCTCGTTTCCGAGTGAATCATACATTACGGTTATCATATCGTATGTTTTATCCAACCCCGCACTCACACCGGTTATGTAAACATGCGACCGAGCATCAACTGCAATCGCAACAGCTTTGTCATCACCGGCTCCCGGACCATTATACCGTGCGACCCATCGCTCAGAGCCATCGGGGTTGTATTTGATCGTTACATAGTCGGAACCCGTTCCATCTCCGAAACTAAAACCCGTAACATACACAAAACCATACGGATCGATTGTAATCGCATACGCAAAATCCGCATCGCTCACCGGTCCATCATAGCGGGATGCCCATATCTCTTTGCCATTCTCATCATATTTCACTGTGGCGCAATCGTAGGAAGTATTACTTTCGCTGTACCCGGTAACGTAAACATTTTGACTGTCATCCACAGCAACACCGGATGCAAAATCGAAACTATTCATTGGACCATTATAAATAGCTTCCCAAAGCCGGGTACCGTCTTGGCTGAATTTCACAGTGCCGTAGTCACATGCGTTAAATTGACTGTATAATGTGCCCGCAAGATAAACATTCCCGGATTTATCTTTAGCAATCGAAGATACATAATCATCATCATTAAATGGACCGTTATACATTGAAACCCATTGCTGTGTTCCTGTTTGATCGTACTTGATTACACTATAATCGTCGGATGAAATCGGACTTTTACTTCTGGCGGCGATATAAACCTGTCCGAGTGAATCGACAAGAAATGTTTTGGCAATATCTTTCCCAACACCACGACCATCGGCACGAGCGGGCCATGCTTGATCGGGAGTACCGGTAACACGGTATTTCAAAATAAGAATATCCTGCTTCGAATCCGCTCCGACACTATTGCCGCCCACGTAAAAATAACCGTACCGGTCAATTGCTATAGATCTGGCTGCATCATCGGCATTCAATATATCGTTGTAACGGACTGCCCAAGCGAGTTCACCGGTTGAAGTATATTTGATTGCGGCAATATCATTCATAGTTCCGTTACCAAGACTCGTTCCTGTAATGTAAGCATTGCCAAATCCATCTGTAGATATAGCGATTGCCTGATCCGATCCATTCCCTGAACCGTTGAAAGCTCTCACCCATTGGATATTCCCGTTGCTGTTATATTTAACCGTAAGAAAATCCAAACTTGAACGATCAGAATAGCTGGAACCAGTGACGTAAACATTATTGTTAGCATCTACCGTTAAAGCTACAGGATCATCATTATTATTTTCCGGTCCATCGTACCGCGCTATCCACTCCTGAATTCCATACGTGCTATATTTTATAGTCACATAATCTGATAACGTCAGAGAGCCGAAACTCCTGCCGGTTATATAAACACTGCCTATATCATCAACTGCAATGGCTTTAGCTACGTCGGTACCGTTTCCTGTTCCATCATAATATACTTCCCATACTTTTGCACCCTTCGAATTGTATTTTATTGTAAGAAAGTCATTCGAGCTTCCGTTTCTTACACCGGTTCCGGTAACATAAACATTCCCAATTTTATCGAGTGCGAGCGACACGGCAGATTCGTCTAAATTCGAACTGCCGTTATATCTTGCTATCCATTTTTGTATGCCCGATGAATCATATTTTATGGTAAGATAATCTTTACGGGTTCCTGCGCCTGCACTTGTTCCGGTAACATAAACTGAACCGCTTGAATCCAAAGTTATGGCGGAAGCCCGATCAGCATCATCGGCTGTTCCATTATACCATGCAGCCCATTTTTGATTGCCGGATGCATCGTACTTTAAAGTAGCATAATCAAGATTATTGTTGAGACCGGTAGAGTAACCTGTAACGTAAACATTCCCCGATCCGTCAACAGCGATCCCGGTAGCATTGCTTCCCGATTGTCCGAATTCCTCAGACCATTGTTTAACACCGATCGAATCGTATTTAACTATGAGGTAATGTGAAGAATCTGTGCCGATAATATAAACATTTCCATTCTGATCTATTGTCATCGCATTTGTCCAATTGTTTCCGGATCCATTATTGAACCGTGAGGGCCATTGATCATACTCTTTGCCTAAATACTTCATTGTCACTAAATCATATGATGTCATCTCGCCCTTACTGCTGCCAACGATGAAAACATTTCCCTTTATATCCAACGCTATACTTGCAGGATAATCATCGGCGCTTGCGGGTCCGTCATATCGATCGATCCATAATTCCGATCCATTCTTCGAGTACTGGATGGTAACAATATCCCTCGATCCTCCGATTTTATAATTGATCGATCCCGTTATGTAAACCTTACCGTTCGGATCATCTACAACCAATACAGTTGGAACATCCGATAGTTTGTCCGTTCCATCATACCGTCTGCTCCATTTCATCAGACCGCTCGAATCATATTCTACGGTAACATAATCATCCGAATTCAATCCCCCCCAGCTCGATCCGGTCACAAAAACATTCCCAGCATCATCAATGCCTATCGCAGTCGCATAATCACTTCCATCTAATGAATCGTTGTATATCGATACCCACTGGCGTATACCATACTGATTATACTTGATCGTCATATAATCATAAGAAGTAGCCGACTGATAACTATAACCCGTCAAATAACTGTTTCCGAGAGAGTCAATCGCTGCAGAAGTCGAGATATCCTCCGTTGAACCGGCTGAGGTATAACGATCACTCCATAGTTCGGTTCCATTCGGATCATACTTAATAATTAGAAAATCAGAACCTGTTCCCAATCCGTTACTGAATCCTGTTACAAAACAATTGCCTGCCGGATCAATATTTAATGCAGTCGGTCTATCATCGCCTTCCGCCGGTCCGTTGAACTTTCGGATCCATTGTTCTGTCCCTGATGAATTATATTTTATGGTGATAATATCGATACCGCTACTCGCAGTATATTCATAACCTGTAAGAATAATATTTCCATCTTTGTCGAGTGCTATTTCAATGGGAATATCTGTACTATCATCCTTACCGTTGTATTCTTTTATCCACTCGATCATACCGTCGCTTGTGTATTTAACCGTAACAATATCGAAACCGGTAACGCCATTAAAACTGTAACCGGTAACAAAAACATTCCCGTTATTATCTACAGCGAGCGAGGTCGCTTCATCATAACCATTTCCCCTGCCGTTGAACCTGCGCGTCCAGAGACTGTCTCCCCTTTTGTTGTATTTCATTGTGAAATAATCGGCGCCCGTGAAGCTTGTGTTACTAACCCCAGTCACATAAATATTCTGTTGATTATCCGTTGTAATGTCGTTGGCATAATCGTCCGATGGAAGCAGATTTGATGAGTACCGATTGACCCAATCAACCGTTACATCCCCGACAATTTCATGCACATCCGTTTTAATAGATGCAGGGATACCATCCCCGGCGGATAACGATGGGGAAGTATTTAACAATTGATCTCTTGCAAAAGCTGTATCATTTAGATGATGCGAACCGATGTTAAGTGATCGCAATCGAAATGGCAGAGCTTTCTCAATGCCTGATTTATTCTGATGAGGTAAGCTTGCTTGCCGGGATGGATAGATTTCCTGTCCGATGAGTGAAATCGTTGCGTAGAAAAACATCGATAGAAATATTTTAATACCTGAACTAATCATTACCGGGCGCTATAGTGTCTTGTGAGGATGTGTTGATCTTATAAAAGATAAGTATCCATTAAGGCAATATCAAGATTTCTCAAATCAAGTATTATACCTTAAGTTTAAAATAATTAGCGGTGCAATTATGAGGTGCGTCCGAACCGCTTATCCAATTCATTCAACATCATTTTGATAAGAACGGGTCTTCCGTGCGGGCACACATAAGGCAGGTTAGTGGCGAATAATTGATCCATCAGGGAATGCATCTCAAGCAGATTAAGAGGGTCGCCCGATTTCACTGCCGCTTTGCATGAGTATGATTTTATGAGGCGTTCCTTCGGTTCAATCTTAATATTTTGTTCATCTTCTTTGTAGAGATCAAGTATATCCTGGAGAATTATCCCTTCGTTACCGGGTTTAATATCGACGGGAACTCCTTCAAGAATGACGGTGGTATTTCCAAAAAGTTTAATACAAAAACCCAGTTTCTCCAGATGCGGCAGTAAATCCTTGATTAGTGCAACATCACCAACAGTCATCTGAAGAGTATGCGGAAATAACAACTGCTGAGAATGGATATTAGTCTGATTAAACTGCTCGACTGCGCGCTCATATAATACTCTTTCATGCGCGGCATGTTGATCGACTATCATAATCCCCGATTCAATAGGAACCATGATGTACTTGTTATGGATTTGCCAGATCGGAGAAATTGTCGTTGATGGATTTTGATGTTCAGTTTGGACAGGATGTGAATCGGCACCATGATATTCGTTGAATGATTTATCAATCTTATTCAAGAATGCCGAATCGGATTTAAATGATTGCTGTGTTGGAATAAACGATGACTTATCCAAACCGGTATGGGAATTCCATGCTGGACGCTGCACCGGAATCTGATGAGAAGTTTGAAATTGCATCTTACTAAACGCATCAATCGAACCATCTTCCCTCATTCCCACCTTAGGAATCAAATCGTGGGACGATAATGCCTTTCGCACAGCAGTAAAAATCATACGGTAAACTGAAGATTCGTTCTCAAATTTAACTTCCATTTTCGAAGGATGAACATTTACGTCGATTTTGTGTGGATCGATCGTGATGAATAGAACAAAAACCGGAAAGCTGCCTTTCTCAATCAGGTGTTCGTACGCCTGGAACACGGCATGATTCAGATTCCTGCTGACAATAATCCTGCGATTGAGAAAGAGAAATTGTTCTGATCGTCCTTTCCGCGCATAGTCTGGTTTTCCTAAATATCCATTTACCGTAATCAACTCGTTTACGTCTTCGAATTTGATTAGAGAGTTAGCAAGCTTCTCACCAAATATTTCGGCAAAGCGCTCGTTGAACGAAGATGCTTTCAGGTTTAGAACCGTCTCTTCATTGCTTATGAATTTTATGCTTATCTCAGGATACGAAAGCGCTATATTCTGAATACTATCGAAAATATGCTTGTACTCTGTGTTAGTGCTCTTCAGAAAATTTCTTCTTCCGGGAGTATTGAAAAAAAGATTTTTTATCTGAATAGAAGTACCGGGCGCAGTCGAGTCTTCTTCGCAATCAACAATAGCACCCCCCTCGATCCGTACCTTTGTACCGATAGAAGACGCATGAGGTCTCGTTCGCAGCTCAACGTGCGAGACTGCCGCTATCGAAGCCAGAGCTTCACCACGGAAACCTAAA
Source organism: uncultured Chlorobiaceae bacterium (assembly GCA_964520905.1). Classification (GTDB taxonomy): domain Bacteria; phylum Bacteroidota; class Ignavibacteria; order UBA10030; family SZUA-254; genus JAGVIE01. The sequence continues at coordinate 51,990 of CAZFQL010000010.1, read as the reverse complement.
GTAAGAATATTTTCCAGGTCTTCATACGTAGATATTTTGCTTGTCGCATGACGATGAAATGCAACGCGCGCATCTTCAGGCGTCATACCATCTCCGTCGTCTATTACATGAATAAGAGTTTTGCCGGCATCTTTAATTATTACAGAAATCGATTTCGCATGGGCATCGACCGAATTCTCAACCAACTCTTTGACAGCGGATGCTGGACGCTGGACAACCTCTCCAGCCGCAATTTTACTTGCTAAACTTTCCGGTAATATCTTTATTCTTGACGTCATTGAGCAATTCGAAATTTTATAATTGATTTACTTGCTGTGTACACCTAATCCGGGAAGATCGCTTAAAATCAATTTTCCATTTAAGACATTTATCCCGCTGAAAGGATCGTTTGTTATTAGTAAATTACCATCTAAGTCAACATAATCAGCCATAGCCGACAGTTGTGCGGCTGCCGAAATCCCAACAGAACTCTCAATCATACAGCCGATCATAATCTTCATGTTCAAGGCTCCGGCGACGTGAATAGCCCTCACCGCTTCTCTCATTCCAGAACACTTCATTAGTTTGATGTTGATTCCGTCAAATACACCGTGAAGATTGCGGAGGTCTTTCGAATATCTAAAACTCTCATCGGCAATTAACGGAATATGTACCCTCTCCCTCAACCATGCCGTACCTTCAAGATCATCCGCTGGCAATGGCTGTTCGATCAATTCAATCCCCTGTTCTTCGAGCCGCAGAATTTTCTCCAGAGCTTCTTCTTTCGATTTCCATCCTTCGTTTGCATCGACACGAATTATTTTATCGGTTAGATTACGTATGGATTTGATGATCTCGATATCGTTGTGAACACCAACTTTTACTTTCAAAATCGGAAAGCTTTCCGCCTCCTTAACTTTCTGTTAGATCATCGCAATCGAATCGATTCCGATCGTAAAAGACGTCGATGGCGTCTTGCTTTTGTTTAATCCTAATAATTTCCAAACCGGCAAATTCAACTTCTTTCCAATCCAATCATGGAGAGCGATATCTATTCCGGCTTTTGCGGAGTTATTTCCATCCGAAAGATTTCCGATATAACTTAAAATATCTTCAAGTTCAAAAGGATCTGAGAACTGTGACAGATCGATCTTTTTCAGAAACTCAATAACAGTACTTTTATCCTCGCCATAGCGCTCGGACGGCGCCGATTCGCCATAACCAATAATCCCGTCATGCTCAATCTCGATGATGAAAGAGGGTCTTACATTGCTGGAACTTCTCGATATGGTGAATGTATGCTGAAGATGTAATTCATGATATCGGAACAGCAACTTCATTGTTCTCTTTCGAATAAAGCTTCAACAAATGCCTTACGATCGAATGGCTGAAGATCGTCTATCTTTTCGCCCACACCGATATATTTAACCGGTATGCTGAGTTCCTGATTTATTGCAAGCACTACACCGCCTTTAGCCGTTCCATCCAACTTCGTCAGCACAAGTCCGGTGATACCAACCGCGGCGGTAAATTGTTTCGCCTGCTGAATAGCATTCTGCCCCGTCGATGCATCGAGTACCAAAAGCACATCGTGAGGCGCATCGGGAATGAGTTTCTGAAGTACGCGCTTTATTTTTTTCAGTTCCTCCATCAAATTTATTTTTGTGTGTAGACGTCCGGCTGTATCTATTATTAAAACATCCGACCCGTGAACCATCGCAGATTTCAAGGCATCATATGATACTGCCGCAGGGTCAGCTCCCGGTTCTTGTTGTATTATATCGACCCCTGCGCGTTTTGTCCATATCTCAAGCTGTTCATTAGCGGCGGCGCGGAACGTGTCTGCCGCCGCTATCAATACTTTCTTGCCAGCATTTTTATAATTATAAGCCAACTTACCGATCGTAGTAGTCTTCCCGACTCCGTTAACACCGACAATCATTATTACATGAGGCTTGTGCTCTGTTGGCAGATAGAACGGATCATTTTCTGAGATAAGATCATTAACGAGAAGTTTTTCAATTTCTTCACGCAGAAGATTATCCAGATCGGCAGGATTCTCGTAGCCATCTTTTTTCACCCGAAGGCGAATGTGTTCGATGATTATCATAGTCGTACTAACGCCTACATCACCGGAGATCAATATCTCTTCGAGATTATTTAAAAGCTCGTCATCAATTTTCGTTTTGCCTGCAAGAATTTTTTGAATCCTGCCAAAAATATTCTCACGGGTTTTTGTTAGTCCCTCTTTGAGTCTGCTTAATTTGAATTTATCGAAAAAGCCCATTGTAAATATTCTGTTTAATGAATTTCTTGTTTATCTTCGCGGATTACCCCGATGAAACGATTCAGATAAAATATGAACGATAGAACGAGTACCACTGCACCAATAGCGAGCAACAATGTTTTCAGCCAGAGTATACCATAAAAATCGAAAATTGACAATATGATCAGTAAGCTGATGACAAGTACAGCCCATTTCCCTATCGTATTTGATTGCAAAGTAATATGTTTTTTATTTTTAACGTACACTCCTCCAGCCATAATAACAATATCTCTGAGAATAACCAGAACAATAAACCAAAACGGTAATTTCCCCTGGATAGCTATGACGATAGAAATAGCTCCGATTGCAATTTTATCCGCAACCGGATCGATTATTTTTCCGAATTCAGTGACTTGATTTAACTTTCGTGCGAACATGCCATCAAACAAATCAGTTAGCGCGGCAATAATCAACAAAGTGAGTATTAGCAATCTGTCCGCAGGATTATTGTCTTGCAGAAGAGCAACTATAGGTATGACTAAGATAATCCGAAGAATACTTAGAAGATTCGAGATAGTCCAGATTCGCTCGTTCATCCTCGCCTAAACTTCGTGTTCATCTTTTGTGACATCTATACCGATCTGGGTTGGAAATTGTCCGCTGAAACAAGCGGTACAATAAGATTCACCACGATCGTGCGGTACAGATTCGAGAAGATTTTCTAGAGAAAGGTAGCCGATACTATCGACACCAAGTTCATTTTTAATTTTATCTGTGTCGCCATCGCACCGATTTGCAATCAGTTCTTTTGAATTCGGGAAATCCATACCGTAATAACATGGATAACGGATGGGTGGGGATGTAACACGAAAATGAATTTCTCTTGCTCCCGAATTGCGAATCAACTTTACTAATTGCCTGGATGTTGTTCCTCGAACGATCGAGTCATCGATGATGACAACTTTTTTCCCTTGAAGGACACCTTTCACAGTATTAAATTTTGTTTTAACCCGTATCTCTCTTACATCTTGCAAAGGTTGGATAAATGTGCGCCCTACATAATGACTGCGTATCAACCCGATTTCATATTTACTTTTATTACCGAGTTTGTTGCTGGCACTTACATAACCAAGAGTGCCGGTGTTGCTCGAGTCGGGCACATTTATTACGACAACCGTTTCACCCTCAAACGATGGCTTGACAGGATGCTCATGGGCTAACGATTTACCTAACTTCCGCCGAACACGGTCTACACTTTCACCAAATATATAGCTGTCGGGTCTCGAGAAATAAATATACTCGAATATGCAATGGTGAGATTGTGTATTTTCCTTTTTTAACTTGAACGATTTCGCCTCACCGGTTTGCAGCGTGTTTTTATCGATTACCAATATTTCGCCCGGTTCAACGTCACATACGTATTTTGCATTGATGATATCGAAAGCGCAAGTTTCTGACGCTATAACATATGCACCATCGAGTTTACCAACTGCGAGAGGTCTCCATCCGTGTGGATCCCGTGCGGCGATGAGTTTGTCATCGGTCATTATGGCGAGTGAGTAAGCGCCTTCAACTCTGTTTAGTGCTTCAATTATCTGTCGGATCTGATCTCTTTCCTTGCTCTTTGCCATCAGGTGTAGAATAATTTCAGTATCCGATGTTGTTTGAAATATTGTTCCTTCATCCTGAAGAGATTTTCTGAGTTCTCGAAAATTTGTAAGATTGCCATTGTGCGAAATTGCGATATTGCCATCACGATAATTAACCGTGAGAGGTTGGATGTTCAACAGATTATCAGCCGCACCGGCAGTTGAATAACGATTATGCCCTATGGCTAAATCTCCTTTAAGTTCATCGTTGAGAATTGTATCATCACGAAAGACATCGTTCACTAAACCAAAGTCTTTATGAATCCGGAAATGATGTTTACCTGTTGTTTCGTCATGAAATGAAGTTACAATTCCAGATGCTTCCTGTCCTCGATGCTGTTGCGCTAAAAGTCCGTAATATGCCATCTGTGCCGCTTTTGCATGACCATATATCCCAAAAACTGCGCAACGATCGTGCGGTTTATCTTCTTCAAGAAAAATGTTATCCGATATTTCAAACGATTTCATAGTTGAAGTTACGTAAATTACAAATGGAACTCAAGCATCCCAACAGGAAACGATCGTGTCGTGGAGCCATTGGTTATCGTTACGTTCTGGATAATCTGTTGTATAATGTAATCCTCTGCTTTCTTTCCGCTTTAACGCACACCTGACGATGAGATCAGCAACGGTCGCAAGGTTGCGAAGCTCAATCAATCCTTCTACGACTTTCGTCCGCTTGTAAAAATTTTCAATTTCATTCTGAACTAAGCTTATTCTCCTGTGAGCTCGTTCCAATTTAAGATCCGAACGTACGATGCCGACATAATCCCACATGATTTGCTGGATTTCTTTTTTATCGTGCTCGATGAGAACCCATTCCTCGGTATCGAATGTTCCGCTGTCGTCCCATTCTGGAATCTCGGGAATTTTTATTTCTAACATCGAGCGATTGTTTCTTACATCCTCACACGCAATATGCGAAAACACAACTGCTTCAAGCAGAGAGTTACTTGCAAGACGATTGGCGCCGTGAACTCCCGACATAGTTACCTCACCGCAAGCATAAAGGTTGCCGATCGTTGTTCTCGCATGAAGGTCGGTTACTACTCCTCCGCAGGCGTAATGTGCCGCAGGAACGACGGGAATCTGCTCTTGTGTAATATCGAGTTTATATTTTGAAAGACATGTTTGGTAGATGTGTGGAAATTTTTCTCTGATTTTGTCAGAAGGTAAATGTCTGACGTCAAGCAGTACATAATCATCACCGAACTTTTTCAATTCGGTGTCAATCGCCTGAGCAACTATATCACGAGGCGCAAGTGAACCGCGCTCATCGTAACGCTGCATGAATTCATCCCCTCGTTTTGTCTTCAAGACGCCGCCGAAACCACGAATTGCTTCGGAAACTAAAAATGCCGGCGAGCCGGAATCGTATAATGAGGTTGGATGGAATTGGATGAATTCCATATCGCCGATCTTCGCTCCCGCGCGATACGCCATTGCGACACCGTCACCGGTTGCAATCTGAGGATTCGTAGTATGAAGATATACTTGTCCGAGTCCGCCCGAGCACAACACCGTTACCGGAGAAAGGAATTTTTTCACCAGGTTATTATGTATATCCAGAACGTAAGCGCCCCAGCAATTTACAGATGTCTCTTTCGTTACCGATTTCCCGAGATGATGTTCGGTAATGAGATCGATCGCGAGATGATTTTCATACATCGTAATGTTCGGTCGAGTAGCAATGGCATTCAGAAGCGCTCGCTCAATCTCAGATCCGCTGCGGTCTTGCGCATGAACGATTCGATTGCGCGAATGGCCTCCCTCGCGTCCGAGGTCGAGTACTCCTTCTTTGCGAGTAAACTCAACACCGATATTCATCAATTCTTTTAATCGTGAAGGTCCTTCGCGAACCAACAATTCAACTGCATCACGATGGCAAAGACCAACCCCTGTATTGAATGTGTCCTGGATATGCAGATCAAATGAATCCTGAGTAGAGATTACAGCCGCGATACCACCCTGAGCGTAATTAGTGTTCGATTCTGCTTTTTCTTTTTTAGTGATGATAGCAACCGAACCGATCTCGGAAGCCTTGACGGCAAAAAATAATCCCGCTATTCCACTTCCGATCACAAGAAAATCTGACCGAATTTCCATTTTTCTACATCTCTTTCTGTATCAAGTTCATATTTGACATCTGGCAAAGCAACCGGAAAACAAATGAGCATTTATCATGCAGAGATTTTAAATCTCCTGAATTCTGAATTATAAAATCTGCTTGTTTGGTTTTTTCACTCTGCGGTATTTGTGAAGCAAAACGTTTTAGCACCTCATTACGCTGAAGGTGGTCTCTCGCCATAAGCCATTTGATTCTATTTTTATCGTCTGCTTCAACAACGATGATGTAATCGAATGACGATTCTGCATGCGCTTCATAAATCAGCGCCGCCTCTACAACGATTAGAGGATACTCTCCTGTTCGTTTGTAGCGGCTACTCTCAGCGTCTATATAACTAATAACATAAGGATGGACAATTTTGTTCAACATCTTCTGGTTGTCGCTGTTACGGAATATTAGTTCTGCCATTTCACGGCGATTGAGTTTTCCGTCAGGACAATAAATATCATTGCCGAAACTCTTGATGATTTTTTGTTTTATGGCAGGGTCAGAGTCGATCATCTCCCTGGCGACGAGATCGGCGCGAATCAATTTTGCGCTAAAGGATTCAAATATTTTCCCGACTTCGGTTTTGCCGCTTCCTATACCGCCTGTCAACCCAACAGTAAATATTTTATTCTGTACCTTTGCACTCATTGAATAAAAAGAAGAAGACCTCTTTAAGCAAATTCACGTTAGTGGGATGTTGAACGTACCGGTATTATTTTGCATAGGCGACCGCTCGCGTTTCCCTAATAACAATAACTTTAATTTGTCCGGGATACCCAATTTCAAGCTGAATCTTTTTTGCGATATCATGCGCCAGAACATCCGCCATCAGATCATCGATCTTATCATGCTCAACGATTACACGGATTTCTCTTCCTGCCTGAATTGCATAAGTTTGTGCTACACCATCGAATGATTTTGCAAGAACTTCCAGTTGCTCCAGCCGTTTGGCATATGCTTCAACAGATTCACGTCTCGCTCCGGGTCGCGATCCGCTGATAGAGTCAGCGGCTTGGACTAATGCTGAAATCGGATGTTCCATAGGAATATCTTCATGATGGGAACCGACTGCATTGATGACAACAGGATGCTCTCCGAATTTCTTCACAAGATCATAACCGATCAATGCATGAGGACCTTCTATATTTCGCTCGACTGTCTTCCCTATGTCATGCAATAAGCCGGCGCGTCTGGCAAGGACGGGATCTATTCCAAGCTCGGCAGCCATTAAACCGGTTAAATGAGCGACTTCCAGACTATGAGATAGTAGATTTTGTCCGTAACTCGATCTATATTTCATCCGTCCGATATGTTTAAGAAGTTCCTGGTTAACGCCATGAATACCTGTATCAATTAATGCATTTTCTCCAGTATGCAATAATTCTTCATCAAGTTCTTTACGAACTTTTTCAACAACTTCCTCGATTCGGGCGGGATGTATTCTTCCATCGGCAATCAACCGTTCTAAAGATATTCTGGCAATTTCTCTACGGAGAGGATCAAAACCGGATAGAATCACAGCCTCTGGCGTGTCGTCGACAACAACATCTACACCTGTTGCAGCTTCAAAAGCCCGGATATTTCGTCCTTCTTTTCCGATGATACGTCCCTTCATCTCATCGTTCTGAATCTGGACTACACTAACAGTCGTCTCGACACAATGATCGGCAGCGGTGCGCTGAATCGATTGTATAACAATTTTTTGGGCTTCCTTTTTCGCTTCTAATTTAGAATTATCGCGTATTTCCTTAAGCAGTTGTGCCGATTCGGTTTTGGCTTCGTTGACCATGTTTTCGATCAGCAACTTTTTTGCTTCTTCCCTTGACATGCTCGAGACACGTTCTAACCTTTGATTCTCTTCCTGAATAAGTTTATTAAGTTGGGTATGTTTGTCATCGTACTGCTTCACCTTATCATCGAGGTTGCGTTTTTGGTTGGTGATCTCTTTTTCTTTTTTGTTAACAAGCTCGACTTTCCGCTCCAGGTTATCTTCTCTTCCGGCAAGTTGTTTTTCAAATACCTGAAATTTATTACGCTTTGAATTAGCTTCCTGCTCAAATTCCTGCTTTTTACGATACCATTCATCTTTAACTTCGAGCAGTTTTTCTTTTTTGATACTAATGGATTCCTTTTCAGCGTCAGCAAGGATCGCTTTCGCACGTTCCTCAGCATTGCCTATTCTGGTTTTTCCGATTTGATTGCTTACATACCACCCTATCGCGAATGATAACCCGATAATAAGTAAAACTGCAGGTATTAAAATATAAATTTCAAGGAGCATAATTTCTCCATATCTGATTCATAGGTTCGAGAATATTTTAGTAAAATAATAAACCGCACGCAGCCTTTAAGTCTTGTGTATTGAAGAATCTCTGCTATATACACGGTGGGTACTCCCCCTGAACGTTTCTTACTTCCACTGTCTGCGTGATATGATAATAAAATCAGCATCTCGCAGATCCCGTTTAAACGGGTTGAGGCCTGTAATAATACGTCCAAAAGTCGAGTTCCCTATTAAAGTTACTTGTCAGATTCTTTAATATGTTTGACTCGACAGCATGAGGCGTTTATGCCTTAGCTGTGGCTGACAGTGCGGTTTTTTTAAAAAATCCCTCACCGATCATTATTATGGAAATGAACAGAAAGTAAATGATTATAATTCCGATTTCAAGCATTCATCGAGATGTTCATTAATCTTACCCATCTCATTCTCGATTAGGGTAAGAAGTGAACGATTTTTTTCTCTTTCTTTAAATAGATCTTCCGTAATATTTAATGCTGAAAGAACTGCCACGGTTAATGGCGGCTGTTCTGGAATTTTCTCATGTATCGTGTTGATCATTTGATCAACGTAACCCGCTACCTTTTTTGTCAATTCTTCACTCTCACCTCGAAGCGGGTATTCTGAGCCAAATATTTTTACCTTAATACTTTTACTTTCTGCTGTCATAATGACCTTTGAGGTATTGGATACTCAGCCTTTATTAAACATATTAATATTTTATTTATTTACAAAACTCTTACAAATGTGAATTAATTTTGACCAATAATTCACGAATTTTATTTTTTAGATATTCTTTTTCTTCAGGGACAAAACCATCAGAGGGAGCGACATTAATAACACGATTGTGCTCCGCATGTAATTTTTTGAGTTCTTGCTCTTTTTCAAGAAGTTCTATGCGTAATGTCTTTACTTCTTTGTCCAGTGCAGAATGATTTTCCTTAAGTATGTCGTTTTCATGTCGATATTTTGCTATGATATCGGTAGCTGCATGTGCCTTTTCCCAAAAGCTTTTTAGCGCGCTCTCAATGTTAGTTAGATCTTTTGCCACATCTATATCCATTTCATTCTGTTGATAATTCAATGTGGAATCTCCTATTTGCGGATTGTTCCGTTAAGATTATTTTGAATTCGATCTATTATTTTTTGCATGACCTTATCGATTTCATCTTGTGTCATAGTATGATCTTCTGCCATTAATTCTAAACCATAAGCACAGCTTTTTTTCCCCTGACTAATCTGATCACCTGTGTAAATATCGAACAACTGAAGCTTGGTTAATATTTTTCCGCCAGCTGATTTTATTTCACTTTCAATTTTTTCGATCTCAAGTACATCATCAACTACTATCGCTATATCTCTTGTAACTACCGGAAACTTTGGCAAAGCCTTGAACTGCTTTTTCTTTGAACGATTTCTTTCAAGTACGTTAACGTTAAATTCTGAGATAATAACATCTTGCTCAATTTTAAATTTGGAAAGTATAACAGAACGAATCACACCAATTAAACCAGCATACTCTCCATTAATTTCAACAGTTAGACCGTATTCAGTTAAAGCATCGGTAGTAGAATAAGGAATAAATTTAATATTGTCAAGCGAAATTTTTTCAAACAAAGTTAAAATTTCACCCTTAATATCAAAAATATCAAGAGAACGTGGTTTTTGATCCCATGATGAAGGATATGCATTCCCGGAAAAAGCGAAAACAACTCGATCTTTCTCTGAATATCCCCTAATTACTTGAAATTCATTGGGAGTATGATTGTGAAAGTATACCTTACCGATTTCAAATAAGCGTAGATTCGCAATGCCATGATCGATATTATGGTGTATGATATCGAGTAAACTCGGTATTAGACTCGATCTCATCGCTTCCATGTCTTTACTGATAGGATTAGCAATTTTTACAATATTATCCGTCGTTAAAGACGCAACCGATACATCTTGCATGCTATTTGTGACAACTTCCATCATTCCGCAACCAATAATATGCTGACGAAGTTCATCAATATATTCAAATGAATGATGGTCGTGCAAGAAGTGAACAGATGATGTCATTTTTAACTCAATATTGTCATAACCATAAGCTCTTGCTACTTCTTCGATCAAATCTATTTCACGCTCAATATCTGGGCGAAAAGTTGGCACACTGAATCGCAATATATCCTTTGCCGAATTTTTGCTTCCATCATCAATTAGTTGAATTCCAAATTTACTAAGCAAGTCGGAAATCGTTGTAGCTGAAAGCGATAGCCCTAACACATCATTCGTTGTCTTAATTCTTAAATTAATTTCTTTCTCTGAAATTCGCTCCGGATATGTATCAATCCTGCCTTGTAATGTTTTACCACCGCAAATCTCATTGATGAGTTGAGCAGCTCTATCCACAGCCCAAGTCGTGATATTGGGATCTGCCCCGCGTTCAAATCGTTGAGAAGCATCCGTATTAAATCCAAAATACTTCGATGTACGCCGGATACTCCGAGGATTAAAATATGCGCTCTCAAGGATTATTTTAGTTGTTGCATCAGATATTTCTGTGTTCTCACCACCCATTACTCCGGCAATTGCAATAGGCAATTTACCGTCGCATATCATTAAAGTATCTGATTGTAGTATTCGGACCTTATGGTCAAGTGTGGTGAACGATTCCTTGTTAGTCGCACACTTCACAATTATCTTGTGATCGAAAATTTTATCGCAATCAAAGGCATGAAGTGGATGACCGCATTCCATTAAAACATAATTAGTTATATCAACGATGTTATTAACGGGTCTAATATCAACTGCCTTCAATCTATTCTGCATCCATTCAGGAGATGGTCCTATCTTCATATCCATTACAACTCGTGCCGTGTATCGTGGACAATTCACAGAGTCTAGTACATCAACCGTTGCGAACTTCGAGATCGGCTCATTACTCTCTTTCAACTCAATTTTTGGTATCTTCAACTCACGATTTAGTAATGCTCCCACTTCCCTGGCAATTCCGAGATGACTCATCGCATCCGGACGATTAGGAGTAATACCAACTTCAAATATGATATCATCAAGATGTAGATATTCCGCCAATGGTATTCCGGCTATCGTATCCGGGGGTAACACCATAATACCTTCTTTATCTTCTCCGAGTTCAAGTTCATATTCAGAACAGATCATACCAAAAGAATCCACGCCACGTAATTTAACCTGAGAGAGTGTGAACGGTTTACCATCTGGATCATGCTGGTTGCGTGGGACTGTAGCGCCAATTAATCCAACTGCTACCTTTTGACCTGATGTAACATTAGGAGCACCACAGACTATCTGATATTTTTCACTTCCGGTACTAACTTCACAAATAACCAGCTCATCCGCTTTGGGATGTTTTTCCACTTTCAGGACTTCACCCACGAAGAAGTTTTTGTACTTTTCACCCAAATATTCAATATTTTCAACCTCAAGCCCTACCATCGTAAGATGGTGCGCGAGTTCTGACGGTGAAATTGTTAAGTCAATATATTGTTTGAGCCAATTTAAAGAAATACGCATAAAATGATATTCGATTAAAATTGTCTGAGAAATCTAACATCATTCTCAAATAAAATCCGGATGTCGTCGATACCGTATCTTAAAAGAGTTATTCGTTCAATCCCCATACCAAAAGCATATCCGGAATATTTTTCCGGGTCATAGCCGACAAACTTATAAACATTAGGATCAACCATACCACACCCAAGAATTTCCAACCACCCTGTCTGCTTGCACATCCGACAACCTTTTCCCTTACAGAGAAAACAGGTGATATCCATTTCGGCGCTCGGCTCGGTGAATGGAAAGAAACTCGGGCGAAATCTATATTTAATATCATTACCGTAGAACTCTTTCGCAAAAGCAACCAGAGTTCCTTTTAATTCACTAAATGTAACGCCTTCGTCGACATACAATCCTTCAACTTGATGGAAAAGGCAATAACTCCTGGCGCTTACCGCTTCATTCCGATAAACCCTACCGGGAATTATTACTCGCACTGGCGGCGGCTGATTTTCCATTACCCTGATCTGTGCGGGAGATGTATGAGTTCTAAGCAGAACTTTATCCGAAATAAAAAAAGTATCCTGCATATCGCGTGCTGGATGGTCAGAGGGGAAATTCAATGCTTCAAAATTATGATAATCGTCTTCAATTTCCGGTCCGGTCGCCACGCCAAAACCCATCCTAAAAAATATCCGTTTAATCTCATCCAGAGTTTGCGTTAACGGATGTTGAGTGCCAACCCAACGCAATCGCCCTGGCAGGGTAAGGTCTAATCCTTTTTGTTCCTGCTTGACATTGGATTCCAAGTTTTGTTTTTTCTCATCAAAAAGCGATTGAACCTGATTACGAAGTTCATTAGCTATTTTCCCAATATGCGGTCTCTCGCCGGTAGAAACATTTCGTAATTCGTCGAAAAGATCGGCAACTAATCCCTTACGCGCAAGGTACTTGATACGATAATTATCGAGATCCGAGAGTGAGCGGATTGTCTGAATATCATCTATAGCAGATTGTTTGATTTTTTCAATTTTATTTAACATGGTACTACCAATGTATGAAATAAAAAATCTTCCACCATAATTGTAATTGACAAACGAGGGCGGGGATTTACCCGCCGTCATTTGCAATTTATGATGTGAAGATTATTATGCCAATGCGAATTTTACAACTTCGGCAAATGTCTCAGGACTCCGAGATGCCAGATCTGACAATACTTTTCTATTAATTCCTACTCCCTTTTTGTTCAAGGCAGTAATCAATCTGGAATATGTCGTCCCGTTTAAGCGGGCTGCGGCATTAATCCTTGCAATCCAAAGAGTTCGGAATTCCCTTTTCTTTAATTTCCTTCCACGGTATGCGTGTTGACCAGCTTTATCAATATGGTGTTTCGCTACCGTGAGGACTTTACTTCTCGCACCCCAGTAGCCTTTTGCACGCGCTAAAATGCGCTTGCGGCGGCGGTGGGAGGCAACTTTATTCTGCGAACGCGGCATAGTTGCTCTTTGCTCCTTTCCTCATGTTTAAGTGTTGTTGATTATGTTAACTACAAAATTTTTTAGATAAGAGATCCGTCAACTCTGGATCATCATATCCATTTTTTTCCGTTCTTGCTCTGAGATCAATGTCGATTTTCTCAGGTGACGTTTTCTTTTAGACGATTTTGACGATAGGATATGACTCCTGAACGCTTTATGTCGTTTATAGTTTCCCGACGCTGTTTTCTTGAAGCGTTTTTTTGCTCCTGATGTTGATTTCATCTTTGGCATAGCGATTTTTCTTTCATTTATCTTCTGTTGGTTTCGATTTTTTTTCAGCTTTCTTCTTAGGACCTTTTTCAGGCGCGAATATCATTGCCATGCTGCGACCTTCGAGTTTTGCAACTTGATCGACTTTCCCTACGTCTGTTAATCTTTCCGCTAAACGTTGTAAAAGTTCTTCGCCCTGTTCCTTATAAGTTATTTCTCTACCTTTGAAAACTACAGTCGCTTTTACTTTATGACCTTCCTCCAAAAAATTCCGAGCGTGGCGTGTTTTAAATTCAAAATCATGGACATCAGTATTCGGATGGAACCGGAGTTCTTTTAACTGCGTAACATGCTGATGTTTTTTTTGGAGTTTGTCTTTTTTAGTTTGCTCGTATTTAAACTTTCCGAAATCCATTATCTTACAGACCGGAGGAGTTGCATTTGGAACTATCTCGATTAAATCAAGCCCTCTTTGCCTAGCAATCTTAACTGCCTCGGCTGGATGCATCACCCCGACTTGACCTTTTTCATCAATGACTCTGACCTGCGCTGTCCGGATTTCTTCATTAAGGCGGATACGGTTTGATTCTTTTATGGCTGTACTCCTATTAAGTTAATGATTTTTCTGAAATTTCTTTTGCAATTTTTTGAATGAAAGCTTCAAGTATCATCGGTCCTAAATCTCCCTTAGTATGTTGACGAACAGCGACAGAATTATTCGATTTCTCTTTCTCGCCAACAATCAACATGTACGGGGTTTTCTTTGTTTCCCATTCACGAATTTTGTAGTTCACTTTTTCATTTCGGTCATCGAGTTCAACTCTCACATTTGCTGATCGTAGAGCGCTCGCGACCTTATTAGCATATTCCATATGCGCATCTGTAATAGGCAATACCACAGCCTGAACGGGCGATAACCAGATTGGGAAAGCGCCGGCAAAATGCTCGGTAATGATTCCCATGAAACGTTCAAAAGATCCGAATATCGCTCGGTGAATTGCAACGGGTCTCTGCCTCGAACCGTCCTCAGCAATATATTCAAGCTCAAATCGCTCAGGCAGCATTACAAAGTCAACCTGGATGGTAGCAATCTGCCATTCGCGACCGAGAGCATCTTCGATCTGAACGTCTATCTTAGGTCCGTAAAAAGCGCCGTCTTTTTGCTTCAGGTTATATTTTAAATTTTTGCCTTCAAGAGCTTGCTTCAAACTTTCTTCTGCACGTTCCCATAATTTGGGATCGCCCATTGCTTCATCGGGTCTGGTCGATAAATTGTAAATCGGTTTTAATCCGAAGACCGCATAAAATTTTGCTACAAGGTCGATGAGCGAATTTACTTCATCAAGAATCTGGTCGGGACGGCAATATATGTGAGCATCGTCCATTGTAATTTGGCGAACGCGGAACATTCCACCGAGTGCGCCGGATATTTCGTTCCGGTGCAGACGCCCAATCTCCGAATATCGCAGCGGGAGGTCTTTGTAGCTGCGGATTTTGTTCCGATAAATATATGTACTTTCAGGACAATTCATCGGTTTAAGAGCGTAAGTTGTCTCGTCGCATTCGACTAAAAACATATTATCGCGGTAATGTGCCCAGTGACCCGATTGTTCCCATAAATCTTTTTTTACAAGAATCGGCGTGCTGATCTCCTGATAACCGTTATGATCTAGTTCTTCACGCAGGTATTTTTCAAGCTCGCGGAACATGATCATTCCCTTCGGCAGCCAGAACGGCGCGCCCGGAGCGATATCATGAAAGACAAATAATTCAAGTTCTTTGCCGAGCTTCCTGTGATCGCGGCGCTTTGCTTCCTCGATTCTGAAGATGTATTCATCGAGATCTTTCTGGGATGGGAAACTAATTCCGTAAATACGCTGAAGCATTTTATTCTTTTCGCTCCCACGCCAGTATGCGCCGGCAACACTGAGAAGTTTGATCGCTTTGATTCTTCCGGTCGAAGGAATATGCGGTCCTGAACATAGATCGGTAAAATTCCCATGAGTGTAAAAACTTATTTGCTGACCCTTTAGGTCATCCAACAATTCAAGTTTGTACGGATCGTTCTTCTGTTTAAAATATGCGACGGCATCTTCCCATGATTTTTCTGTCCGGATAAACGGAGTGTCTCTTTTCGAGAATTCAAACATCTTCTGTTCTATCTTTACAAGATCATCCGGTGTAAGTGTATGATTGCCCATGTCGAGATCATAATAAAATCCATGATCTATTGATGGTCCGATGCCAAACTTTGTTCCGGGGAATAGAGATTCAACCACTTCTGCCATCAGATGGGAAGAACTATGCCAGTAAGCATCCTTTCCGTCCACATCCTGCCATTTTAAAATCTTTATTGATGCATCAGTTTCAATCTTTCTTGAAAGATCCCACACTTCGGCATTCACTCCGATTGCTAATGCTTCTCGCAATAGACCAGAGCTTATGCTCTTAGCGATATCGGCTCCGGTGATACCCTTATCATATTCTTTGGTGTTGCCGTCGGGAAAAGATATTTTAATTTTTGATTCCATATTAAATTCAATAAAAAAAATCGGAGCAAATCCGATTTCAGAAATAAATAATACGATATATATTTTCGAGATTTATTCTGAAAGCAAATTCATCCTTTCTTGTGGGCTCTATAGGACTCGAACCTATGACCTCTACCATGTCAAGGTAGCGCTCTAACCAACTGAGCTAAGAGCCCCACGTTAATCCGTTGTGCCGGGGATCGGAATCGAACCGACACTCTCCTTGCGGAAAACAGGATTTTAAGTCCTGTGCGTCTACCAGTTTCGCCACCCCGGCGAAATCAATTCAAAATGAAAAAGGCAAAAGTAAAAAAATATTAAGCTATTCCCATTTCTAATTTTGCATTTTTACTTTTTACTTGATCTTGAGGCGCCGAGCGGATTCGAACCGCTGCATAAAGGTTTTGCAGACCTCTCCCTTACCACTTGGGTACGGCGCCAGCTTCTATCCTTAATCAAAAACAAACCCCGCCACCTATGATGATGGAAGCGACGGGGTAACAATCATAAATTTTGATGTCTCGACATTGTATTGAGCGGGAAACGGGATTCGGACCCGCGACATTCACCTTGGCAAGGTGACGCTCTACCAACTGAGCTATTCCCGCATTTTATGGGATTAAATATACTTAAATTTCTATCTCTACGCAAATATATACTTATGATTTATTTGAATTATTATCGAGCTTTTCAATGAATTTAGGCATTGTTTAAGACAAAATCATTTACCGTCCTATGTACCTTTATCGAGTATCAAATCCATATACGATTCCTTTATAAAACTGTCATCCTGAATTTGAAATTTAGAGATCAAGAATTGCATGATATTATGTGCTTTTTGATGATCTGTTTCGACCGGAACTTCAAACTCGATGAATGCTCCAAGACTATCGATATTATCTATGTGAATTCGCGTCGTGCCGTATAAATATAATAATCTTTTTTTCTGTACGGCGGCTGAAACTCCATAAGCCATTTTCAGAATCGATTTAAGATTGATAGAATCGGTAACAGTAGAAATTTCAAAATCACTTAATCGTTCGTTAGATGTCTCTGTTCGAGTATAATATATCAGTTCGCATTGCGAATTATTAATTTCCCTCAGTTTCAATCTGCCTTTAGGTACAACAAAGTAAGTATCCGTTTGATTTAATTCAGTAGAGAAACTGGCGGGTAATTTTTCAGCAATATTTATTGCATACTGAATGCTCGGTATCCTGGCTTTTATCTCGAGGTTAGTAGGCATCCGTTGATAGACTCATTCAACTTAGCGGGTGATTTCGAGTATTTCGTATTCCAATGTTCCGGCGGGCACAGGAATTTTAATTTTCTCACCCTGAGTTTTTCCCATCAATCCTTTTCCAATAGGAGAACTGACGGAAATCTTATTTTTCTCGAAGTCGGCTTCTTCAGGTGAAACAAGCATATAGGTGACTGATTCCTTCGACTCCAAATCTTTTAATTTAACGCTGGAGAGTATATACACTTTATCGTTCGGAAGATCTTTGCTTTCGATGATTTGTGCTCTTGCCAATGTTAATTCCAATTTTGCTATGCGCAATTCAAGATGCTGTTGTTCTTCTTTTGCGGCATTATACTCGGCGTTCTCGGAAAGGTCGCCGTGACTTCGAGCTTCGTGAATTTTCTGAGCCATCTCTGCTCTTCCTTTGAGCTTGAGTACGTGGAGTTGGTGCTCAAGTTCTACAAGTCTCTCACGAGTTAGATAGACAGCCCCGTTGTTTTTATTATTATCACTCATACAAACACCGTTGATAAAACTTTGTATATATCTCTATAGTTAATTCAAAAAATAAAAGCCATCACACTGTTCGGTGATGGCTGATTATTTAAACCTATTATGAATCTACAACATGGAAATCACAAAAGCAAGAAAAATCTTAAGACTTCTGGTCAAGTAAAATCAGGTGTCCCAGCTTATCGCGCTTCGTTCTGAGATATTTCTCATTATGCTCATGGGGCAAAGCTTCCAGTGGAATTCTCTCAACGATATCCAATCCATAACCGTGTAATCCTACTACTTTCTTAGGATTATTCGTCATAAGACGCATTTGCCGCACACCCAAGTCGCGGAGTATTTGAGCACCTATCCCATAATCACGGAGATCGGGCCGAA
Source organism: uncultured Chlorobiaceae bacterium (assembly GCA_964520905.1). GTDB lineage: Bacteria > Bacteroidota > Ignavibacteria > UBA10030 > SZUA-254 > JAGVIE01. The sequence goes on along the minus strand of CAZFQL010000010.1, from coordinate 33,770 downwards.
ACCCCAATTTCTCATTCGCTTCAACAGTATCTAATCCTTCATCCTGTAATTTGTACGCACGGATTTTGTTAGATAGACCGATACCTCTACCTTCCTGCCTCATATACAAAATGATGCCTGCGCCTTCTTTCTCAACCATCTTGAGAGCCGCGACTAACTGGTCGTTGCAATCACAGCGCATTGATCCGAATACATCTCCCGTCAAACATTCAGAGTGAACCCTGACTAATATTGGTTTTTCCGGATGAACATCTCCTTTCACGAGAGCGATATGTTCTTTATTATCATTATCGCTCTTGTAAATATGGATATCGAATTTGCCGTACTTGGTTGGAAGACGCGTTGATACAACCTTTTTAACCAATTTTTCACGTTGTGTTCGGTATTGAATTATATCCTGAACGGTGATTATGTGGAGATGAAAATGTTGAGCGAGATTCATCAGATCGGGAACGCGAGCCATAGAACCGTCTTCGTTCAAAATTTCGCATAGAACACCGGCAGGATATAAACCGGCAAAGTTACACAGGTCTATAACTGCTTCAGTATGTCCTGCGCGTCTGAGAACACCGCCTTCGATCGCTCTAAGCGGAAAGATATGTCCGGGACGGGCAAGTTCACTCGGCTTTGTTTTGGGATCCGTCAGCGCGTGAACTGTTGAATTACGATCATGCGCAGAAACACCGGTTGTCGTTCCATAGATGTAATCTACCGAAACAGTGAATGACGTTTCATGAAGAGAAGTATTGCTTTCTACCATAGGATCGAGTGAGAGTTCCCGGGTACGTTGATCAGTCAAAGCGACACAAATGATGCCACGAGCATGTTTTGCCATGAAATTTATTGCTTCAGCAGTACATCTTTCAGCTGCGAAAACAAAATCACCCTCATTCTCACGATCTTCATCGTCAACAACGATAACAATTTTTCCTTTCTGGAAATCCTTTATCGCATCTTCGACAGCGCTGAATTTAAAATGTTCTCGACTCACGATATTCAAAAAGAAAGTTTATTAACTTGTTTTTCCTACATCACCCGCACTACTGCGAATGACTGATGAAACCGCAGATTTTTCCAACTTTACTTTTACGTTATCTGCGATTTGTACGAGCAGTGATTTATCTTCCAATCCAACAACAGTACCGTGAATACCTCCTGCAGATACAATCTTATCCCCCTTCTGAACATCATTCAGCATTTTCTCGCGCTCTTTCTGTCGTTTCTGTTGGGGGCGCAAAATCATGAAATAGAAAATTAATATGATCAATGCAAACATGATAAGGGTACTGAACATTCCACCACCCTCTCCCTGACCTTGTGGTGACATTGCGATTATATGATATAGATTCAAGTGTAACTCCTGTTAAATAATTAAAAATATTTATACTGTAATTTGTACTTCTTGTTGTAATGTTCTTAACTGATCTTGCTTCCAAACGTCGAATCTGTCCTCACGTATAGCCTGCCGGGAGAATCTCATCAACCATTGATAATAATAAAGATTATGGATGGTTGCAAGTTGCAGAGCAAGTATCTCTCTGACCATAAAGAGATGCCGGATGTAAGCCCGTGTAAAATTTTTACAGGTATAACAACCGCAATCATGATCAATCGGTGAAAAATCGTCTTTGTATCGCGCATTTGTTATGTTTATAGTGCCATTTTTTGAAAAGAACTGCGCGTTGCGTCCATTCCTTGTAGGCAGAACACAATCAAACATATCTACTCCCCGATCTATAGCTTCGAGTAGATTTTGCGGTGTCCCGACACCCATGAGATATCTCGGCTTGGTTTGCGGGAGGATGTTATTACAAACCTCAACCATTTCGTACATCTGTTCGGCTGGTTCACCGACTGCTAATCCGCCGATGGCGTATCCTTCAAAATCCATTTCTGCTAACACTCTTGCTGAATGCTCCCGTATCTCCGGATAAATGCTTCCCTGCACAATCCCAAATAATGTTTGTGAATGATCATACAAACCTTTTGAAGAACGAAATCTATTCTGGCACCTTTCTGCCCAGCGAAGTGTCATCTCATTCGATTTAACAGCGTATTCCTTTTCACATGGAAAGGGAGTACATTCATCTAAAACCATCATGATATCCGAACCGATGTAGCGTTGAATATCAACAACACTTTCCGGGGTAAATTTATGTAACGAGCCGTCAAGATGAGATCTAAATTGCACACCTTCTTCTTCAATCTTTCTGAGATCTGCCAAACTAAACACTTGATACCCGCCGCTGTCGGTGAGTATAGGGTGGCACCAATTCATAAACTTATGCAACCCACCGGACTGATGAAGAATTTCAACTCCGGGTCGTAAATACAAATGATACGTATTACTAAGTATAATCTCCGCACCAATATCCTCAAGGCTTGCTGGTGTCATAGCCTTCACAGAACCTTGGGTACCTATCGGCATGAATGCTGGAGTCTGGAACACTCCATGGTCGGTTATTATTCTTCCACTGCGGGCATCGCCGCTTGTATTTTCAAGAACAAATTGCACTATGTTAAGGTACGGATTTTAGTAAGGATTTCCAAAATACAATCATTGAGTTCTTGAAGCCGACCGCCGGGGAAGGTACCTCAGGAAAACGATTAATGCTGCAAGAATTCCACCAAGCGTATCGGCTGCAGCATCCCATATATCTATAGTCCTACCGGGAACATACCCTTGATGGATTTCATCGAGAACACCATACAAGATTACTACGGAGATCGAAAACAATATCCTTGCCCAACTGAATGAATTTTTTTGTGAATAAGGCTCCAGCGCACGATAAACGAGCACCCCGAAAATGAAGAAGAGGCAGATGTGTATCAGTTTATCGTAATGAAATATTTTATATGATGGAATGTATTTCGCCGGCACGGATGAAACGATAAAGATCATAATCGCCCAACCAATTGCCGGAAATTGGTACCTTAAGAAATGCTTAAGATGCTTGCTCACAATGCAATGCCGCCTTCTACCTCAAGGATAGATTGGGGAACAAAATCGTGAGCATCCATTGCAAGTAAGCTTCTCTCCCCATACTTTTTAATCGCAAGATCGCCTGCATAGCCGTGAAGGTAAACGCCTGAATAAGCTGATTCTGTTTTATGCATACCTTGCGCCCACAGACCACCGATTAGTCCTGAGAGTACATCGCCCATCCCGGCAGATGCCATACCTGGATTGCCGGTTGAATTAATATATACCATTCCTGTTTCGTCTGCAGTTACAGTCGGCGCGCCTTTTAGGACAAGTGTAAGCCGGAACTGCTTAGCTGTTTGCCTTGCAATTCTTACGCGATCTTTCTCAATCTCCACTACCGATAATCCGGTAAGGCGAGAGAGTTCTCCCGCGTGCGGTGTAATTATTATTTCCTTGCTAAGATGGTTTTTTAATAATGAAATCTTTTCCGAAAGATTATTCAACCCATCGGCATCCATGAGCATCTTCTTATCACATTCGGATATTATTCTCCAAATCAACTGACAAGTTTCTCGGTTACGAGATATTCCCGGACCGCAAATGATAATGTCTGCCCATTGCACGTGTTCTTGTATTTTATCGAACGCCGCGAGACTCAATGTTCCTTCCTCTGTATCCGGAAGCGGTTCAACCATCACCTCGGTTAATTTCTTTGCAAGAATCGGATATACAGAGTTAGGTGTTCCTAATATTACTGCTCCGGCACCGGCACGCATAGCCGAACTTGCTGTCATAGCCGCTGCTCCAGTATAGCCGCGCGAACCGGCAAGAACGAATATTTTTCCAACGCTATGCTTGTGTGCATTGAGTGGTCTGACAGGCAATACTTTCCGAACATCTTCACCGTGTACAATGAATGTCGTTGGTTTTTGAAGCGCAACAATTTCTTTCGGCATCGATATATCAACAACTTCAACCTGTCCGGCACAACACATTCCACCGCCAGCTATTAAGCCGACTTTATTCAATGCCATTGTTACAGTTAAATCGGCTTTCACGGCAACATTACTAATCTCACCATTGTTTGCATTAACACCTGAGGGAACATCGACGCTAACTTTCTTGCTGTCCACTTTATTAATCCATTCGATAACTGACTTATATGACTCTCGGACCTCACCGGAAAATCCTGTTCCGAAAATCGCATCTACAACAATGTCAGCTTGAGGGAGCAATCTTAAAGTCTTATTTGATTTTAAATCTTGAATCTGGAGCATTCCACCTTTTTTAAACTTCGCTGCAATTTTCTGAATGCTCTCATAGTTGATTTTAGCGTCACCTTTTATCTCAGATCCTTTTCCTAAAACACCAACAACAACCTTCGCACCGCGGTTGAATAGATGGCGAGCTACTACATAGCCATCACCACCGTTGTTTCCTTTACCACATAGAATAACAACAGTTTTACCAGCCATCGAACCGAAATGCTTTTCCATCATCTCGACAACCCCACGACCGGCATTTTCCATAAGAGTTAAGCCGGGTATTTTAAGTGTGTCGATTGCGTACCGATCACAAGCTTGCATTTCAGCCGATGTGACGACGACTTCCATGGAATTAATAAAGATTGTTGATTATGGAAAGGATAGAACTCGGATAAATACCAAGCTCTATAATAACTAACGCTGCAATAGTGAGAACTGCAACGCTTGCCCTGGATATACCTCCAGTTATGATCATTTCTCCTTCGCGGAAGTACATCACGACCACAAGTCGGAGATAATAATAAACCGAAACAACGCTCATCAGTACACCGAGGATGGCAAGCCATGTGAGATTAGAATTAATGGCAGCGACGAAGACATAATATTTTCCGAAGAACCCGGCAAACGGTGGTATCCCTGCAAGAGAGAACATGAAGATTGCCATCAAAGCCGCAAGGAAAGGTCGCTTTCTGCCAAGTCCGGCATAATCATCGAATGTCAGATTCTTCTCTTCCTCCCTTTCGAGGAGCGAGAGAATACCGAAGGCGCCTATGTTCATGAAAGTATATGTGACGAGATAAAATAGAATACCTGTTCGTCCGAGATCATTACCTGCCGCTAATCCTGCCAGCATATATCCGGCGTGAGCGATGCTCGAATACGCCAGCATCCGTTTAATGTTCGATTGAGAGATGGCTATGATATTACCAACAATCATTGATGCTGCAGAAATAACAGCAAGCACGGTTTTTACTTGGTCCGGGTTTTCGGATTGGGGATGAAGGAATAAAAGAATGAATGCCGCAAATGCCGCGGCTTTAGCTCCGGTTGCCATGAATCCGGAGACTGTAGTCGGAGAGCCCTGATACACATCCGGTATCCACATATGGAACGGTACTGCACCAACCTTGAATGCTAACCCAACCATCAGCAACCCAATACCAACCCAGAAGAATGGTGAATATGAAATTGCAGGAATATTTTGAACGATAAGTGCGATATTGGTTGTCCCCGATGCACCATAAAGAAGGGCTATACCGTAAAGTAGAAAACCTGTTGCAAATGCGCCGAGGAGGAAATATTTTAGTGACGATTCATTGGACAACAAGCGCTTGCGGAAGAAACCTGCAAGCACATAAAGGCAGATCGACATTAACTCCAACCCCAGGAAGAGGACGATAAGATCGGCGGCTGATGCCATAAGCATCATGCCGAGGGTTGAGAAGAGTATGAGAAGATAAAATTCTCCAAAGTGCGCGTTCTCTTTTGTGAGGTAATCCCTCGACAGCACAACCGTTAATAGCGCCGCGATACTGAATAGTGTGGCAAACATACTTCCGAAACCACCGACCGTAACCATCCTATTGTATGCTGTACCGATTAGCGGCATTGTTGCTATCGCAACATAAGCAGTAATAACTAAACCAACCACGCTAATCCAATAACTTAGCCGCTCACCCTGTTTTACTAATGCTTCTACCAGCAAAACGATAAGTGATACGATTGTTATAGAAATTATTGGTGCAATTGCAAAGAGTTCAGAGCTTAGATAGTTCATTGCCTTATGAATATCGTTTAAATGTTGTGATAAATTAGGGAATTTTTAGGAAAGAAACAAAAATACGAGACCGATTAAGAAGAATAAAATATAATATCCTTCAGCATCATTCTCCATGTAGCTAAAGCCAAATGCTTTTTCTTTTCTTTCAGTTCAATAAATTGTAGAGCGAGCTTTAGCTCGCTTGGCATCGAACTGAAGTTCGATCTACCTGAGACCTTACCCTGATCCTTTTTCTTTGCTCCGCTTAGTTTATCTTGGTAGCAGGTTGCAACTACCGCCCTTCCACAATCCTTATCTCCTCCTCCGTCAATCCATACAGGTCATACACTGCTTCATCTATCTGCCGGTCGAGGGCTTCGATCTGGATATCGAGGCGGTTCTTCTCCGACTCGGTTGTTGTGGCGGCGTGCTTGGCTTTTGCGGCAAGCATCTGCTCGACGAGTGATACGATGTAATCGTGACGGGCTTTGTCCACAGATGGAATTGGAAACTTCAAGATATCGCGAATCATTATTTGCGGAAACAAATCTTCATCGCTGATCTGAAACTTTTTTCGGAAGTACCAGCCGATTAATGTTGAGTTGAGAATCCCTAGTAAGCATTCGTAGCGAAACAAGCATCCCGGTTTTGTCTTCAGAATGAAGAGGAGCGTATTACAATATGAGGTGTAAGGAACATACATTGCCAGCAGGGTCTTACCAACAATTTTCCGAATGAGCAGCTTCTTTCCGATAAAGTTTTCCTCTTCTCGCGGTGCCGCTAACCATTTGCCATAATGAACCCAGTTGTCCTCCCGCCACAACAATTCGTAGCGTCCGATGTGTTTTCCATCGAAGAGAGGCGACCACGCGTTGTCCTTTTTCTTCTCAGATGTAAACGGTTTATTATCTCGAACTTTTTCGTTTTGAGACGGATCCCCTTTGCCAACTTCGTAAGCCTTGATACCTGAAAACATGTCGGCGTAGTCTGCTACGACAGGATTAGCATTTTGGATTTTCTCTGAAATCCTGTTTTCAGTTTCACTACTCTCTAGATTAAAAGAATCCTGTTGGAACCAGAGTCCTGAATGGATGCTAAACTCACGCATAGCATTGCTAACGGCAGTAATCTTTGATTTCCTATTAAAGAGCCTGACTTGGACATCCACGGGATGATAATCTTTAGTCGGACGAGCTTTTTGAAAAGTCAAAATAGTTGTGTCGACAACGGCTCCAGAGAACACTGTCGAAGGTAACCGGACAACCTCACGGATTTTTGCATTTTGAAGAAGTAAATCCCGAAGAGCTTTGGTAAAGCCAAGGTTCAAGTATGTGTCGGGAATTATGTAGCCAAAATAGCCATCGTGTTTCAATAGTTTCAGAGCTCGTTCAACAAACAACAAATAGCTTTCTCCGCGCCCAACATAAGTCTTGAATCTTTTTTCGAGAAAGGTCATTGCGAGCGAATCAAAATTCGCCCCATACGGCGGATTCCCTACAACAACATCGAACCCGCCTTCGTCTCGAATGCTTTCGGAACTTTGGCGGACAGGTCCGCAATCCGACACACCCCTTTGTCCCCTCTCAAGAGGGGAAAATATGTGTGGAAATACATCCTCGAAGTTCATCGGCTTCAGCGTGCGCTCGGTTTCATCGTCGAATAGTTTGCCGTCCAAAATATCACGACCGATAAGCGAGTTGCCGCACACAATGTTGCGCCGCAAGTCGGGAAGCATCCTCTCTTTCAGCAAGCTGAACTGGTAGGCGTCGTTCATCGTTACGTCTTCCATCAGCTTCAGGTAAAGCGAAAGCTGTGTTACCTCCGTTGCCTGAAAATCTATGTCAACACCGTAAATGTTGTTCACCAAAATCTCCTGCCGCTTCTTGTGCGAGAGAACTATCTTCCCCTCGCGCGTTTCCGTGTCGCCTTTTTTCGCCTTCTCCGGAAACTCGTTATAATACCGCGTGTGGTAATCGAGAAGCTGGCTGTACACTTCGAGCAGGAACGATCCGGAGCCACAGGCAATGTCAATGATCTTCAGCTTCGCCACCTCGGCGGGTGTGAGTTTGAACAGAGCGTCATTCCGAACTTGTTTCGGAATCTGAACCAAGCCGGGAACAGATGCTGAAACAAGTTCAGCATGACGGGTTGTTTCTTGTTGTAGCTCATCATACAGCAACTTCCCCACCGTCTCACTTACAATGTACCGCACAATATACTCAGGCGTGTAATACACACCGCCTGCTTTGCGCACCTCCGGTTTCTCAATAACTTTCGCACGCTTGTCGGTTGTAGTTACAATCTTACCGAGGAAACGCTCGTAAATACTGCCGAGAATGGAGATAGGAATTGTGTTAAAGTCGTACGGCGATGTTGGATCGGAAATATCTCCGCATATTTCACCGAACATTTTATCATCGGGAGCTATAAATGTTGGGCTATCTATTACCGGGTGCGGCTTGAAAACAAGCCCGTTATACTTCGGCTCCATGCTTCGGCACAATGTAATAAATGAACCCCACGCCAACTGTTTCTCGACGAGGTTGATTATCACCGGTTCTTCAATCCCTTTATCTTCGAGGAAGCGTATGAAGACAAGCCGGTCGAGCGTGCGTTGTACCGCTTCGGTTAGGGCTTCACCGTCGAGGTGCGGGTTTTTATTCTTGAACGCATGCGCAAGTGTATCGCGGTAACCATCGAGCAATTCCAAAAATGCTTCATCGACCTGCTGGTATCTTCCCCGAACGATTCCTTTCTTCGCACCTTTGCCGCGCGGCTTTGAAAGTGTTTCGGCAAACTTTTCCAGCGATCCGCCTGCAACAGCATCCCTACCGAAGAGATAAAAAATCTTTTTAAATATTTCCTCATCTGTGTATTGCGAGTAGTGGAACGATTTAATCTTGTGGTCGAGCACTGTTTTTATGTTCGGCTTAAAACGGCAATCGAGGATGTGAAATTCCTCGAAGTCGGTGAGTATGGCAATAGGTGTTGTTTTATTCCATCCGTATCGTACGGTTTGGTAATAATAATTCGGATTGGCAAGGTCGTGTGCAGGTTTCTTTGCTTCAACGAAGAACTTTACGTCGCGGTAGTTCGGTGCGATGAAGAATGCATAATCGGCGCGGCGCTGTGTTCCTTCAGTCCGCATGCGGTTCTCGATCTTCACCTCCTGCTCGTACGGATTCTTCTGCCGCTGGTGGCTTACATCCCACCCAAGCACAGTGAAAAACTTATCTATGAAATCCTGCCGCACCTGCGACTCCTGATATGAAGGAGCAAGATACGCTTTCTCGTGTTCACGAAAATCGTTCACAAGCTGACGAATATGGACAAGAGAATTTTCCATTTTATCAATGATTTAGTTTTTAGGATTTATTATTTTTACCGAAATCTGAAATCTCATTTCATGTCGTTCAATTTACAAATCTATATCGAACCAATCAAGTAAAAATAGTAAACAAAAAACCTATCCCCGGGTTGTGATTGCCGTGGGAGGGCCAGCGAATCACGTGGGATCCCGGAGACAGGTTTTTTTTATTGCTGCCTAAGCTATTTAAAAATACATTATAAAAAAGTTATTTCCAACTTAAAATATTTTTTTTGTATTACGATAACGGGGAATCCGGTTCCAGAATAAATGGGAGACCCATTCAGACAGTTCATCCCTTAAAGAACAACAACCACACGAAAATAAAAACCGGTATCAATATTTGAAGTGAATATCGGAAAATGTAATCGGCAAAGCTCAGGCACTTTGCACCTGTTTGTTCAGCAATCGATTTTACCATAAAGTTCGGTCTGCTGACGATGAGATAGCACACCTGAATATCGGACACCGGTACATTTCCCTTCGCAACAAAATTAGTGTCATTCTTCATCAACACGTGGAATCTGTTAAGAAATTCGTTATTCTGGATACCTGTAATGATTGCAATATCAGAGCTATACTTTGAGATAAGATGCACTACATAATATGTAATGATGAGCAATGAATAGTTAGTAAATGTTTCTGAAAAATATTGTATCTTTATTTAAGATCAATTATCAGTAAAAGAATCACGATATTGAACAAGCGGAATAAAGGATAGAATGTATAAACTTGAAAGAATACTATGTCCGACAGATTTTTCTGCCAGCTCACTTGATGCTATTCGCTTTGCCATGTTTGCTGTTGAACGTTTAAAGGGAACAATTACATTACTTTATGTTGATGAATATTTTACAACAGCTCCGGGATATTTTATGCAAAGCGAGCATCAACGTTCAGAACACCATAAAGTAATTGAGGAGTTGGCTCAACAAAAATTCTCAGAAATTATACAAACTCTTAACTTAGACAAGGAACGTACTAATGTTCTAATACGCTATGGAACGCCATACAGAGAAATTATTAATGAAGCCGAAACAACCGGATATTCAGCAGTTGCGCTTTCAACTCTTGGACTGGGGCGCTCATCACCACATCTTATCGGAAGAACTGCGGAACGCATCGTTCGACTTATACGAACTCCAATTTTCACTATCGGTCCGCAAAATGATACTTTTGTTCCACAAATTAAAACCGTTTTGTGCCCGACAGATTTTTCTGAATATGGTAACTATGCTCTTCCGTATGCAATATCAATCGCACGTTACTACTCTGCCAAACTATTGTTGCTGCATGTTGCCGACATCTCTCTTGATCATCCGGAACGTCTCATTGATAAATTCCCGGATTTGCAGATATACCACGAACGAGCATCTGAGGTAAACACAGAGAAGTTTGTTGATAAAGATATTGAACCGGAAAATGCCATAGTTCGATTGGCACAAGAATATGAGGCAGATTTGATTGTTATGGGAACGCATGGCGCGCGCGGAATGCGAAGAGTACAAATCGGAAATACTACCGAAGAGGTTGTACGCAGAGTAAGCATTCCGGTACTAACCATTACCCATCCCATTCACAAAGCTGTTTTCCAAAATCGTTTCGGTGAATATATCAAAAAATAATATTCTAATAGCAGGAAATAGTTATCCAACTATATCAAAACAACACACACTGAATTGTGTTCGTGACTTCAGATAATCTCCTGCTTAATTATTTTTGTTCAGAAAATATTTCACGCACACGCGGCATATTTTGTTTGTTCACAAGTATCAGTAAAGTATCTCCGGCTTCTAATGAAGTTCCACCGCTCGGTACAATATATTCATCGTTACGACTTATCAAAACAATCAAACTATCATCAGGCAATCCTAACTCGACGATCGATTTCCCGATCATATCAGCATTATACGGAACGATGAAATCAATCAACTCAGTATCGACACCGCGAGGCGGCTCGAACTCTATCGGGTACTTCCTCTTATGCTGCCAGGGTGCGTCAACTTTAAGCAATCTTGCCACAATTGGAATTGACCACCCCTGAAACAACGCTGAGGTGAGAACAATAAAAAATACGATGTTAAACATCATTTCCGAGTTTGGAAGATTAGCTAACAATGGAAATGTAGCAAGTATAATTGGCACAGCACCTCGCAGTCCCACCCATGAGACCATCGCCTTTTCACGCCAGTGAAATTTCTTACTGATAAGTGAAACAAACACACTGATGGGCCGAGCTACAAACATTAAAAACAATGATGTAGTTAAACCGATTCCTAAAACGGGAAGAATATGAGATGGATAGATCAATAATCCTAACGTTAGAAACATTCCTATTTGGCTAAGCCATGCCATTCCATCAAAGAAACGAAACATATTCTTTTTATGAACAACTTCGGAATTCCCTAACAAAATTCCTGCAAGATAAACAGCAAGAAATCCACTTCCACCGATGATTGATATTATCGAATAGACGAGAATTGCAAATGCAAGCGTGAATACCGGATAGACTCCTTCATAATATATTTTTAAATGATTCAGCAAGAAAACGATTAACTTTCCAAACACTAAACCACCCAAAGCGCCAATTCCCATCTGGACGATGAACAAAACGATTATATCGGTCCACGTAGTAAACGGGTTAATAAGAATTTGAATGATGCCAATAGTAAGAAATACTGCCATTGGATCGTTACTGCCTGATTCAAGCTCGAGCAACGGTTTTAATTGACCGCTCAGACTCACATTTCTCGAACGCAATACAGAGAAAACTGCAGCGGCATCTGTTGAAGAAACAACCGCACCGAGTAGTAAACCCTCGAGTATAGAAAAGTTAAAAAAGTAAGAGACAAAAATACCAACAGCACCCGCTGTTATAAGAACTCCTAATGTCGATAAGCTAATTGCCTGAAAAACAACGGTACGAACTGATGACCATCGTGTATCTAAACCACCGGCAAAAAGTATCAGGATCAAAGAAACAATTCCCAACGAACGAGCGAAACTTATATCATTAAAATGGATCCCTCCCGGTCCCTCCGCCCCTGCTAAAATTCCGATGCCAAGAAAAAGTAATAATGTTGGAACCCCAAGGTTGTCGGTTAATCGGGCGATACCGATGCTTAAGAGAATCAGGAATGATCCGGTCAGCAGAATTAATTCAAGCGAGAGCATAAATTAAATCCCCTTTTTCAATTCACCATCTGAAATACGATGGTGGAAGTAAAATCGTCATTTGACGAATATATGGATCGCCTATCAGATTTCCTTTAAGGGCTTTGCTCTCAACGGTATTATATTGGAGGTATCGACCCAGATCATTATTCTTTTTTTGGGCGCACGAAATCGATGTGAAAATAATTAAGATACCGCTGATGTAAATTAGAATTCTCTGCATGTTATTCTACCACTATTAGATTAATCCTTTTCCTTTTAATAATAAACAGATATACGATAAGAATCAATAAATCAAACGGAATAGCGGCTTAATGAATCATAAGGGAAAATTTATATGGCGACTGAATAGACGTTAAAATAGAAACGAGATAGAAATAATATTATTTCTTAATCATTCCAAAGGATTAGAACTAGGAGTGTGGACAACTCACGGTTAGAGGATCGGGATTATCCTGTAAAGAACAACAACCAAACGAGAATAAAGATCGGTATTAGAATTGGGAGAGAATAACGAATGAGGTACTCGCCGAAACTTGGAACTTTTGCACCCGATTGTTCCGCAATAGATTTTACCATAAAGTTCGGTCCGTTGCCAATATATGTTACAGCACCGAAAAAGACAGCCGCAATCGAGATTGCTTTAAGATAAATATCATGATTGCCGATGAGATACGATATTTGAATATCCGAAAGCGGTACATTGCCCGCCGCGATAAGATCGGCATGATATTTCATCAAAACACCGAATGTATTTCGAATTTCTTCTGCGTGCGCTCCGGTTATATTCGCAATATCGGCGCCTCTCGTTGTAACTAAATGATAAACCTGATTAACAATTTCCTGATCGACAAAAAGTCCGATCGAAGCGCTCAGGAAATTCAAATAGGTCGGTGCATTATCCAGCACGCTGGAAAGTATTCCAGTCCCCCAATAAAATTGCCCTACTGATGTTATACCAATTTTCGCAGCATTCAGCTCTAACCAATCGAGCGCCGGAACCATGGTGGCAAATATTCCTAAGAACAAAACCGCTACTTCCTTAATTGGAATGAAATTGAAATCATTCTTTTTGTGAATCTCTTTCTTCGTCATCTTGTAAGAACCGACAGCGGCGATGATCATCATAAATTCTCTGAGGAACATCGGTTTCTGGATGAAGACCGCAACAAGAATAATCAATAAAAAGATAATGTTGTGCAGTCCACTAACTTCTGCCTCCTCATCGAACTCTGATTCATCGATATGCTTCACGCGTTCCCAATATTTACGGAAGCTGATCGAATCGAAAATAAAAAAGATCAGAAGAATAATCGCTATTGCTAAAGCCCACACATGCCAGAGCGAAAATAAAACCCAGAAGAACGGAACTCCTTTCAGATATCCGAGGAAGAGCGGCGGATCTCCGATAGGTGTGAGAGCGCCACCCATGTTGCTGACTATGAAAATGAAAAACACAACATGAAACGGCCTGAGCCGGTACTTGTTGACACGCAGATAGGGTCGAATCAAAATCATCGATGCGCCGGTAGTCCCGAGTAGGTTCGAAACAATAGCTCCGATGCCAAGCAGAATTACGTTTGCAATCGGCGTCGATTTACCTTTGATGCGGATATGTATCCCTCCGGACACAACAAACAGAGAGCCGATGAGAATGATAAAGCTGAGATATTCTATGCCGGTATACAGCATTCGAGTTGAATTCTGCAGGAAAAACAGGTAATAAACGACCGCTAATGCCCCTAAACCGATAGAAACATGCGGATAGTACCTTTCCCACCAATGACGGTTAATAAACGGTATAATCGCGATTGAAAGTAATAACAGAACAAACGGCAAGATCATCCAAGGATTTACCGGCACTACTTCGTATCCCTCATTGGCGATGGCGGATAATGTTCCCAAAAGAAAAAGGATCAGAAGAAAAAGAAAACGTATCAGATTGCGAGGTGTCATTTCCCTTGCATGTTTTCCGGCTTCACCGATTGCTCAGTTGTGGCTAATCGAGGGAGCGGTTTTTGTGTAACTATTGAAACGATTTGTTTTGTTGTCGATGCGGATTGCTTTAGAAACGTGTTCGGATAGATTCCAATCCAAACAATGAATACCAACACAGGAACGAGTACGGCAATTTCACGCTTAGAGAGATCGAGAAGATTCTGGTTGAGCGGGTTAGTAACTTTTCCAAATATAACTCGCTGGTACATCCACAAAAGATAAACCGCAGCGAATATCACTCCGGTTGCTGCAAAGATTGTGAACCATTGATTCAGAAATGGCGATTGGAAAGAACCAATCAGAATTAGAAACTCTCCAACGAATCCGTTCAGTCCGGGTAATCCGATTGATGAGAGAGACACAATCATAAAAAATGTTGAGAAGATAGGCATGACTTTAGCCAAACCACCGAACTCAGAAATCTCACGAGTGTGTCTGCGTTCGTAAATCATTCCGACAATTAAAAAGAGCGCGCCTGTGGATAAACCATGATTCACCATCTGAATGATTGCGCCCTGGATGCCTTCTTCTGTGAGTGCAAATATTCCAAGTACTACAAAACCCAAATGACTGACTGAGGAATATGCTACAAGTTTTTTAATGTCGGTCTGTACCATTGAGACAAGCGCGCCATAAATAATTCCAATTACTGCAAGACCTGCGATGTAAGGCATGAACTCCAAAGTTGCTTGCGGGAAAAGCGGAATTGAAAAACGCAGTAATCCGTATGTTCCCATCTTTAAGAGAACACCTGCAAGAATAACACTGCCTGCTGTCGGCGCTTCAACGTGCGCATCAGGCAGCCAGGTGTGGAATGGGAATAAAGGAACCTTGATCGCAAAGCTGAGCGTGAAGGCAAGGAACATCCACGACTGAATAGTTAGTGGAATTGTTGGACCGATGTTATAAAGCTGCATCAGGTCGGTAGTGAATTGTCCGTTAGGTTGTGTTGATGCATAGTAACCAAGCCAAATGATGGCGATCAGCATCAGTAAACTACCGAACATTGTGTAGATGAAAAATTTGATAGCGGCATAAATGCGATTTCCCCCACCCCATATACCGATGATGAAATACATCGGGATGAGCATCGCTTCCCAGAAGACATAGAAGAGGAACATATCGAGTGAACTGAAAACACCCAACATTCCAACTTCGAGGAAGAGCATCATGATTGTATATTCTTTAATACGCTTTTCGATAGATTTCCATGATGAAAGTAATGCAATTGGTGTTAAAATAGTCGTCAGCATCACCAACAGGATAGAGAGTCCATCAATTCCAACATTGTACGAGATATTCAAACCAGAAATCCAAAGAACTTTGTGTTGGAATTGGATCCCGGGATTAGTAGCATCAAATCCAAAGTATAAAAATAACGATAGGATAAATGTAAGAATGCTCATAGCTATACCAAACACTTTGATCGCTCTTACTTTTTCCCGATTATAGAAAAAAATCAAAATACCGCCGAGAAGCGGGAGAAATACTGTATATGTAAGGAGATTAGACATTAAATTCTTCGTGATAAAATTCTTTGTAAATTTTTATTGAGACTTCGAAACATTTTAGGGCATTCTCTAACGCATAATGAGCATCGCTGGCTGTTATTATCTCTCAAGGCAATTCAAGATTTACATCATCACCATAACCTGAAAGAAGATGTTCTTTCGGTCCCAGCGATTCAAATGCACTAAAATTCTTTTCAATTATTTCCAATATAGATAGCGAATATCTTTTTTCTTTTACAAGTCTCTGCAATTGTTGAGCAGTGTGATGAGTTTTTTCCACAGGTTCCACTATAGCGATCATACCTTTAACAGCATTTTCAATAACACGCTGTGCATTATCCAAACAAGCTCGCCAACGTAAAAGCTCGTAATCTTGTTTGGCTTCTTTGAGATATCCTTCAGCTAATCGAAGCCTATAATGTGAGCTTTTTCTAGAATTCACGGAATCCTTCCCAAGTTATTTCCCACTCTCTTTTTGGATATTTTTTCCATTCCCAATGATACTCACTATTATCCTTAATACGATTCAATCCTGAAGTTTTAATAATCTTCTTAAGTTTAGCAAGTTTAGGTTGAATAAAATCTTTATCAAATAATATTATGCCATCTACACTCAAGTCTAAATAAAGCGAGGCGACATCTTTTTCGAACTCTGCAGGTGTTTTTGCGATGATCGAGAGTGAGCCTAATTCATTTTCATATATCGGTTTGTGAATAAATCGGCTGCGTTCTAGCGCTCCTTTAGGTAAATTGTTTGCGATGATAAATAAATCATAATCACTGGTTTCAGTTGACTCACTCCGGGCTTGTGAGCCAAAAAGAATAACCGATATCAGATTCTCACCAAGATAGTCTTTAAATACTTGAACAATTTTATTTGTCAACTGTTTACCCATTACTATCGAAAAATTAATATTCCTAAAATCACGATTATTCCAACAACAAACACCATAGCATAGTTTTGCACAGCACCGAATTGAATCTTTCGCATCCAACTGCTAATCCATGCTGTTAACTTCGCAGAACCATTTACAATACCATCGATTATTTTAACATCGAAACCCTTCCAGAGCAGTTTATCGGAACCTTTCACGATTGGCGTAACAACAGCCGCATCGTAAATTTCATCAACAAAGTATTTATTCCAGAACAATTTGTGAATACTTCTGAATGATGCAGAAAACTTCTCTACCAACTCGGGCTTTTGTAGATACAACTTCCGAGCAAAATAAATTCCGGCAACACCCGCAAGCACAGAAAGAATCATCAATAAATATTCAGCAGTTAAACTTCCATGATGACCACCGGCTAAGTGTAAATTTGCACGTGCAAAGATTGGCTCAAGCCATTGTTCTATTGCATTCCCGCCACCTAAAGCATGTGGAATACCGACAAATCCACCGATGATAGATAATATCGCAAGTATGATTAGTGGAATGGTCATCACTTTTGGCGCTTCGTGCGGATGCTTATCGTGCGACCAGCGTTCTTTACCCTCGAATGTTAAAGAGACAAGTCGGAACATGTAAAATGCAGTCAAGCCGGCAGTTATCCAACCGAGAATAAAATAAATCACAGAGCCATCAGAGAATGCTTTCCACAAAATTTCATCTTTGCTGAAGAAACCAGAAAGCGGTGGTATACCTGCGATAGCAAGGGCAGCAACGAAAAATGTTTTATATGTCGTCGGCATCTTCGATTTTAATCCACCCATCTTTTGTATATCCTGTTCATGGTGCATTGCATGAATGACAGCACCAGCACCGAGGAAGAGCAGTGCTTTGAAAAATGCATGAGTCATCACGTGGAAAATTCCCGAAGCAAATGCACCAACGCCAAGCCCAAGGAACATATATCCAAGCTGACTAATGGTCGAGTATGCAAGAATTTTCTTAATATCATTTTGAACCAAACCCATCGTTGCAGCAAAAAACGCAGTAGCTATTCCTATGATTGCAACAATCTCCATCGAAGCAGGTGCAAGAGCAAAAAGTACCGAACAACGTGCGACCATATACACTCCGGCGGTTACCATTGTAGCGGCGTGAATAAGTGCGCTCACCGGTGTAGGACCTGCCATCGCATCCGGGAGCCAAACAAAAAGAGGAATCTGAGCAGATTTTCCGGTAGCGCCAAGGAACAATAAAAGCGTTATCCAGAACATCGTTTCATCGCCAATCGGAATAATTGCAGATGCACGGCTGAAGACATCCTCGAATGTTAAGCTGCCAAACAAATTGAATATCAGGAACATCGCAATGAGAAAACCAAAATCTCCGATACGATTAACAACAAATGCTTTCTTAGCGGCATCGCTGGTTGTTGCTTCACCCGGTTTGTATCCACCTGTATCAAATTTCTTATCGTGCCAGAAACCAATGAGAAGATACGAGCATAGTCCAACTCCCTCCCAACCGAGGAACATCAGGAGAAAATTGTTCGCAAGTACAAGATTCAACATCATGAAGATGAAAAGATTCAAGTAGGCAAAGAATCTCCAGAATCCATTATCTCCATGCATATAACCGATTGAATAAACATGAATAAGAAAGCCAACGCCCGTAACGATAAGTGTCATCAGAATTGAAAGCTGATCGACCTGATAAGCAGCATTGATAGAAAACGAACCTGCAGTAATCCAATTAAAGATTGTCACGATATGCGATCGTTCTTCTACCGGAGACTTTAACATCTCAATGAAGATCATCGCGGCAATGATAAACGATATTCCCACTGAACCGCTTCCGATAATTCCAGAGAGCTTTTCAGAATTGATCTTCTTACCGAGCAATCCGTTAATCAGGAAGCCGATGAAAGGAAGAAGAACTATGTAGGGAGTGAATTGAATCATTTGTTCATTTTATCATTGAGTCATTTAATCGTTTTTTTATTGATTCGACGTTTTACTCCGATTATTTCTGTTGTGTTTTGCAATTGTTTTGTTCTAACTTTTAGTGCTTCAGCTTTTTCCAACATACTTTCAATTAAATGATTCAATGATAAAATCGTCAATGATCAAATTTTATTTCACCATTTCATAATATTTATTTCATCAATGTTCACAGTCATTTTATTACGGAACATTGCGATAATGATAGCTAAGCCAACAGCGGCTTCTGCCGCCGCGACTGCCATTACGAAAAAAACCAGGATTTGTCCTGTCGGGTTTCCGTGGAAAGCCGAAAAGGCAACTAAAGTCAGATTCACCGAATTCAGCATCAACTCTATGCACATGAAAACTATGATGGCATTACGGCGGGTTAGAACGCCCACTACGCCGATCGTGAACATGATCGCGCTTAGAGACAAATAATAATTCAACGGTATTTCGGTGAGATTGAAATTCATTGGAACTTCTTTTTTGCTAAAACTATAACACCGACAATTGCCGCTAAAAGTAACATCGAGGTAATTTCAAACGGTAAAAGATATTCCGTGTATAAAGACTTCCCGATATATTCTACCGTACCTATCTCCAAAGCTTTTGGATTGGTCGGCATAGTATTAACTCCGAATGGCAGACCCAAACCGATGAGAATTTCCAAAAGAACTACACCCGATAAAACATAGGCAATCGTTTTCTTGTAGCTCATTTTATCCTCAAGTTTTGTCTCGTCTCCAAGATTCAATAACATGATGACAAATAGAAACAAAACCATAATCGCGCCTGCATATACGAGTATTTGTATGATAGCAATGAATTGAGCGTGAAGGATAAGGTAGATAAGAGCCAAACAAAAGAAATTCACAATCAAGAACAACACGCCCTTGATCGGATTCTGTTGCGTGACCATCAGGATTGCCGATGCAATCGCCGATGCGGCTACAATTAAGAAAAAAATTACTTCAGAATTCATTCAGAGTGATTACACGTTAAAAATTTCTTTAGAAGATAACATTATTTTCGTTAATTTTCAATTGAAATAATAATGCGCGCTGATTTGTGGAAGCGGCAAAATTGTTCCATCGGTGAAATAGGTGAACAATAACTCACCTGCAATATAGAACGGATCGAGCTTCTGTAATTCTCCCCCGATTCCAAGTCCGATACGAAATGGTCCTTTTAATTCATTTTTTGACGAACCTTTATAAAAATATCCAAGAGCGCCACTGCCAAAAAATCTTGCCGTCCCCCCACGGACAAAGTCATATTGCAGTTCCCCTCCGATGTTATACAATGTTTTATTGTCTGCTTTTATCACACCGGCAATAATTTGATATGAAAAATCTCCGGGTAAATGATGCCTAAAACTTAAACCGAATCCGCTTGCGGCACCCGCGGAAAATCCAAGTCCGAAAACCGAATTATCTATATTCTCCATATCTTGTTTGGGTTCAGTGATCTGCGCCAAACCGGATGATATTACGCTGACGATAAGAAAAACTATAACTAACGATTTCATCTTACACTCCTTATTATTTTGCCTTGAGAAGATTCCATAATTCTTTAATGCCCGGTCGTTTGCCATAAGAGAGGATAGTCGTTCTAAAGATTTTCCCCGCAATCCAGATCGCACCGACAGATGATAACGCCAGAAGAATAATTGTTACAATTATCTCCAGCATTGACGGCATCTGAATAGGAATCCGCATCGCCATCATCGAAGGTGTCAGTAATGGTATGTACGTTAGCACCTGAACGAGCGTTGAATTTGGATTTTGTACGACCACGATTGCAAAAACTATCGGTATAATAAGAATCAAAACTAAGTAACTTGAAATCTGCTGTGCTTCTTGCTCGGTGGATACCGGCGCTCCTGCCGCTACAAAGATTGCCGCATACAGCACATACCCGAGAATAAAATACACAAAGAGAAGCAACGCGCTTAGACCCGGAATCATGGCAACAGAAAATTTCAAACTTACTGCAATCCCGATAACTGCCCAGAAAGCAATCTGGGTTAAGCCAAGCCCGCTCAAGCCGATTATCTTTCCACCCATCAAATCGTTCGCGGAACTGGACGACATCAATACTTCTACGACCCTGTTAGATTTTTCTTCCAACATACTTCTTACGAGCAACTGTCCTGAAGTCATGATGAGGAAAAA
This sequence comes from uncultured Chlorobiaceae bacterium, assembly GCA_964520905.1. Lineage (GTDB taxonomy): Bacteria > Bacteroidota > Ignavibacteria > UBA10030 > SZUA-254 > JAGVIE01. The sequence continues at coordinate 12,721 of CAZFQL010000010.1, read as the reverse complement.
CATCATCATCATGAAGATGTAAGAAGTGAAAAAGACTTTCTCGAAGCCGGCTTCCTCTTCCTTCCCGGATTTAGATATTTTTATGGTCTTCATGTCGATTGGAACCGTTAGTTCCTTAACAAGAACCGGATCAAGCCCCTTAGCCTGAAGTTTTTTGGATACTACTATATCCCTGATTACTCGTTCGATTCGGGATGTTATTTTTATATTTCCCGCATTGAGCGAACGATACTCAACAGTCGTATCTGACATGTAGGATTTATTAATAATTATATAACCTTCGATTTCTTCCGATATGACTAAAGCATCTGCATTATTTTTCGCCGATGTAATATCGTCTGCAGATTCAAGTGGAATAGAACGAAGGATGTAATTAGGTTGACCATCCGGAAGTTTATATTTTTCTAACAGTTCTTTATCCAGTTGATCATGAATCTCCCCTGACCGGTCAATGATGCCGATAATAATGCTCTCAGTATCGGGCCTGCTCATCAGTAACGAAGGGACAACCCCCATCCCGATCATTATAATAGGCATGAGAATAAGAGAAATTAAAAACGCTTTAGATTTTATTTTCTCGACGTATTCCCATCGTGCGACCTGGAACATTTTATTTTTCATTGGAATTGTCCCCCTTCATCTTCCGCTGAATTTCCGAAGCAACATCTTTCTTAGCTTTCAGAAACTTGAAGAATGTGGCTATGGTTCCGAAAGCAAATATACCCGCCACACCCCACGAAAGATTCTGAACAAACAATTTCGCAATTAGTACAGCAACCGTTACCGAAGCGAAGATAATTAACGATGCCATTTCTCTCTTGATACGCTTATCACTGAAAACATTCCCCTGCTTCGGCTTTGCCTGTATCTGAACAGGTTCCGGCTGGGTATTTGCCTCAGGGACGCCGACAACTTCAATAAATATTGAATTCAACGACGGTTCAACGTATTCGAACTTTCTTATTTCCAGTTTAGAAGATAATGCTTCAAGTATTTCATGCGATTGGATACTATCGGTTAAAACCAACTCGGCATAATTCTCATACACTGTAGATTGGCGAACAAATGGAAGATCCTTCAGGAATGAACCGTTGCCTTCATATTCAAGATGAACGGAATTTTTTCCGAAACGTTGTTTGATTTCCTTGACCGAACCCTCTAATACCATTTTACCCCGGTTGATTAAGCATATTTCATCCGAAAGTTTCTCCGCCTGCTCCATCTGATGTGTGGAAAAGATGACCGCTTTCCCTTGTTGTTTCAATTCCAACAGGATATCTTTTAGAATGATCTGATTCACCGGATCGAGCCCGGAGAAAGGTTCGTCAAGAATTACCAACTGCGGATCGTGAAGAATCGAAATGATGAATTGTACTTTTTGTTGATTCCCTTTCGAGAGTTCTTCGACCTTACTCTGATAATTATTCAGCAGATCAAATCTCTCAAGCCACTTATATGCGCGGCGTTTTGCCTCCGCAGTCTCGATTCCCTTAAGACTCGCAAAGTACAGAATGGCATTCAGTAATTTGTTCTTCCGGTATAATCCCCTCTCCTCCGGAAGATACCCAAGCAGATTACGAATGCCCTCATTAAATGGCTTACCATCGAATGTGATTGTGCCGGAATCGGGTTGAATGATATTTAGAATCATCCTGATGGTCGTAGTTTTGCCGGCGCCGTTCGGACCTATAAGCCCGAGTATTTCTCCTCGACGCGCTTCTAACGATACACCATCGACTGCTACGACGGTTGAGAATTCTTTTCTTAAATTAGATACCTTCAGCATATCTGTATACTATAAATCACTTCGTTTTGCTTCTTTTATCCGTCTACTTTTACTTAATTGACGATGTGTCAAGTCGTTTTCATGTATGCTAGTGAAAAGTCTGAGTGTTTTGCGATCCAGACCAATTTGTTCATCGATTAAATTTGAAATGTCCACAACGGCCCCATGCTCAATAAACACTTCATAAAATTTACTATAATTATCCCCCCAGTAAATCATTGCACAAGCCATTGGGGCACCTTTGCCACTGTCTTTTCCGTTTTCGAGAAAACGCAGTCGTGTATCGTAGAGAAAACAAATTGCTCTTGCTTTAGTGAAAACATATTTTTTCCAATGTGCTGTGTTTGCTGCAATAGGAACAAGAGCCAATACTTCTGAATCATATTTTTCATAAGCATGAGCACAACGTGCAAGCCAATTTTTAATTGTTGTTCCTCTTTCTTTGTCAATTCCGTAAGGTGGATTCACATAGATTGCAGGATAGTTCCAACTCTCTTTGAGTCCGTCATGCTTTGGCAAAGCATATTCTACTTTTGCTTTTACAATTGAATATTCATTTGAGCATGGGTCTAAATCAATGTGTCCGCCGAATACCTCTTTGACCGCCTTTACATATTTGTATGGCGTTCCCCAACTTTGACTTAAAGTATTTATGTTTCTTCCAGCGCTCATTTTAAAATCTCTGTCCAGTTTTTATTTTTTAATTCTTTTAATTCGTTTTTTAAGGAAGCTAATTTTTTCTTTTTGGGAGAAATAACATTGAACCAATTTTCAATCTTCTTTAGATCTCTACTAAAATAATCAAGCAATAGTCGGTCTGCCTCAATGTTCATTTGAACTTTTGTAAACTGATTTTTCTTTTTCCTCTTTGCGTAACTTGAAAGAAACGCATTTTTGATCGGTTCATATTTTTTTGTTGGTTTGTAAAGCAACCTTTTTATGAATTGAGAAAGTCCTTTGTCGGTGAGGAAAAGTAACCAGTCGTATGACTGTGCAAGAACCTTTAATTCTTTATTTTGATTCTCAGAAGTGAACCAGTTGCCGTGGTTGCTCACGACACCAACTGTCAAAATAAAACGTCTTAATAGTTCTTTGTTATTAGAGTAAATTACTTCATCCATCAAATCCACGAATGGTTTGATGATATAAGAGCCGTCACTTTTATAAATGATACCATACATTTTGCCAGATTCATTTCTGATTTTTTGTAGCGAAGATGCTGTCCTTGCAACATAAGCCCCTTGTTTTGCTTTTTCAATTGTCTGAGGTCCCCTGCCCATCCCTTCTTCTACGCCAACTCTTTTGCATTCAAAAACAGAGTATGGTTTACGACTTTGTTCATAAATATGGAGTATTAAATTATTTCCATTGCTAGATTTAACGCTGCATAACAAAAATGAATATTTTGATGTTGCAATAGTGCAAGCGTTACGAAGAACACCATTATTTAAGAGATGATTGGATTTTATCTTAAAGTTTTTTAGGTCATATTTATGTTCTGCAAGTGCTTTTAAAATTTTGTTTGCGGTGAGCGACTTGCCAGTTTTCTCCATCGTCAAAAATGAACTGCGAATAATAGGATGAAGTGAGTATTCAACATTATGCGTAATATCGGGGTTGCCATATTCTTCAAGTCCTCGTTCGATAGAAATTTGGTTGTTGAGTCCCCAAGTTTTCAAGAGGTAGTAAGTGATGATTTCAACAAGTGTCCCTAAAGCCCGCCCCGCTGCCTTTTTGGAGTCCTTTGCGTAATGAAAAACATCTTTTACTAATGCCTTTTGAAGTTTGTCTACCGATTCGTATATCATGTGTAATTTATTTTATCATTAAAAGTGTCTTTATAGTTTAGCCTAAAGATGATTCTAATAAAATTTTATTAAGGTGTAAGTCTATAAATCATTCTTGGAAACGGAATCGTCTCTCGCACATGGTCGAGACCGCATATCCAGCCAACTGTACGTTCGACTCCAAGACCGAAACCGGCATGAGGCACCGATCCGTACCGGCGCAGATCGAGATACCAATCGAACGCCGATTGAGGCAGGTTATGTTCTTTGATTCTCTTGACAAGCAGATCAAAGTCATCTTCGCGCTGGCTGCCGCCGATTATCTCGCCGTAACCTTCAGGCGCAAGCACATCCATCGCAAGAGCAAGATCGGGGTTCTGCGGATCGCGTTTCATATAAAATGCTTTGATTTTGGCTGGATAACGATGGACTATCACAGGTCTGTCGAATCCTTCGGAGATGATTGTTTCATCGGTACCGCCAAAATCGTTTCCCCACTCAAAGTCGATTCCTTTCTTCTTCAGAATTTCGACAGCTTCGGTGTACGAAATTCTGGGCAGCGGTTTTTTCACTTTCTCCAGAAACGATATATTACGTTCCAGAGTTTTTAATTCTGCTGATCGATTCTTCAGAACGGAAGTTACAATATGTTCAAGAAATTCTTCCGCTAATTCCATATTATCGTTAAGGTCGGCAAAGGCAACCTCCGGTTCAACCATCCAGAATTCGGTTAGATGGCGGCGTGTCTTCGATTTCTCGGCACGAAACGTCGGACCGAAGACATAGATTTTGCCGTGCGCCATTGCACCGGCTTCACCGTAAAGCTGACCTGATTGTGTAAGAAATGCTTTCCCCAGATCAAAATAATCGGTTTCGAAAAGCGTGCTTGTTCCTTCGCAAGCCGCCGGAGTGAATATCGGCGCGTCCATCAAAATATAACCGCGGTTATCAAAAAATTCCCTGATCGCTTTTATGATTTGATGCCGTATCCGAAGGATAGCATGTTGGCGCGATGAACGGAGCCAGAGATGACGAAGGTCCATGAGGAACTCGACACCATGCTCTTTTGGCGTTATCGGGTATTCTTTCGCAATAGCGATGATTTGAATATTCGTCAACTCCATCTCGAAACCACCCGGTGCGCGATCGTCTTTTTTGATTTTTCCGAAAACATGCAAAGACGTTTCCTGAGTGATGGAATCAAAAAGATTGAAGACATCATCCGGAATGATTCCTTTCACCATGACACATTGAAGTATTCCCGTTCCGTCGCGGATAACGAGGAATCGTACTTTACCGCTGGAACGTTTATTATATAACCATCCGCTTATTTTTATCTCTTCAGTAACGTGGTGTTTCAAATCTTCGATGTATATCCGTGCCATAAATTCTCTTAAGAATAAAGATTAAGTGTTGGAAAATATACAAAAGAAAACGGATATCTACAACGTTTTAATCATTCATTGCAATTGCGGGCGGGAAGGAATTTCATTACGATTAACGACATAACAGTATCGTAATTAACAAAATTAGTCCGATAGGTCGATCATCTTGATATCTTTTATATACTTTACGGACCGGTAGACTTTGAGAGTTTTAAGTTTATTGAGTTTTTCGATTATCCGATCAATATTTTCACAGACGATCTTGACATAATTCTTTTGATTATCTGCAGGAAATTGTTCTTTGAAATTATGGACAAGAGCTTTCATTTCATTCAATGGTTTTTCGAGTTCACCAACCACCCCCATCAAGGTTTCACGGATGGCTTGAAGTCGCTGCTGGGTAATTTCTACCTGCTCTAATTGATCATGGAGACGATGTTTTTCGATCACGCTCAGCACAGTTCTCGGCAGAACGGGTGAAGAGATTTCTTCTTTAACAAGATAATCATCGACTCCCAATTTCATTACATCAAGCGCAAGCTCAAAATCTTTGTTGACGGTTAGAAATATGATCGGATTGTTAATTTTCTTAGCCTTTAATTCTTTTGTGATCTCCAACCCATTTTTTCCGGGAAGGAAATAATCCATTAGGATTACGTCGAAGTTACGGTTTGATTCCAACTCATTTATCGTATCGGTATAGTTTTCCTTCCACACGATTTCAAATTTATCTTTCTCATATCGCTGTAGGTACACTTGAACAAGTTTAGCAAAATCTTTATTATCTTCAACGAGCAGAATGCGAACTTTATTGTCGTCCATATTTCTCCTTATGAATCCTGTGAATAAGGTTTGGGAAGCGTAAAGCAGAAACTCGAGCCTTTACCAAGCTCGGATTCAACCCATATCTTTCCTTTATGCAACTCGATAATCTTCTTCACTATTGCCAGTCCGGCGCCGGTACCTTCATACTCTTCTCGCCGATGTAATCTCTGGAATATCACAAATATCTTATCATGAAAATCTTTATCGATTCCGATACCGTTATCTTTAATTGTGAAAAGATAATAATTATTTTCGGCATTCTGAAATGTGACCTCGACCAAGGGGTCGGGTTTATTGTTAAATTTCACGGCATTTCCGATGAGATTGCGAAAAACAATTTTAATTTGTGTTTCGTTGCCGAATAATATCGGCAAATCTTCCGGGACTTTGAAATTTACACCTTTCTGGCGAATGGTGAACTCCATATCTGTCTGAATCTCTTGTATGATATCTTTAACTGAAACATTTTTAAACGACTCCGATGGTCGGCTGATACGGGAGAGCAATAACAAGTCGTCTATCAATCCCTTCATGCGTGTGGTTGCGCCGACAATCGAATCAAGATACTCCCTGCCTTCAGCTTGAATGATTTCCTTATAATCCATCTGCAATATACGACTAAATCCCTCAACACTAATAAGAGGTTCTTTCAGGTCGTGCGATACAACATATGTGAAATCGTCAAGCTCTTTATTGCGACGCTGAATCTCAATCGATTTTTGCAGCGTCTCTTCATACAAATTCCCTTTCTCAAGCGCAATTGCACTAAGATTCGCGACACTCTCCAGTAACTTCAATTGTGTATCTGTATAAACCTCCTGATCACTGGCTTCAACCGACATGATACCTATCAACGATTCTTTTGATAGCATCGGGATAAAAATTGATTTCCTATCATTAGCCTGATAGGTATGTTTTGTTAGAATAACATTTTCTTGCGGACTTCCCGGACTTATCAAAATAGGTTGAGACATTTTAGATACAAATACTTCCTCACCTTTGAATACTTCGACGTGAAATACGGGAGTTTTGCTCTTCAGTTTTTCGTTATACAAGTCGATAATAAAACTCTGGAACGGCAGGACACGCTTTACATGCTCGTAAACCGCCTCAAATATCTGATCGATATTCAATGTTGAAGTCAATTGCTGGCTCAGGCTATACAATACAGTCAGTCGTTCAATTTGCGAACTCAATTCGTTATAAAGCTGGGCATTCTCAATTGCGGCGCCGAGCTGGTTCCCAACCAAAGCAAGTAATTGTTGTTCCTGATCGGTAAATTCATGAGCATAATTGTAAAATATATCTAATGCACCGAATACTTTGTCATTTGAAGCGAGCGGAATGACCGCCATTGCCTCAATCTTCGCCTGTCGAAGAACAGCCCTATTTTCCTGCATGATCCGTTCATCCAGATAAGCCTTCTCCTTGATAAACATAGATCTCTTTAGTTCTACAACTTCACCGGTTATCGAGCCTGTTTGCTTCAGTCTGAGGATAGAAGAAAACTCCACATGGTCGAAACCGAGCTGATAAGCAAGGACGAGATCTGTGCCGCCTATCTCCTGCAGATAAACAATAACCGCGGTAGGTTCGATTATCTTTTTTAGTAGTGACACAGCCGATTGCAAAATTTTGCTTATGTCGCGCGTGGAACTGATAAGCGCGGAAATTTCATTGAGTGCAAGTAATTGCTCGTTGCTCTTTTTAAGATCTGCCTCGGTCCTTTTCAGTGCAGTGATGTCGGTATGCGTAAATACAAGCCCCGTAATCTTCCGGTCAATCACCATCGGATTGATCGTCAATTGGTATATTTTTTTCTTTGCTCCTGTTTCAAGAACAAACTGCTGAGAGAAGATACGGATCGAGCCATCGAGTAGAGGATCGATAACTTTTTGAAATGTAACTTTGAGCGATTCGCTGGGTAAAACATCATAAAGATATCTGCCGTGATAATCTTCAATATCTTTTACGCCGAATTCTTGCATAAAAACATACCATGCTTTGTTAACTTCACGAATGCGATTTTCTCTGTCCATTGTATAGACAACACTATCGATTGAATCTAACAAATTGTGTATGTAAACCGAATCTTCGGAGACTTGATTGAACAACCGGACTCTATCGATTACAGCCCCGATTTGCTGTGCAATAGGCAATAAAATCGCAGTATGCTCGTCCGAAAACATATGCGGTTCTTTACAACCGATGTTCAGAGTCCCGAATATTTTCCCTTTCAATGTTATGGGCAGAGATATTTGCGATCGTATCCCTTCCTTATTCGCGAGCAGTTCCGCGTAATTACTTTCAGTAAGATAATCGGAAACGATGACAGGTTTCCCCGATTTGATAGAATGTTTTGAAATTGTTTGCTCAAGATCGACAATCTTACCTTCATATAATGAGCGACTGCCTTTATTGGCATAAACCAACAACCCCGTACCATCGGTAGTGAGTAAACCAATATTACTATCCTGACTCGGAACAATTTTATTTATCTCTTTCACAAGGACTTCAAACACCTCACGGAAATCGAGCGTCTGGTTTGCAATCGTTACGATACGGTTTATCATTTCGATCTGTTTGTTCCGGCTCTCGAGCGTTTTCATGAGTCGTTTACGTTCAGTGATATCACGGGCGATGTTAAGCATTGCTATCGGTTCACCAAGCTGGTTCCGCAAAAGAGTCGTGCTCAAACTTACAGGAATTAGATGTCCATCCTGTGCGCGCATCGTCATATCGAAATCGTGCAGCCAGTTATGCTCACGGAGTGTGGAAATCCACAAAACGAATCTTCCCATCTCCTCATCTAATTGCCATGGATATGGAAATTCGCACCCGGTGACATCTTTTCTCGAATAGCCGAGAATCTGCAAAAACGCTTTGTTCACTTGCAGTACTTTCCCGCGAAGGTCGGTGAGGATTAGAATATCTCCCATCGTATCAATCACGTTGCTAAGAATATGCTCGAACTCACGAATTTCATTTTCGGCATTCTTTCGCTGACTGATGTCCGAGAATATTCCTACCACTCCATCAATCTGACCATCTTCCATTCGAAGAGGATAATATCTTCCGCTGATGTAACCTTGCAGTTTGGTATCACTAATAGTGTATGGAAGATCATCGGAGTTTACCATCTTGCCATCTAAGGCGTGCCTCAACAGATTATCCATGTTGTATTCCGCATAAAACGGCAGAACTTCGGATGCAGTTTTCCCTACAGCATTCTCCCCTGACATTCCCGTAATCGTTTCCATCGTAGAATTCCATTTCAAACATCTCATATTACGATCGAATACGACGATACCTTCATTTATACTGGAGAGAAGATTGGTTTTAAATGTATTTTCAGATTGAAGAGAATCAAGCAGTAATTTCTCATCTGTTATATCGATTATTGTACCAAGGACAGACTGGACTATTCCCTCCTGATCTTTCAACGAGGTTAAGGAATCACGCACCCATCGGTACGATGCTTTTCCCTTTGGCAGGACACGGTATTCGTCAGTTGTCTGAAGAGAGTGCTGTTGAAGATTAGCTATTCTCTCTAAAAATATTTTTTTGTCATCGGGGTGGATGAGTTTCAGCCACAGACTGCTGTTTTTTGAAAAATCTTTTGACGAGAAACCGACTATCTTCTCGATAGATGAATTTACAGATATGAATTCACCTGCCGGCGTCGACTGATACAATATTACCGGACTTGTTTCGATTAATACACGCTTATTATTTTCAGATTCGGCAATCTGGCGGAACGCTTTCGCATTTGTTACGGCATTACCTAAATTCTCACCGATGATCGTAAATAATTCGTGTGAATATTTTGCCTTAGCATCTTTATGTTTGGTAGCGAGAAGTATTATACCAACTAATTTTTCATGCGAGACTAAAGGAATAAAACCGACTTGCGTAATACCAGCTTCTTTGAAAAGCGATCTGAACGGCAGGTAACTTGGGTATTTTTCTATTCTAAAATGTTGAGGAGATAGAGTTTTCGATATGAAACCTCCGATACCTTCTTCGTGACTTAATAAAGATAATTTTTTATTAAATACATCAGGATAATTTTTCTGGTTCTTTAGTTGCAACTCTTTTGTGTTTTCATCCGCGAGATATATTCCTCCGATTCCCCACGATAATGTATCGGTTAATTTATAAAGAACTGTGCTGAGCAATTTATGGATATCGAATGTTCCAGAGAATACCGGCATGACTATCTCGAGTAGTTTCATCTCATCATACCGCTGTTGTAATTCTTCGGTTAGTCTGCGATCTTCTGTCTTGTCGCGGAAGAAACCCAATAATTCCCCGCCCTTATTACCATCTGCCGTTAAAAGAACCAATTCACAGAAGAAATATTTTCCATCAGCTCTAATACCGTCGTAATTGATTACAGTTTGTTTGGACCCTTTCGATCCATGTTTCCTCAGCGATTCTGAGACTCGTTCACGATCTTCCTCTGCAACTGTCGCGGTAATTTCTTTATTAAGAATTTTCTCATTCGACTCATAACCGAACATCTCGCGGAAAGCTTGATTCACATAGACGAATACTCCATCCCGAATCAGAGAAACCGGACTGACAGCATTATTTATCAGCATTTTATATTGCTTCTCAGATGCAGTCAATTTATCGATCATGATTTTTGAAGCTGTAATATCCGCGATCGTAACCTGTAAACAAGTTTTGCCGCGATATGGTATTTCCGATATCGTGACCTGAGCTTCAAATTCAGTTCCATCCTTGCGCACACATCGAAGCTCGATGATAGTTAATTCAGCGCCGGTTGATTTCTCCTTAATAAATTTCTGATACCGCCGGTACGACTCCTGTGTGAATAACTGTTTGGGCTTTATCTTGCCTAAATCGTAACCCGCTTCATAACCGAATGACCTGTTGAATGCGGGATTCACAAACAATATGTTGTTCTCGTGAATTACTGCAATATTTTGCGGTAAAGTCTCAAGAAGCGACTTATATTCGGCTTCCTTCTGTCGTTGTATCTTCTCTGATCTTTTTGCTTCCGACACATCTTTCATGGTTCCGAAATAAAACCCGCCCCCGATATTCGATGCGCGAAATTCAATTGCGATAGATTTACGATCTTTCGTCTTGATATCGAGAACAATCGAACCTCTTTTTCGTCTCTTTAATTCACTGATGAATCGGAAGAACTTAAAGCGTTGATTCGGCGAAATAACTGTCACGAGACTTATCATCTTAAGTTCATCGGCAGAATAACCGAGCAAAACCGAAGCCGCATTATTTAATTCACGATAATCTCCGGCAATATCAAATATCATCATGGCTTCACCGGCACTTTGGAACATCTTTTCGTACTTATCATCGAAAGATGCTAAGAGTGATTCAATTTGTTTAGATTCTTTTTCGGTTATTTCCGGTAAAGATGATACCGAAGATTCTGAGTTCTTGGAAAGTGGTTTTGTAAGTTGATTTAATTCGAACCGGAATGGCAGAATACCCTGAAGAATAAATTTACCTTTTGATGACAGCGGTATGCAGTAGGTCTGATTTTGATGAATGATGAAATCCAAGCAAATCGTCGCTTCGTCCTTAAGCGTTATGAGTGTTGATTTCTCAAAATCAGAACGTAAAGCGGAAGCGATGATAAAACATTTCCGTTCATGAACTGAAGCTACTAAAAATGAGAATAAATCGGCGACCCTTGTCTGATTTCCAAGAATTCCTATCCATTTCGAAAGATCATCGATTATGACGCATGAGTTCTTAACATTCGCAGAAGTATAGCGTTTTACGCTTCTAAGCAATGAATTAGGATTACCATCTTTACCTGTAAATTTTCTATACTTCAATTTCCGTGCGTTACGAAGCGATTCCAGATGCGAATCATCAACCGAAAGATAAACTATTGGAATTTTAGATATGATCGCATGATTAATCGTCTGCTCAATAACCGCCATGCTACGCTGCAACTGGGGAACAAACAACAGAAGAGAATCGCCAGGTTGTAATCCTCCTACATATTGATCGAGTTTTTGGAAACCTGTTGAGTAATTATGTTTTGCCATTCCGATTAAAAAATCTGCTTGAGTGAAAATTTCATTGAAATGTACAAATATTTCGGCTTGGTATCAACAAAAAAAGGCGTCCGTTTAGAGAAAGCCTCGAAGATGTTTATAATCCCTACGCTGGATATTATAATTTACGATAACAAAAGGGAAGCTCCGAAGAACTTCCCTTTCAAGCAAATAAAAAGTTAGTGTAATTAATAATTCAAGAAACCGCTTAAACCAACACCAATAGTAAGTACATTATTACCCCATCGTTTATCTGCACCATCTGGATTATAGGTGTAGAAACGATAATTCAAATTAGCATCAAGTAATAATCCACCAGCGATCTCAAATTTTGCACCAGCACCGACTCCGTAAGAGAAACCGCTTAGTGTATTATCACCATCGGACGCGGAAGTATAACCCAATAATGCCTGTAGATATGGATAAGTACTCTCCATGTCAGTAAAATGGTATGCACCAAATGCCCAGAATCCAATATAGGTGAGAGTATTACTATTGTGAGACATACTTGTTATGCTCAGCGGATTAACACCAACTTCAAGACCATCTATTACAAAATAGCCGAAACTTGGTTGAAACATTATTACAGTTGTAGCATCACCAGTTTATCCTTCAACCACAGGTGTTGTGCTCATAAATGCGGCTTGACCGCCAAACTCGATAGTGCCGGTTTTACCGAAATTTTGTGAAAACGCAACTGAACTGATTACAACCATTACGAACAAAACTGATAACAGATGTTTCATGTTATCCTCTCTTAATTAAATGGAACAATAATTAATTAGTAGATTATTTATTATTTTATGTTCGTGAAAGTATACATGATCTTTCCCAGAAAATAGGACATGGAGAAAAGGTAGTATCAAAGAAAGGAGT
>CAZFQL010000009.1:0-165669 GCA_964520905.1 uncultured Chlorobiaceae bacterium | reverse complement strand
AGGTAGAGCACTGATTGGGCTAGGGTCGTCACAACGATACCAAACCCAGACAAACTCCGAATTCCGATAACATGTTTCCCGGGAGTCAGGCAACGACGGATAAGCGCCGATGCCGAGAGGAGAACAATCCAGATCACCAGCTAAGGTCCCCAAGTCGGGGTTAACAGACAAAGGATGTTGAGTTGCAGTGACAACTAGGAGGTTGGCTTAGAAGCAGCCATTCCTTGAAAGAGTGCGTAATAGCTCACTAGTCAAGCGACTCGGCGTCGATAATTCTCGGGACTAAACCCCGCACCGAAGCTGTGAACTATAGCAATATATGTGGTAGGGGAGCATTCTATTCTGCGACTGCAGTGCATGCAGTGGCGCCGCAAGGCGCCAGAAGGCGTACAGCGATGTATACTGGAGCGAATAGAAACGCAGATGTAGGCATGAGTAACGATAAGACAAGTGAGTATCTTGTCCACCGAAAATCTAAGGTTTCCTGAGCAACGTTCATCGTCTCAGGGTTAGTCGGACCCTAAGCTGAGGCCAAACGGCGTAAGCGATGGAAAACAGGTTGAATATTCCTGTACCTGTTTGTAGTCGTCTGACCATAAGGAGTGACGCAGAAGTGAAAGATCAGCCGTCTGTTGGTTTAGGCGGTCTAAGGTCGTAGGCGTGGGGTGTAGGCAAATCCGCACTCCAGTTATCGCCGAGAGCCGAATGGGATCCCGCAAGGGAACAAACTGATCCTAATCCAGCTGCCAAGAAAAACTTCGTATGGGAGATTGCAGACAGCCCGTACCGTAAACCGACACAGGTAGATGAGAAGAGTATTCTAAGGTGCTCGAGTGAGCCATGGTCAAGGAACTCGGCAAATTAGCCGCGTAACTTCGGAATAAGCGGTGTCCCGTCTGGTTAAGAAATTTACTTTCTGAAGCTAGTCGGGATCGCAGTGAAATGGGCCAAGCGACTGTTTAACAAAAACACATCACTCTGCTAACACGTCAAGTGGACGTATAGGGTGTGACACCTGCCCGGTGCTGGAAGGTTAAGGAAGTGGGTCAGTCCCGCGTAAGCGGGATAAAGCTCGCGACCGAAGCCCCAGTAAACGGCGGCCGTAACTATAACGGTCCTAAGGTAGCGAAATTCCTTGTCGGGTAAGTTCCGACCTGCACGAATGGTGTAACGATTTGGGCACTGTCTCAACCACGGGCTCGGTGAAATTGTGGTACCGGTGAAGACGCCGGTTACCCGCATATGGACGGAAAGACCCCGTGAAGCTTTACTATACCTTGGCATTGGATACGGACAAAGCATGTGTAGCATAGGTGGGAGACTTTGAAGCCGGGGCGCTAGCCTCGGTGGAGTCACCAGTGAAATACCACCCTTGTTCTGTTTGTCTTCTAACCTCGCGCCGTGAATCCGGCGTAGGGACACTGTCAGGCGGGTAGTTTGACTGGGGCGGTCGCCTCCTAAATTGTAACGGAGGCTCTCAATGGTGCTCTCAGCATGGTTGGTAATCATGCGTCGAGTGTAAAGGCATAAGAGCGCCTAACTGCGAGACCTACAAGTCGAGCAGGTGCGAAAGCAGGACTTAGTGATCCGATGGTTGTGTGTGGAAATGCCATCGCTCAAAGGATAAAAGCTACTCCGGGGATAACAGGCTGATCTCGCCCAAGAGTTCATATCGACGGCGAGGTTTGGCACCTCGATGTCGGCTCATCGCATCCTGGGGCTGGAGAAGGTCCCAAGGGTTTGGCTGTTCGCCAATTAAAGCGGTACGTGAGCTGGGTTCAGAACGTCGTGAGACAGTTCGGTCCCTATCCTATGCGGGCGCAGGACATTTGAGGGAAGTCGCTCCTAGTACGAGAGGACCAGAGTGACCGGACCGACGGTGTACCAGTTGTCATGCCAATGGCAAACGCTGGGTAGCCATGTCCGGTAGGGATAAGCGCTGAAAGCATCTAAGTGCGAAACCCGTCCCAAGATTAGATGTCACTTCCGCTTCGGCGGAACTAAAGACCCGTAGAAGATTACTACGTTGATAGGCCACAGATGTAAACGCAGCAATGCGTGAGTCGAGTGGTACTAATAGGTCGTGAGACTTAACCAATAATTTTTATTGATTCACTATAACTCACTCGTTCCCAAAATTTATTTTATGAACCTGGGTTCGTAAGATGTATCGATTAGTTTGATTGAACAAAAATATATTTTAAGATTGTGAAGTATCCCGTCCCGCTTTTGCGGGACGGGACGACTCTTCTAAAAGTTTTCTGGCGATCCCGCCTACGGCGGGATAGGTGAAATTCCTCGGACTTTATCCCGTTCCGATAAAATCGGAACGGGACATTCCGAACAGAACTTCACTCAAATACCAGAGACGATTTTCTGGCGATTATACCACGGGTGAAATTCCTCTTCCCATTCCGAACAGAGCAGACAAGCCCCGTAGGGCCGATGGTACTATGCGGGTAACTGCATGGGAGAGTAGGTCGTTGCCAGGAGTTTTTTCGAAAGCCCGGTTCTGAAAAGAGTCGGGCTTTCGTGTTTTAATTCTGCTGATCAAATTCCTTAAACTTTATACCGTTATTTTTTAACGAGATATTTCGAAAAGAGCGGACTTCGCTTGAGGCGGATCAGTCTTCGGCTGAAAGCCCCGCAGAGAGCCGATGCTTGTACGCCTCTGGCGTAGTACTATACGGGCGGCTGTATGGGAGTCCCGCCTGCGGCGGGATAAAATCCGGTCGTTGCCAGGAGTTATTGTAAAACAAAGCCTCGCTTGAATCTCAAGCGGGGCTTTTGTATTTTAGTATCAAAATGTCCAATGCAACCACAGCAAACAAATATCGCGTATCTTCTCGGTTCAGGAATCTCGATTTACGCTGGTATGTCATCAACATCCGAGATTACAAAACGAGTTCTTTCTGGCGATGGAGTTCATCGGGACTCAGATGAGGTGTACAGGATTCCTAACAGTAGGACAGGGGTAGTAGATGACCATGTTTGGAGAATCGTTGGGTTTCTAAGACAACTCA
The DNA here is from genome assembly GCA_964520905.1 of uncultured Chlorobiaceae bacterium. GTDB lineage: Bacteria > Bacteroidota > Ignavibacteria > UBA10030 > SZUA-254 > JAGVIE01. Next base: position 162,646 of record CAZFQL010000009.1, on the reverse strand, counting down.
AATCAATATCTGATATCTATTATCTTGATGAACCCGAGCGTCTTACCAATTATGAAGATCTTTATTATTTGGCGTATACGATCTCAGATAGTGAAATGATGAAAGACAATCCTCTGCTTCTGACCCTCATTCAAGCTCTCATACCATCAATAATTCCGTCCTTGACCGATGGCAAATTACGCAAGTGGCAATTGAGCGAGTTGGCGAAGGAAGCAATGAACTACATTCGTGACATAGTATGGGCGTTGCTGAATAAGCAAGATGTCTCCGTTGACTATTTGGAAAATCTTATGCTTCCTTGTTTCGACCAAAGCCAGAATCAAGTCTATGTTTTTACACTCAACCATGATATCCTAATTGAGAAGTTCTTTTCTGAAAAAAGAATCGATTACATTTCTGGGTTCAAGAAAAAGAACGACTGCATCCGTGACATGGACTTAGCATTGTTTAACGCCGTTGGCTCCGAGGTTCGGCTTTTGAAACTACATGGCTCCATCAACTGGTTCCGCTATGACGCCAAGAACATTCTGGGATACAACTACGGAATCCCTAAAGACAACGACATATGGCATCAGGTAGATGAAAATAATCGGATGCGAAACCCACTTGACGGTCGTCCCGAGTTGCTCATCGGAACAATCAACAAGTTCTACGACTATACAATGGCACTCTATTCTGATCTTCACAGACTGTTCTTAAAATATCTTGAGGAAGCAAGGCATCTTGTCATATGTGGTTACGGATTTGGAGACAGAGTGATCAACCGATACATCGTGCAATGGCACGCTATTTCAAACGAGCATAAAATCACGATAGTTCACCATGGTCCAAGTGGATTGAAAGGGAGGATGAGGGGGAGTATTGTTAATATTCTTAACGGTCGGACAGAGTTTATTCCTAAGAAGGTTGAGGCTGTAGCAAAAGAGGAGATTAAGAAAGTAATCTCGAAGTAGACGACAGTCTCCAACACTCTTTAGTTCAGCCTTCTGCGTCGATGCTTGTCCGCAGAAGTGTTGTTAACGTAGACGGAGTACTACTCGGGCGACCGTCCTGCTCAACATCAGCGGGATTTCATCCCGATAGAAAACATTGGGACTCAATGTGGGAATTCCGCCCGAAAGCGGTGAGATAAAATCCGATCGTTGCCAGTCCCAATTCAACCGAATCTTAGCGATTCCGCAAAGCGGGAGGATTATTTTAAAGCTGCCATCGATTTTGAATTATTTTTTCTTGCGGTAATATTCACACACACTATTTGCCGGGCACTCGGGGCATTTCGGATTTGTCGGGCGGCAAATTTCTCTCCCAAGGTGCGTCAAGCTCATCCCAAGAACTCTCCAATACCGTTGTGGAATTTTTTCCATCAACTGCTTCTCTACTTTTAACGGGTTTGTCCCATGTGCGATACCGAGACGCGGTGCCACACGCAGCACGTGAAGATCGACAATCACACCCTCCATTTCTCCACCCGATTCGCTGATGATAACGTTGGCAGATTTCCTTCAGATACCGGAAAGAGCGGTCAGTTCTTCTAATGTGGTCGGAATTTTTCTGTCGTTTTTCACAGTCTTTGCCAGCGTCACCAGCCAATTTGCTTTGTTAACAAAATTTATAACCTTTCCGATGAAAGGATACAAATCTTTCGGGTGCGCTTTCGCCAGATGCTTCATTGATGGATACTTTTTGAAAAGTATGGGAGCGAGTGCATTGATGTTTCTATCCGAATCCCGCGCCGAGAGTATTACCATCAAGACTAATTGGTATATGTTATCATGGTTGAGCGGATGTTTTTTCCCCTTGTACTTTTTGAAAAGTGGTTTCAGCGCTTTAAACCAGTCAAATTCTTTTCGAGGTTTTTTTGTCATGGAGTGAATCCTTGATAGTGTCATTGTCTAAAAATATACTATGAAGTTTTTTGCAAAGAACCAAACACGATATCGAAATAAGTTTCGCTTTTCGAAATACTGCTCGGTTGAGTTCTATAAAACGAGATACCTTCGCACTTTTTTCGGGAGTGGATTTTCGTTTGTAGGTCGTTGCCAGTCCCAATTCAACCGAATCTTAGCGATACCGCGAAGCGGGTGAAGCTAAGTTCAATGTTGAATTGAGGATCCCGCTAAAAAGAATAGCGGGAGAGTTTTTGCAAAGCCTCGTCTGAATCTCGGTCGGGGCTTTTAAATAATCGTATGAAATTGAATTTAAGGATAGTCGTGATTACTTAATCGGTGTACCCCCCCAAAAAAACGTCTTTTATTTTCAAAATTAAGCAATAATTGAGTCCTTTGCATATTTAGATATTAAAACAGCCAACTCTCTTTTTTCCTCATAATCTGACTTGACACTCCTAAACCGTTTTTGTATATTTTAAAGAGTTGGTTTTTATTACCTCTAATTTAAACCGATTTGATGTCTGTAGGGAGAAGCCACACATCTTATTGAATTTTCGATAGTCGATCAAGAATTTTTTTTAAATAATACAAGTCCATATTATCACTATCTGATAGATAAAGTTTAGAGATACTTTTATCGGAAATTAATTTTCTATTTTAAATTAAACTTGGAAGGGTAACATCATGAAACACCGTTTACAATTTTCTTTTGTCGTATTACTTCTCGTTTACATTGCGAGTGGAAGTATATTTGCGCAAGCAACAATTCCTGTTGACGATTCTAATATTTGGACGGAATATGTATCCAATCCATTGTTTGGAGGTCCAACCGATGGAGTGGATCGTGGATATTACCCTGTTGTCATAAAGATCGGCTTAACATATCATATCTGGTATGGGGACGGCACAAACACCCGACATGCTACAAGCACAAGTGCAAATTTTAGTGGCGCCGTATTCCCTGCAACTGTTTGCACGGGACTGCCCGCCGGTGCTTACCATCCTCGCGTGCTTTATAATGCAAGTGGGTGGACAGTTGGTGGAAATTTTTATGCGGGACCATTTTTGATGTACTCAACCGCGGGACCAAGTTTTTCGACCACACCGCGTGTCGCTTATTCTGCGAATGGAGATTCATGGACAGATATCGGACCGACGACAGGTGTAATTGGACCAGATGCTTACTACATGGCTTATAATTTTGATGTACTTTATGAAGGTGGAACAGTTTGGAAAGCATATGCTGATAATGGGTGGGGATGGATTCAATATTATACATCGGTAGATGGTCTGAATTGGACAGGAGTGGCAACCAATATCGTAGGACCTCCTCTGCAACCATGGGAACCTGCGGCAAATACATCTCCGCACGTCATTAAAGTCGATAATTATTATATCATCTTCTACGGTAGTGGCACGACGGCAAATAATCAAGCAATCGGTATGGCAATGTCAACCGATGGACAAAATTTTACTAAAAGTATTGCAAACCCGCTTTTATCAATCACCGGAGCTCCTGCTTGGCGCGATAATCGTACGTATACTCCCTGCGTATTTCATGATGATGCAGACTGGAAGATGTATTTCACGGGTAGAAGTACAGTTGGAGGAAATTATTCAATCGGATATGCCACGAACGGCGGTTTGTTCCAATATATCGAAGATGCGATGTTAGTTGCAGGCAACGGCGATATTGTTGATGTGGGTCCCGGAACATACAGTCTCACGAGCACAATCAATTTGAATAAACCAAATCTTACACTTCAAGGTGCGGGATCATCTTCGACAATCATACAAGTGTCAGGAACCGGAGACAGGTTCAGTGTCACAGCAAGTGGCGTGACAATACAAAATATGCAAATTCAGAAAACAGATAAAACCGGTACACAAAATATCATCTATGTCGCGGCAAATAACTTTACACTCAAGAATAATATAATCTGGGGTCAGTTTGTCATAGAAGATCTAGATGTTAGCCGCGCTATGGTAATAGCAGGAGGATTGACTGATTTACTGATAGATGGAAACACAATTTATGCATTACGGCAACCTGCATATCTCAGTGGTCCCACAACAGGTAACATTACAAACAATTTTGTCTATGGGACAAAGGGTTGGGTGTTAGAAGGAGGTGACGTAACATTCAGTGGCAATACATGGGGCTCGGGTGCAAACGAACGTCTATGACATTGCAATTCTCTCGCTTGCTCCACCGACTGCATATACAGACATTGTAGCAATGAGTAATGCAAATAATGAAGCGGTGATTGAAGACCAACGTGTTAGCCCGGCGGTATTATCCGTAGCGTACGTCGATGCGAGCACTTCTTTTTCAAGCGACTTGGGGGGAAAGTATCACCCTTATTCAAGTATCACGCCGGCAATAACCCGTGTTGTTGCAGGTGGAAAGATCAATGTAGCGGACGGAACTTACAATGAAGATGTTATTATACCGAAAAATCTAAATCTGTTCTCTGTGAACGGACGAACGACTACAATTGTTAACGGTCAAACTACTGGCTGGGGCGGTGGCGCGCTGCGGATCAATTCTTCGAATGTCACCGTGGGTGGGGTTGGTAAAGGTTTTACATTCAATGGAAAATCCGGTGGTGCAGGTGTTATATCGTTTGCATGTTATGTGAGCGGTGCACGTGATAACATATGGTTAGAAGAAAATAAATTTGTTGTAGCACCAAGAGATCCGGGTAATAATGAAACATATGCATTATTAACTGACGGTGGACAGACAAATCAAACGTATAAGAACAATATATTCGATGGAATGTCGACACCGCGATTCCTTGTTTACGTCAATGGTTTTGCCGATGTTGGTGTTCCTTCCACTAACATCGATTTTATCGGTAATACTTTCGCTACACTTGCCGGTGGCTTGACGTTGAGTTCTTCTGGTGGTGAAGTTACCGGAAACTATTTTCAGGGTACAGCAGGTATTGGATTAAATACCAACTCAAGCAATGTTATTTCAGGAAACTTTTTCCAAGGTGTAGGGAGTCATCTTTCTAATCACACAAGTTCTGGAGTTGATGTTGATGCTTTCATAGGGGCAAACACTTTTAATAGAAGAGTTGTCATCAGAAACGCAGGTTCATACCGAGTTGAGACTTTTCCATGGGGAACGTTTATTGTTGTAAGAGGAAATATTCAAGGGGCTATTAATGCGGCAATGGCGGGAGATGAGATACTGGTTGCATCAGGAACATACACCGAAGGTCCACAAGTAGTGGTGAATAAGAACATTACCATCATTGGAGCAGACAAGCTGACGACGATCATTACACCATCAGCAAACACTGGCAACAGTGGTGATGCAAGAGGATGGTTTCTTGTTAATGCGGGGATCACACTTAACATGAGCAATGTTACTTTGGATGGTACAGGTCGCCTTGTGTTTATGGGTATTCTTAACAAAGGAAATGGTACCATTGACAATTGCAGATTCATGAATATAAAATACAATGAAAGTGGTCCGGATTATGCCGGTATAGGCATGTCGGTTAGAGAAACACCGAATATAAATGTAAATGTAACTAATTGTGAATTTTCCGGAATTGGAAGAATAGGAGTTCACTATCGTGGACCTGGTATTACTGGCACCTATAGTGGTAATACCTACACCGGAAAGGGTGCTGGAAATTGGCTTGATTATGGTGTTGAGGCAGGAGGAGCCCCATTGCCAGACGGTGGAGCAAGAATAATCATTTCCAATAATACGATTACGAGCTGCAAGGGAGTAGCTTCAGTAGATGGTAGTACATCAGCGGGCATACTGGTTACAACCTATTTCGGACCAGGAACAAGGGCAACTATTACAGGATGTTTTTTAAATAATAATACAGATGGAATTGCTGTTGGGTATGATGCATTGGATGCGGCCATTGTTGTTGCATCAAATAATGATCTCTCCGGCAACACGAATCTGGCAATTAAGTCAACAGCTCCCCCTGTGGATGCTTCTGCTAACTGGTTCGGATCAAACAGTGCAAGTGTTGTAGCTTCGAAGGTGAGCGCAAATGTTGACTATACCCCCTGGTTGAACAGCGGCACGGACACACAGTTGGGGATACCTGGTTTCCAGGGTGACTTCTCGAACCTGTGGGTAGGTGCAGGAAGTCCACAAACTGGATCAACTGGCAAAATTCAGGAAGGGATCAATCTTGTCTCTGGCAGTACTGTGAATGTTGTCGCGGGAATATATTCTGAAGTTCTGAATATCGATAAATCCGTTACACTATTCGGCGCGAACGCCAATGTGAACCCAAACACCGGTGTACGCGGGGCTGAAACAATTATTGATGAGTCGGGCATTTCCACGGGTGGTTCAACAAATTTCCAGCTTATACAAATAACCAGCACAAGTAAAGTTGTCATCAACGGATTTAAGTTTATCGACAACGATATAACGGCAACAGGGATGAGGCATCTCATATACATTCCAACATCCGCAACACATGAGATCAAGTATAACATCTTCTCGCGCGCGGCATCAACCTCCATCTCATCGGCTGATCCGCGTGCAATCACTATCACACCAAGTGCAACCGGAACAATAACTGTTGATCAGAACTTGTTCCTCGGAAGCTCAGTTGCCGATTTGTTCAATAACAAAGGATGGAGACGGGGTGTATGGTCGGATGGTGGCGGCATAGCAACCACAATTACAAATAATGTATTCAAATACTGCCGTTCCGCGATAAATCTAGATAGTTACACTGCCGCTGCATCAATTACGGGGAACACGTTCCAGGAGAATGGGACTGCGCTTTCGTTCGGGCTTGTAGCAGCGGGAAACTACACAATTTCTGGAAATGCATTCAACAATGCAGCATCAAGCACAGTGATTAATCTTAGTGGAGGAATCGATCCTTCCGCGTTCTTCGATGCAACAGCGAATACTTACGATGGACTATCACCTAGTTTGATGACATTAGACCAGCTTTTTGCGCTTGAGTATAGAATGGTTCATAGAATGAACACAGGCAAGAGCGGTTTCGTGTTGGTAAAGGCAAGCAATGTTTATGTCGTGCCAGCCCTCTACGGAAAGACCGGCAGCATACAGGGTGGTGTTGACGCGGCAAGTAGTGGATGGACTGTAAATGTAGCTGCGGGGACATACGAAGAACAGGTCGAGATAAACAAATCACTAAACCTGCTCGGTCAATCGATGGCATCAACAATTATCAAATCGCCAGTTACATTGACGAAATCTTTTTCAACTGGTCCTAATAATTTTCCCATAGTGTATGTACACGACGCTCCAGGTGTAATGATATCCAATTTCACAGTGGATGGTTTCGGTCGAGGAAATGCAAATTATCGTTTTATTGGTATTGCGTACAGAAATGCGGGGGGTACTGTAAGTGAATGTACTATTAAAGACGTCAGAAATAGTCCAATCGATGGTGCTCAGCATGGTGTTGGTTTATATGCAAACGCGAATGATGGTAATGCAAGATCATTTAATGCTAATAATAATACCATCTTTGGATTCCAGAAAAATGGAACTGTATTTACCGGAGCAAATCTCACGGTATCTGCAAACGGAAACACGATCACTGGTGCAGGTGCTATCAATTTCATTGCGCAGAATGGTATTCAAATTTATGGTGCAGCAGGTAGTGCGAGCGGTAATCATGTGACAGGGTTTTCATATACACCGGCATCATGGACGTCTACAGGAATGTTGATTTATAATACGCTTGGTTCCGTGTCTGTTACCGGAAATACTGTCTCCGAATGCCAAACTGGAATTTATTTTATTAATGCACAAGGAACAATTTTTCAGGATACGGTTACAAATACGCTTGCCGGCATGGGGACCACTCCGTACTGGTGGGGAATTGTTGCAGATCCCGGAATTGGAAAATCACAATTGCCGCAAGTCTCAGGGTTCGATGTTTTGAATGAAACTAAATCAGTAAGTTCTACCAGTTCTATTACCGCACTCACAACCGCTGTGGACAGTAATGTTATGAATGGCGGTGGAAATGGGACCGGTATCGAAGCTGATGCACTGGGAACAGAGACATTGAATTTTTCCGCCCATCAAAATACTGTTACAAATTGGGGGACCGGTTTTGTTCTCTATAAAGAAATAGGCGCAACTCTGAACGGCACACTCCGAAGAAATTCCATTACTGGTAATAAATACGGAGTGCTCGATCAAACAGGTGTGCTACAAGATGCAAAAGAAAATTGGTGGGGATCATCGACGGGTCCGGCAGATCCCAAAATTTTACCGAACATTCCTAATTATAATAACACCACCGGCATAGGGGATACTGCGTCAAGTTATATCGATTACAACCCGTGGTATCTCGATGCTCCGATGACGACTCTCTCAATCTACAATTTAGTCGTGAACGTTTCAAACGGCAGCGTTGATGTCAATCCTCTCCCAGGACCATACAATCATGGGACAATCGTTACATTAACACCGACAGCGTCCGAGGGATATCATTTTGTGAACTGGAGCGGTGATGTTCCAACCGGTCATGAGACTGACAATCCATTGTCGGTAATCATGGAGCAGGATCGAACGATCACAGCGAACTTTACTATCAATACGTATACTCTGACAGTTGATGCAACCAATGGAACTATCGATGTTAATCCCCCAACGGGACCATACAATCATGGCGCAACAGTTACTCTCTCACCTATGCCCGCCACAGGATATCGTTTTACATACTGGAGCGGGACTGTGGCTACTGGTCACGAGGGTGACAATCCGCTGATCCTGACAATGGATAGTGACAAAAATATTGCAGCCCATTTTGCGCTTAAAACATATCTGTTGAACATTACCGCTACGAATGGAACAGTGTCAAAGACCCCCAATCTGGCAGCATACGATAGCAATGCAACGGTTATCTTAACTCCGTACCCGGATATAGCATACAACTTTTTCAACTGGACAGGGCATGTTCCACTTGGGCACGAGACCGACAATCCGCTTACACTTGTCATGGATGGCGATAAAAATATAACAGCCAACTTTGCAATCAAGACGTATACGATCACCTCATCAGTGACTGGGAATGGAACGATTACACCGTCTGGCGATGTGAATGTCAATTACGGAGCAAACCAATCGTTTACTATTTCAACGAATCCGGGTCATCATCTTGATAGTGTTGTTGTCGACGGAGAAAATAGAGGAGTAATTTTTGGATATACATTCACAAATGTTCAGGCAAATCATACTATCAAGGCATATATTGCGGCAAATCCAACTATTCCTACATATGTGATATCTGCGAGTACCGGATCAAATGGTTCTATTTTCCCATCCGGCAATATTACAGTTGACGAGGGTGAAAACCAGTCATTCACAATAACATCCGATCCACATTATCATATAGACAGTTTGTATGTTGATGGATTGTTAGTTACAACGACAAGTAATTATTCATTTATTGATATACATGCAAACCATACTATTCGTGCAACTTTTTCGATTGACACTTATACTTTGAGCATAACTATCAACGGAAGCGGTAGCGTGACCAAATATCCAGATTTATCTAAATACGGATATGGATCTATTGTTCAACTGACAGCAATCCCGCAAGACCTGAGTTGGAAATTCTCAGTATGGAGCGGCGATGCAGGCGGATCAATAAATCCATTATCTGTTACGATGGATGGAGACAAAGACATTGGTGCGGCATTTATTCCCGACTCTTTGTATTTGATAAGTTACCGCAGCTTCACTGCCGAGTCGCTCGCGTTAGAGAGAGACAATAAAAATATCATTAATAAATTCGTACAAAAAAAACCGGATAAGGTAGAATTCAATTGTATTGTTCACAATAATAGCGGAAAAATTTTGAAAGATTTACACTTTCATTTTACTCCCACCTTAATTTTGGATAATGCTAAATACCCATTTACGATTCATCCTGTACCCAGCCAAACAATTTATTACACGAAAGGTTTTATTAAATTTATTTTTGATGCCGGTATACCTGATGGCGATTCTGTTGAAGTTCATGGGTGGGGATCCAGAGGTAAATTAATGACATCTACTTACTCATGGCGTGAACACGTAGCAGGTCTGCATCTTCCAACAACATTCACAATGAATCAGCTTCGTTATCCGTTGCCGAACAGGGTAAACGCACTTTATGAATCGTTCAGGCTCAATGGTTTTAGAGACGATGGCGGTTTATTGGTGGGTGAAGCGCGCAATGATGCGCCGCAACAATTCGGCTGGATGCTTGCAACATCGTATACAGATGTCTTAAAAACCCTTTACAGCAAAAGATTCGGAATGCACACTGGGGATCCGCAAGGGTTTGGTAATTTTACTTCGAGTAACCGGCCGATAAAGGGCAGACAAAAATCAATACCGCCGACTAAACAGAATAACAAACTCTTGGCAGATCTGGTCGCACTTAAAGTAAACATAGCTGCAAGCCAGCTGGAAATTACTCCTTTTGGTTTCAGAGAATTGATTTATAACGATGGTACGAGTAATATTTTAAATGATAAATCAATAATCCAGATTGAAACCTATGGGGATTCAATTATGATGGGATTCTATGAGGGCGGGATTCATAAATTTGCAGACACATCTGTATTCAATAATCTCGACAGAACAGTACGAAAGATCAACTCTGCATTTGAGGGTGCGCTCGATACAATCAGTTTTGCGACTTCCTTGAAATTTAAAGGTGTTCGCACACTGATGGATGTGTCTTATTTGAAGCCCAACCCGAGCGCAATTCCTATGAGAATTATTCCGGATGGAAACGGCACGCCCGAGTTGCCTCAAGTATTTACATTATATCAAAACTATCCGAATCCCTTTAATCCCACGACGACTATCGGTTTTGATCTTCCGGTTTCTGCAACGGTCACATTGAAAATTTACAATATTCTCGGTCAGGGAATTATGACAATATTCGATCATGAAGTATTGGATGGCGGATATCAGGAAGTTGAATTCCAAGCCAATGGTATTCCATCGGGAGTATATTTCTATAAGATTAATGCCGAAGGATTATCCGATGAGGATGATGCCCCACGAGGCGAAAATTTTCTAATGATCAAAAAAATGATGCTATTAAAGTAGACGACTGGCTTTCTAAGCAATCCCGGCTTAATCCTTGGCTGGGATTGCTTAGAATCTTTCCCCATGTAAATTCTACAAATATCCTTGCAGTTCTTTCCCAATTTGGGAAAGTAATCATTTCATCCCTCCCTATAGTGTCATAATATACAGGTTGTGGCACCTTTCACCTGCTTCGCTTGATTTCTCATAATGGCATATGCTTTGGGTATTTGACATGTTATTATGCCATATAAACATACCACGATAATCGAAAATGTACTCAACTGGGCTCAAATAGTAACTGTTCATTTTTCTTTACCTCTGAATTTCAGATATGTTTTATTGAGTTTAGCTGTAATTTATATTCTAATTTATCCAACAAGGGCGATTTGTTCAATCCCTCCTCATCCACGTATTGAACAAAAAATAAAAACAGGCAAAATTTCAACCCCATATTACTTAGCCAATTATTCCATAATGAAAAAGAGGGGCATCAATGCAGGGATTATCTATCCCTTCGTTGAAGAACGTCATAGAAAACAAAATTATTTATCTCGAACGTTCAACTCTCTTGCTATCTTAATTCAATTTTCCGATAAACCTGCGAAAGTCAAAGGCGAATTCTTCGACTCGCTGCTCTTCTCAAATGGGAGGAATACATTGAGACATTATTATCAGGAAATATCTTACGACCGAATGGATATTGTTACTATTAATTTACCTAGTTCGATGGGTTGGTCGGATCTTCCGCAAACATATGATTATTATGTTAACGGACAAAATGGATTCGGAGCGTATCCCCGCAACGCGCAAAAGATGGTCGAGGATGCAATTGAAGAGGTCGATAGCCTTGTAAACTTTGCACAATATGACAATGACGGAGACGGATATGTCGATGCTCTATTTATTGTTCATGCCGGATCCGGGGCTGAGTATACCGGAAGCTCAAACGATATTTGGTCACACCAGTGGACGACATATTCACTGGTAGCAAAGGATGGAGTGAATATCTATTCTTATACAACCGAGCCTGAATATTGGATTTCACCGGGAGATATGACATGTGGTGTGTATGCACATGAAATAGCCCATGCTATTTTTGGACTCCCGGACCTATATGATTATAATAAAGATTCAAAAGGTCTTGGTCGGTGGAGCTTAATGGCATCGGGAAGTTGGAATGGAAATTTGGGAGATTCGCCCGCTCATCCTGATCCGTGGTCAAGGGTACAAATGGGTTTTATCTCACCAATAGTAATAACAAGCGATCTGATCGATAATGAGTTCTATCCTGTTGAAGATAGCGCGATGATATTAAAATATATTCCGGATCAAAACAAAATAAATGAATATTTCCTTATCGAGAACAGACAAAAAATCGGCTTTGACAAACAGTTAAGAGGCGAAGGACTTCTCATTTATCATATTGATGAAAATCAGCCGGATAATTGTAATCAATGGTACCCCGAACATACAGATTACGGTAATTACAAAGTTGCATTGGAACAAGCAGATGGGCTGTGGAACTTAGAGCATAATAACAATGCGGGCGATGCCGGCGATCCTTATCCGGGTATATCTAATAATACAATATTTAATGGTGCGTCAAATCCAAACAGTGAAAATTATAATCAAGAGCTAACGAATCTCAGTATAATAAATATACTCCATCAAATAAAAATATACTTGCAAGTATTAATATACAGCGACATTCTCCGTATATCGAAATTAATCGTCTCTCGGTTATTGTGAATCTCAATCCTGGAGATTCTTCTATGCAAACGATGTCCATTCAGAATAAGGGATCGGAAAATTTGGATTTTTATATTTGTAATGATTCGCTAACTACATGGCTACGCGTTACACCGGACAGTGGACTGATAATTCCCGGGACAAGCGAGGTGATTTTGCTTTTAATGAATTCATACGGACTCGCGGAGAGTACTTATCAAACTGAGATATATCTAACAAGCAATGATTCCCTTCGGAGCATTATTAACATTCCGATAACGATGGCCGTTAACAAAATTGTACCACTGCCGGGAATATCGTTCAATTTGATTGACGGCTGGAATATTATATCGAATTCAATTGTTGCTAAGGACAGCATCGCGAGTAATATTTTCCCGATTTCCGCGTCGGATTATTATTGTTACACCCCGATCTCAGGATATCAAAGCAGTAATGAGATAATCCCCGGCCGTGGATACTGGGTTCGATTTGATTCTATCAAGGAATGCAAATTAAGTGGAAATATTATTGACAGTATGGTAGTCGACGTAGAGCCGGGTTGGAATTTAATCGGCACAATTTCGTCAGCTATACCGGTTAAGGAGATCATAGAAAATCCGGTTGGAAATATAACTTCATCGTTTTATGGATATCAAAACAGTTATTGCCCCGTAGATACCTTATCTCCGGGAAAAGGATATTGGGTACAGGTTAAGGAAAAAGGACAGCTTATATTAAGACACAATCATCTTTATCCGATGTCATATACGGAAAAGAATAACGATGAGAAAGAAATAATTGCCAGCTCTATTGAAGTATGCGATGCAGTCGGTGAATCTCGTACCTTATTACTCAATATTGTCGATAACGATATAGAGTTTCAAAAATCAGAATTGCCGCCGTTGCCGCCGGACGGTATATTTGATGTTAGATTTGCTCCGAAGACAAAGAATTCTAACGGGACACGGACGCAATATATTGGTGATAATTGTTCGCAAACAGAAGAATTTATCATTATGATATCATCGGCATATTATCCTATATCATTGAAATGGAATAATGAGATGGGCAGGCAAGATAAATTCAATCTTATTGAGATGATTGACGGCGAAGAAAGGCATACCTACACGCTTAAAGATTCTTCTACTATTATAGTGACCGATCCACGCATTGTCTCTCTCATACTTCGGAGGGAGATATTATCGAGTATAGCAGACGGGTTTCGCTTGGAACAAAATTTTCCCAATCCGTTCAATCCCGCTACAGCGATCAGATTTATTTTACCAATGGAAGCAATGGTAACTTTAAAAATTTATAATTCAATTGGTCAAGAAGTCGCAGTTATAATAGATGATAAGGTGATGAATGAGGGAATGAAAGATGTTGTGTTTGAATCGGGGAATCTTGCGTCTGGTGTATATCTTTACAGGTTGACTGCTACTTATACTTCTGATCTTCAGGGAAAACTATCAGACCGGAAATATGTAGAAGTAAAGAAAATGTTGCTGTTAAGATAATTTAGGGGGAATGAGATTTCAGACTGAACGATAGCAGAGAAATTCAAATTTATTTGTACCAACATTATAAATTAAAAAATCCCGTCCTCTTTCGAGAACGGGATTTTCTTTTGGCTCAGAAAGTATTATTGAACTTTTGAAACGTTCGCCGCCTGCAATCCTTTCGGACCTTTTTCGATTTCAAATTCAACCTGATCGCCTTCGTTCAGCGACTTGTAACCGTCGCCGGAGATGGCTTTAAAGTGCACGAAAACATCTTCGCCACCTTGTCGTGAAATGAAACCGTAACCTTTGGCTCCGTTGAACCATTTGACTGTTCCTTTTTCCATGGAACTATCCTTTCTTATTATTGGTGTTATCCCTTTTAGCTGGGACTTTGTACGCCGAGACTACTTGGTGCTCTTAAAACACGAAATCGCTGTTCATGGCTTCTCTTAACACCATTCGCAGCGATTCTTTGTTGCTGGCGACTCTCACCAAAAAAAGGATGGTACGGTACATCAGCACGATCTTAAAAGCGAAACAACGGTGTACTGTTGATTGCGTTTTAAATTTACACAGAATAAAAATCAATAGCAAGACTAAAAAGTATTTCCACGTAATTATCCTGATTTCTTTAAAATAATAGTGAAAATGCCCCTCTCAAGCTCCCTTTTAGCTATTTCCATAAATATTGGCTGAAAATTCCTTGCCATCGATTTGATCCAGTCTGAAGATCCATCTAATATTATAAAGTCTATTTTAGGGGGGATTCACTGAAGTTATTAACACTTGTAAAAATTGATGTCGACATTCTATGTTTGGAATCAAATGATAGACGAATTTTTTTTGTTTGCAGTGAATGAAAGCTTGAATCTACTCGACGGAAGTAGTATTTTATAATAAAAAAGTATGAAAACTGCAATTGTTCAAACCAACCCCGTATTTGCCGAAGTTAAATTGAATATTCAAAATGCTCTTGAAATGATGAAGAGTGTTAATGCGGATCTGTATGTGCTGCCCGAGCTTTTCAACACTGGTTACAATTTTCTTGACGGAAAAGAATTAGCCGCACTTGCAGAGACTTCTTCGGGAATCACAGCTAAAGAGATGTCTGTGTTTGCTAAAAGAAAATCATGTTATGTTGTTTTCGGATTTGCCGAGCAAACGGACAAGATTTATAATTCATCTGCCATCGTAGGTCCCGGCGGACTTATCGGTGTTTATCACAAAGTGCATCTCTTTTACAGAGAACATTTATTTTTTGCTGAAGGTAATTTAGGGTTTCCGGTATTCGATCTGCCAATTGGTAAAATTGGAATGATGATTTGCTTCGATTGGATATATCCGGAAGCCGCACGAACACTAACGCTCAAAGGGGCACAGCTTATAGCACACCCGTCGAATCTCGTTCTTCCGTACTGTCCAGATGCGATGGTGACACGGTGCCTGGAAAATCGGATTTTTACTGCAACGGTTAATCGGGTCGGGCGTGAAGATCGCTGCGGCATCGATCTTAAATTTATTGGCAAGAGTGAAATAGTGTCACCACGCGGAGAGATACTCACGCGGCTTGGGGACAATGAACCTGGGATTTCAGTAATCGATATTGATTTATCAACGGCAGATAATAAGCTTGCAACGGAGTATAATCATTTACTTAATGGGCGGAAGCCGTCACAATATCTATTATAATTTGACTTTTAAAAGTTTCTTTCGTAAAATCTTGGCAGATATAAACACTAATTCATTATAATATCAACTTCACAAGGAGGATTTATGAATAAAAAATTGTGGATTGGATTTATTATAGTTTTTATACTGATGAGTATTCTCAGCTTTGTTGTCCACGGTTTGATTCTTTCTTCAGTTTATCAATCGGATCAGATGAAAAACATCTGGCGCACCGATATGGAAAGTAAAATGTGGATTTATTACCTCGTCTACATATTTATTTCCTTTTTCTTTGTCCTGATCTATTCCAAATGGACAAAGGGAAAGGGCGTTATGGAGGGGATCCAGTATGGAGTATATGTCGGGTTTATGATGTCGGTGCCGATGGCTTATAGTACTTACGCAATGATCCCAATGCCTTACTCGGTAGCAGTTCAGTGGCTTATCTATGGGTTGATTCAGTATGTTATTTATGGGATAGTTGTAGCGATCATTTTTGGAAAGAAAGCGGGAAAGAATCCGGCATAATCTGAATTTACATAAATGCTGTAAGCGCTCTTCTATGATAAAGGGAGCGCTTTTTTATTTATCAGATGGCTGGTAAATGTCATCATTTCGAGTAATTCTTTCTTTAGTTTGTATTTTGAAAAGTTATTCGATAAATTCCAAACAAATAAGGCGTTAATATCGCTGTTCTTGTATTAAGCGGAGAGTACGATGGATCAGCTTTCAAATCTGCAAGAAGAAAACAACCAGCTACGGAAGGCTGTCGAGGAGCTTTCGATTCTAAATGAGCTTTCGAGAGTAATCAGTTCAACGATGAGCCTTGATGTCATCATAGAAAACATCATCAGGCGTGCGGTGAAAGCCGTGCATTGCCATCAGGGGATGATTACTCTGGTCGATGAGATTACCCCCAATTCGATGTTTACACTTATACGCACGCTCGATTCCACATCTAATCATCAACAGTTCCACCTCAATCAAAATGTACTCGGGTGGATGATGATCAATAAAAAACCTCTTATCTCGAACGATTTTTCTGCCGACTCCCGATTTTCCGGCGTGAAAGTCGAGGGGGATGTCAAATCACTCGTCTGTGTTCCATTGTTAATTAAAAACAGATTGATCGGTATTCTGGCAACTTTCAATAAAAAAGAAGATGGAATTTTTACCGAAGATGACACACGACTGCTTTCTATCATCGGATCGCAGTCTGCGCAAGTTCTGGATAACGCGCGGCTCTATGAATTAGAGCAGAAAAAAATAGTGATGGATAAAGAACTGATAGCCGCACGCGAAGTGCAGATGAATCTCTTACCGAAAAGCTTACCGCAGATTGCCAACTTTCAATTTGCCGCAACAACAATACCCGCAAAAGAAATCGGCGGTGATTTTTACGATATCGTAAGAGTACATGACGATGTGTACGAGATAATAGTAGCAGATGTCGCGGGCAAGGGACTGCCAGCCGCACTTCTTGCAACGCTGGGGAAAGGCGTTCTCTGTTCGCAAGCCATCCAGCATAATTCGCTTGTTACACAACTAAAGCTAAGCAATCAAATTTTACGGGGAAGCATTCCTCATAAATCTTTCATCACCCTATTGCTCGCCGCGGTAGAGCCAAAGTCACGGACGGTAACTGTAGCGAACGCCGGGCACTGTTATCCGCTTCTCTATAATGGTAAATCCCGAATAGTTGATATTGTTCAGGTTAAAGGATTCGCCTTGAATCTTACCGATGAGCATCAGTGTGAGGTAAAAGCGATTGCTATGGAACCAGACGATTGCCTCATTTTGTACAGCGATGGAGTTGATGAAGCTCAAAGCATTACGCAAGAATTTTTCGGTGTCGACCGATTGATAAATATTGTCCAACGGCATGCTCAGGGGACTGCCGACATACTTCTCCAGAAAATTATTGAGGAAGTAAAACTATTTTCGAAAGGTGTCAGTCAATCTGATGATATTACACTATTAATAATCAAAGCTATATAAAATAAATTATTATGATCGGACAGACGATTTCACATTACCCTCACCCTATAATCCCTCTCCCGGTTCGGGAGAGGGTAGCGAAGGAGATGAATGATGATCGGCCAAAACATATCGCATTATCGTATAATTGAGAAGCTCGGTGAAGTGCCAATCCGACTGGACTTAGCAAACGAAGTGCAGCTAAGACCACTTGTCGGATTGAGCATCCCGCCTTCTTCTGGCGGGAGCGGCAACAGGAGGTTACAATGATTGGACAGACAATTTCTCATTACAAAATTCTTGAGAAGTTGGGTGAGGGTGGTATGGGTGTGGTATATAAAGCCGAAGACACCAAGCTCAAGCGCATTGTTGCACTCAAGTTTCTGCCAAGAGGATTAGATGCTCATGAACCTGAGCGGGTGCGCTTCTTGCAAGAAGCGCAAGCCGCCTCTGCACTCAATCATCCGAATGTCTGTACTATCTACGATATCAAAGAAGAAGCTGATCAACATTTCATCGTGATGGAGTATGTCGATGGTGTCACATTACGCCAGAAAATAGTAGGGGTGATTCATGAATCACCCCTACTGGTGAAGACCGTTGTTTCTTACGCTATCCAAATCGGTGAAGCGTTACAGGAAGCGCACAGCCACGGCATCGTCCATCGGGACGTGAAGCCAGAAAACATCATGGTGAATACCAAAAATCAAATAAAGGTGATGGACTTTGGTCTTGCGAAATTGAAAGGATCGCTAAAGCTGACACGCACATCATCCACTGTCGGCACACTTGCTTATATGGCGCCAGAACAAATTCAGGGTGGTGAGGTTGATGCACGAGGTGATATTTTCTCATTCGGTATTGTTCTCTACGAGATGATCACCGGACGACTTCCTTTCCGTGGTGAGCATGAAGCGGCGATGATGTATTCGATCCTCAACGAGGAACCACAACATCTCTCAAACTTTAGAACTGACATACCCGAGCATCTTGCATGTATCATTTACAAGTCCTTGCAGAAGGATCACACTCATCGGTATCAAGCTATTGGTGAACTGATAGGTGATCTAAAAAATCTCGAATCGGGTATTTCGGAACAAGTTGTACGTTCAACCAAGAAACAACCTTCAATTGCGGTATTACCTTTTGGAAACTTATCCGCCGATGCCGAGCAGGAATATTTCTGTGATGGTTTGGCGGAAGAAATCATTAATACGCTGAGTCACATCGAAGATTTGCGAGTCGTTGCCCGCACATCAGCTTTTACATTCAAGGGAAAACAGGAGGACATCAGGGAGATTGGAAGAAAGCTGAATGTAGAATCTGTACTTGAGGGGAGCGTCCGGAAATCTGGAAATCGCCTCCGCATCACTGCTCAGCTCATAAATGTTGCCGATGGTTACCACCTCTGGTCAGAAAGATATGACCGTGAACTTGAGGATGTATTTGTCATCCAGGATGAAATCTCCCTGGCGATTGTGAACAAGCTCAAGGTAAAACTTCTGGGAGATGATAAGGCAAAGTTCGCAAAGCGTTACACGAAAAACTTTGAAGTCTATGACCTCTACTTGAAGGGCCGTCATTACCTGAACACAGTTACCGAAAAAGGTATCAGGAAAAGTCTTGAGTATTTTCAGCAAGCAATCCAAAAAGACCCGAGCTTCGCTCTGGCTTATGTTGGGGTAGCAAGCGTTTACAACGTGTTCGCGGTTGTAGGACAGGTTCCTTCGTATGAAGTCATGCCTAAAGCCAAGTCAGAATTATTGAAAGCACTTGAGCTGGACGACTCCCTTGCCGAAGCACATGCTTGGTTAGGTACCCTCTATTTACAGTACGAGTGGAACTGGTCTTTTGCTGAAAGGGAGTTGAAACGGGCGATCGAACTCAAGCCAAACAGCCCCGAAGCGCACCAGTTCTACGCGGAGTACCTGATCGTGACAGGAAATAAGGACCAAGCATCGGTTGAAGTCGAACGAGCGCGGGATCTGGATCCTCTCTCCACTATACCAAACACAATTTTAGCTTACCAACTCTTTGTATCACGTCGATATGATAAGGTGATTGAGCATTGCCGGAAGATGCTTAGAACAGAACAAAGCTTCTTGCTGCAAGTTCACCTCTGGAGGGCATTGCGTAAGAAAAATATGCTCGATGAAGCTTTCTTAGAGTGCAAAAAACTCTTCACACTGTTTATAAATAGCGGCATTGCCGAGGTGATGGAGGTCAGATTCGCAGAGGCCGGGTACAAGCATGCAATGCGGATGGCGGCACAGAAGCTCGTGGAGCAATCGACTGTGCGATATGTCTCGCCTTACCTGGTCGCAACACTCTTCTCCCATGCTGAAGATGATGATGAAACTCTTCAATGGCTTGAAAAAGCGTACGAGGAGCGGGATCAGATTGTCTACTCGATGGGCGTAGACCCAGATTGGGATAGAGTGAGTTCAACTCCGCGATTCACTACACTTTTAAAGAAAATAGGGTTGGATAAATGATCGGTCAAACAATATCACATTATAAGATTCTTGAGAAGCTCGGGGAGGGCGGAATGGGCATCGTCTACAAAGCCGAAGACACCAAGCTCAAGCGCATTGTCGCTCTTAAGTTTTTACCTCCTATCTCCTCTGCTGACGATGAAATAAAACAGAGATTCATCCATGAAGCAACATAGCGTACAGAAAGAATCCAAGTGGGGTCGTACCTCTCGAAAATCGCAAGAAAACAGGTAAGTCTTCTATTGTGTTGGCTGAAACTATCCCTACTCTTATTCAAACCTTCGAACCTAATGCTAAGGATTTTGGCAGCTTCTTGAAGAAGTTTCAATCTCATTACTCCATGGAGGTTTCACCGTTGCAGGTCGCTCTGATTACGGAGATTGTTCTCAGTTAGTTTACTAACTTGACTTGACCTTGCCTTAATAAGATTTAGATTTTTAATATCCGTTTTACGACCGCATATCATAAAAGTCGGAAAATTTTTCTTACGGCGTCTTCGTTTTATTAAAATTAAACATTATTAAAATTAAATTATTAAAATTAAATGCCTTTGTTCCCTTGCATTTTCCCTTTTGATGTGTTATATTAACGGCACATAAACGCTATAAGTGCCATTAATATATAATGGAGATTTGAAGAAAACGAACACAAAATTAGCAATCCAAGAAGCTATTGAAGGAAAGAAGTACTTCACAGTTGACGCTATCAAGAAGGAATTGCGAAAAGCTGAAGTGAAATACAACGCCACGACGGTCAACCAATATCTTTACAATTTTAAAAATGAAGGTAAGCTCTTCGATGCTGGCCGAGGGTGGTATGCGACGGTTAAGACGTCCTTATTACTCAATACGAAACCGGTTGAAAAGCTGGTCTCCGCGATAAAGAAACAATTTCCCTTGCTTAAATTCTCCGTCTGGAGTACCAAACAACTACAGCCGTTCGCACATCATATGATGACGCAATTCACAAGCTTTATGTATACTGACGTTGATGCAATTGCAACGGTTGGAGAGTATCTTAAGGATATAGAATACAACGTTTACCTGAACCCTCAACAATCGGAAGTAGATAAATACTTTGAACCATCTTCTTCAACGGTGGTTATGCGGCAATCGGTAACGGAAGAACCGGTAAATGGATATTACGCAACCTTCGAAAAAATATTGGTCGACATGTTTTTGGAAAAAGATCGTTTGCGTTTAATGGATGGCGCTGAGTACGAGCGTGTCTTCCGAAATTTGATATTGTCCCATCGCATTAATATGCCCCGGCTTCTTCGCTATGCAGATCGTCGAAAAGTGAAGAATACGCTGGTCAAAGAAATTTTGATGCTTGAAACTGATGTGGTGAGTGTATAGGAGCTGATGGAGTGATAGCAAAAGAATCTTTTTCAAAACAGTGGATACAAAAACAGAGAAAGCAATATCCCAAAGCCGATCCTCAGCTCATCGAGAGGCAGATTTATGCTTTTGAACTTGTAGGATTACTGACAAAGTCCGGGAAACCTTTCGTCTTTAAAGGTGGAACTTCACTTCTATTGCTTCTGCCAACTGCACACCGGCTTTCAATCGATGTCGATATTGTAGGTGATTTCAGTTTTGACGAGCTTACTACACTCTTGAAGGGCAGTATGTTTGTTCGTGTTGAGGAAGATGAACGATAGGAGAGTAAGATTCCTAAAAAGCATTTCAAGTTTTTCTATCTCTCGAATATCGATGAGCAAGAATCATATGTGCTATTAGACGTGCTTTATTCAGAACACGGTTTTCCCAAATTGCTAAAACTTCCGATTCAAAGTTCAATCTTTCAAGTCGACGAAAATCTCAGCGTTAATGTTCCGACCATCAACAGCATTCTCGGTGACAAATTAACAGCCTATGCACCCAATACAATTGGTGTTCCTTTTGGAAAGCGTAAATCGATGGAAATAATCAAACAGCTGTTTGATATCGGAGAGCTCTTCAATGCTTGCAATGATCTATCAGAAGTCAGCGCAAGTTACAAAGCCATCCATGAGCAGGAAAGTAAATATCGCACGAAGGCACATACCTTGGAGGATGTATTAACCGATACTATCGAAACAAGTTTTTTCCTCAGTCAATCTCGACTGAAAGGAAGTATAGATAATGAAAATATCCAAGAACTGCACCAGGGAATTAAACAGATACAAAGCTATCTTCTTGGTGCACCGTATAGAATAGAAGAAGCGAGGTTATGTGCCGTGAAATCCGCATTAATCGCGACAGTAATAAAAAATAAAAAAGAAAAGATCAATCTAAACGATATTCGGTACGATAGTTCAAAGATTCAGGAAATTGGAACTGTGACGATTGATGGAAAGTTTTCTATTCTCAATAAATTAAAGGCGACACAAACAGAAACGTTCTATTATTGGTCGCTAATTTCTCAAATGTGAAGGTGATTTTGTCACGAGATCATAATAGCAATGGTCCATGTTAGAAATTGTTACTCCGCATAATCCACAAAACATCGAACTATTCATGTCTCTCTTCTTGGGGAGAACTGGTGCTTATGCGCGCCGTTGGGAAAAAGAAGGACGATCTGGTTACAGTCCCGCTTATGAATTCAATTGGGATGAATTCATGGCACACAAGCGGCGTGGCGGTTCACTCAAGGATTTTCAAAACAAGAAATTATTATCTCTTAGCAGAGATGTTATCAAAAGGCACCTACTTGGTGTCGATGTAATTGGAATTTATCCAATTCTTCCCGATAATACATCATATTTTTTAGCAGCAGATTTGGATGGTGAGACCTGGAAGAAAGACGCAATTGCATTCATCCAAGCATGCACCAATGTAGGACTCCGTGTATATCTGGAGCGTTCTCGTTCAGGCAACGGTGGGCATGTGTGGATTTTCTTTTCAGAACCGATTTCTTGTTACCTGAGCAGGCAGATCGGACTCGAACTCATACGCAGAGCCTT
The DNA here is from genome assembly GCA_964520905.1 of uncultured Chlorobiaceae bacterium. Taxonomy (GTDB): domain Bacteria; phylum Bacteroidota; class Ignavibacteria; order UBA10030; family SZUA-254; genus JAGVIE01. The sequence continues at coordinate 139,361 of CAZFQL010000009.1, read as the reverse complement.
CAACATCTCGGAATTTGAAAAAGAGGTCAGCTTTGATAGACTCTTTCCGAACCAAGACTCGCTCTCAAAAGAAGGATTTGGAAATTTGATCGCACTACCTTTCCAAGGCAAGTCAGTGGCGCAAGGTAATACGGTTTTTATTGATTTGGAGACAGACAATCCATATCTCGATCAATGGAAGGTACTCGGGGAGGCAAGGCGACATTCTTTGCAAGAAATAGAAGCAGCGTATCAAAAACTTTTTGTGGAGAAAGAGACTCTATCAACTCCTATCACCTCAGCGAACAATGCCCTTTCTATTAGTGTTAGGAATCAAATCGTTTTGGCTCGCTCGCAGATTAGTCGAGAATTGGTAGATTTTTTGAAAGAGGAATTGAATTTTCTCAACAGCGAATACTTGACAAAACGGCGGCTTGGTAAGTCAACGTATAAAGTGCAAAAATACTTCAAGTTGATTGAAGAGTCAAAAGATAGCATCTTGTTACCACGAGGATTCTTAGAACGATTGATAATCTTCTTAAGCGATCACAACATCAATCATTCAGTTCAGCGTGAACATGTTTCTGCGAATGAGATTTTATTCAAGAGTTCTATCGAGTTGACACCCTCTCAAACGATGGTGGTAAACTCTGCAATGGCACATGACCAGGGGGTTATTGTGGCACCTTCGGGAAGTGGAAAAACCATTATCGGACTTGAACTTGTCGCGCAAAGGAAACTGCCCACTCTCATTCTTGTTCATCGCAAACAAATATTGGATCAGTGGGTTGAACGAATTCAGACGTTTCTTGGTATACCCAAAGGTCACATCGGTCGGTATTCCGGGATAAAAAAGAAAATTGGTAAACAGATTACTGTCGGTTTGCTTCAAAGCTTGAGCCGCAAAGAGGATATGTCAAGTCTGAAGGATCAATTCGGAACTATTATAGTTGATGAATGTCATCACATTCCGGCGTCGACATTTAGAGATGTTATTGCACAACTTAATCCTCAATATCTTTATGGACTCACTGCTACTCCAAAACGAAAACATAACGATGAAAAATTGATCTATTTCTATGTCGGAGACATCGTTGCTCAAATGGAGACTGCCGACTTCATTCCAGCGCCCAATATTATAACACAATCTCTTGATGTTATTGTTAGAACGACAAATCTTTCAATTCCTTTTAAATTTTCAACAGACCTTTTTCAGCTTCTCGCAAAGGTAATCTGTTTTGACACTGCGAGGAATCAATTTATTGTGGAAGATATTATCAAAGAGACGAATAGTTGTAAGAAGGTACTTGTTCTGAGCGAACGCAAAGAACACCTTGACATTCTTAATCTTTACCTCAAAGGTAAATGCGAGACCATAGTAATTTCGGGAGTTGATTCCGTTTCTGCAAGAAAATCGAAGATGAAGCAAATCGAGGGTGGACATTATCAAGCAATGCTATCTACGGGCCAGTTCTTTGGCGAAGGATTGGACATTCATGGAATTACATGCCTGATCCTCGCCTTTCCGTTCTCGTTTGAAGGAAAACTAATGCAGTATATTGGTCGCTTGCGTGGTGCAAGTGTTCAAAAACTAATCATCGATTATAGAGATAAGAATATTCCATTTCTTGAGAAGCAATACAAACAGCGAGAGCGGTATTACAAAAAATCATCTGCTCGGATAAGTACAAAAGATTCGAATGAGATTTTGTTTTGATGTTGATTTCTAGACTCTTATTGACGTTTGCTCTAGCACTAAATGTTCTATTATGAAAAGGTTCCAGTTGCATTCCAGTAATATTCTGTTAGTAAGAAGCTGAAGGTTTATCTCGGGGTCACAAAATAAATAAGCCGAATCTTTTCAGAATCGGCTTTTTTCGTAGCGGGTGTAGTACGTGTCTGCTCCTACACAAATTGAGGGTAAGATTATTGTTGTTGGTCAGCTTAGGATATAGATAAATCTGTAATGATTAAATATTGGACGAAAATAAAACCCCGGTTGGTCAAAAACAAGCCGGGGGTATCAAATCAATTTTAGTTTTGTGAAGCTTCAGTTTATTTTAGCAACATTATTTTCTTTGAGTTTTGGAATGTACCGGCCTGCATTTGATAATAGTACATACCGCTTGGCAAGTTTTCTGCATTCCATGTTACAGAATGTACACCAGCCGAATAATCGTTATTAACTAATGTTTGTACTTGCTGTCCAAGTGAGTTGAAAATTCTGATGACAACCCGACTATCCTTGGGTAATTGAAAACCAATATTGGTTGAAGGATTAAACGGATCTGGATATGCTTCCTCAAGTTCGAATTTCCCAGGTGTTACCGTTTCGGCAATTGAACCTGGAACTGTCTTAGCACGAGCTGGTGCTAAAGGATTGGGATTCACAGCATACGGCCGCATCATTTCATTGTCTTCATGGTCAACAATGTGACAATGCCATACATAGCCAGGTCCTACACTAGGATCGAAACCGAAGAACAAATTGGACTTAGCAGAAGCCGCCGGCTTCTCCGTTGGAGCAAATCGGACAATAACAGTGGTAACTTCACCAGGATACATCTTGTAAGTATCTTTCCAGCCCTGTTCGTTTGCATCAGCCGGACGTGGTTTACCTTTCAGAAAGGGTGTAACATCCGGATTCCCACCAAGTATTGGAGTAACACCAGCAGTACCATAAGCGAGCGGCGGACCAAAACCAGGAATAAAAACACCAGCCGGATATGTCAGCCCATCAACAGGACTTACACCGCCAGGGAATGACAAGTTGTATTGCTTTGTGTAACCTGTTATATCAAATGGCTGTCGGCTAACAAGTTGAAACTGTGTCAGGTGCAAATGCATAGGATGCGCATCTGCCGTTAGGTTAATGATCTGCCAAACTTCAGTGTTACCTTCGGTGGGGATCTCAGTCGTCGGTGCCATCCATTTAGCATTATTAACGAGTACCTCAAGCGGACCTGCCATGCCCATGATCTCTTTCAATGTAAGCTGGCGAGTATAATCTTTTGCCACTGCCGGGGTGCCCGTAGCAAAATTAACCAATTTAACTAATGGCGTTCTAAGCGGTGCACGGGTTGCCGGATTGTAGCTATTATCAACTCCTCCTGTAACTGTAGTACCCACCCTGAATTGCATAATCTGTCCCACAGTTTTCGGATTGGCTGGCTTACCATTTGGATAAGGAGCTTTTCCGGAATTCATCAGAGTTAATGTCTGTCCGGCAAATCCAGCAAAATCTATTATAACATCAAAACGTTCACCCGGAGCCATAAGAAGCTTCTTCAATGCAGCAGCAGGAGTGTTTTGATCTATAAGAACCGGAATATCAAGTAAACCGCCGTCTGTTCCGATTTGCCAGATGGAAGGACCTTTCGTGCCATTCACGAGATTCATAATAAACAATTCGTAAAACCGAGCATTCGAACCATCGAGAAGACGGAAGCGGTATCGGCGGGGTTCAACCTGCAGATAGGGCCAGGTTTTTCCGTTCACAACAATTACGTCACCAAAAAATTCCGGAATCCAAAAAGGATGATCCATTACGTTGATTCCGAGATTCGGGAAATACAACTGACCTTGCGTGTCAAACATCTTGTCCTGAATTGCAACTTCTATTTCATAATTACCAGCGGGCAAACCGATTGGATTGCTTATCAAACCATTATCCTGATTATCACGCAACAGATAGAATCCAGCAAGACCTGCATAAACATTAAGACGGGTAGCGCCAAGAGCATGGTCGTGATACCAAATTGTAGCAGCTTCCTGAGTGTTGGGATATTGATAGACATTCGTCACTCCGGAATTCCATGCAGGTCCGGTTATTTGAGGATAAATAGGATGGTTATCCGGAGTGAACCATGCATCTGGTCCACCGTCTGAAGTTGACTGTACTTCACCGCCGTGAAGATGTGGTACTGTAGGGACTGGACCAGCGTAAGTCGTCATCATGTGACCATTACTCAGTGGATCAGCCCAGTGTAAGGTTTGATCAACAGGTAAAATACCCGGTAAAGTTGAGGAAACCGGAGTGTAAAGAGTTGCATCACCGAGTTTATTAAAATATGTTACTGTTACTGGTGTATTCTTCCATGCCTCAATCGTGAATGCCGGATAGTGAGCCGGAAAAGTTGTCGTACCATTGTTAATCTCATATCCCCATACTTTTGTTTTGGGATAACCAACTGGTACGAGTGGAGGATCCGCGACAGGCAAAACCTGCTGAGATATTTCTTTCATTGATATTGTCAGGTTTCCTCCCGAAGCATCCACTCTTGCGCCAACAAATGTTGGAAGCGCTTCGACATACTTTGGAATTGCTGTACCTGCTAACGGTATTTGCCCGTTTGCTAATTGCGCGAAGGCATTCTGCTGAGTAACAAACAATGTTACCAGCAGAAAAAAAACAAATAGTCGTATCTTAAACATAAGATACCCTTTCATAAATATATTAATTGAAAAAGTTAATTAGGTTTATTGCTGCTTTAAAAAAGGCGAACTTTGCCCCTTATATTACGATATAACAAAATGGAAGTATATAAGTTCCCTATCGTCAAGCGATTTACTTGATTTCCTTATTAATTCCCGATTTTCTCAAAAAATGGGAATATCAGTGAAATTTAAATAATGACCTGCCCCAATTATGTACCAATGCAAAGTTAGTTAGTTCGCCATCTCTATTTGTACAGGAGGATCTCAGACGATATGCAAAACGGAAAAGAATCTAATGTATAAGCACATGGAACTCTTTATTATATAGTTTAATGCCTTATAAAACCCTTTAGCTCTTTTTTGTAGGCACTCAGTGTTTTTGCTCAGGTTTATAGTAATAATTAAAAACACCTTATACTACATATATCGACGATAGCACAGGGATGGTGCAATCTAATTTGCGCTGTATTTTTATTAACCATCTTTCATTAAACGATTCAAGGAGATACTCATGAAAAGATTTCTTTTTTTTATTTACAATGATATTAATAATAACCGCGAATACAATACAAACCCAAGATGTAGCTTCACGTTTTCAGAGACCACACATGAACCAGACAGAAGCATCACTTGTTATAGTCTTAAACAATGATAGCCATGGCGTACAGGCAGCGGCTGCACAAGCCATAAGGCAATTAGAATGGACTTTTCCTGATCAAGAATTTAAATCTTTCATCCCTCCATTAGTCAGCATTGTGAAGGATGAAAATTGAGATACGCAGTCTCGCCTTCTCGCGGCTATTGCACTTGATGGGTTACATTATGCTGTTGGAGATGAAGCTATTGGAATAATTGCTAAAGATTCAAACGACAAAAGTGTTCAAGAATTATGCGCTGCTCTAATGCTTAAAGATGTTAGATGAACAGTGGTTGTTTATTGGAGGATAACAATAGCGCTCGCCTCACCCAAGGCAATATATCTCTTATACCCTACATCTATTTGGTAGAGCTAACTATCGGGGTTCGGGATAAAAAAAATCCTAACCATCTGTCGATGATTAGGATTTTTCTGTAGTGAGTGTAGCGGGGGCAGGACTTGAACCTACAGCCTTTGGGTTATGAGCCCAACGAGCTACCAATTGCTCCACCCCGCGATCTATTTATGATCTTGTGATGGTTTCTCTTATTGGGTTATGAGCCCAACAAGCTACTCCCGATCCGTTGGATCGGGACTCCACCCCGCAATCATATAAATTCTTTTGCTCTTGAGTTCCGCGCAACGGAACGAAATCCCGCTGAACGAAGTGAAAGCGGGACACCCCGCGATCATATAAATTTTTTTGCTCTTGAGTTCCGCGCAGCGGAACAAAATCCCGCTGAACGAAGTGAAAGCGGGACATCCCGCAATCATTTGCATATCAATATACAAAAATACCACGGGCAAAGCAAACAATCGATGGGTCTACTTCAACCAACCGTGTTCGCGATACCAATTTACTGTTTCCCTTATTCCATCTTCAATTGTAATCAATTCTCGGAATCCCAATTCACGCCTTGCCTTCTCGACACTAAACGTCCATGCATCCTGGACCATATCTCTGGCTTTTTCTATATTTATTAGCGCCGGTTTACTGCTGAATACTGATATAAATTCCGCAAAAAATCCGATGACATATATGAAAAATTTCGGTATTCTGACACGAAGCACTTTTTTGTTCATGATGTGTGCGGTTATTTCGCCCAACTCTTTCCAGTTGTAATATCGCTCGCTTGAAATAAAATATGTTTGTCCGACCGCTTTCGGACTTTCACCCGCAAGAATAATTCCACCAACTAAATCCTTTACGTGGATCAGACTTACATAGGTGTCTTTGAAACCGATCATCGGTTGTAACCCTTTGTTCATGGTATTAAAAAATTCAAAAACATCTTTGTCGCGTGGTCCATATACTGCCGGCGGACGAACTATCGTAATAGGTATCTTACCCATCAATCGCAGGCATTCTTTTTCTGCCTCCATTTTACTGACACCGTAGGTTGTGATAGGATGGAATGGCGCTTCTTCTTCGATGGGCTTGCCGTCAACACTCGGTCCCGTGGCGGTTCCGCTGCTGATGTGGATGAACCGTTTGAGATTATTATTCGACTCAATCACCGCTTGCAGCATATTACGAAGAGCAATATGATTGCCTTCAAAATATCCGGATTTGGTTTTAGATTTTGTGACTCCCGCAGTATGGTAAATATAATCGACGCCCGACACTGCGCTTTTAAGCGAATTGATATCTGAATAATCGCCGTATATATATTCGATTGGAAGATTTTTAATCCATCCGAGGTCGGAGGATTTCCGGACGAGACATTTTAGCCGATATCCTTTTTCATGAAGTCTTTCAGTGAGATGACTTCCGATAAAACCCGTTGATCCTGTAATCAGAACTTGCATGTTTTTTAATATTGATATTGAATAGAAGAGTTATTAGTCTTGGAAACGTAATTGCTTTTTAAACGCCAATCAAGTATATTAAAAAAAATTTTGGTATGCAATTTAACCATTTTTTCATCCATACCGAAGGCATTAACAATTCTCCAATTACCAATTATGACACAACCTCTTGATAAAGATTCGCAGGCTTCAAAACCAATAATGGATATATTTCAGAAATGCTTCGATTTTACACGTGCCGATGAAGTGAAAGCGGCGGGATTTTACCCGTACTTCCGCGCTATAGAAGAGAACGAAGGTCCTGTTGTGCAAATCGAAGGCAGGAAGGTTATCATGGCAGGCTCGAATAATTATTTGGGATTGACCGCTCATCCCAAAGTGAAAGAAGCGGCCATTAGAGCAGTTGAAAAATATGGGACGGGATGTTCAGGGTCTCGCTACCTGACAGGCACGCTCGATCTGCATAATGAACTTGAATCGCGGCTCGCCAAGTATATGGGGAAAGAGTCTTGCCTGCTGTTCAGTACAGGATATCAGACTGCCCAGGGAATAATTCCTACTCTGGTTCAGCGCGGGGAATATGTTGTTACCGATAAAGACAACCATGCCTGCATAGTTGCAGGTTACATGATGGCGAAAGGTTTGTTTGCCGAGATTGTTCGGTATAAACATAATGATATCGAAGATCTGGAACGTGTTATCTCAAAACTGCCGCTTCATGTTGGTAAACTTTTAGTAACTGACGGTGTTTTCAGTACATCGGGTGAGATAGTGAACCTTCCTGAACTTATTAAGGTCACAAAAAAATACAACGCGCGTGTTGTAGTAGATGATGCTCATGCCATTGGAGTTATTGGAAAAGGCGGGCGCGGTACGGCAAGCCACTTCGGCTTGGAGAACGAAGTCGATTTGACTTTCGGTACGTTCAGTAAAACGTTTGCGTCGCTCGGCGGTTTCGTGGTTGGCAATGAAAGAGTTATTAATTATCTAAAACATCACTCACCCGCATTGATCTTCAGCGCAAGTCCAACCCCTGCTTCGGTTGCCGCGGCATTAGCCGCGCTCGATATCCTGGAAAAAGAACCTGAGCGCATTACGAAATTAATCCTTAACGCAGATAGAATGCGCAAAGGATTTAAAGAGGCAGGTTTTACAATCATCGAGGGGCAATCTGCCGTGGTGCCTGTAATCATTGGAGACGATATGCTGGCATTCAAATTCTGGCGGGAATTATTCGATGCAGGAGTTTTCGTCAATGCATTTATCAGTCCGGGTGTACCGCCGGGTTTGCAGATGATGCGCACCAGCTATATGGCTACTCACGAAAATCATCATCTCGATCGTATTCTGGAGATTTTTTCAAAGTCAGGTAAGCACCTTGGAATTATTTAATCGGTTGCAGTAATGAGTGCGATAGACATCAGGACTGCTGCCTCGAAACAAGACCTTAAAAAGTTTGTCAAGTTTCCATGGATAATCTATAAAGATGATCCCCAATGGGTTCCACCGCTTTTAATGGATCGTCGTAAACTTATCGATAAAGAAAAAAATCCTTTCTACAAACATTCGGAAGCAGAATTTTTTCTCGCATACCGCAACAATGAAATTGTTGGCAGGATCGCGGCTATCATCAATCATAATCACAACAAGGAACATAAAGAAAATATCGGTTTCTTCGGTTTCTTTGAATGCATCAACGATCAAGAGGTTGCCTCGGCGCTATTCCAAACTGTAAAACAGTGGCTGAAAGAACGCGGAGTTACCGCAGTTCGCGGTCCGGCAAATCCTTCGGTGAACGATGAATATGGTTTGCTGATCGATGGATTTAATCGGTCTCCCATAATTCTGATGCCGTACAATCCGCCATACTATGCGAAACTTATCGAAGGTGCCGGGTTGACTAAGGTGAAAGACCTCTATGCTTATCATGTTTCGAAAGATAGATCTCTCAATGAAAGACTAACTAACATTTCCGAGCGTGCTCGCCAGCGCGAAGGACTGACTTTCCGTACCATCAATATGAAAGAATTCGACAAAGAAGTTGTCGTCATTAAAAGCTTGTACAATAGAGCATGGCAGTATAACTGGGGCGCCGTTCCGATGACAGACGAGGAGTTCGATTACCTCGCCGCCGATCTGAAACAAATTATCGTTCCCGAGTTGGTAGTCCTTGCTGAATATAAAGGTGAGCCGGTTGGATTTTCATTATCAATCCCCGATCTGAATATCGCATTGAAGTACAACAAGGGCGGCTATTTGCTTCCGGCTATTGTACGGATGCTGGTTCACAAGAAAAAAATTAATTGGGCGCGTATTCTGGTTTTGGGTGTTGTGCCTGAGCGACTGAAAACGGGCGCGGCAAGCGTGTTGTTCTACGAAACGGCAAGACGCTGTATCGAGAACGGTTATCCCGATGGAGAAGCCGGCTGGGTTCTGGAAGATAACGTTATGATGAACCGTGCAGCGGAATTTCTCAACGCCGATCGCTACAAAACATACCGCCTCTACCAAACAAATCTATAATGTCGGGAATATCTCTATGCCGGTAAAACCGGTTGAAAAAATATGGATGAATGGCAAACTTGTTAATTGGAACGACGCGAACATTCACGTTCTTTCTCACGTTGTTCATTACGGATCGAGTTGGTTTGAAGGAATCAGATGTTACGAAACGAAAAAGGGTTCTGCCATCTTCCGGCTTCCAGAACATTTACAGCGGTTATACGATTCCACGAAAATGTATTATACCGATATACCTTATTCACAGAATGAATTGGAAAAAGCGATCATTGAAACGATTCATGCGAACAAAATGAAAGCGTGTTACATCAGACCGGTTGTCTATCGCGGTTATGGTGATGTTGGAGTTTTTCCGCTTAATAACCCGGTCGATGTTGCGATAGCTGTTTGGGAATGGGGTTCGTATCTTGGTCATGATTCTTTGACTAATGGAATCGATGTTTGTGTATCATCATGGTTCCGTCCTGCGCCAAATACTCTACCTACAATGGCGAAAAGCGGCGCGAACTATGCAAACTCACAGCTTATCAAAGTCGAAGCGTTGAAGATGGGATTCTCTGAAGGTATCGCGCTTGATGTAAACGGTCAGGTGAGTGAGGGCAGCGGTGAAAATATTTTTGTGGTTAAGAACGGAGTCGTTTATACACCGGCATTTACTTCGAGCATCTTAGGCGGCATAACGCGGTCTTCAATAATTACATTATTGCAGGAGAACGGTTACGCAGTGAGAGAAGTACCTGTTCCGCGCGAGCTTCTATCTATCGCAGATGAGGTATTCTTTACGGGCACTGCCGCTGAAGTTACACCGGTCAGGTCGGTTGCCGGGATTCAAGTAGGTGATGGGAAACCAGGGCCCATTACAAAAAAAATGCAGGAACAATTTTTCGATATTGTCCGAAACGGCAACAATAAACATGGCTGGCTGAAATTTATTTAAAGAGAGTGAATGTTGGAATTCAGCATATTAATCCCTAAATTTTAAGTAAGTTTAGGGATTAATAATTTAAGGACTTAACTTTATGGAGGTTTGAATATGAAACTCAAATCGAAAAAGAAGAAAGAGCAAGCGGCTCCCAAGAAACGTTTGGTAACTACGGATAATCTTGTTGTCAAAAAGATACTTGTCCCGATAGATTTTTCCGAGCATTCCAAGAACGCGCTCCAGTATGCGGTATCTTTTGCAAAGCAATTCCACTCAGAGCTTATACTTGTCTATGTCGTCGAGCCGACAATCTATCCCGCCGATTTCAGTTTCGGACAGGTTGCCGTGCCGAGCATCGAGAAAGAACTGCGTGAGCGCGGGAAAGTGGAATTAGACCAGCTTGTCGAGACACAAATAGCAGGCGCGCTTACGGCTCGCGCAACGGTGCGGACGGGCAAACCGTTCCTCGAAATAATTGATACTGCGGTTGAAGAGGAAGTCGATCTCATCATCATCGCGACTCACGGGCACACCGGTGTTGAGCATATTCTTTTCGGCGGAACGGCGGAGAAGGTTGTGCGCAAAGCACCCTGCCCCGTGCTGGTTGTAAGACCGATAGAAACAGAATAAGACATTTGCGGGAGCCATTACGATAACCATCTTCAATAAACCATCGTTGAAGAAACGGAGGCAAGTTCTTAGAAGGAACATGCCTGATGCTGAAATTATCCTATGGTCAAGAATCAGGCGAAAGCAAATTAGTGGATGTCGTTTTCGACGGCAATACAGTGTTGGACAATATATCCTCGATTTTTATTGTCCTGAATTGAAGTTAGCAATAGAGATTGATGGTGATAGCCATTTTCACTCTGGCGCTATTGAATATGATAAGCAACGGGAAGAAGAAATTAAGATGTTGGGCATACAATTCTTGAGATTTCAAAACAACGAAGTGTATAAAAATTTGAATGGTATATTGCAATCAATTTATGAAAGAACAGAATTGATACATAAAGATTTCAGACCCCCTGTGGTCCCCCTTGTGAAGGGGGACAAAAACATCGGCACGACTGATTAAACCTGCTAAAACTTTTCCCCTTGCAAAGGGGAAAACACAAAAGGGGTCTGCTTAAAAAAAAGAAATGAATAGGAATAAACATGGCGCATAAAATATTTAAACCGATTCCTACAAACCATTATTCACTTGTTAACGGACGTAGGTTCAAACGGCAGGCATGATCGTACAATGAGTGGATGTGGCAGGCAATTGCTTATGAAATCCGTAAGATGAATCGGCTAAGAGATACGGTTACTCCCCCAGAAGTTGGTTTTTACGATCCCTCGGACGCACACGGTTTTAACTTTTTTACTCTCCCACTATTTAGATCCCTTTTACCCGTTTTCTCTTTGTTTTCGCTTTTCTTGCTATTTCCTTACACAGCAGCAATAGCAATACCAATGAAAGCACAGAATACTGTTTCTGGGCATATACAATCAGTACCATCAATGAACAATGCATATTCTGGTTTAACATTCAGAGAAATAAACACAAACAGCATAGATACCACATCAACAGATTCATTGACTGGGAATTTCACAAAAGATATTCCTTCTGGAATATATGAAATGATTATTAAGACGAAAAATCATTTTAGATACATAGACACAATAGACGTAAACAGCAATCAAAACCTAGACTTACAAATGGTAGAAAATCTTCCAATGTTCACACCAACATGGAATTATCAATACACAGTAGACTCAACAATAACAAGCGTTAAAGACATTGCAGATAATACCCCAGAGAATTTTAATCTTGAACAGAATTATCCTAATCCATTTAATCCATCAACTTCAATCAGTTTCTCATTACCATTTTCAACGCACATTTGTTTATCAATTTTTAATATTCTCGGTCAGGAAGTGGCAACACTGTTGGAGGGTACCCGTCTGGCAGGTAATTACAGTATAAATTGGAGTCCGGGAAATAATCCAAGCGGAGTCTATTATTCTCGTCTCACAACAGGGGATTTTACAGCAGTTAAGAAAATGGTTTTGGTGAAGTAAATCCAATCAAATAGATGGAGTCCATCGTGAAGATGGGCTCCATCTTACCATACCACTTATAATTTGCACCTCATTTCTTTGAGAGTTATATTCTAATATCATTATATTCATCCGTCTTCTATCAAATAATCATACATTTTAAATCCTAAATCATGAAATCTATGTTTGAACAAATCCTTAAATCCGCACAACAAAACGAATCTAAAGTTTCTCAATTCCTCCGCGATATCATTGCCATTAAATCTGTTAGCTCACAGGAAGAAAAAGTAGTTTACCGCATCAAAGAGGAAATGGAAAAATGTAAATACGATGAAGTCACCATCGACCCTATGGGAAATATTCTTGGTCGAATCGGAAAAGGAAAACACATTATCGCGATGGATGCACACATAGATACGGTAGATGTTGGGAATCCTGAGAATTGGACAATCGATCCTTTTAAAGGCGCAATGAAAGACGGCATCATCTACGGTCGCGGTGCGTGCGATATGAAGGGTGCAATGGCGTCGCTTGTGTATGGCGGAAAAATCATCAAGGAACTCGGACTCGAATATGATTACACACTTTACATTGTTGGCAGTGTTCAGGAAGAAGACTGCGACGGGCTTTGCTGGCAGTATATTATTAACGAAGATAAAATACGACCAGAAGTAGTTGTTATTGCTGAACCGACAAACCTTGGAATTTATCGTGGTCATCGCGGACGAATGGAAATTGAAGTTCGAGTAAAAGGAATTTCTTGCCACGGCTCTGCCCCCGAGCGCGGCGATAATGCCGTCTACAAAATGGCTCCAATTATCCAGGAGATTGAAAAACTGAATGAACGGTTGAAGGGTGAGCCATTCCTCGGAAAAGGCACGGTTACGATTGCAGATATCCGCTCGACATCTCCGTCACTCTGTGCGGTTGCAGATTCATCCACCATTCATCTTGATCGCCGGCTTGCTGCAACAGATACGATGGAATCTGCCGTCAAAGAAATTCAGGAATTACCAAGTGTAAAGAAAGCCAATGCCGAAGTTGTTGTTCTCGATTATGCCGTTCAAAGCTGGCGCGGTTTAACTTATCCGACAAAGAAATATTACCCGACGTGGCTGTTGCCGGAGAATCATCCGATTCTTGCAAGTGGTGTAAAAACCTTTGAAGGATTGTTCCATGAAAAACCGGTTGTGAACCGCTGGGTATTCAGCACGAATGGTGTTGCAGTTATGGGAATGCACAAAATTCCCTGCATCGGCTTCGGTCCCGGAAATGAAATCTATGCTCACATGGCAACGGAGCAGATTCCAGTCGAGCATTTAGTTAAAGCAAGTGCGTGGTATGCAGCGTTTCCGAAGATTTTTGTAAAAGAAATTCCCAATGGTCAATAGCCAATTGTCAATTGTTAATTATTTGAATTGGTTGACAATTAACAATTGATCGTTAACCGTTGACAATTAGAATAATCAATTATTAGTAGCCAATGGTAAATTTATATTGATGTGAATTTGTAAGCAATGAAAAGGAGAGGAAAATATTTATGGCAAAAGGCGATGATATTCAAGAGAGACTGATAAATTATTCTGTCGAAATAATAAAAGTTTGTGATAAGTTACCCGATAATCATGCTGGTAAACATTTAGCAGGGCAATTATTGCGTTGTGGTACTTCTCCTGCTGCCAATTATGGTGAAGCGAGAGGGGCTGAGAGTAAAAGAGATTTTGTTCATAAGCTTGGTATAGTTCTAAAAGAATTAAATGAATCAGTAATTTGGTTGGAGACGGTTAAGCGAAGTACATTACTTCCGGGGCATACGGTTGGACCCCTCCTTGATGAGTGTACCCAATTGGCAAAAATTATTAATTCAAGTATAGCCACTGTACGTGGCAATAAGAAATAAAATGAAACAGAAACAACACATCGATCCGTTCATGCAGGAAGCGATCGCAGAAGCCCGGAAAGGTTTATCGGAAGGCGGAATCCCCATCGGTTCGGTATTAGTGCGTGATGGAAAAATAATCGGACGCGGACATAACCGCCGTGTGCAGGAAAACAACACGATGAAACATGCTGAAATCGATTGTCTTATCAATGCCGGTCGGGTTGGAAGTTATCGTGATATCGTTTTGTACTCTACGTTGATGCCGTGCTACCTTTGCGGAGGTGCGGTTGTTCAATTTAATATTCCGAGAGTTGTTGTCGGAGAATCGAGAACATTTTCCGGTTCTGAAAAATTTATGCGTGAACATGGTGTTGAAATAATCGATCTCAATCTGGACGAATGTTTTAACATGATGGACAAATTTATTAAAGAGCATCCCGAATTATGGAATGAAGATATTGGGAAATAAAATCAAACATTATTTTTAAAGGAATACAATGGCAAAACTACCCAAACTCCCGAACATCGTTCGCGGAAAAGATTACATCGAAACAAAGGACTGGTCAGTTAAAGAAATTGAGCTTGCATTGAAAGTTGCAGCGGATTTGAAGATCCGTTTTAAAAAAGGTCAGCCCCATCGCTACCTGCCCGATAAAACGAATTTTCTTTTCTTCTTTGATAAATCTACTCGCACTCGCAATTCATTTGAAGCAGGACTTACACAACTCGGGGGTCACGCCCACTTTATTGCCGCGGAAACATCGCAAGTCGCACATGGTGAATCGCCGAAAGATATGGGTATCATTCTTTCAAGTTACGGACATGCCATCTCGATTCGTCACGATTTAGTCCCAGGCGAAGGCAATTCATACATGCGCGAAGTTGCAGAGCATGCAACCGTACCTGTTCTCAACATGCAGTGCGATATCGATCATCCGTTCCAAACGCTTGCTGATCTTATGACGATTCGTGAAGAATTTGGGAAAAATCTTCGCGGTAAAAAGATCGCCGTATCATGGGCATACGCGCCGAGTTATGCAAAACCGATGTCGGTTCCTCAGGGGCTTATCACGCTCATGCCACGCTTTGGACTGGATGTTGTTCTTGCTCATCCGCCGGAATATAAATTGATGGACAGTGAAGTCGAGTATGCAAAGAAAGCTGCTAAAGAGAATGGAACAAAGTTTGAAATCGTTGATTCGATGGATGAAGCATTCGAAGGCGCTCATATCGTTTACCCGAAATCGTGGGGGATAGAATCTCTTTTCCATACACCTGAAAAAGCTTTAGAGATTTCGAAAAAGTATAAGCACTGGATCTGTGACGAGAAAAAGATGAAGTTCACGAAAAAAGATTCGATCTATATGCACTGTCTGCCTGCCGACCGCGGATACGAAGTTACCGATGCGGTCATTGACGGTCCGCATTCGCGGGTATTTCCGGAAGCGGAGAATAGGCTGCATACGTGTAAAGCAGTCATGGCATTAACAATGTAAAAACTGATTCATGGTACATGATGCAGGATTCAAGCGAAAATAAGGAACGAAAGAGAGATGGTGGATATCTTCAACTCGATGTATATCGATTATCTCATTCGCTTGCGATACAAATACACAAATTAACGCTCTAATTGCCAAAGCATGAAATGTTCGAAGAGGGCAGTCAGATTAGAAGATCATCGAAATCCGTACCGTCTAATATTGTAGAAGGATATGTTCTCAGAAAATACAAAGCCGAATACTTGCATTACCTTTATCGTGCTCAAGCTTCTTCTGAAGAAACAGTCGAACATCTTAGGTTAGTATTTGAATCAGGATCATTTAAAGATGAGAAGCTTTATGCGGAACTTCTTGAAAGTTATAACCAGTTAAATTCTATGTTATTCAAATTCATCAAATCCGTTGAGGAGCGGCACGAAAAACCTTTATATCTTAGTGAAGATGCTGCGAATTATGATATCTAAATCAAGCAATAAAAATATATGTTCTAAAACCTGAAACGTGAATCTTGAATCCTGCATCTTGAATCGTCGATCGGATTTTTAATGGACATTTTCCAAAACATTCTCTCCGCGCTCGAGCATGAAGAATCGATCATGCTTGCGACTATTATCTCAACATCAGGATCCACGCCGGCATCTGCTTTTTCAAAAATGCTCATAACGAACGGCGGAACAAAATCTGTCGGAACCGTGGGCGGTGGATGCATGGAAGGCGAGGTAATTCTTCACGCCAACCGGTTGTATAATTCCGGCAAGGCGGAAATACTGACGTTTCAACTGAACGAGGACGATATTGAAAGCGGTTTGATTTGCGGCGGAAGTTTAGATGTTTTGATTGAGCCAATAACGAAAGATTTAGTTCTAATATTTCAGAAAATAAAATCACTCAGGGATGAAGGGGAAGATTGTGTTCTTGGAACTCTATTGAGCAAGGATGATACAGTAGAAGGCAAGGTAATCTTCAAACGGAATAGTGGAGAGTTGGATGAATGTCCGCCAGAGGCGGATCAGCCTTCGGCTGAGAGTAGTGGATTAATGTCCAAAGGATTCCTTCCGGAGGATAAATGGAGTATTGAAAAACCACTCCACGATTCCAACAATCCATTACTCCAATACATTGCTACTCCAACAATACAACAATCCATTTCCCACGCTTACCGGAGAAACGAAATAGTCCGATTAAAACTCGAGTCAGGTGAAATAGTTCTCGAACCGATTGCCAGTACACCAAGTTTAATAATCTTTGGCGGCGGGCATGTATCTAAGTTCGTTGTACAATCGGCGGTGATGGTTGGGTTTCGCGTAACGATTGTCGATGACCGTGAAAAGTATGCGAATCAGATCCGCTTTCCCGATGCGTCACAAACTATTGTGTCCGATTTTTCGGAGGCATTCTCGAAATTAACTATCAAACCAACAACGTACATCGTTATCGTTACACGTGGGCACAATTACGATGAGATTGTGCTGGAACAAGCGGTGAAAACGAATGCAAAGTATATCGGGATGATAGGAAGTAAGCGGAAAATTCTTGCAACGTATGAGCATCTCATAGAACGTGGAATCGGACGAGATGTTCTCAATCGCGTCCATGCACCGATTGGGATTGACATTGGTGCGGTGACGGCAGAAGAAATTGCGGTAAGCATCATTGCGGAACTTATCCGCGTTCGACGAGGCGCGATGCAACCGTTACGCCATATGTCGTTATAAATATTTGCAGTATTCCGAAATATTGTTGTAGAAAACAATTAACTTTTTACCGCATAAAAATACCCCTCCCCCATTAGCACATATAACTCATTGTGGTGTAAGGTGTTACGGGGTATCGTATTTCTTAGATGATTTGTTTTTCAAAAAAATAAGGTTTACATTACTTTTGTTCCTTCCCCCAAAATTGTTACTAAAAAAAACTAATATAAAAATAGAAAATTAGATTGATATAGATTAGAAAAATATAAAATAACTTATTGCACGAAGAGGTATCATTAAATGATAGAGGAAAGTGTAATGATGAATCAACTTACAACAACCCACTTGCATTCCGTGAATGAAGGAATGAAGTGGGTTTTTTGCGTTTTTCACAAATCAGCATAACGCAAAAGTTGGAAAATAACCGAGGAGGTTTTTTTCGGTAAGAACTATGAGGAATCCCTATGTTTTCAATATTAGGTGTGCAAGCAAGTACATGATATATTTAGAATATTTATGAAAGGAAAATTTATGATCGTTCGTATTAACATATTTTATTATACAGTGATATTCCTACTGCTCTTATCCATGGACACGATTGCACAGCAGCTGCTGTGGCGACTTGCCAAAGGTACCGAGAACGTTTACACTGCCGCTATTGCCTCTTCCTGGGGTAGACCTGAGACTCTGTACGCTCTCGGCGCAAGGCAGACCAGCGACCACGATGGTTATGGCATATTCCTGCGCAGCATTGATGGTGGTGAGACATGGGACAGCATCAGTAGCATGGGCGCTGACATGGGAGCGTTGAAGGTTGATCCGTCAAGTGCACAGATTATCTACGTATCGCACCCCGGTTTGGATCCAAGTAGCAACGATGTCAGCATGTCCACAGATGGGGGAGTGACGTGGAATTATGTCTGGCATGGCCGTATGTTCCCTGCTTCGGTTATTGAGGTAGATCCGGTCGATCGGACTACTATCTACGCCATGCGTGCACCTGGATACCTTTGGTATACCACCGATCATGGACAATCGTGGCAATGGACGGGGGATTCGGTTGTTAGCTTTCCTACATCGATGGTGATCGATCCGACCAACGACAGCATTATGTGGACCTCGGGTACGTTAGACGTACGCAAAAGCATTGACCGTGGGGTCAGCTTCATTCCCGTCCTGTCCAATCCATGGGGGGCATGGAGTCAGCTTGCGATCAATCCAAAGGATCCGAACATAGTCTACGTCTCATTCTTTGACACGTTGGCTGGTGTATTCAAGACCACTGACGGTGGCGTCAGTTGGCAGGATGCCAACGGCGATCTTCCGCCCATTAATCGAATGCTTTGGCGAATTGCCATTGATCCAAGGAACCCAGAGATAATCTTTCTGGGATCCGGCACTCCCACGCTCGATACCAACGAAATCCTCTTCCGCTCCACTGATGGCGGCATGCACTGGTCTGCCTTCAGTGAAGGGCTGCCGGATTCCCTGGGGCACGTCGAATCGATCCTGATCGACACGCTGACCAACAAAATCTTTGTCGGTGTCGGTACACGTTTCGGACAATCGGGGTTGTACGTGTGCAATTGCCTGACATCGGTCGATACGGATTCCCCGACCACACCAGAATCATTCGCACTATTTCAGAACTACCCCAATCCGTTCAATCCCTCAACAACTATCGAATTCTACCTGCCCCATCAGGATTACATTACCCTTGACGTGGTAGATCTCCTCGGCAGGACGGTGAGTACGATAGTGAACGGAAACCTTGAGTTGGGGAATCATCGTGCTCGACTCGACGCAGCAACATTCTCTTCCGGTGTGTACCTGTACCGATTGCGAACATCGAACGGAATATTTATAAAGAAAATGATGATACTCAGATGATGATTACTTTGCCACATGAGCGTTCACCTCCTCTACAGAAGAGGTGAGTATTATAAGAGAAAGCCCCCAAGGCATCATCCATCAATAATCTCCTGGAAGAGACGATATCGAAGGAATGAATATCCTTTGAGGGCTTTCTGTTTCTAGTTATCAATTTACAATTCACAATTAACAATTCAAAACAAAAGGAGTTAGTCATGAAAACAATGTATTTTTTCTTTACGGTAATGATATTCTTGGTTCTGACTTCAATTACTTTTAGTCAGAATCAGGAAAAATTCATATACAAGGATAATATGCGTATCAATGCGAAAACAAATATCCCTGTAGCAATTTATGACATCGATTCTAAAATTTATCAAGGGAATCCTGAAAATATCGCTAAAACGTACCTCCTTGAAAATAAAAAGCTACTCAAGATGAAGGATGACCTACAAGACTTAGAATTTGGTGAGACAAAGAAAAGCCCCGCTGGATCACATGTCTCCTTTAATCAAAAATATAAAGGATTTCCTGTTTTTCGATCGGATATAGTTGTAAGTATCAATAACGAAAATAGGGTAACAATGGTAATGAACGGATACATGCCGGACATTACTATACCATCGACTCAACCCTCGGTTATATCATCGAGCGCTATTAAATCGGTCAAAGATCGGATAAAAGTAAATGAGAAATCCTTTAACATGCAACCAAAGACGGAGCTTTTTGTTTTCCAAGATTCGCTCGATACATATCATTTAGCATGGAAGGTGAACTTCATCTCACATGATCCGAGAGGCGATTGGCAGGCGTTTGTTGATGCGATAACCGGTGAGATTATATCTGTTGAAGATATCAGTTTCAGATCTGTCAACGGTATAGGAAAAGTATTTGATCCGGATCCTGTTTCAGCTTTATCTAATACTTCTTTGACGGATAATAACAACCAAGATTATCCGGCTTTAGCAGGTGCATATAAGATTATTACACTCTATGAATTGAACGATCCAATTAGTGGGATTTACAGAATTCAGGGTAAATATGCTCGTTCTGAGGATATTGAGTCGCCCAATACGGCTTGTGTGACATCTTCCACTGCAGATGGATTTCAATTCAATCGAAGTCAATCTGGCTTTGAAGAGGTAAACGCCTATTATTTTCTTGACAAACAACGCAGATATATTGGTGGTTTGGGTTTCTCACCTAAGTGGCTTGGGTATGATTATATTCGATTCGATGCTCATGGATATTTATATGACAATTCTTGGTATGCTCCAAGCACGAAACATATCTCATAGGGTGATGGTTGTGTTGACGATGCAGAGGATCAAGATGTTATTTTACATGAATATGCTCACGCACTTCATGATGTTCTTATAGGTGGAAGTGGCGGGATAGGAGCAGCACCGATTGATGGTCCTGTAAGAGGAGTTAGTGAGGGGACTGGTGATTTTTTACCTGTAAGTTACAGACGTACCGTTTCTTCTTTCCAACCCGATAAAGTTTTTCCCGTGGGATGGAAACGGTGAAACTTGGGATGGAAGATACTTAAGTACGTCAGCTCAATACCCAACTTATTGGACTAATATCTATACTTTTGGGACACTTTGGACTTCCACGATGATGGATATACAAAATCAATCAGGTGTGGGAAGGGATGTTGCTTCTACATTATTATTAACATCATTCTCATATGTAACCCCTACTGCTATTGTACCTGATCAAGTCCAAGCGATGTTTCGAGCAGATCGCGACGTCTATGCTAGCTCACATATGAAGTCTATCGGAAGATGTTTTTATAGCCGTGGTTTTTTCAACGCAAAGACATCTGGTTACTATACTCATCCTAGTAATTTATTAAGTGGAAATATAACAACAAGCACAACATGGTCAGGAATAAAATGGGTAGAAGGAAATGTTACAATTAAAACGGGAGTTATTGTAAGCGTGCCTGCTAATGCATATCTATTTATCGATAACGGAAGAAAGATCTACATAGAATCTGGTGGAACATTGATTGTGGATCCAAGTGCACGCGTTATATGTTACGATAATGATGCGGTTATTATATCTCAAGGGACTTCTACACTATCACTCCCCGTTATAGTTGATTGGAATATGGTAAGTATTCCACAAGTAGTTTCAGATTTTTCCAAACCAGCAGTTTACCCAAGTGCAATTTCAGATGCTTTTGCATTCGAAGGAACATATGTACCAAAATCAACACTCGCAAATGGTATCGGTTATTGGGTAAAATTCGGCTCAAGTCCACCAGCAGTAAATTATATTGGCAATTCAACATATGTCACGACTGTGAATCTATCTCAAGGATGGAATATGATAGGGGCGGTATCAGCTACTGTGAACACCTCGACTATCACGACGATACCAACGAATATTATCACAACTCCATTTTTTATTTATAATGTTGATGACAGTGTTTATGTTGAAGCATCTACTTTGCAGCCAGGTAAAAGCTACTGGATTAAAACAAATCAAGCAGGACAGATGATAATATCTTCACTTTCAACTTCCTCAAAGCAACCCGGTGATTGTGCCCCACCGCCACCGTCACCTGCCGGCGAACCATCAGCTCCAATACTTGCATCTCCAAGTAACGGTGCAACAGGTGTCTCCACATCACCAACTTTGAGTTGGAATACATCGAGTGGGGCTACATCATATCGTTTACAGGTATCGTCAGATATAAATTTCACAGGTATTGTATTCGATCAAAGTAGTATAACGACAACTTATAAACAGGTGGGACCATTTTCATATTCCACGACTTATTACTGGAGAGTGAATGCGACAAATAATAACGGAACAAGCTATTGGTCGTGTCCATGGAGCTTTACTACCCAAAGTGCTCCACCGCCACCAGATCCCTGTGATCCTACGAAAACGACATCTGAGCTAGATCAATTTATTATATCGGATGCATCTGGTAAAAGTCAGCCAATGTATATCAGAAATGAGGGTCGACCAAGAAAATTTAAGTTTTCGGACGATGAAATGCCACCACGACCTTTGGGGGATATATTTAATGCAAGGTTCAATTCCAATAAGTTTATTGAAAGTATCCTCCCAGGTAAAAATAGTGTAAATGTTCCTATCCAAATAGAAAACGCAATACATCCAATAACAATTCAATGGAATTTGAAGAAAGAAAATAAAATTAAATATTGGTTACAACTCTCTAGTTCTACTCAGAAACCAATCAAAATCACTGATTCGGGTTATTTAAATTATGAAACTAGCGAAGGTATTGTAATTATTGCTCAAGCATTACCTCCTTGTGATCCTATTTCAAAAAATTACTATGAAGAAAATGTACCTGAACAGACAAAGCAATTACCATTGACGTTTAATCTTGCTCAGAATACACCAAATCCATTCAACCCATCGACAATTGTCAATTATCAATTACCAATTGACAATTTTGTAACGATTAAAGTGTACAATGTTCTTGGCGAAGAGATTGCTACGCTTGTAGATGGTATGCAAACAGCGGGATATAAAACCGTTATATTTGATGCATCGAACTTGCCAAGCGGCGTTTATTTCTACCGGTTGCATGCTGGATCGTTTACGAATGTAAAGAAGATGGTACTTGTGAGGTAAGGATTGAGCTCGTTCAAATATTTTTTGGAGTTTGCACATTTGGAACTCCGACTTCTCACTATGAACATGCCTAAAAGAAATCGGAGTTCTTCTTTGTTCTCATATTACAATCTTTTTTTATAGCGTGAATCCTGGAGGATGAATCCTAAAGCGTTCATCCTCCATCGTTTTTTCCCGTTTGCACTTCACCCTCCAACAAGTTATATTCTAATCGACTTTAAATCTAAATCTTGAAACGTGAATCCTGAAACATTAATCTTCAATCTCAATTCTTATGATCTCCGGAATTATTCTCGCTGCCGGCTCTTCCCAGCGCATGGGAAGTCCTAAAGCTCTCCTGAAAATAGGAGAGAAAACATTCTTGCAATACATAGTTGATGTTCTTCACTCGGCTCGAATTATCGATGTTGTTATAGTGCTTGGCGCAGAGGCGGAAGAAATTCGAAAATCTCTTACATGGTTTGATGGAAAAATCGTCGTCAATGAAGAATGGCAAAAAGGGCAACTTACTTCTATCATCAAGGGGATAAATGCGTTGGATTTAAATTCAACTGAACCGGAAGAAATTAACGGTGCGATGATTTGCCCGGTAGATCATCCGCTTCTTTCTCAATCAATACTTGTAGATCTGCTTCAGGAATACTGGACATCGAAAAAGGGAATCATTATTCCGACATTCAACGGTCAGCGAGGGCATCCTGTTATTTTCGATAAGAAATATTTTGATGAACTTCGATCTGCGCCACACGATGTCGGCGCACGGGCGGTTGTTCATAAACACGCTGATGACGTTTGTGAAGTTCCCGTAAATGAGGAAAGTGTTTTGATCAATATCGACACACCGGAAGATTATACTAAATATATTTTGAACAGAGGATAAACTTAATTATCAATAGTCAATGGTTAATAGTCATTTGTCAACAGTTATTACAGTGAGGCGGTTAACAATTAACAATTGATAGTTTGAAATTGACAATTAGAATGGTCAATGATTAATTATAAAATGTCGGTGAAAACGAACTAATAATGAATAACGGTTATCTCCTCGGTTACGATATAGGCAAGTCGTTCATCAAAGCAACACTTCTTGAAAGTGAGACTGGAAGTATGATTGCTTCTGCGGTTTCACCCGAAAATGAACTCGAAATTTTAACACCTGAGCAAGGATGGGCTGAGCAATATCCCGTTGTTTGGTGGGAAAATGTTAAGCTTATAACCGCACTTCTAAAACAACAAGCCGGTTCAAAACTCGACGATGTCCGCGCTATTGGCATATCATATCAAATGCACGGATTGGTTCTTGTCGATAAAAATCTTGAGGTGCTTCGACCTTCGATTCTCGGGTGCGACAACCGTGCTGAAGAAATTGGCAGGCAAGCATTCGAATCTCTCGGAGAAGAAATATGCATGCAACGATTGCTGAATTCCCCCCAAAACTTTACCGCATCCAAACTAAAATGGGTGATGGAAAACGAATACGATATCTATAAACGTGTTCATAAAATGATACTGCCAGGCGAATACATTGGCATGATGATGACAGGTGAAATTCTTACCACACCCTCCGGACTTTCGGAAGGAATGTTGTGGGATTTCGTCGATGAGAAAATCGCCGAGATGATTCTAAAACAGTATAACATTCAGCCGTCAATTATCCCTGTTGTCGTTCCAAACTTTTATGATCATGGTGTGCTAACACCTAAGGCAGCTTCGGAGTTGGAATTGAAACCCGGCATCAAAGTTACTTACCGTGCAGGCGATCAACCCAATAACGCCTTATCACTCAATGTTTTACGCCCTGGTGAATGTGCCGCCACCGCCGGTACATCGGGTGTTATTTTCGGAATAACTGATAAACCGATTGCAGATGAACGGTCACGAGTGAACACGTTTCTTCATGTTAATCACAAGAAAAATGATCCGCGATTCGGAGTCCTTCTTGATGTGAATGCCACTGGTGTTCTTTACAGTTGGCTGAAGAAAAACATTGTAACGTTTGGAAGTGATACACTAACATATAATCAGATGAACCGGCTTGCCGAGTTGATCCCTGCCGGCTCAGAAGGTTTAACTGTTATTCCATACGGAAACGGGGCTGAGAGAACACTTGAAAATAAATCTGTCGGGGCTTCAATATGTAATCTCGATCTGAATATTCACTCTAAGGCGCATATTCTCAGAGCGGGACAGGAAGGAATCGTTTTCGCGTTGAAGCATGGAATGGAAACTATGTCGGCGCTTGGGATGGAGATTAAAGAAATGCGTGCGGGTAATTCCAATTTATTTCTTAGTCCCGTTTTCTGCGAGGCATTTGCAACAACTATGAATACAAAAATAACTCTCTTCAATACAGATGGCTCGCAGGGCGCCGCCCGCGGAGCCGGTATAGGTGCGGGAATTTATAATTCGTTCGATGAAGCATTCGTTGGATTAAAACCGGTGAAGGTGATCGAGCCGAACCTGAAGAAACGGGAAGTCTATCTTGAGACATATCTGAGGTGGTATAATGTTCTGAAAAAGTTTCTTTCAGATGAGAAGTAAATTAGTCAGTTTATAAAATTAAATAATTCAAAGAGGAGTGTAATATGAAAATCAAAAGAATTTTCTTCAGTATTATCTTCATTACCTTGCTCTTATACATCTTTATTGTAGATTCTTCCGGGCAGGTGAGATCATATGGACTCAAAATTGGAACCGTTGCTTCAAGACTGGATTTTGATTATACGACAGATATTAATCTTAATACTTACTACCGATGGGGAGCAAATATCGGCTTTTATATCGAGGTATTGGATGTTTCAAACCTGAGTGTAGTAGGGTCTGTGGATTATACACAGAAAGGTGTTGGCTTTAAACTTATTGAAACAACGCCAGAACATCCAGAAGGCACCGGGGAAAAGATGTCATTTGCAAACGAACTCGATTACCTTTCACTATCAATATTATTGAAACCAAGAATTGATGTGCAGTTCGGTGAGTTCTACCTGCTTGCAGGACCACGGCTCGATGTCTTGCTCCGAGTTCTAAATGAGTATAGTGTATACACTCATTTTCGCGATGGTGCCTATGGTGTAACAATTGGCGGCGGTTTCATGGTACGTGATGTGGTTGCCCGCGGGGTGGGATTGGAAATTCAATACAGTCCCAATTTTGGAAAAGAATATACTTCCGACAAACTGAATATTAAGGAAACTTCAGTTCAGATATTACTTCTCATTGAATTATAAATGATCGACTATTACAGCGATAAACTTTCTGCGGAGCGGCTGAAGCGTGTTTACGAAATAGCTCCGCCGCGCGTACAACAATACTTTGAAGCGGAAATAAACCATGTCTTGAAGAATATTCGCAGCGGCGATATGGTTTTAGACCTTGGGTGTGGTTTCGGACGAATCGTGCCTAAGCTTGCCCGACTTGCCAAATCGGTTGTCAGCATCGATACTTCCTTTGAAAGCTTGCTGATGGGGAAAGAAATGCTTTCCAGTATTTCAAATTGTCATTTACTGCAGATGAATGCAATTAAGCTCGCTTTCCCGGACAATATATTTGATGTTGTTGTCTGTATACAAAATGGGATCTCAGCTTTTCATGTCGACCAGAAAGAATTGATAAGAGAAAGCATCCGTGTAATCAAGCCGGGCGGTAAAATTTTATTCTCAAGTTACTCAGAGAAATTTTGGAATCACCGGCTCGAGTGGTTCCGATTACAATCAGCGGCGGGTTTGTTAGGCGAAATAGATTATGAGAAAACTCGTAACGGCATGATTGTCAGTAAGGATGGATTTACAGCGACAACGGTTAGCCCCGATCAATTCCTTTATTTGGCGGCTGGCTTTAATGTTGAAGCTAAGATTGTTGAAGTGGATGAATCAAGTGTGTTTTGTGAGATGAGAAAGATGTAATTATGTTGTGATTATTTCAGATAACGTTTAACAAACGCAAGACGTGGCCTGACTGCCTACATGATGGTGCGAGCGAAGCGTAGGTGCCGACGGAGGCATCAGACAGGCCATATGTCGAAGACGAGGGCGGCTTTGCGCCCCATGCTTAGTTTGTGTGTTGGGTTCTTTAAGCCTGGATGCTACCATAGTGTAATTCTTGTCTGTGTCGCTCTTCTCTTTTGTCTTTTTTTTGTCATGCCTCTTAGTATTTCAGCGCCGAAGCGGACGATGAGAGAAAGCACATTATTTAACGTTTTGAATTAAGGCTTCGGGATGGCATCCAATTTGAATTTTTTAAGCAACCATTTAAGCAAAACTTGCTGGTCGTTAATTGTTGCACGGCGTGCTTGCGAAAGTAAATAAATCTGGTCTGGCTTTGGAACTGCGGTATTTTGTAAGCCCTCATTGCAGTTCGTGCAAATAGCACGCAGATTTTGCGGGGTATCGTCTCCGCCTTTGGATTTATCTTTGATGTGTCCAATTGTCAAACGGACGGTGCGAGGCCCACCAAGTGGGTCTGAATCGCCGGCTGCGACACCGCACATCTGGCATGTATAACCGTTACGTTCTAAAACCCAAGCGCGCGTTTCCTTTGAGATTCCACGCTTAAAAGCCGGGACGCGAACGACCGTTTCAAGAAGGTATTGACCTGGCTTTAAGTCTGATCGATCTTTGTTAGAAAGGATTTGATACCCTTCCTCATTACGAAGCTCGCGGACTCGTCGTGCCCACTCAACCGCGCCTCCGCTTGCTTTTTGAATTTGTTTTGATTCTAAAACTTTGCCAATATTTGATAGAAAATAGTTTAGGATTAGCTCTTTAGAACCTGAGGGTTTTTTGGTTGGCATGACTTATTCGTTTGTTTGAGAATTTGGAATATTTAGGGTTTAATTCAATGAGAATTGCGTTGCGATCTAATTCTTGGGCTACCACACCTGTGGTTCCGGACCCGCTAAACGGGTCTAATATCGTGTCGCCGGCTCGACTGCCAAGAAGAATACATCGCCGTGCCAATTCACGCGGAAACGTTGCCGGATGCCCATTGCCGCTAGTGTCCGGTCCAAGCACCCAGCAATTTCGCAAATTAGCACCAGTCGCTTCGCGCACAGCTTCAGAATTGTAATAGTAAGTCGGCGATTTTGACAACAGAAAAACATCCTCGGTTGCATTTGTCGGCCTGTTTTTCACACTCTCCGGCATGGCTGTTTTCTTGACCCATGTTATTCTTGATCTCAACACCCATCCATCTGCTTGCAATGCGAACACGACCCGCCACGGCAATCCCATCAAATCTCTGTCTTTCAATCCCCAGCAATTCGGGACTTTGCAATTGCGTTTTTGAATAAGTTTTTTTGTGTTGCCAACTATTGCGTTCGGTCCACATTTACCGGTCCCACCGTTGCGGGCATATCCATCACCAATGTTCAACCAAAGGGTTCCGTCATTTCGCAATACGCGCTGGACTTCAGAAAATACTTCTACAAGGTTTTCAACATATTGAACTGGTGACTGCTCTGCACCGATCTGGGAAGAGTTGTCGTAATCGCGTAAACCCCAGTAAGGCGGTGAGGTAACGCAACACTGGACAGATTCAGCAGTCAGATTCGTAAGAATTTTACGACAGTCTCCAGTGAGTATTTGTAAATCTGAGATTTGATCGTCAAGCTTCATTTTCCATATTATCCTATTTTAGGCCGCACGATGCGACGTATCTTGGGGCGCGGCATTCTTCTGTAATTAAAATAGATTTAACCATTCATTGTATTTCATTTTTTTCGGCGCAAACCTATCAATTTTATTCATTCCGGTTTATTGCATCCCAACTCTCTATATGCGCATTGTGTAATTACTGCACATATACTTGTAAAAACGAATGTCGTTGTTGTTTTGTCTCGTTGCAACATTATTCATCTAATTCCTAAGTACGTGTATGGAATTTATGGATTATCAAATCAAAAGTCAAAGTCTACACTTACGCTTTATTAAGTTTATCTAAGAAGCGCTTTTGTCAAAACGACATTCAATGCTTTTTAGACGACCCTCTAAAGCTGTCTTAATCACCGCAATATTTCCGGCGTCGTTCCACTGCAACTGCTCACATTTTTATTATCTTCATCAACTCCACCGCTTTTTTAGCTATATGTTCGGCGCTTACCTCAAACTCTTTCACCAATTCCCACGGCGCACCGGAATCGCCAAAGCGGTCTTTCACTCCAATTGCACCGGTAATAATCGGTTTGCCGTAGAGTTCTTGGCTTTCTGTGATAACTCCACTCACACGCCACGCAAGTGCGCCGATCTGATGTTCTTCTGCCGTAATAACAACGCCTGTTTCTTTTGCAGCGCGGATTATCGCTGCTTCATCTATCGGTTTCAGAGTGTGAATGTTTACAACACGCGTTTCCCAGCCATAATCTTTCTTCAGGATGTAAGCGGCACGCATCGCTTCAGGAACCATCGGTCCGCAAGCGATGATGGAGAGATTTTCATGCTCATCCTTGTATTGTTCTGCGAGAACAGTATCGAACGAGTCGATTAGATTTTCAGTTTCTTTTTTGAATCGGAAAATATTTGCTTTACCGAAAACAAAAGGTGTTTTCTCCGTCGTTACAATCGGTGTTGCCTCAC
This sequence comes from uncultured Chlorobiaceae bacterium, assembly GCA_964520905.1. Classification (GTDB taxonomy): domain Bacteria; phylum Bacteroidota; class Ignavibacteria; order UBA10030; family SZUA-254; genus JAGVIE01. The sequence goes on along the minus strand of CAZFQL010000009.1, from coordinate 109,871 downwards.
GAGCGAAGCGGAGGAACTTGGGTCCGATATGTTTTAGTAAAAGATAATCGCTCGCTTTTTTCGTCTCAATTGCATCGCATGGAACTACAACCGACATGTTCGGCAAGCCGCAAACATTGAATAAATCTTCAAGCGCCTGATGTGTCGCACCGTCTGGTCCCACAGAAACACCGCCATGCGCGCCTGCTATGAATACGTTAACGTTGGAGTAACACACAGATACCCTGATCTGATCTAAATTTCTTGCCGCCGCGAAAGTTCCGTATGTACCCAACACGGGAAGTTTTCCTTCTTTTGCCAATCCTGCCGCCGCCGCAGTCGCAGATTGTTCTGCAATTCCCATACTGATCCAGCGTTTTTTTCGTTCGGGTTTACCCTGATAAAATTCACTGATCGTAATCGATCCTGAAATATCGAGACCAAGCGCAACAACTCTATCATCGTCTCCATGTTCTGCAAGTGATTGTCCAAAACCTTTTCGGGTTGGTTCCATCTTTACTTTCATAGCGGCGTCGGAGTTCCACCAGTAATTTTTCTTGAACTTCGGCATTTTGGAATCGAGTATCTTGTCCACTTCTTTCTGATATTCTTTTGCATGATCAAGAAGTTTCTCGTAAGGAATCTTGTCTTTCAATTTCAGTTCATCCAATCCCTTGAGCATCTCATCGTAGTTCGGCGTTTTACCGTGCCATCCCGCAACATCCTCCATGAAGCTGACTCCTTTACCTTTCACGGTATCGGCGATGATGAGCAAGGGTTTCCCGGTATTTTTCTTTGCATTGTCTAATGCATCGACCACTTGCTTCATATCGTGTCCATTTATCCGCACTACATTCCAGCCGAAACTTTTATACTTGTCATCCAGAGGATCGATGTTCATAACATCCTTCACCCATCCGTCGATCTGCAGTCTGTTGAAATCCACGATGCCGATGAGATTATCGAGTTTGTAATGTCCGGCTTCCATAACCGCTTCCCAAACATTTCCTTCCTGCTGTTCACCATCGCCCATGATGCAGAATGTTTTATAATTTTTGCCGTTTAACTTTCCGGCGAGAGCAATGCCGACAGAAACACTTAATCCCTGTCCGAGTGAGCCGCTCGATAATTCAACCCCGGGAAGTTTTAGCCAGTGAGGATGCCCCTGGAAAGGTGAATACAATTTTCGCAGATACATCACGTCCTCTTTTTTACAGAAGCCCGCGAATGCGAGCCCGAGGTAAAGGCTTGGAGCTTTATGACCGGTTGACCAGATGATTCTATCCCTATCTTCCCACGATGGATTATTCGGATCGTGATCGGCAACTTTCAGATAGAGCGCCGCGGTGATGTCCATAATAGACAGCGTGCCTCCCGCATGACCCGAACCTGCCGCATGAAGAGCTACAAGATTATATCCCCGCATGAGATTGGCTTGTTCTTTCAGCTCATCAATTGAATAATTTGTGATTTGCTTTCCGGTTTTGGAATCGAGGAGTGACATTGGCTGTTCCTTTATTATCGAATTATCTTAATTGAATTTGATCGGGAATATAATTTAATCGTGTGCCAGAAAGTAATGCTTTTCTTTTTGAAAATCAAATATATACCTTTCGATTTTCAGCCGCCGATGCTAAGCCCCTGACCGATTCTACAATCGTTGCACCTGTTAATTGCGCAATAGAATTTATATAGTTGGAGAGTTCCCTGTTGAAGCATCGCAGAATGAAGTTTTAGCCTGCTTTTAATAAGTTGGTCTTCCATTGTTTTTATGATTGTGTTCGCACTGACAGGGGGTGACTGCTCGAATATTTTTAATGTTCCCTGCCGGACGTCTTTGTCTCTAAAGACGCGCGCATATAGCAAGCAGATTGGAATGACGACATTGAGTACAATCTCATCTGCCCGGTTTTTCCCAATGAGCGTGGGGATCGACTTATTAGATAGTTCACCGAAACGATAATGGTTCGACCAAAAACCGTCGACAGTCACGATGAAAAGTTGTTCAAGATATAAAAACTTTTCTTTACTCTTAATCTCGCCGGATTTAGTCGTTTGTATTATGGACTTGAATAGAGCGTCTTGGGATAACTTTTTTAGAAGTCTTGCGACACCGGCAATTCGAATAGTAGGGAAATTGTCGGGCCTTAGTCTAAAAAACTGCCATTCTGATTTTTGAAGACATTCGTTGTGATACAATTTTTGGAATTGTTTCCAGATAGTTCTCAATTGCCGGGTATAATTCTTTGTCTCTTTGTCGAGCAGTTCGCCGCGTGAAGGAATGAGACCTGCCACAGAGAACAAGATAGATTCATAGTGTAAAATTTTGTCTTCCTGCGATGCATGATCAGGCATATCGGCGATGAATTTTAACGAAACATTTCTCGCGAGTTTAAGAAACGGTTCCTGATTTTTTGAATAACCAAGCGCTTCCATTATCCCCTCATACAGCAACTGTTCCCAGAGATGGATATTACGATAATCTTTTTGTGAAAATTTTGGCGCTGGTGACGGCAGTTCTTCGGGATTGAGACCGAACGGCGTATCGGCGTATCGTGGTGGCGGTTCTTTCACGCGCAATTGTTCTTGCTGAATCATTTCTTTCACCCGTTCCTCAAAACGTCTCACCTTAAATTCGATTCTATCTACAGCCAATTTGTCGAGCCATTTTTGTATGGTTGAGATTTCAATGGAGTCATTTTGTGAAAAACATCTCAATGTTGTGAGACGCTCTGCCCGCTCGTTTAAAATCATTTTTTCCCACGTCGAACGGTATGTAGAATTGAGATAATGGTCAATGGCTAAAACAGGTATCGCCCGGTTGCTCTCTGTAGTCGGGCATGTGGTCTTTCCATCGGCGTGGAGAATTACATGTAGAATTACCGAGTTGTATTTTTGATCTTGTTGATGTTTATGCTCGAACCATTCGTCGTTGCGCTGGTGAATTTCAACATCGCCGCGGTAAATAATGCCGTCTATGCGTATACACGCATCAAGGAAGTCGGGACCCCCGTCCTGATTTAATTTCCCCGGTGAAATAATTTCTACCGGTTGATTAGCTGTCGTATGAAGGTTGGTTGTTGAAAAAAGCTGATTCTTCCAGAGCTGCCTCAAGAAACGCTCCGGAATGTTGAACGAAAATTTTTGATTGTCCATAGTTCCTCCTTAAACTCTGGTGGTAATATAGAAATCTTTTTTGCATACTGATTATTGTTTCTGTATTACCTATCCCCTGAAATTATTGATTTGTTCTTTATACTTTAAAGCTGCTTCCCTCGCTCTCTTGTCAAAATCATCTGCTTGAGAAGCGTAAATAATTCCTCTGCTTACATTGATCAACGCGAGTTCACCGTTCCGATCGCAGCCAGATCGTACAGTTTCTTCCATCTCTCCCTGCTGAGCGCCGATTCCCGGAATCAATAACGGCATTTCAGGAGCAAGTGAGCGGATCCTTTTCAATTCTGCCGGATGCGTAGCGCCGACTACAAGTCCTATGTTGTTTTTCGTATTCCACTTCTTTGCACTTTCAACCACATGCTCGTATAGCGGTTTGCCTTCGACATTCAAATATTGAAAATCTTTCGAGCCGGGATTTGATGTCAATGCGAGAATAAACGCACAACGATCTTCGCTTTTGATGAATGGTTCGATTGAATCTTTTCCCATGTATGGATTCACCGTAGCCGCGTCAAACTTCCAATCATCGAAAATAATTTTTGCATACTGTTCTACGGTGTTGCCGATATCGCCCCGCTTGCCGTCGGCGATTGTGATGATTTCCCCCGGAATATACTCGAGCGTTTTCCGAATTGTCTCATAATATTTTTCGCCCGCTAATTCATAGAATGCAAGATTCAATTTATACGCGCAAACCAAATCTGTAGTTGCTTCAATGATACGACGATTGAATTCGAGTTGCGGATTTGAATGATGCTTGAGTGATGCGGGAATTTTGGAAACATCGGTATCCAATCCAATGCAAAGTAAAGAATTGTTCTTTTTTTGAATCGAAATCATTCTATCTACAATACTCATTATATAACCTCAGTTCCAAGGATGTGCAAATAAAGACTTAAAAACAAGAATGATAGCTCCAGTTACAAATAAAAAGCTTATCATTGATCGTTCTGTTAATATAATTTTTTCGATGTCATCGTAAAAGATACTTCCACTAAATATTTCTTCGTCATTCGCGGTCGAATCGGAAATAATGGTTCCTACCCCTTCAATGTATAAACATCCCGAACTATCCTTAATCTTATATCGCTCTCCATCTAAATTAATAATAGATCCGTTATTCGTAATGATACTTATATCGTCTAATTTTTCGTTTCTTAGTTCATCGGGTTGTACAATTTTATGTGTTACGCAGGCAAATTGAGGCAAAATGAGAAAAATGCTTAATATAAAAATATTCGAGAGTCGTGAAATTATCATATTTGCTTTAATCATTAGTACGTTAATCCAATAACCCAAGATTCCAATTCACTACTTCAAATAATCTGCCAACCATTCAAACACCGTCTTATGCCACAACTCGCTGTTCTGTGGTTTAAGAACGCCATGCCCTTCGTCGGGGAATGATAAAAATTTTGATTTAATTCCCATTCGCTGAAGTGTGGTGAACAATTGCATCCCTTCCGATACAGGCACCCGATAATCGAGTTCGTTGTGAATAATGAGCATCGGGGTTTTATATTTCAACATTTCTTTTGCATAGGCATGCGGCGAAAATTTGTTGTATTCTTCTGGTACATCCCAGGGTGTTCCGCCATGTTCCCATTCATCGAACCAAACTTCCTCGGTGGTTCCATACATCGAATAGAAATTATAAACTCCCGCATGAGTGATGATGGTTTTAAATTTCCCTGTATGTGTTGCGAACCAGTTCATCATGTAGCCGCCGTAAGAAGCGCCTGCCGCCGCCATTTTATCTTTATCGACATAAGGCAATGCCTCTGAATATTCGACACCCTTCATCAAATCTTCGTATGCCTTGCCGCCCCAATCGCTGCTGATCTCATTGACAAACTTTTGACCGAACCCTGTTGAACCGCGTGCGTTGGGCGCCATCACCACATATCCCTGTGCCGCCCAGAGTTGTGCGTTCCACCTGTAATGCCAACCGTTTTCCCACGCATTCTGGGGTCCACCATGTACGAGATAAACAAGAGGATATTTCATGGACGGATTAAAATTCGGCGGTCTGATTAGCCATGATTGAATTGGAGTACCCGCCGCGCCGGTGAAAGTAACGCTCTCGGCTTCATTCATCATAATGTTGCTGAAAAGTTCGTCGTTTACACCGGTAAGTTTTTTTACATTCTTTCCATCTGATGAAGAACAATAAATTTCTGCCGGTCTTGAAAGCGTATGCCGAGAAAAGCAAATCGATTTCCCATCGGCAGAAACACTCACATCCCCATTAACGCCGCTCTCGACAAATTTAGTGATACTTCTATTTTTTACTGAGAGATAATAGATTTGCTGATTCGCTTTTTCTTCTGAAGTAAAATAAATTCTGCTTCCATCCGATGTCCATTGAAATGCCTGAACTGTTGCATCGAATTGCTCGGAGAGGCTCTCAATATTACCAGTAGTTCTATTATAGAGCATAAGTTCAAACTTATCGGCTTCGAAACCGGGTTGACGCTGAGCGCGGTATGCGATATATTTTCCATCGGATGAATAACGCGGAAATCCATCCGCCGCGGGATTTGTTGTAATTTGTTTTCTGTTGGTTCCATCTATGGATACCGAGTAGATATCGTGGTTTGTGTTCCAGGCTTCATTTTCGGTTGGTGTAGCAGTGTAGGCAATTTCTTTTCCATCGGAGGAAAAAGCAAAATCGTCACCAGCAGAAAATGTTGAGGACGTTGGCATTGCGTCGCGATCACCCGGCGTTATATCTTTTGGTTCGCCGCCTTCGAGTGACATGACAAATATATGCTGGCGTTTATCGTCGACCCATGCATTCCAATGTTTATATAACAGCTTTGTCATGATGTGAGCCTTGACCTTACTTTTTGCATTATTTTCATCTTTCTTTTCGTTTAGCTCGTTACTTTCCTTGAATGGTTTATTGGAGAACTCGGGATATACTGTTGAAACAAACGCGATCATTTTTCCGTCCGGTGACCAGACCGGATTTGACGCGCCGGTTGAAAGTGTCGTTAATTGTCTGGCTTCACCGCCATTAACTCCGATAAGCCATATTTGTCCATCTCCCGAACGGTTTGACACGAAGGCAATCGTTTTGCCGTCCGGTGACCACCGTGGATTGACATCGTTGCCCGGGTGCGAAGTAAATTTTCTCATACCAGTACCCGTTGATGAGATGAGATAAAGATCGCTATTCATTTTGTTTGCGGATTTGTCAACTTCAGTTATTACAAACGCGATCCATTTTCCATCAGGTGAAAGTTGCGGATCGGTAACACGCTTAATGCGGAAAAGGTCTTCAATCTCGAGAGGTCTTTTCTGTTGGGCATTCAGCGTTAAATTGGGAGTGAGCGATAGAAAGGTGAAGAGTAGTGATATAAAAATTTTTAGAGTCATTTTATTTCCTTTCAACGAAATGAAATACAGTACAACCATTTAATTCAGAGATATGGGAGCTTAGTCTAATGCAATAATTTAGTAAAATTTGAGAGATATGCAAGAGCAATAATCTCACGCGGAGTAAAATTTTACATCGAGAGATATAGAAACTCCCTGAATGAATAAATTTATCTATTCAATGAATTGGGTTACAAAATGCTACCATTTTTTCCACGAACTCCGCATACGGATAAGCCCGTCGATATTGTATTTTGCCTTTATCTCTCCCTGGACACGTTGAGCTTCTTCATTATTACCGAAGGAACCTACCCAAACGAGAAACAACAAATTTTTTCCATCGAGGAGATTTTCATAAACATCTGCATTATATCCCTCTGAACTGAAACGTTGCTGTAATTTTTCTGCATTTTCCCGGATTGAAAATGCTCCGATTTGTACCGCATAATCGTTTCCCCGCTCTTGTTGAGGTTGATAATCAGAGAATCTGATATCCCGCAAATAGTTTGTTGAGAGATATGGTGAAGCAGGGTATTCAGATCGGAGACGCTCAAAATTCTCTTCTGCTTCATTCGGTTTGCCGGAATTTTGATGATACTCAAATAGCCTCGCCAATGCATCGTCTGCCCATTCGCTGTGAGGAAAGCTGTCGGCGATTATGCTGAAACATCGAATTGCTTCATCCCCTCTGGTAGCGACTAAACCCTCGACGTATATCAATCCGGCCGAACGAGGTATCTTCCTTTTCAGATCGGGTAACTTCGATGCAACTTGTATGCTTTGTCCTTTTGATACCATTCTAACATATTCGATAATTTTTCTTTCATACATTTGAGCGCTGACAAAATATGAATTAATCAGTATCAGTACGGCAATAATCTTTGAATATGTTCGAATGTTTTTCATGTCTTGATATCCCTAAAATCTAACATATCTTTTGTGGCTGAAATTAGCGTTTTTTTTGATAAATGTCAAATTTACATAAATGCCAGCAAATTAGAGTCTAAATTCAATCATTTGACATTTATTGTCATTTTTGTATATTTAACTCATTGAAAATTATAAGATAGCATCCTGAAAAGGGTGGACTATCATGTCATAGGGAATTTTGTTTATAAGGGGAATAAATTGGACAATAGTAATTCAATTTCAAAGAATTCACCTTCAATTTCCCCGGATTCAAGCCGGGATATCTTCCGCCAATATTTAAGACAAGCGGACAAGCTTATCATCGAAGAAAAGTTCGATGAAGCCAAAATCCAAGTTGCCGAAGCAAAAAAAATTGAACCTCGCAATCCCTTCATCATCGCATTTGAAGAACGTATATCGCTCTTTGAAAGTAAAAAAACCCACGGTCAGTTAAAGCATAAATCCGGATTTCAGGCGACAGCCGATACAATCAAACAGAAGCCCCCGATTTCACCGAAGTTAAGCGAAGAAAATCTTGCCAGCAGAGAAATGCTGGAGCAGAAACTTCGCCAGCAGATTGAATCTGAGTACAAATCGAAATACACGCTGGAACTTCGCAAAGCAGAAGAGCAAGCCGCAAATGTTCTGGCGGAGGAACGTGAGAAACTCGATCATCAGAAGCAAACACTCAAAGTAAAATTTGAACATCAGATTGAGGAAGCTCGAAAACTGTTGGAACAGCAGTATCAGACAAAATTAGATGAAGAGATTGCTAAATCTGAGGAGCGTCTTAATCAACAGCACGAAGTTGAGATTGCCTTCATCGAAAATGAAATGAAAAAAGAACTTGTAAGTCAATATGAAAATGATTTACGAACTCTCGAACAGCGCTATAAACATGAGCAGGAGGAATTGTTAGCGAGGGAACGCTCAACCTTACAGGAACAGAAACGACTGCTGGAAGCCCAATTGAATCAGAAACTAAGTGGTGTGCTGAATGATACTGAGACGGCTTTTCGCGATCAAAACATCCAACAACTGGAAATTGAACGGAATAAGATTAAAGAAGAATTAGCTTCGGAATTCAAAACAGATCTTGAAAAAGAAAAGCAGTCTCTTGTTCAGGAATTCAATGAAACGAAGATGAAGCTGGAGGAGTCATTTCAAGAAAAACAGAATCAGCTTTACGCAGAAGTTGAAAAGAAAGTTAAAGGTCAATTTGGGGAGGTGCGGGCATCCGAGGAAGATAAATTTGAAAAGAAATATGCTGCTGTGCGAAAGGAACTTGAATCAGAGTTTAAATTGAAATATGAGCGTAAAGCTACCGAAGAACTCGAAAAGATTCAAACTGAAGCAAAGAAAACCATCGAAGCTGAGAAAAATCGACTTGAAGAAGAAATTGCGAAAACTGAGAAACGCTTAGATGAGCAACATCGAGATAAAATCGCGCTCATCGAAAAGAAGATGAAAGCTGAGTTGGCTGAACAATATGAATCTGAGCACAAAAATCTCCAGAATCGGTTAAAGAAAGAACAAGAGGAATTATTATCTAAAGAAAAACAGGCATTCCACGACCGTGAACAATCTCTGAAGGATGAATTTAACCGTAAGTTACTTGAATCACTTAGAAAAACCGAAGCTTTATTCCAAGAACAAAGCCGACAGCAATTGCAGATGGAGCGGGAAAAAATTGAGACTCAATTGCGGGATGAATTTCAGGCGAAGTTGTCGAAGGAAGAAGATGCCTTACGACAACAGTTTGATGCGCAGAAAGCTAAGCTTGAAGAATCTTTTTCATCGAAGCAGATTGAGATGAATAATGAGATTGATAAACAGGTGCAGGAACAACTTCGTATTCTACGGGATATTGAAGAAGAAAAATTTGAGCAGAACCGAATTGCATATCGTGAAGAATTAGAGAAAGAGTTTCAGAAAAAATTCGAGATTCAAATTGACAAAGAGCGCAAAAAAATTCAAGAAGAGGCAGAGGCTCGAATTGAAGCAGAGAAGAAAAAATTTGAAGCAGAGTACGAGCAAATGATTCAGCGACAAAACAAGCAAATCCAAAAAATACGGATTGAACTAAGAAATGAAATGGAGCAGGCATTTCTGTCACGCCTGGAACGGATTGCGGAAGAATATGACAATAAAATGGATCTGCTCGGGGCGAGAGTGCCGGAATCGAAAACGGAACGGGCGGCGCTCTACAAAGTAAAGATGCTGGAATGTTACCATGGGGGACAGCCTACAGTCGATGGCGCCCGTGCATTAATGCAATTGAAGGAACTGTTGGAATTGACCTTCGACGACCACCTCGTAATTGAATCCGATGTTCGCTTCGAACTTTATTCCAAAAATTTAGAGAAAAAAATACTCTCCGGTCAAATTGAAGCCCGAAATGTAGAAGCGCTCGATAGTCTGAAACAACAATTCAATATAACGCCTGAGGAAGCAACAAAATTAGAGCCGTATATACTTTCGTGTTTCCAACGGCACACAACAAAAGGACGGCTTCTTATCGTTGATGATGATCTTTTGCTGCTTAGATCGCTTGAGGATATATTAGTCGATTGCGGTTATCATGTATTAACGGCACCCGATATAAATAGCGCGCTTGAAATGTTGCAATCTCAATCGTTCGATTTAATATTAAGCGATATTAAATTTGGTCCGGGAGAACTTGACGGGTTTAAATTTTTTAGAGCTGTCCAGGAACAAGAAAACTTACGCAATATTCCGTTTATATTCATGAGTGCTTTACAAGACGGAGTCATCATCCGCTCCGGTGTACAACTCGGTGTCGATGATTACCTCACGAAGCCGATGGATCCCGATCTTCTGATTGCCACAATCGAAGGAAAATTGAGGCGTTACCGTACCATGAGAACAAACTAAGTTATCTTCTGGGAGAAATTAACATACATAGTATCAGTTTTGTTATATTATTCGATAGGATACTGAGATATGTCTTATGACATCGTATTGGTTGCATATTCTTCGGCAAATTTTTTTCTATCTTTAATAATCTTTTTCAAATCGCATCGGAATCAACTGTCAAGATTCTATTTTTTTTGCGTGAATTGTCTTGTATTCTTTGGGATTGCAATCGCACTCTTGCAAAAATTGAACGGGACAGTTTTCTACGGGATTGTTCTACATGCAATACTTTTCCTTTATGCTATTTATCCGTTCCTTTTTATACATTTTGTTGTCTATCTTGTCCGCCATAAGAAAATTGTAAAATCACTTGGAACCAACATAGCAATCTACGTAGCGGGATTATTTTCCTATGCAATGTTGTTGTGGGATTTTATTCAGAAACCGGTCTCCGATGAAGGATTAATTACTCAAAGCGGCAGCATATTTTACTTAACATGGTTGTCGGTGTTTTTCGCTGTAGGTATCGCAATGCTTTTCGAAATCTTAGGCGGTTTCAAAGAGCGTTTTAAAAGAGCAAACATATTCATGGTAGGGTCCATGTTCTTATTGTTGATTCTTCCGGGACCGTTTACCGATTCGATATTTCTCGGCTTGTTACGGCTTGATATTGAATCGTATTTTTACCTGTGCACAATTGCTCTTACAATTGCAGTTTATTTCATATTTCGTCATAAAATTGCATTTCATCCGATCTACGATGCACTAAAATCTGCACTTTCGGTGATGAATGATATTTTCTTAATAACAGATGGATTTTTCCGTATCGAGATGATCCGAGGTAAGAACGTATCGGAAGTGTTCGGGTACAAAGAAGAGGATTTAATCGGCTTGCCATTACAAAATTACATTCAGCGTAAAGAATATCTTGATGAATATCGTTCCTCTGTCATTGAACGTAAGATGCGGGAGAGTTATTTCGATACAGACATGGTTTGTCGCGATGGAAAGCGAATTCCAATGAATTTTTCATTTACCCCCATAATCGTCGATGAAGAGTTAACCGGATTTGTGAGTATCGGAAGAGATATGACCGAGCGAAAAAAGTTGGAGGCAGAACTGATCCAAGCACAGAAGATGGAAAGCTTAGGAACGCTTGCCAGCGGCATCGCGCATGACTTCAATAACCTGCTTCAAATTATGTTGCTAAACACAAACAGTTTGGAGAGAAAACTAATTGAGGATTCACGAATTACCAGGATTATCGATGTTAATAAAGATGCAATAAAAAGAGGATCGAAATTAGTTCAGCAGATTTTAACTTTTGCACGGAAGACCGATGTACAATTCGAATCACTGCAGCTTGGCGTCATCATCGAAGACCTGAAAAAATTACTCGTGGAGACTTTTCCAAGAACTATCATAGTGGAAGGATCCATTGACTCGACGATACCTCCAATTTATGCAGATCCTAATCAGCTTAGTCAAGTTCTTATTAATTTATGTGTTAATGCACGTGATGCTATGCCGGAGAGAGGATCCATTTTAATTAAATGTGAAATGGTTATGGGCGGGGATGTTAAGAAAATATTTTCCGATGCAAAAGAAGATAGATATGTTTGCCTCTCCTTGGCCGATACAGGATCAGGCATGAATGAAAATATTCGAAACCGGGTTTTTGAACCTTTCTTTACAACAAAAGAAACGGGGAAAGGGACTGGCTTAGGACTTGCGGTTGTTTACGGTATTGTTACAGCACACAAGGGCTTTATAGATGTAAAGAGTAGTGTCGGAGTTGGAACAACATTTTACATATATTTACCGGTTATTGATCACGAACAAACAGTATCTGATAAATACACCGAACCACAAGAAGCAATACCCCGTGGTTCTGAAACTATTCTATTTGTTGGAGACGAGGATGCTATTCTACAATCGGTCTCCGTTTTGCTCAAAGGTTATGGCTATAAAATTATTACTGCAATGGATGGTTACAAAGCTTTGGAAGCATTTCAAAAACATCGATCTAAAATCTCGCTTATCATTATGGATATTGGCTTACCGAAGAAAAGCGGATGGGAAGTGTATCAAGAAATCAGAGCGATAGATAACAACATCAAAGTTATTATAGCCAGTGGTTACCTCGATCCTAAAATAAAATCTGAAAAGCTAATGGTGGCAGTGAACGGAATCATTTCAAAGCCATACGATCCTGACCAAATGTTGAGAACAATCAGAAAAGTTTTAAATGAGGAAACCAGAGTGTATGAAAAGGATTAACGCTCTTAGCTCATAGTTTTATTTCACACAAAATCGGGCAACCGTTTTCTATGGCCTGTTGTTTTCGATGTTGCAATTTATCCGGCGAATGTTATATTTGCATTCGATTCTTCAATCAAATCATGTTCATCAGAAAAAATAAATATTAAGGTTTTAACGTGTCTGTGCTAATCCAGGGTGGTACAATCATTACAATGAATTTGCAAAATGAGATTCTTAAAGATGTATCGCTGCTTATTGAGGGAAATCGAATTGCTGCTCTCTTACCTGCCAATAGCGCTACAGCGGTTTCCCCCGGTGGGATTATTGATGCTCGGAATTTGGTTATCGTCCCGGGTTTTATTCAAACTCATGTTCACCTATGTCAGACACTGTTCCGTGGATTGGCAGATGATTTGCAGCTCCTCGATTGGCTTCGGGAAAAAATCTTTCCGATGGAAGCCGCGCATAACGAACTATCAATGTATCATTCAACGAAAATAGGGATTGCCGAGCTAATCAGGTCGGGAACGACAACTATTCTCGATATGGGAAGCATCAACTATGAAGAGGAAATTATCCGAGCTATTGGCGAAACAGGTCTCAGGGCATTTGTCGGTAAGGCAATGATGGATATTAACGACATTTTTCCCAAACTAAAAGAACCGACAAAAGATTCACTTAAATCGACACTCGCTCTTGCCGAAAGCTGGCATAATTCGTACAATGGCAGAATCAAATATGCGGTTGCACCGAGATTTGTCCTCTCATGTTCGGATACTCTCATGCGCGATGCATATGAGATGACAAATGATTTCACTGGTATGTTGTTTCATACTCATGCATCAGAGAATAAGTTAGAGCTTGAAACCGTTCGCCGCAGATGTAAAATGGATAATGTTGAGTTTCTGCATCACCTGGGGTTATTGTCAGAGCGTTCATGTCTTGCTCACTGCATTCATCTAAATGAAAATGAGGTGAACATACTTCAAGCAACAAAATCCAATATATCTCACTGCCCGTCATCGAACTTAAAGCTTGGCTCCGGCATCGCCAACATACCAAAACTGATGCAGAAGAACATCACAATATCTCTGGGCGCCGATGGCGCGCCGTGCAATAATAATTTGGACATGTTCCAGGAAATGCGGCTTGCTTCTTTATTGCAGAAACCGTTTCATGGTCCTACAGCGATGGATGCTAAAACAATTTTCGATATGGCTACTATCAATGGCGCGAAAGCGCTCGGGCTTGAGAGTGAAATCGGCAGTATTGAAGTTGGTAAAAAAGCCGATCTTACTATTCTAAACCTTTCTCATATACAAAACCCTTATTCGGGGCGATCAAACATATACTCGTCGATTGTTTTTTCATCTTCTCCCGAGAATGTCGATTCCGTCATGATCGATGGTAAATGGGTTTATCGGCAAAAAGAATACTGCACGCTCGATGAGCGGGATACGATCTCAAAAGCAAGCAGCGAACTTGAAAAGCTTTTAGACCGGCTATAAAAGTCGATAAACAACATCGGAAAACAGCATGAGAAAAAAGACGAACAATTAGAGAAGAAGGAAGAGAAAAAAGAAGAAGAGAAAAAACCAGGATAATTATGTAAGTAATACGTGGGAATATGAATGTGCACAGAAAGCGGCGATAAACTTGCCGCTTTTTGCTTTTATAGCCTGTTAAGAAAAAACCGCAAATTTGTTATTTTAATTTCGTCCTGTTCCGTATTCAACACAACGTAGTACCCATCCTTTGCAGTTCCGCAATTCACAATCCTGGTATTTTCTATTATATCCTGGCCGCGGCCCTCGTGAATATGTCCGCATATAACCACATCTGGGTTATGCTCTTCGATGAACTCCCGGACAGCGGTGCTGCCAACATGAATACCCGAATGGATAATATCGACTTTAGTGCCGTACGGCGGTGCGTGTGATATGAGGATTTTTTTTGCGGCGTGTTGAACTTGCCTGTATCCCTCGTGAATTCTCCTGGAAATTTCCTCTTCGGTGATTTCGTAGGGCGTGTGAAGGGGTGAAATCGGCGCTGATGAAACGCCGAAAAATCCGATGTGTTCAAGTACAACACCGCGAGCATTTAGGGAAATACCAAGACGATTGTACAAGTCGTCGTGCTGCGGCAAGTCCATATTTCCCGCCAGGCATAAAAGTCTTGGATTAAATTGCTGAAAGCTCCTGAGTGCATCCTCCGCTTCCTTCATCGTACCAACGTTCGTCAAATCCCCGCCTATGATGAGAACGTCTGGAGATTCTTTGGAAATTATTTCTTCTGCCTTATGGTAGGCGGCATGGATATCGGTAAGCGCGAGAATTTTCATTTTGTTATGTTCGATAAAAAAATTAACTTCATGTAATTGAATCACGATAAGAAATATTATTGAAGGAATCAATTATGGCAGTTTATTCGTCAGTGTTTCAGATAAAAACGGATGGCTTCAGCGATATAAAAGAGATAACGCCGAAAGTCGAAAATGCAATCGGTAAATCGAATATCTCAAATGGTATTGCGGTTGTCTTTGTTCCGGGTTCAACCGCCGGTATCACAACGATTGAGTTCGAGCCGGGAGTTATTGAAGATCTCAAAAAAGCAATCGAAAGGTTAGCGCCGCAAAACATCCATTACGATCACAACGCACGATGGGGAGACGGAAACGGGTTTGCGCATGTACGCGCCGCTTTACTTGGACCGTCGCTCTCGGTCCCTTTTTCCGATGGTCAAATGTGTTTGGGTACGTGGCAGCAAATTGTTCTCGTCGATTTTGACAATCGATCGAGAACAAGAGAAATTTTTGTGCAAGTTATCGGTGAATGAAATTATTGTGATCAGCTCATTTGTTTTCTGTTCGGCAATCTTCCGCTTAGGACAATCGGGAGACAGCCGAGCCGATTTCTTCAATTTTCGTTTTTACTTCTTCAATCCGTTTACCGGCTTCTTTGAAAACACCCAGTTTAATTTGAAGTGTGAGTTCTTTCCCCGCTTGCTTCAACTGCACATCCTTTCTTTTCTCCAGTGCGATCTTCCTTATCAATCGCTGGAACGGAGAATTATCCTCGCTTGTTTCGCCATAGAATTGTTTATTAGATTCATCGGGGAGTGTAATCGTAAGAACATTTTCTTTCAACGATACTTTCGGGAAGCCGGCGTGAGAAGCGAGCGTTCGTAACTCAACAAGCTGGAAAAGATTTTCTACTTCTTCGGGATATTCACCGAAACGGTCTTTGAGTTCTTCGCGCATCGATCTAAGCTCTTCTTCGGTCGTTGCTTTGTATAAACGGCGGTAAAGATCGAGACGTTCGGTGTCGGATTCAATATAAAAATCCGGAATGAGCGCCTCAATATCGGCGTCAATTATCGATTCGATGGATGATGGATAATGGATGATGGATGATTTGAGTTTGCTATCTTCTATCTTCAATCTCCCACCATCAATCAACTCTTTAAATTCTTCCTGTTTCAATTCATCAACTGCCTCGCGAACGATCCGCTCGTACATCTCGAAACCCATTTCCATGATAAAACCCGATTGCTCGGCGCCGAGGAGATTGCCCGCGCCACGGATTTCTAAATCGCGCATTGCAAGATTGAAACCGGAGCCAAGCTCGGTGAATTCTTCTATTGCCGATAGCCGACGAAGAGTATGCTTGGGCAGCGCGCTTATCGGCGGAACGAAAAGGTACGCGTATGCCTGTATGTTCGATCTCCCGACCCGTCCGCGCAATTGATATAACTCTGCAAGTCCGAATCTATCCGCACGGTTGATTATTATTGTGTTGACATTCGGTATGTCAAGTCCCGATTCAATAATCTTTGTGCAAACCAGGACATCGTATTTCTTCTCAAGGAAATCTAACATTGTCTTTTCAAGCTGGTGTCCACTCATTTGTCCGTGTGCAACATGGACGCGTGCCTCCGGTATATGCGATTTCACTTGCTCGACGATTGCATCGATGTTCTGGACACGGTCGTGTACAAAATATATTTGCCCGCCGCGATGAAGCTCTTTGAGAATTGCCTCTCGAATAATATGCCATTGTGTTCTTCTGCCGTCAGAGGCAGGAATAATTTCGGTGATGATCGGAATGCGATTGCGTGGCGGCGTGTTTATAAGCGAAAGATCGCGCGCGCCAATGAGAGAAAAGTGAAGAGTCCTCGGAATCGGTGTTGCGGTTAATGCTAACGTATCAACGCTTGCTTTGAGCTGACGAAGTTTTTCTTTCGCCGAAACGCCAAACCGATGCTCTTCATCAATAATCAGCAATCCTAAATCCTTAAATCCGATATCCTTCGAGAGAAGCCGATGCGTTCCAATAATAATATCGATTGAACCCTTTTTCATTTCTTCTACGATTCGAGTTTGATCTTTTTTCGATTTGAATCGCGTGATATTCTCGACTCTCGTTGTATAACGATTGAGCCGGTCGAGAAATGTATTGTAATGTTGAAGGGCGAGAATAGTTGTCGGAACAAGGATAGCAACCTGCTTTCCATCCATCACTGCCTTGAAGGCGGCACGCACGGCAACTTCCGTTTTACCAAATCCGACATCGCCGCATATCAGGCGATCCATCGGCGAGGAGCTTTCCATATCATGCTTGACATCGAGAGTTGCTGTCGCCTGGTCGATTGTATCTTCATACATGAACGACGCTTCCAGCTCTTTCTGCCAGTGAGAATCGGGCGAGAATGCAGTACCTTGTTCTTGCTTCCTCTTAGCGTAAAGTGCGATGAGATCGCGCGCTATATCTTTGATGCGGCTTTTGGCTTTCGCCTTCATCCGCTCCCAATCTGGCGCGCCTAACTTCGTAAGCTTCGGAACGTGTCCTTCCTGCGACGAATATTTCTGAACACGATTGATGAAATTAAGATTTACATAAAGCGTGTCCTTCTCAAGAAATAAAATTTTCATCACTTCCTGTTCTACACTTCCGACTTTAATCTTCGTCAAACCCGCAAACTCACCGATACCATGATCGACATGCACAACGTAATCGCCTCGTTTTAGCTGACGCAATTCTTTTTGCGAGAATCCTCTGAAGCGTCTGCGTTTAGCGCCTCCACGTCTTTTGAGACGGCCGAAGACTTCATGCTCGGTGAGTACGGCGATTTTCGATGGATGATAGATAAAGCCGGAATGAATAGTCTCAGTTAGAAACACGGGATTGATAGAGGATGGGTGATGGATGATGGATGTGCCTGAATCATCAATCTTCCATCTTGAATCCAACCCTGACTTATCCGGCGCTGTTACTACTTCATCAATCAACTCTTTCAACCGTTCCGCTTCGTCCTTAGTATCACACGAGAGGAAAATTTTATATCCTTCGCTTTCCAGTTTAGCAAGATGATCGATAAGTAAATTAACACTGCCGTTGAAGGAGGGCTGAGGCTGAGCGTTAAAATCCCGGATAATTTGGGATGGTTCGTCTTTGCTCACCATAAATTTTGGATTAGGGTCGACGACTTGACTCGTTGAGATTTCGGATTCGTCCGCTCTGAAGTTAGAATTGCAGATGAGAGAGAATTTGTAAGTCTGTTTATATATTTCCTCAAAAGAAAATAGATTTGTAACTCCTTCTTTGAAAAGTTCTTCGATTTCACGCTTGATTATTTCCGGTTCATCGAGAATTACAATTGCATCTTTAGCGAGATAATTGAACAATGAATCTGTGTTTATCTGCGCATCTTCCGTGTTATCGGTGGTTAATTTGGGAACTATGCTTGCTAATTTCAACTCTCGAATCGAACGCTGTGAAAGTACATCGAACTCCCGGATCGATTCTACAGTATCACCCCAGAACTCGAAGCGGATAGGGTTTTCTCCGACATAGGGAAACACATCGATGATTCCTCCGCGGACGGCAAAGTCGCCGTAGCTTTCCACAAAATTCTTCCGTTCGAATCCGATTTGCTCAAGCTGCTCGATTAGTATTTTGAAGTTGTATTCATGATTGTTCTCGATTTCGATGATTGTTTTGCTGAACTTATCGGGCGACGGGACTTTCTCGACAATTGAGTTCGGAGATGCAACAACAATGTAATGTTTTCCGCCGGCAAGCGCTTTCAATGTTTCTATCTGAGCGATGGAAGATGACATATCGAGCATTTGCGCCTGATGAGCGGGACGGGCGCCGAAGAAACGCACGTTCTGTTCGCCCGCGATCACGGCACAGTCATCACGAAGTTTTTCGGCGCTATCTTCATCAGATGCGATTAATACAACCTGACGCTGTAATGTCTCAAATGTAAAGGATGTTAGAAAAGCGGTGAGCGAACCATTTACTCCGCGAATGTGAAGTGATTCTCCGGCATTCAATCTGCTTACCTCTTCAGCGAAGTGAGCAAATTTTCCCGATTGAAATATTTCAGCTTTGAACTTATCCATGAGCTAACATCCGATATCTAAAATATGTAATCTCAGCCCGGCTCTTTCCGTCGGGCTGAAAACACCTTACCCCTGCCAATCTGATGTGGAGTCCATCTCCAAGATGGGCTTCACTTTGCAGAGCAGCAAGGGTAATCCAACTTAGCAAAGATTGACTGAAAATGCAAGATATTCATTAATTTCGTATGTTTAGATATGAGAGAAACAGTTCACATAAATCAGAACTTAGAAATTCCACCCGGAGAACTGCGGTTCAAGTTTGCTAGAAGCGGCGGAAAGGGCGGACAGAACGTTAACAAAGTTGAAACAAAAGTAGAATTGCTCTTCGATGTTGTAAACTCTCCAAGTCTTTCAGACCATCAACGAAATATCATCCGCAAAAATTTGAAATCTCAGATCGATTCAGATGGAGTGTTACATCTTGTCTCTCAGGAATCCAGAAGTCAATGGAAGAACAGAGAGGATGTGGTTCGAAAATTTATTGAGCTGCTTCAGAAAGCTCTGAAGCTAAAGAAGAAACGGATAAAAACAAAAATCACTTTGGGTGGAAAAGAAAAGCGATTAACATTGAAAAAACATCGGGGAGAAATTAAAAAGATGAGAAAGGTTCGAAATTTGTATGAATAACTTTGCACCCTTAGCGATCTTTGCGGTTAATATTAAACCGCAGAGAGCGCAAAGAGTTACCCTTTAAGTTTTTTCAGCTTTTCCAAAAACTCATCCGCTTCAAGACACTTCAGATTGTACTTCTCCAAATATTCTTTTGTGATCTTCTGAGTATCGAGATTATCTGCAATAGCTTTTAACTCGGCTTTTGAGAATCGATCGCCGTAAAACACATAATCCTCAAACGCTTCCCATGCCATCGGCGCTACACGCTTGACGATTTCTCCCATTGTCTCGGCGTAGATACGGATTTCAAACTGTGCATGTTTGTCCATACGCAAATGCAGAAAGTGGAGAAGATTGTGCAGGTCAATTTTCCAGTACCACTCGGTGTAGAGTGACAGCGGGAGATTTATGCGAGCAAGCTCGCGGGCAATTTCATCCTTCAACAGTTCTTCATAGCGACTATATGTATGACGTTGGTCTTCGAGAAGCATGTTTAAAACTTTTTGTTGCAGTTCTGAAGGAACATCATCTTCCGAGCGTCCCTGCTTGTTGCGAACGCTTTGCCGTTTTACAACTTCCGGTGAAGGAAGGTAAAACTCATCCTTCATAATCGAATAACGTCCCGATAGTTCATTGACATTCGCAGTGCGGTGGCGGATCCACTGACGTGCAACAAAAATGGGAAGCTTGACGTGAAATTTCAACTCCACCATCTCGAACGGTGTAGTATGCAAGTGGCGCATCAGGTAGCGGAGAAGTATGCGGTCTTCGCTGACAGATTTCGTTCCCTTTCCGTAAGAAACACGCGCCGCTTGTACGATCGATTCATCGCCGCCCATGTAATCGACGAGACGCACGAAGCCGGCGTTGAGGCATTTAAATTCTTTATCTAATATTTCTTCTGCTTTTGGATTTGTAAAGTGTGCCATGAATTTCTTTCAAAGGGTCTGTGGGATTAAATGTAGTGATTATGGAAAATAAATCCAACAGAAATATTTAAAAACAATCGGACTAAATATAACATTATCCCAAAAATATTTCATCACATACGATCAAACGCGCAGTCGCATTGGTTGCGATTTGCGATAGGTTAGACTTCGCCAGAGCCACTCGACTGGACCAAACTGAAAACGCTTCAGCCACCAAGCGCTGAGAGTAATTTGTATTAGGAAGATTCCAATTGTCAACAATAAGCCAAGCGAAGGTCCAAACTTACCATACAAACCCAATCCATAGCTGTAAAATATTGTTGTGCAGATAAGTGTTTGAAAGAGATAGTTGCTTATTGCCATTCTACCTATCGAAGCTAATGGCGTAAGTTTTTTCTTCCATTTATCATTTTGAATCATACGAATAATCGTCGCAGTATAGAAGAAGCAAAACGAAGGTGCGCCAATTGCAAAACCAAGCGTGGAGAGGAAAGAAAAGAAAGAAGGCACGGATGGATTAGAATATTCACGCATAAGGACAAACAAGAAGTTGCCAACAATCCCTAATCCCAAACCCCAGAATTGAGCTCGTTTAATAAAGGTAAGATGTGCCGGAGTATCATTGAGCACCCCTCGGCGCGCGATATATATACCTACGAGTAAAAGTGCAAGAATATTGGGTGCCCAAAAAATCATGAATGTATACATGAACAAAGTATCTTGAGCAATCCGTGATAATATTTCACCATAAGAACCTTGAGAGTATACTGTTATCGACCGTTCTACGAGGTCTTTGTATTTTTGGGCAACTTCTGCGAACGAGGCGTCAATTTGAGCGGCAGCTTGCGGTATCGATCGACCAAGTTCGATAAAAACGAAACCAAGCCCGGCAATAAGAACCGGAAGGAGAATGCTGATGATTGCCCAGGTGATAATTGTCTTTGGCTTCCGATTACGGAAAAGGAGCAGCAGAAATCCAAGTATCGCATAAATAACGAGGATATCACCCGACCAGAAAAGAAATCCATGAATAAGTCCGAAGAGAAGCAAAACAATTAATCTCCGCCGATAATTTGGAAGGAATGAAACCGCTTTGACTTCAGCGCGTTTCATTTGTACGATAAGTCCAAATCCAAATAAGAGCGAGAAGATTGAATAGAATTTTCCTTCGGCAAAAAACCGGATGAACCACCCTGCAATACGGTCGGGTATACTTGTGAACAGCGGCGTATCGACGATATATAGGTAGAACGGCGCGCTGAAATATTGCATGTTAACCATGAGAATCCCGAAGACAGCAAAGCCGCGAAGGATATCGATTGTTTCAATTCGTTCTTGCGGACGAACTGGTTCTAAAGTAAGAGTTTGTGCAAAAGTTGTTGGTTCCGACATTTTAATATCTCCATTGTTTTACTTATTGTTGTACTCATTTGAGTTCAGCAAGTTTCAGTTATGGGTACAAAGATTATAATGCAAACCAATAGTCAGAAATTATTTAATTTCACCTTCAATCCACAAATTCTTCGTCTCGCGAAAACGCGCCTGTTCATCAAGTGTTCGCTTCAACATATCGATTTTCGCATCTAAAAAATGCACATAATAAAGAACAACTGCAAGTATTGCCAACACGGGGTTGACCGATTCGGGGAACAACCAACGAATTCCTACGACAACAATAATAAAAACAATTGCCGCGGCAATAATCGGTTTGACATATAGTTCGTACACTGCAGCACGGTTGAAGTTTTTTTGCCACCTATTCGTTTTCATACGTTTTTTCTCCTATAGAAAATTATTTTATTCCAGCTAAACGATTGCTTGATTATGAAAGTGATAATTAGAAGACTGATTGTCAGCAAAAATGTTGGTATGATATTCCATTGATAATTATTGATGAGCGATTCGATTGGACTGAAGACAGAAAGTAGAGCGCCAACTATAGAAATGATAGCAAGTCGAATGTTAGTCCCGAAAATCTCTACTATGAATTTCAATACCGGTGATAGTTCGGTAGTTATTTTTTGAGCAGACAATTTTTGCCGGAACCGCTCATCGAAGCCATTGGGAATTTCATGTTGTTTGATTATAGAAAAAGTTTTATTCACTTCAAGCATCGATATAAATTGTTCCCGGCATTGAGAACACTCCGATAGATGCAGCCGCACAATCTCTACATCACCTTCCGATGCTATGCTTGTGAGAAGTTCAATAATAATTTGTTCAATCTTATTACATTCCATTTCTAATCCTATCGTATTACATCTTATCTGATGTTATAATATTTCCTGAGCATCTTGAAGGCACGAAAGATTCTTTGCTTCACATTTGTTTCGCTTATGCCCAGGGCTGAGGCACATTCTGCCGATGTAAGTCCATGTAGTTTGGTCAATGTAATTGGCAGTCGATATTTTTCGGGTAATCGAAGCATTGCGCGTTCAAGATCGATCGCATCGTTATAATCATAATTAGATTCATTTTTTATTTCCTCTTCACCGTTGCCCAAGAGAGAAAACTTTTTATTCCGTTTTCTGACTTTACAGCATTCGTGATATGTGATCGAGTATAACCAAGTTGTAAATTTACCTTTGCTAAAATCAAATTGGTAGATGTGCTTAAAAACAAGAAGAAAAACATTATGAGCAGCATCCTCAGCTAAATTCGTATCTAGAAGGAACCGCAAAGCAAAGTTATAAATACCTTTTTTATGGCGTTCGTATAATTCACGGAATGCCTCGCGATTCCCTTCGGTTATTTGCTGTGCAAGTTGTTCATCGGTCATAATGTTCCATTCTGTCTCTATTAATTATAGTACTGAGAGATAAAAATAGTTACATCACAATGCTAATGGAGAAGGATAATCTATGATTTAGGATTCACAAGATAAGATTTATTTATTGATTTACGCCTGTCGTATTTTCGGTTCAACATTATAACCATGCTCGCCGAAAGGTTGAAGTTTTTCGAGCCAGATTTGTTCGAGAAGTGTGAGTTCGTCTTCTAAATTAAAGTCGGGATCGTCTTTGATCTTAACTGCTTCTAAAATTTCGAAAACAAATTTATCACCGCCAAATTCATTCCAGTCTTTTTGCAACGTTTCATTGCGATGCTTCCCAATGGTAAGCATAAACTTGTGACTGTTTAACGGACCCTCAAGATTTAGGCTGCTTCCTAAAAGAAATTTACCATTAACGGTATTCTTCACGTGGAAGATGCCTGCCGGTTTTTTGCGTTCTTTGTATTCTCTTATAATATCTTGTCTTGTTTTCATAATGTTATTTTTAGAAATTCTTTTTTAAATCACCTCATAAATATATTGATTAAGCTTTGAGAAACCTAACAATGCTCCTTAATAAAATTCATCTTTGTATATCCTTCGCAGTTTCCGTATCTTCTTGTCATGATTAAAGTTGCTGTTGGTATAATCACCAATAATAGGAACGAAATTCTTCTTTGCCAGCGCAAACCAAACCTCCCTTATCCGCTTAAGTGGGAATTCCCCGGCGGGAAAGTGAATGATGGTGAGACAACAGAGGAATGTTTGCGCCGGGAGTTAAATGAAGAATTAGGAATCGAAGCTAAGATCGGCAAGTTGTACCACCGCCAGCATTACATTTACCACGACAGCGGAACATTCGATGTCTTCTATTATATCGTTGACTTCTATTCGAGTGATGTAGTCAATAAAGTCTTCGAATCATACAGGTGGATTCCGGTTGCTGAATTGTTAAATTATGATATACTTGAGGGGAATAAAGAAGTGATAGAAAAATTAATTCAAAATAACCATACACGATGAAGAAACAAATTACTCCGCTGCCACTAAAAGAGCTTAAATTTAATTACGGAAATCAGAAATTAAACATCCGAAATCGACTCAAGGATTTTACGCGGGTTCCATCATCAGAATATTTTTATGAGCTTGTTTACTGTCTGCTTACTCCCCAGTCGAGCGCAGTAAACGCCGATAAGGTAATTTCACTTTTGAAAGCAAACAAATTCAAATCAAAACAAATCAATCCGGAACCAATTCTCAGACGGAAGGATTGTTATATACGCTTTCACAAAAACAAGTCGAGGTACCTGATTACAGTAAAAGACCAATTCCCTTTGATTATAAAACAATTGGATAACCATGCGACAAGTGAAGAGATGCGTCTCTGGCTTGTAAAGAATGTAAAGGGGTTGGGATGGAAGGAGTCATCGCACTTTCTTCGAAATATAGGTCACCGGAATCTTGCCATCCTTGACCGGCATATTCTCAGAAACCTTGTGCGGCTTGGCGTTCTTAGCGGTTTACCTAAAACTTTGACAGCTAAGAATTATTTGCAAATTGAGGAAAAATTTCGGAAGTTTTCTATGCACATCGGTATTCCTATGGATGAGCTTGATCTTCTGTTCTGGAGTATGGAAACGGGGGAGATACTGAAGTAGATGAGTAGTTGAGTATGTTTGGTAAAAAATTTATGCTGAAAGAAAGCAAAATGCAAAATGCAAAAGTAAAAAGTAAAAACGACTTAATTGGGCGACCGCTGTTATTTACCAGATGCATACCGTTCTTTAAGCAGAGGGCAATATGAAAGCTCTTGTAATTGGCGCGGGAATGATGGGAAGCGCACTCGCCTACGATCTGGCAAATTCAAAGGGCGTTGATAAAGTTATACTTGCCGATGTCGATTTTGAACGCGCCAAAAATGTTGCACTATCAATCGGGAAAAACGTTGAGCCGGTAAGTCTCGATATTAACCGGTACGAGAACGTTGTTGATCTGATGAAAAAAGTGGACGTTGTATGCGGGGCGACATCTTACTGCCATAATCTCTCGCTTACGAAGGCGGCGATTGAAGCCCGAAAACATTTCTGTGACCTCGGCGGGAACATGGACGTCGTTTATAAACAGATGGAATTGCACAATGAAGCGAAAGCGGCAAACGTTTTAATTCTTCCTAATTGCGGTTTAGCGCCGGGGCTTGCCGCCATACTTGGCGCCGGCGGCGCAAAAAGATTTGAAAAGGTCGATGAGATTCATCTCCGCGTTGGCGGATTACCCAAACATCCTCAGCCGCCGCTCAACTATATGCTGGTGTTCTCTGTTGAAGGACTGATCAATGAATACCTCGAGCCTGCTGAAGTAATCCGCAACAGTGAAGTAAAACTTGTTGATTCAATGGCTGATCTTGAGGAGTTAGAGTTTCCTCAGCCGTTCGGAAAAGTGGAAGCGTTCAATACATCCGGCGGCATTTCGACACTTACTAAAATGTTTAAAGGAAAAGTAAAAGAACTCGATTATAAAACGATACGCTACATAGGGCATTG
Source organism: uncultured Chlorobiaceae bacterium (assembly GCA_964520905.1). Classification (GTDB taxonomy): domain Bacteria; phylum Bacteroidota; class Ignavibacteria; order UBA10030; family SZUA-254; genus JAGVIE01. Next base: position 84,026 of record CAZFQL010000009.1, on the reverse strand, counting down.
CCATAAATTCAAAACACTGCTCGATTTAGGATTCGCAAGTTCAGAGCCGATCATGGTTGGGAATTCTTTAAGAACAGCACGGGAATTATTCCAGGAATTATTGAAGAAGAAACTTCCTTCGAGCGGGCATGATTTAATTTTGATGCGTGTGTGGATACAAGGTACAAAGAACAATGAACAAAAAACCCTTACTTATGAAATGATCGATTACTTCGACGAAAAAACAAAAATCTCAGCCATGATGCGCACGACTTCGTTTCCGACATCTATCATTGTGCAGATGGTTGTGAACGGGACAATAACTGTACGCGGTGTTTTACCGCCTGAAGAATGTGTGCCTGTCGAACCGTTGATCAAGGAATTAAAGAAGAGAAATATCATAATCAATGAGAACTTTACGCGATAAATACCAAGTACAAAGAACTAACAACTAACTACAATTATGAAACGTCCATTATCAATCATAGTCATTACAAAAGATAAAAAGACAGGGCAAGAGATACACAACCGCTTTGATGCGTTGACGAGTTTTCCGCGGTTGAGGATGATCTCGATATTTTTTAAAGCGTTGTTTTCGATTCAGTAAATTTGCTTTGTGACATTATCACTCGAAGGATTTAACCATGGCAGACACCAGTTCATTCGACATCGTTTCCAAAGTAGATATGCAGGAGGTCGATAATGCTCTCAATCAGGCACGTAAAGAGATCGTCCAGCGTTACGACTTCAAAGGATCCAAAACATCTGTCGAGCTGAAGCAAAAAGAACATGAGATTGTCTTAATCTCTGATGATGATTTCCGGATGAAAGCAACGATTGACATTCTACAATCGAAGTTCGTGAAGAGAAGCGTTCCACTAAAAGCGCTGACCTACAGTCCGGTAGAGCCGGCGGCAGGCGGGTTGGTTAAACAAACAATCAAATTGCAAAACGGCATTGATAAAGAGAATGCAAGGCTCATCGTGAAGATGATCAAAGACACTAAACTAAAAGTTCAGGGACAGATTATGGATGATCAGGTACGCGTGAGCGGCAAGAGTAAAGACGATTTACAGTCGATCATGGCGATGATTCGTCAGGCAGATTTTAAATTTGCAGTCCAGTTCGTTAATTATAGATAAAACTCAATGCTTAATAAGATCATATTCTGTTTTTATTTTCTGATAGCTTCAACATCCAACGGACAGAATTCCTTACCTGTGCAGTTTTCTCAATTCCCTTCGCGCAATACACAGATCGGAATATTCACGAAGAACGGCATCACCTATGCATCCCTTACGGATTTAGCGCAGGTCTTAGGTTTTCAAACAACAATAAATACAGAGACAAACAAATTTGAACTTCGCTCCGATGAATATACCATAAAGGTCACCGCCAATAATCCTTACGTAGTCATCGTTGATAAGAAAGATAATGCGAATCTTTTCCAACTGCCGGTTAATGTTATTTATGCGGTGAATTCATTCTTCGCACCCATCGATCCACTGATACCGATATTGAAAAATGTTCTCTCGGAAGAGATTAGCTATAATGGAAAGAAGCTCACCATTGGACGGGTAGCGGCGAAATCGTCTTTTGATGTAACCTGTTTGAAATTCGAAGAAAAGTCGAATGGCTTTTTAATCCGCATTCACTCTACAAAGAAACTAACAGACTATGAATGCTGGCCCAAACAGATAGGCGACGATACCTGGTTGTACGTAACGCTCGCTAACGCACGCGCCGATGTGAATTCTATACGTAATATGAAACCCACAGGTATCGTCAGGCAGATTTTGGCATTTCAATATCCTGCGTCAGTCCAGATTACTTTAAGATTGAAGGGATTGATCAACACAGCCGAGCCGATGATTGCAGAAAATGGAACCGACATCCTAATCGCAATTCAAATGCCAACGCAAGAGCAAGCGGCGGCGCGTAAAGCACGGAACTACGAGCGTGAACTTCAACACCAGCGCGATAAATGGAAGCTAGATGTAGTGGTGATAGATGCTGGACATGGCGGCGACGACCCGGGTGCAATTGGCGTAACCAAGACACGTGAAAAAGATATTACGCTTGCAATCGCGCTGAAATTGGGAAAACTTATTGAAAAAGGTTTACCCGATGTTGAGGTTGTGTACACGCGGAAGACGGATAACTTCGTCGAGTTATACCGCCGCGGACAAATCGCAAATCAACGTGAAGGTAAACTATTCATCAGCATTCATTGCAACTCGATGCCGAGAAAGAAAAGCACAGAAACAGGTTTCGAGATTTATCTCCTTCGTCCCGGAAAGACGGAGAACGCCCTTCGCATTGCCGAGCGGGAAAATGAAGTAGTGAAGCTTGAGCAAGGATATGAAAAACATTATCAGCAGTTGACCGAAGAGAATTTTATATTGCTCACTATGGCGCAGAGCGCGTACGTGAAGTACAGCGAGCAGTTTGCCGACATTCTTCAGAGTGAAATGGGAAAGCATCTTGAGATTCCGAACAATGGTGTGAAGCAGGCGGGGTTCTACGTCCTTGTTGGCGCATCTATGCCGAACGTGTTGGTTGAAACGGCGTTCCTTTCGAATAAGCATGACGAGAAGATTTTAAAAAGCACCAAAGGACAACAGCGCATTGCCGAGGCGATCTTCAATGGAGTGAAGCGCTATAAGCAGGAATATGAAAAATCGTTGAAGGAGGGACAGGCATCTGGGACTGAGTAGAAACAACTCGCGTTTCACGCACCCCAGCTTTTATGCTCGTTCCCAAAGTCACTTTGGGAACCAGGATAGTTTTCAATTTTATTTTGTAAGCCGGTGAAGTTGTATAACATCCGCAAGTGCATTATATTAGTACGGAAAGTTTCTAATATTTATCATTTCCCGAAGGTATTCTTATGAATTTGACTCAACTCTTACATGATCACCACGATGCCATTATTGCCGATGCATTTACATCCATGGAACGCTCCCAGCTTAAGAGTTATCAGAAAGCCGGAAGCGAGCATATTCATCAGCGGCTAAAAGCTTTGTACACGTTAACAGTTCGTGCAGTGAAGGAACGCAATTTAGGACCGATGATCGCCCACGTCGAAACTGTTGCCAGTGAATGTTATGCTTCCGGTTTCGATCTGTGGGAAGTACAGACTGCCTTTAACGTGCTGGAAGAAGCTATCTGGATGCGCGTAATTAAAGAACTACCGCCCGCTGATTATGCCGAAGCGCTTGGGTTGGTCAGCACTGTGCTTGGCGCTGGTAAGGATAAACTCGCGCGTGAATATGTATCGCTTGCAAGTAAAATAAAAGCTCCAGCGCTTAATCTGCAATCGCTGTTTACTGGTGTTGCAGGATCATAAATTCGATAGCTAAATTACAATGTCACGATTCAAAGTTTATCTCGAATACGAAGGCACGCGTTACAGCGGCTGGCAGGTTCAGAAGAATGCCCGCACTGTTCAGGGTGAGCTTCTCGATGCGGCAAAGAAAATCTTCAACACAAACGATGTTGAATTCTACGGATCAGGCAGAACCGATGCCGGAGTTCATGCGCTATTGCAAATTGCACACCTCGATGTTCACACAATGCTTGCTCCTGAAATCATCAGGATGAAATTGAACGACGAGCTTCCAGCCGATATAAATATTATCGAGATTGAGAAAGCACACAAAGATTTTCACGCCCGGCATGATGCTGTCAGTCGAAGTTACCTGTACCAGATTTCGCGGCGAAGAACTGCATTCGGCAAACGTTATGTGTGGTGGATAAAAGATAAACTTAATATCCGAAGGATGGATGAAGTGTCAAAGCTATTTGTCGGTATGATGAATCTACAGTCGTTCACCGCCGATGATCCGGAAGAAAAATCTACTAAAGTGCTCATCGACGAGATCCAAATGAAAGAAGTCGGCGATCTCATTCTGATACGCATCGTTGGCTCTCATTTTTTATGGAAGCTCGTCAGGCAAATCATTGGTGTGATGGTTGAAACGGGGAGAGGAAAATTATCAATTGAAAAAATTCAACAATATATCCACACTCAATCGGATGAGCCGGCGAAGTTCACTGCTCCCCCATCGGGTTTGTTTCTCGAACGTGTCTATTATAAAGGTGATAAAGTACTCCATGAGCTAACACCAGTTTTACAAATCACTAGTTCACTGGATCGTCGGATATGAATATTTACGGTATTATCATTCTTGTTGCACTTCTCACCGAGTACATACTTAATCTTATAGCCGATCTTCTCAATCTGCGAACTCTCTCTGCAGATTTGCCGAAAGAATTTGAGGGAGTTTACAGTCCGGAGTCTTACACGAAATCCCAAGATTATACACATTATAGAACAAACTTTGGAATCGTCGAGTCAACTTTCAGTTTGGTTGTAACGCTCGTCTTCTGGTTTACCGGTGGTTTTAATTACCTCGATCAAGCGGTTCGGCAATTGCAGTACGGCGATCTCATTACAGGATTGATATATATTGCACTGCTGTTGTTGTTTCGCTCAATCCTCTCGCTTCCATTCAGTGTGTATTCGACTTTTGTCATCGAAGAGAAGTTTGGATTCAATAAAACAACTCCCAAGACATTCATAGTCGATATCATCAAAGGATTACTGCTTGGCGTATTGTTGGGCGGACCTTTATTGTTAGGAATTCTTGCTTTCTTTGAATACGCCGGTTCGCTTGCCTGGTTGTATTGCTGGATGACAGCTTCGGTTTTTATTCTCTTCGTTCAATTCATCGCACCGACATGGATTATGCCGCTCTTTAATAAGTTCACACCGTTGGAATCCGGCGAGTTGAAGAATGCAATCCTCTCTTATGCTCAATCGGTGCATTTTTCGCTTCGTGATGTGTTTATGATGGACGGATCGAAGCGCTCGAGCAAATCGAATGCTTTCTTCACCGGATTTGGAAAGAATAAACGAATTGCTCTCTTTGACACACTTATACAGAAACACACGGTTGCGGAGTTGGTCGCCGTACTCGCTCATGAGATCGGTCATTATAAAAAGAAACATATTCTCCAGGGGATTGTTATAAGTATCGTACAGATGGGTGTGATGTTTTTTCTCATGTCGCTTTTCATCAGCCGTAAGGAATTGTTTGATGCATTCTTTGTGCAAAATGTTTCGATCTATGCCGGACTTTTATTTTTTGGTTTGCTCTACACTCCGATTGAGTTTACGCTCTCGCTTGCATTCAATGCACTTTCACGGAAGAATGAATTCGAAGCCGACAGTTTCTCTGTTGAGACAATTGAACGACCTGAAACAATGGTTGAAGCGCTCAAAAAACTTTCTGCTGATAACCTGTCGCACCTTACACCGCATCCATTTTATGTATTTTTAAATTATTCGCATCCTCCTGTGTTGGAAAGAATCCGTTCGATCCGAATCATAACGCGGTGAGAATTGCTTGCTTCAAGATTTTTGAGTAGGTTAAAAGGCAAACATTGACAATTTTATCTTAATCAAATCAAATTAAGGGGATTGACTTCATGAAAAAGAATACAATCATTCTACTTTCAGTTATTGGCAGTGTTATTATATTGGCAATACTTCTAGCCGGGTGGGGCACGGGGATATATAATTCGCTCGTGAAATCTGATGAAGGCGTGAACCAGGCGTGGGCACAAGTACAGAACCAGTACCAGAGGCGGCTCGATCTTATCCCGAATCTCGTCGAAGTTGTTAAGGGATACGCTGCACACGAGAAAGAAGTATTCGAGAAAGTTGCCGAGGCGCGCGCAAGCGTTGGCAAACTGCAAGTGACACCGGAGATTCTCAATAACCCCCAACTCTTCCAGAAGTTTCAGGAAGCGCAGTCGAGCATGGGGAGCTGGTTGTCCCGGCTTTTAGCGGTTGCCGAAAACTATCCGCAGCTCAAGGCGAACGAAAACTTCTTACAGCTTCAGGCACAGCTTGAAGGAACTGAGAATAGGATTGCGGTAGAGCGTATGAGATTTAATCAGGTTGTGCAGGAATATAATGTAAGAGTTCGCACCTTCCCAACTTCGATATTTGCCGGAATGTTCGGTTTCGGACAAAAACAATACTTCCAATCGGAACCCGGCGCAGATAAAGTACCGAAGGTAAAATTCTAAACAAGCTGACACTGAGAAATAAACTTATGGACATTAGTCCAACAAAACATATCGGATTGATTTTTTTATTTATCCTGTTGTGCCATGGAATTTTTTCTGCGCAACAAGATGATGCTTCCATCCCTGCTATTCGCCATCGTATCACGGATGGCAGCGGATCTCTTTCATCCGATGAAATGCATTCGCTTGAAGGAATGCTTGCGCAATTCGAGCAGGAGACTTCAAATCAAATTATTGTGCTGATGATTCAATCGCTCGAAGGAATGAGCTTGGAAGATTTCACTCTACGTGTTTGCGAAAAAAATAAGATAGGTAAAAAGGGCAGAGACAATGGCGTTCTACTTACGATAGCAAAAGATGATCGTAAGATGCGTATCGATGCGGGGTATGGACTCGAAGGCGCATTACCGGACGCGATCTGCGACCAGATCATTCGAAAAATTATTGCGCCAAGATTCCGCCAGGATGATTATTACACGGGCATCAAGGATGGAATTGAAGCAATAATGCTTGCAACGAAGGGAGAGTTCAAAGGTGAGTCGAGCCGTAATTCAAAAAAAATATATTCTCTGGCAACAGTAATTCTGATTTTAGTATTCATTTTTTTGGGCGGATTTTTTGGCGGCGGCAGACGAAGATACGTTGGCTCGCGCGGAGTTTATTCGAGCTTCCCATGGTGGTGGGGAGGTTTCGGTGGTGGAAGCGGCGGCGGTTTTAGCAGTGGAAGTTTTGGAGGAGGCGGAAGTTTCGGCGGTTTCAGCGGCGGCGGTGGAAGTTTCGGCGGCGGTGGTGCAAGCGGAAGCTGGTGAAAATCTTTACATGATACAAGCGGTTTGCTTAAACGATTGAACAAGGAGTTTTTATTTTTGACATTTTTATTTTGAATTGACGAATGGCATTATTCGGAGAAAAATTTTTATCCAAATCAGAGATGCAATCTCTTTCAGAAGTCATTGCTGAAGCTGAGAAGAACACTTCAGGCGAGATCCGTGTCGTTGTTCGTCGAAGGCGGCATTGGAAGGAAAGAAAATTGCAGTTGCCTGAAGTAGCTTTGAACGAGTTTCATCGGCTTGGAATGGGAAAAACCCGCGACCGGACCGGCGTTCTAATCATGCTGTTGATGTCCGAGCATAAATTTCAGATTATTGCCGATGAAGGCATTCATACAAAAGTAGAAGTAGGGATGTGGGACCGGCTTGCCTCAGATATGTCTGAACATTTTAAGGGCGGGAGATTCTATCATGGAATATCTGGAACAATTCGCGCGGTTGGAAGCGAGCTTGTGAAACATTTTCCCCGCAAGCCCGACGATACCGATGAACTTTCGAACGAGATAATCGAGCAATAGCCACTATCGAGAGAAAGATTATTGATCTTTAGCATTTCATGATCGAAAGAATTAAATACTTCGAAAAAATTGCCTTTCAATTAGAACCCTCTTCCGAACAAAGAGCATTGTTAATGGATGAAGTTCTAAGATACTCGGAAGATTTCCTCAATCGCATTTATCAAATTCCCGCTTACGTTTCTACAGAAGATAAAGGTAAAGATATTCTGTTATCGCCCATTGTCGAACAAGGCGCCGATATTTCTTCGCTCATTAAACTTATCGAACATAACGTTGACCGTCCCGGATTGAATCCTGCTTCCGGCGGACATCTGGGTTACATTCCCGGCGGTGGAATTTATTATTCTGCCCTCGGTGATTATCTTGCCGCAATTTTTAACCGCTATGCCGGTATTTATTTCGCCGGACCCGGTGCCGTTCGAATGGAACATATGCTGCTTGAATGGATGGCAGATATTGTCGGTTATCCGAAAAGTGCGGGTGGTAATTTAACTTCCGGCGGCAGCATAGCGAATCTTGTTGGAATTGTTGCTGCGCGTGATGCGCATGGACTCAAAGCAAAGGACTTCGAAAAATCTGTAATTTATTTGACAACACAGGCGCATCATTCTGTAGATAAAGCAATAAGAATTGCAGGATTGAAGGAATGCATCATTCGTAACATTCCTTTAGATGAAAAATACCGGATGGATGCGCAAGTCCTTAAGCAAACGATCGTCGAGGATAAGAAAAAAGAACTAAACCCATTTCTCGTTATCGCTTCTGCCGGCACAACTGACACCGGGTCTGTAGATCCGATGGAGATTATCGGACAGATTGCGAATCAACATAACCTTTGGTTCCATGTTGATGGTGCGTACGGTGCATTCTTCGTTCTTTGTGACGAAGGGAGGAAAATCCTGAAAGGTATAGAGAAATCGGATTCGCTTGTGATGGATCCGCATAAAGGATTATTCCTTCCTTACGGTTCTGGCGCTTTACTTGTCAGAGATAAGCAAAAACTCTTTGATGCATTTTGGTATCAGGCGAATTATATGCAGGACGCACTGAATGGTGCTGAAGAGTTATCTCCCGCGGATATATCTCCGGAGCTTACTAAACATTTCCGCGGCTTGCGTTTATGGCTGCCGTTGAAGCTTGTCGGCGTAGCTCCCTTCCGAGCCGGTCTTGAGGAAAAACTTCTGCTCGCAAGATACTTCTATGAAAAAATTCAGACGATAAATGGTTTTGAAGTCGGAGTCTATCCCGATCTTTCGGTTGTAACATATCGATACATCCCGAAGAGAGGTAATGCTGATGACTTTAATGAACGGCTTGTAAAAGCAGTACAGAACGACGGAAGAGTATTCATCTCATCAACAATGCTCGATGGCAAGTTTACGCTTCGTCTCGCCGTTTTATCTTTCCGGACACATCTTGCAACTATCAATCTTCTGTTGGAAATATTAAAAGAAAAAGTTAAATTGTTAAACAGTTAATTCGTTATCGGTTTGCCGGTGAGTTGTGAACGGTAATTTTATAGAATAGACAACATAACCAATCAGCAGAATGCCCGCCTTTTGCATTTATTCAGTAATCAATGAGTATATTAAATTTATGAGATATCTTAAACAAATACCGCTTCTCAGCGATTTTTATTCATGGTTAACGATGTACAAGTTTAGGAAAAATCGCTTACCTCGACCAGTTGTTAGATGTTTATTCATTTTATTGTTGATCATTTTATCTTCTGTTACATCGTACACTCAAACCCAACGCGTTCTCATTCTTTTCGAGGGAAGCGATGTTCCGACTAATTATGCGCGCGGTGATGCACGCCAGCTTGCAATGCTACTCGGGCATTTTGATGTCGCTTATAAAATCGAAGGTGTAGAATCCTATAAAAGCAACGAGATGAAGAATTATGATATTACATTTTTCATAGGATTCAGCAAACGTTACGATCCGCCTGAGAAATTTTTGCGCGAAGCTTACTCGCCCGATAAAATGCTTGTGTGGATGAACACAGGCATGGAATATTTCGATGCGAAATATGATCTTGTTAAGAAATACGGTTTTAAATTCGAACGCTTAGATACGGTTTCAAATTATGATATCGTAACCGCAGGCGGCAGAGATTTTACCAAGGGCGAACCAAACATCAACATTATAAATGTTTTAAGAAATGATGATGTCGATGTTATTGCCACAGCGTTTTCAACCGCAACAGGACGTGAAGTGCCGTATATAATCAGAGTTGAAAACTTTATGTACATTGCCGACTCACCATTTGCCTCGGCAACCGAAACGGACCGGTATATTTATTTTGCAGACATGCTTCACGATTTATTAGGGCAACCACATGCCGAAATTCACCGTGCGCTTCTGAGAATCGAGGATGTTACGGTATTCGAAAATCCGGAGCGGCTTCGCGATGTAGCTGATGCGTTATACTCGAAAGACGTTCCATTTTTAGTTGGTGTTGTACCTTTCTACGTTGATCCTGACCGCGGTTTACGTGTTAGTTTATCCGATAAACCGGAGATGGTGGATGCTCTTCGTTATATGGTGTCTCGCGGAGCCACCATTGTCATGCACGGAATAACTCACCAATATCAGGGAACAACCGCAACCGATTTTGAATTTTGGGATGCAAGCACGAATCGTAAATTGAATGAAGATTCGAAAGTTTATGTTGAAAAGAAAATGAAAATGGGACTTGAGGAATTTTGGAAAAACAACCTCTATCCGCTCGTCTGGGAAACTCCTCATTATATGGCATCGCAGGACGATTACCCTATTTTTGCCAAATATTTTTCCACCGCAATGGAACAACGGTGCGTTCTTGATGATCCAGATTACAGCCAGTATTTTCCGTATATAATCGAGCGTGATCTTTTTGGACAGCGTCTATTACCCGAAAACCTCGGTTACATACCATTGGATGAAAACCGCGAAGTGGAAGAAGAAGCAGTGCGAAAATTATTGAAAGGCGCCAAGATGCAGCTTGCCGTCCGCGACGGCTTTGCCTCGGCGTTCATACATTCTTTTATCGATATCGAATACATAGAAGAATATGTTGACGGCGTAAAAAAGCTCGGCTACACTTTTATCGACGTAAAAGAATTAAACCTGCGAGTGGAGATGAATAATCATATCATGATTACAGGTTCGCAGTTGTATGAAATAACATTGGATGATCAGTTTTTCAAGAAGACATTGTTGCAACCCGATGGCGATATAGGTCACCGCGAAGTTTCTTCGGAACGGATTCAGGGAAAGATAAAAGATCATGTCAAGCTTTTGCCCGGTGAAATTTTTGTCGCAGAGCCATTGGAATTTAAAGAGATCGAAATGGCATGGTTCGATCGCTTTAAAGGTGATGTTAAAAATTTGTGGGATAATGTTCTAAAATCTGAAGAGAAATATGATATTGCTCGCGTTGCACTTCTTTGGGATACTGCTGCCAAAGGCGGATCATACAACAACCAGGCGAGCTTTGCCTCTGCCTTCCGATCTTTAAATATTGAAGTCGATACTCTCAGTTTAGATACTCCACCTTCGTTGCAAGGTTATAATTTAGTGGTAGTTCCTTACAATAATGTGGAGCGCCTCCGGGATAGAGATTATGATATCATCATACAATTTCTTGAAGAAGGAGGAAATGTTGTTACCGATGGTAAAAATTATCTTGCCGAAGAATTGGGAATTAAGTTTACAGATTCTAAAATAAAAATTGACCGGATGCGGGATCATTTATATCCTTCAGATGCGCTTGTTTTAAAATTCCCTGAAATAATGACAAGGTTTGATTTTCTTCCAGAAGACGAGATACTTTGTAGTGAGGAAAAAATTGATGCACCTGTTGTAATCGGTAGAACGTATGGGAAGGGAAAATTTATTTTCCTCGGTACGAGATTCGATCCTATGTCCACCGGCGGTTATAGCAGATTTCCATATTTTATGGAATATATACGCTCATTCTTTCACCTGAAGCCGATCTTGCGCCGCGAAAATCTTGAAGTATTTTTCGATCCCGGATACAGGCATAATATAAGTGTCGAAGATTTAGTAAAACGTTGGGTTGCCGATGGAATACGGATAGTTCATGCGGTTGGCTGGCACCAGTATGAAAAGTGGACTTACAATTACAAGCGGTTAATTGAGCTTTGTCATACAAATGGTATTTTAGTTTATGCCTGGTTGGAACCGCCGCACGTTTCAGAAAAATTCTGGAAAGATCATCCTGAATGGAAAGAACTAAATTTTCGCGGAGAGCCGGTGATTGCATCGTGGCGTTTCCCTGTTGCTTTAACCGACAGTAATTGTTTGAATGAAGTTAAAAAAATGTACAAATCGTTTCTTTTGCAACATGATTGGGACGGCGTAAACGTTGCAGAGTTATATTTTGAAGCGGGAACCGATGGACCGGAAAATTCGAACTTGATGACTCCCATGCATCCTTCGGCACGAAGTGAGTTCAAGAAACTTTATGGTTTCGATCCGGCTAATCTTTTTGATGAGAAGTCGGAATATTATTGGAAAAACAACGCTTACGCCTGGAAACGTTATGAAGAGTACAGGGTTGACCGATTGTCGAAACTGCACGAAGAATTTCTTATGATGATCGGGGAAGTAAAGTCAGAAAAGCCCTATATCGATGTTGTGCTGACGGTTATGGATGATGTTGGAAATCCGGAGCTGAGAAAAAATCACGGAGTGGACGCGATTAGAATAAACAAATTGAAAAAGAAATACAACTTTACCCTGCAGATTGAAGATCCACAAAGCGAGTGGTCGAAAGATCCAAGAAGATACTCTGTAATTGCAGAAAAATATAAATCGTTGCTTGGTGAAAAAGACGCCGTTATGATAGATATTAATATCCTTCAGTTTCGCGATGAGAAGAAGCCGACTATTTTTCCAACTCTCGTTCAAACCGGTATAGAAAGTTATATGCTGGTTAATGTTGCAGCCGCATCGGCTGAAAGATTTTCGTTGTATTCCGAGTCGAGCATACGCCCGCAAGATTTGCGCATGATGAGTTATGCCGCTTCCGCATCTGCTTCTATTTCAACTATTCCTAACGGATGGAAGTTAGTTACACCTTTTCCGGTTATGCTTGAACTTCCCCAAAAATTTACAGCCCTCACAACATCAACCGGCGAGCGAATTACATCCGATAGGGGAATGTTTTTCCTTCCTGCCGGCAATCATATTCTTTCTGCCGAAGAAAGTGAAGGAGAGCTTTTTAATACTTCAATGCCGGCATCGGGGAAACTACTCACAATCTCAGGCAAAATGCTCGGCTTGATCAATTCTAACCGGAGTGTCTCAGTAAGTTACAGCAGCTCGACGCGTTGTTATGCTTCGTTTAGCCATAGACCATACAATATTTATATCGACGACAAAGAAACTACCGTTCCTATCCTCGCCGGACATCGCCGCTTCACCGCAGTTCTTCCACCCGGCGAGCATCATGTTCTTGCAGTTCTTGAAACTACTGTCTCATACGGTGTGGATATAACAAGTTTCTGGTCTTCGTGGTTTATCGTTGCATTCGGCATGTTCTCAGGAGTGATGCTTATCGGGTTTTATGCGATGGTCAGGTTTACGCGTCCGAGAGAGGAAAAACGTTAATGCCAAGTGGATCGCTGCTTGAACTCGATCTCAGTATTATCTTCGTACTTTCGGTCATTCTCATCTGGTTCATGATTTTTTACCAGTTGATTTTGACGATGGCGGGTTTCTTCCACTATAGATCCTCACGGAAAGAGAAGAAAAAAGTAGATACGATGAAATTCGATTTTCCGAAGGTAACCATTCTCATTCCGGCTCATAACGAAGAGAAGGTAATCTCTTACACCCTCGAGGTAATGCTGCAACTCGATTACCCACCTGACAAGTTAGATATCCTCGTGGTCAACGACGGTTCCTCGGATGCGACGGCGGAGATTGTACAAAAATATTCTAAAAAAGATTCACGCCTGCGGCTGTATAACGTTCCCAAAGGCGAAGGCGGAAAAGGGAAATCACGCGCGTTGAATCTCGGATTGAAACAAACAGACGCCGAATTCATCGCCGTGTACGATGCCGACAATACACCCGATCCATCAGCGTTAAAATATTTAATGGCTCAAATGCTACAGGATAAAACGCTCGGAGCGGCGTTGGGTAAATTTCGTACCGTCAACAAGAACCGCAACTTATTAACACGCTTCATAAACATTGAAACGCTTAGCTTCCAGTCGATACTGCAGGCAGGGCGGTGGAAATTACTTAAAATTGCAACCCTTCCCGGGACAAATCTTGTCATCCGCCGCAATATATTAGATAAACTGAATGGTTGGGACGAAGATGCAATCACCGAAGACTCCGAGTTAAGCATTAGAATATATATGGAAGGATACCGTATCAAATTCGTGCCGTATTCACTTACTTACGAGCAAGAGCCGGAATCGTGGAGTGCGTGGATTAAACAGCGAACTCGATGGGTGCAGGGAAATAATTATGTCGGGAAAAAATTCCTGAAAGAAATTCCGTCGTTTAAAAATAAATTTCTAGCAGTTGAATTGCTTTATATGCTCTCCCTTTACTATGTTTTTCTTGTTGCGCTTGTAAGTTCCGATATACTTTTCCTTCTGGGTGTTTTCAATGTTTTGGTTATAAATTTACCGGGTCCTTACACGCTCGTCTGGATTGTGGGCATTGTTCTTTTCCTTATGGAAATTCTGCTTGCATTATCATACGATAAAGAGGATAAATTTTCTAATCTTCTGCTCACTTTTCTGATGTATTTCACTTATTGCCAGGTGTGGATATATATAGTCGGCAGAGCAATCTATTTAGATGTGATAAAAAAAGAAAAGCGGACTTGGGTGAAAACGGAAAGGTTTGAAGTGAAACTGGCTAAAAAGTAGTATGTTAAAAGCTATACTATGAACCAATCATAAAAATATTCTTCTTAAAATCGTAATAAGGCGCATCTGAACCGTTACTAAGAAGATGATATTCAAATTTCAATTTCAAGTTTATCCCATCACCGAGTAAAATACTTTTCGAGAGATTAAATGCAATTTCAGTCCGCTAATCTTCCCGGTTAATAGCTACAACAACGGTATCGCTTAGATCCATAGCCTCGTAAGTATACGTCTTCTTCCGGCATTGAAAAGAAAACCACTTTGAAAGATAACCTTTGATTGCGAATATTGTGATTTGCGCCGCCGATGTCAAAAAGTTTGCAAATGGCTGCTGAATGAATTAAATTCTTGAACTTGAAATCCATCAGATAATTCAACTACAATGCTTGCAAGGAGTTTTATCATGAAAATTCTAATAACCATTTCAGTTATCCTTTTCTTGTTGAATGTGCAGGTTGCTTCCGGAGGTATAAATGCAGAATCAAAGAAAACATCACAACAAGAAGACACCGCAAAGTCAAAAGACCCGATGTCGTCGGGAACATTCTCCGGTCTCAAGTTTCGTTCGATAGGTCCCGCATTGATGTCGGGAAGAATTTCTTCTATTGCTATCAACCCAATCGATAAATCTAACTGGTATATCGGTGTTGCATCGGGAGGAGTATGGAAAACAACAAACTCAGGAACAACATGGACGCCAATATTTGATGATCAAGGTTCGTACTCCATCGGTTGTGTAACTCTCGATCCGAATAATCCTTTAGTTGTTTGGGTTGGAACCGGCGAGAATAATAGTCAGCGAAGCGTTGGTTACGGTGATGGCGTTTACCGCTCGGATGACGGAGGAAAATCTTGGAAGAATATGGGATTAAAGAAATCCGAACACATCGCCCGCATCGTTGTCGATCCGCGGAATTCATCAATTGTTTATGTCGCTTCTCAAGGTCCATTGTGGGGACCAGGCGGCGAACGCGGTTTGTTCAAAACTACCGATGCCGGAAAAACATGGAATAATATTTTAAACATAAATGAAAACACAGGTGTAACCGATTTGGTGATGGATCCAAAAAATCCCGATGTTCTTTATGCGGCATCATACCAGAGACGCAGGCATGTTTGGACTTTGATTGACGGTGGACCGGAGGGCGGTATCCACAAATCAACAGATGCAGGCGCAACATGGACGAAATTGAAAAACGGCCTACCAACTGGCGATGTTGGAAGAATTGGATTGGCAATTTCAACCGTTGACAACAGAGTTCTTTATGCAATCGTAGAAGCTCAAACTAAAAAGGGCGGCTTTTTCCGATCAGTGGATGCCGGAGCAAACTGGGAAAAGCGCGGCGAATATGTTGCAGGAAGTCCGCAATATTATCAAACTATCTATTGCGATCCGAAAGTCGTTGACAGGGTTTATTCGATGGATGTTTTCTTACAGGTTTCAGATGACGGCGGAAAAACATTCACCCGGCTCGGCGAGAAATCGAAGCATGTCGATAACCATGCAATGTGGATCGATCCCGACGATACGCGGCATTACATCGTTGGAAGCGATGGCGGTTTGTACGAAAGCTTCGACCGTGGACAAACATGGGATTATTTCGCTAATCTTCCGATAACACAATTTTATGATGTTTGTGTCGATAACTCGAAACCATTCTACTACGTTTATGGAGGCACACAAGATAATTCAACTCTGGGTGGACCTTCGCGAACACGCAATGCCTCAGGTATCACCAATCAGGATTGGTTCATCACAACCGGCGGAGATGGTTTCCAATCTCGAGTTGATCCTGAAGATCCGAATATCGTTTACAGTGAAAGTCAGTATGGCGGACTCGTTCGATATGACCGCCGCACAGGTGAAGAAATTGGAATTCAGCCGCAGCCCGGAAAGGGTGAAGCGGGACTGCGGTGGAACTGGGATTCACCGCTCATCATCAGCCCGCACAATCACACTCGTTTATACTTTGCGGCTAATAAATTATTCCGCAGTGATGACCGTGGCGATTCATGGAAACCGGTTAGCGGCGATCTCACACGGCAGATTGACCGCAATCAGCTTGAAGTGATGGGAAAAATCTGGAGCGTCGATGCAGTTGCGAAAAATGCCTCAACTTCTCTCTATGGCAATTGCACCGCTCTTTCCGAATCTCCAAAGAAAGAAGGGATGATTTATGTCGGTACTGATGATGGACTCATCCACATTACTGAAGATGGCGGTACTTCATGGAAGAAATATGAAAAGTTCATCGGTGTTCCTGAAAAAACTTTTGTCAGTCGTATTCTGACTTCTCAACATGATGTAAATACCGTCTATGCTTCATTCGATAATCATAAGATGGCAGATTTCAATTCGTACATTCTCAAAAGTATCGATGCCGGTAAGACGTGGATATCAATAAAAGGAAACCTTCCAGTAAATGGACCCGTTCTTGCGATAGCCGAAGACCATGTCAATCCGAATTTATTATTTGTTGGAACCGAATTCGGTGTTTTCTTCACAATTGATGGCGGACAGAAATGGATTCAACTTAAAAGCGGACTTCCAACAATCGCAGTTCGTGATATCGCAATTCAGAAAAGAGAAAATGATCTCGTTCTTGCAACATTCGGAAGGGGATTTTATATTCTCGATGATTATTCCTCGCTTCGGACGGTTAAAAAAGAATTGTTCGAGAAAGAAGTTGTTACATTTCCAATCGAAGACGCGATGATGTTTATACAGGCATATCCGCTTGGAGGTTCGAAGAAGGCGACGCAAGGTGAATCGTTCTACAATACAATGAATCCTCCAATCGGTGCAACTCTTACGTATTATATTAAAGATGCTTTAAAGACGAAGAAAGAGATTCGTCTGGAAGCGGAGAAAGAAGCTGAGAAGAAAAAACAGCCGTTGCGCTATCCGACTTTCGATGAACTAAGGAGCGAGGATGAAGAAGAAGCGCCGGCTATTATGCTGACTGTTACCGATGGGGATGGAAATGTTGTAAGAAAATTGAGCGGAGCGAATTCAAAAGGGATAAATAGAACTACATGGGATTTGCGTTATCCGCTACCAATGCTCGCCCCACCGCCATCGCCCGAAAGGGATGAAGAACCGGAAGGTGGTCCGATGGTAATGCCGGGAAAATACACGATATCACTTGCTAAGAAAGTGAATGGCGTTGTAACTCCGATTGGTGAGCCGCAGTCGTTTACTGCATACGTACCTGAGCAGGATAAAATGAATCCAGAAGATAGAAAGATGCTTGTAGAATTCCAGAAGAAAGCGGCAAAGTTGCAAAGAGCATTCAGCGGTGCTTCACAATTAGCCGGGGAAATAAAAAATCGTTTGGCTTCGATAAAACGTGCACTGAGCGAAACAGCATCTCCTGTCGATAATTTAGTTAGTGATGCACTTGCATTAGAGACGCGGCTTAATGAAATCATCCGTAACTTCCGAGGCGATCAGACACGTCGCTCACGAAACGAAAATTCACCGCTTTCAATTGGAGATCGTGTTAGCAAAGCTGTCGGAGACATGAGCACGTCTACATCAAAGCCGACGCAAACCGTGCAGGATGCATACGAAATTGCGAACGTGGAATTTACAACCGAGTTGCAGAAGCTTCGTACAATTGTTGAAGTTGACCTGAAGAATCTTGAGCAAGCCGCAGAAGCCGCCGGTGCGCCATGGACGAGCGGCAGAGTGCCGGAGTGGAAGGGAGAATAAACTCTCCTCACCCTATAATGGGTTCGACTGAAAATAAAATATCTAAACGCTAAGGGCGCAAAGAATTCGCAAAGCACGCATAGAGTTGTAAATCTTTGCGTGCCCCTTGCGAGCTTTGCGGTTAAAGAAAATATCTTAGTAAAAAATAACTAACTATCTTGTCAGCCACTTGTTTTGATATTCCTGATTATTCTTCGTAAAATACCTCACGTATAATTTTCATTTTTCAATTTCGAAAGCATCTTATGTCTCCAGAAATTACTACAACTCTCAACCGCATTGCCGAAACATATGTAAAGCTCGTTCTGTCCGTCGGTCAACATGATGGCAGTTACGTCGATGCGTATTTCGGCGACCCGCAAATTTTGGTAAAGGTCAAATCGGAAAATAAAACACTTGAGATTATTAAAAAGGATGCCTCAACATCTATTGAAGAACTAAAGAGGTTGGATACAAAAACGGCAGAGGAAATAATCCGGCTTCGTCATCAATACCTCCTCAAACAATTGCAATCACTTCTGGCACGCGTTGAGATGTTAGAAGGGAAGAAGTATTCTTTCGACGAAGAAGCGAAAGCGCTTTATGATGCCGACCCGCAGAAATATACAGAATCACATTTCCAGAAAATTCTTTCTGAGATGGATGGAATGCTTCTCGGAACCGGAACTGTAAGCGAAAGGTATGATGAATTTAAAAAAGAGTTTATCATTCCGAAAGACAAATTGGATGCAGTGTTTCAAACGGCAATCAAAGAATGCCGCAAACGCACAAAGGAATACATCGAGCTTCCTGAACACGAGAGCTTTACTATCGAGTATGTAAACGACAAACCGTGGAGCGGTTACAACTGGTATAAAGGCGATAGCTTTAGCTTGATTCAGATGAATACCGACCTGCCGATTTACATCGACCGTGCCGTTGACCTTGCCGCGCACGAGGGTTATCCCGGACATCATGTGTACAACTCACTCCTTGAGGCAAACCTGTACCGCAAACGCGGATGGGTTGAATTTTCCGTATATGCGTTGTTCAGTCCGCAGTCTTTAATTGCCGAAGGAACAGCAAATTTCGGCATTGAAGTGGTTCTACCCGGAAAAGATAGAATTGAATTTGAAAAAAGAATTTTATTTCCAATAACCGGTATGGACAGCAATAAAGCCGAGAGATACTATCAAATTCATGAACTGTTTTTAAAGTTAGGATATGCGGGTAACGAAGCCGCACGCGGTTATCTCAATGGCATAATGACCCGCGATGAAGCCGCGGAGTGGCTTGTGAAGTACGCGCTCATGTCGCCCGAACGCGCCCAACAACGCACACGCTTTTTCGATACTTACCGAAGTTATGTGATTAACTATAATCTTGGACAGGATTTGGTGAAAGCATACATCGAGAAACGTAGCGGCACACCCGACAAACCTCAGAAAAGGTGGGAAGAGTTTAAGAAGCTAATTTCCTCGCCGAGGTTGCCGTCGGGATTAGCTTAATATTATGAAATTGAGACTTCTGAAACATTATTGTTAATTAACAATAAACTGTCACGCTGAGCTTGTCGAAGCGTGATTTTGAGTCAAGAAGTCATGGTTCGACAGGCTCACCATGACACTTATTTTATTTTTCAGATGTCTCGGATAAATAATTTTGAAAATATTATTATGAGCAACTTTGTATCTAAAATTTCTGAAACATTGGCATCAGATGTATGGTTCGATCCCGATTTATTGCACATACGATTGCTTGATGGAAGAGAGCTAAGTGTGCCTTTAGAATGGTTTCCCAAACTGCGAAACGCTACAGATAAACAACGTGAGAAGTGGAGATTAATAGGAAGAGGAATCGGTATTCACTGGGATGAGCTGGATGAAGATATATCAATTCCGGCTTTGTTAAAATAATATTGTTGATTTCATCGCCGAGGTTGCCGTCGGGATTAGTATAATACGTTACGGGAATGAAGAATATTTTGACTTTAACTGGTGAAATCAATAACTTGAAATAATAAAAATTTACTGATAATTGGAGGATTTCATGAACAAAACATTTGGTTTTCTAATATTTGCCATTATACTTGGGAGTATGTTTTCCTGCAAAGATTCATCGGTCGAAACCATTTCCCCTCAATCAGGTACTGAGCTAATCAAGCGCTTTCAAAATGTTCCTTGGATATTAAAAAGTGCAACTGCGGGCGATAGCGCCTTGCCGTTTCATATAAATGACGACAAATTTACATTTCTGTTCAACGATACAGCTGTGTTTGGATATGACGGATGTAATTGGTTCGACGGGAAATTCATTATCGAGAATGGGCTTTTTAATATTGTCGGAATGAGTCAAACTGAGATGGCTTGTTACCCCTGGAATAATTTCAATGCTTGTATCTTTGGAAATTCATGGAATATTGCACTTACTGATACTTCCCTCACACTGTTCAAGAGGGACACCATCTTCAAATTTTCAAGCCAATACACTCGATCTCTGTCTGGATGTTCCTTCACGAATAAAGTATGGAAGCTTACTGCTACCAACGATGATAAATATCCTTATCTTGAATCTGTTGGTTATCTTTTTAAAATAAAATTCTCCGGTGATCGTAGATTAACCATCAGAAAGATCAACACAGTTCCAAACACAGAATATGACTGTACATATAATTCAATTTATTTCGGGATTGGAATAAATAATTCAATATTCATTTATGATAGGGGATATACTCCATCGTGTACCGGTACTCCACCTTCCGCTGAAAGAATGTCAAGAGACCTCATCGATGATTTATTAACGGCGACTAATTATTCTACAATCAGTTCTACTCTGACATTGACACGTATTTCGGATGGCAGATTCTACTCGTTTTCTTTAGAAAATTAACTACCCAGAAAAGTTAGAAAGAGTTTAAGAAGTTAATTTCATCGCCGAGGTTGCCGTCGGGATTAGTTTAACTTGTTCGGATTTTGTCCTCGTTAAGTTATGTGAAATGTGGCCATCAAACGGAAATCAATCACAAGTATGCATATGACTGCGGTGCTAACAGCCCAAAATGTTCGCGCGGACAAAAGGGTGTACGATATCTCTTTACGCTTTGTATCTTGATTGCATACCCACGATCTTTATTTTCAAAGTATCTGTAGAAGATATCTTCAGTAATTCCTGAATGCTTACGTGTTCTTCGCCAAAGGGAGTCCACCTCATCAAAAAGTATTTCTGAGATTGTGAATTCACCTACCACCTTCTTAACTGGAGCTGATGCGTAAACCACGATGATTCTCACTTGAGGTTTCTTAAATATTGATCGCCTGAATTCATATATTTTCTCTCCAGACAGTATTTTCTCTGCAAACTGTGGCTTAATTGACAATAAGACTTTCATCTATGCAGGCCTCTTTTAGGATTATTTTGAATTGATGATTAGTGATTGGTGTAAATCCCCGAGGTACACTTTCAATGTCGCGAATTACACCGAGTTCGATCAGTCGTTTTAGGTTGGGTCTCTTTTTGAAGGAATAGAGATAAAGAAAATTAACGATGAATGGTCGATATTTGGGTTTGAAATTCCACCATTCGTTCAATTCTTTGTCCGTGAAGATAGTTCTTTTCCGACATAAGTGAATGAAATCTACTTCGTTTTTTATGGACGTTATGATGTCTTCGACTACACCGATGGTTGTGACAACACCTTTGTATATTCCCCCAGTACGATAAAAAATAATAATGTCCCCAATCCTTAAATCTCTTTCGATTGAGCGGGAGATATAGGCCTTTTTAATCGCATTTCTGTGTGGTAGGTTTTCGATGAAATCAAGTGGTGATTCAGTTTTGAGAATTGAATCAGGAAACAACTCGGTGTGATAAGCTTCATAGATTGGAACTATGAAAGAACGACCACTTACAGGGATGTATGGGTAAGTAATCTGTGGATTTGTTGCGTCGAAAGCGGGACTGAAATCCCGAATATATACATCTTCGATTCCAGACGGTGAGGATTTTGACCCGTGTTTATAAAATCCCCAATCTTTCAAAAATTCTATCAATTGAAATTGTCCCGCACGCTTAGGGAAGATAGTTACGTAGATTTCATCCACTTTGTTTGCGACAGAATTGTCGAAAATAATCTTGAGAAATCTTTCTCCAAGTTTGTATGGGTTCAATGCTACTTTAAATGTACCTATCTTGAGCCTCTTTTTCTTCTTGAATACTGGAATGATGTCAAAATAGTTTTCGTTTTGATCTTCCACTTTCAAATATAAAAAAGCGATAACTTGGTCTTTGGCTCTACAAACATAGGCAATTTCGTCCGCCTTTTTGTTAAACCATTTATCAAAATCTAAATAATCATCCCTGAACGAATCAAAAAAACTATCTTTGATATTAACATTACCGATCAATTCTTTCTTTACGGAAAGGACTTTGTAGTCAACTAGTTGGGGGTTTTCTGCTGCGACTCTTTCAAGGAAAGTATCAATCGTTACAACCCGGTCAGCGATCCCAAGAAGATTCGCCTTTTTGTGAATGCCTCTATCTTCTGTAATGAGTAAATCAACCCGATTACATAATACTTCGTTAAGAATTCTTGAATCGTTTCGGTCGTTTTCATCCTTATCGATGTTATGGACTATCTGTTCTATTCTCCCATCAAGAGTAGCAGTAGTCTTGAGGATATGATAAGCCTGCAGTTTTATTTCCATCGTCCCTACAGTTTGCTTGTCAAGATGACGTCTTATCTCCTCCACGGTTATTGGGTGGACACACTTTGTAAAGTGGAGTCGGTCAACCCAGTTGAAAAGAGTGCCAATGTCCTCATTGACGACATGGCTCGCTTCGCGGTGGATAAATATATTAGTGTCGATCAAGACTTTCATGCTGAGGTTCTCTATGGTTGACATTTCATATAATTAGTAGACTAACAAATTTCAATTATCTATCCTTTGTAGGATCTTTATTTTTGATTTAAATATTATAAACATTTCCATTATCAATCTCTATATGCGTAAAGAATATAAAACTTGGTTGTGTTAAAGTCAAAAAGCGAACGATCTAAGTAAATACACAAGTATTTCTGACCCTTCCTATAATCCTCACCTTATAAATGGGAGGATAGTTATTTACACAACTCAATCAATACTCCGCCGGTTGATTTGGGATGGAGGAAGGCAATGTTCAAGTCCTCCGCGCCTTTACGAGGTTGTTTGTCAATCAATTGAACGCCTTTGGATTCCATTTCCTTCAGCGATGCTTCAACATCGTCAACTGCGAATGCAATATGGTGAATGCCTTCGCCTTTCTTCTCGATGAACTTCGCGATTGCACCATCCCGCTCGGTTGATTCTAATAATTCAATTTTTGTTTGTCCAACTTTGAAGAATGCAATTTTCACTTTCTGGTCTTTTACTTCTTCAGTGGCATAGCATTTCGATCCTAAAATATCCTCATAGAATTTAATAGATGCTTGCAGGTTTTTCACCGCAATGCCGATATGTTCGATGTGTGTTGGTTTCATACGATAATGCTCTCCTTATATTCACCGAAAACTTCTCGTAGTGTATTACATATTTCTCCGATGCTCGCATAACTCCGCACCGCATCGATGATTGGCGGCATCAGATTCTCATCACTCTGAGATGCGGACTTTAATCGGGCGAGTTTTGTTTTCACTTCTTCATTGTTTCTCTCCGCCCGTACTTTGTTGAGAAACTTGATTTGTTCTTCCTGAACTTTCATATCAATCTTTAAAGTCTTCGGCGGCTTTTCTTCTTTAACCTGATATTTGTTCACTCCAACTACAATTCGTTTGCCTGATTCAATTTCTTGCTGATAACGGTAAGCCGATTTTTGTATTTCATTTTGAACATAACCTTTCTCGATTGCTTCCGTCATCCCACCCATTGCATCAATTCGATTAATATATTCTTCGGCTTCTTTCTCAATCTGATCCGTCATTGCTTCAATGTAATACGAACCGGCAAGCGGATCGATTGTGTTTGTAACTCCGCTCTCATGTGCAACGATCTGCTGTGTGCGGAGCGCAATCTGGACCGAATCTTCTGTTGGAAGCGCCAGCGCTTCATCGCGAGAGTTTGTGTGCAAGCTCTGAGTTCCGCCTAAAACTGCCGCAAGCGTTTGAATCGTTACACGAACGATGTTGTTATCAATTTGCTGAGCGGTTAAAGTTGAACCCGCAGTTTGTGTATGAAACCGAAGCATCATCGACTTTGGTTCTTTTGCATTGAAACGTTCTTTCATAATTCTCGCCCAGAGTCGGCGGGCAGCTCGATACTTTGCAACCTCTTCCAATAAATCGTTATGTGCGTTGAAGAAGAACGAAAGCTGTCCGGCAAAATCATCTACATTAAGTCCGGCTTTGATTGCCGCTTCAACATAAGCAACTCCATCTGCGAGTGTAAACCCAACTTCCTGCGCGGCGGTTGAGCCGGCTTCTCTGATATGATAGCCGGAAATTGAAATCGTATTCCACTTCGGAATTTCCTTCGAGCAGTATTTGAAAATATCTGTCACCAATCTCATCGATGGTTTCGGAGGGAAGATGTAAGTGCCGCGCGCGATGTACTCTTTTAGAATATCATTCTGGATTGTGCCGCTGATTTTATCTTTGCTCACTCCTTGCTTTTCTGCTACTGCAATATACATCGCGAGTAAAACAGAAGCAGGAGCGTTTATTGTCATCGAAGTTGAAACTTTATCGAGCGGAATTTTATCGAACAAAATTTCCATATCAGCCAACGTATCAATTGCGACGCCAACCTTTCCTATCTCACCGTTAGCAATTAGTGCATCGCTATCGTATCCGATTTGAGTCGGAAGATCGAACGCGACAGATAATCCTGTCTGTCCTTGAGAAAGCAAGTAGCGATAGCGCTCATTTGATTCACGAGCTGTTCCGAATCCGGCGTACTGTCGCATTGTCCAGAATTTTCCGCGATACATTGTCGGCTGTGTACCACGTGTGAAAGGATACTCACCGGGGAAGCCGGCTTTCTCTAAATATTCATCGAAGGTGTAGTCGTTGGGCAAATACAAATTTTTCACTTCCGTAAACGATGCAGTTGTGAAAGAAACATCTCGTTCGGGAATTTGCCGGGCGGTTTTTTTATCCAAATTCTTATTCCAAGATGTAAATGCTTTTTCGATTCTGTCTTTTAAATCCTGTATGGAGTCCATGATTATCTCTTATATGATTGTTGCTAATATAAAAAAAACTTCCGATATGTGAACATCTACTTCTAATGAAGCGAAATATCCTTTAATTTGAAAGAAAACAATTGATATTCGATGAAAAAATGGTACAGTGTCTTAAGTTGATTTTTATTAAGCTCTATTGTACCTTACAAAAGATACGAAGATATGCAAACACCAAGGCGCACCACAGGGAGGATATCAGCTCCGGTATGTGCACTGAATCCTTGTGTGAATTTTTCTTTTATTCAGTAGGGTAGTTTTATTATGGAAATACTCCTTATCGCACTTGTCATCCTCATCGCTGTTCTTATTTTATTACTTTTCAAGCGTCAACCATCTCCCCAATCGTCTCAGAATGACCAGGTGCTAATCTTAATGCAGCAGCAAGTTGAGTCATTGCGCAGCGATATGCGCGATAGTTTGCAGTCGGTGACGGAAAATGTTAACCAGCAACTGACATCAGTTACCAATCAACTTCAATCGCAGACGGCGAATGTAGGCAGTCATCTGCAGAAAGTGACGGAACACGTCAGCCAGCAGTTGAGTACGGTCGCACAACAAATGCAATCTCAAACGTCGAGTGTGGGAGATCGGCTTGACAATGCGGCTCGTGTTATAGGAGAAGTGCAGAAAAATCTTGGCGAACTCGGGCAGGCAACTAAAGAAATCAAAGAACTCGGTCAAAGCGTTTCAAAGCTCGATGAACTTCTCAGGGCGCCGAAACTGCGCGGAGGATTAGGCGAATACTTACTCGAAGATCTGCTGAAGCAAGTTCTGCCCGCCGAGCATTTCGAGATGCAGTACCATTTTAAAAACGGTCAGGCAGTCGATGCTATCATTCGCACATCCGACCGAATTGTTCCGATCGATTCTAAATTTCCGCTGGAAAATTTCAAGAAAATACTTGCCGCAAGTAACGAGACTGATAAAAAAATAGCCCAAAAAACATTCCTTGCCGATGTGAAGAAACATATCGACGCGATTGCATCAAAATATATTTTACCGGACGAAGGTACATTTCCGTTTGCGCTCATGTATATTCCGGCAGAGAATATTTATTATGAGGTCATCATTAAAGACGATGGCGCTGCGAACGGCTCGGGCTTATACAATTATGCTATTGAGCGCAAGGTAATCCCTGTCTCACCAAATAGTTTTTATGCTTATCTCCAGGTTATCGCGCTTGGGTTGCGCGGGCTCCATATCGAACAGAGTGCGCGTGAGATTTTAAACAATCTGTCTCGTTTACAGGGCGATATTTCAAAAGTTCGGGAAGTTTTCGATATACTCGGAACACACATAGATAATGCGAGGAAGAAATATGAGGATGCCGACAAAAAATTATCTAACTTCGAAGGCAGGTTGGAAAATATTGCCGAACATTCCCTCCCCGATGGCGCCGCTAAACAACTTTTAAACCAATAATGTTGATCGAATATTATGAATTAAATTAACATGATTAATAAATGAAAGGAGACGATAATGTATCTGAAAGTTCATCCAGATAACCCGCAGGGCAGGCACATAAAAAATGCGGTCGAAGTATTAAAAAATGACGGTGTTATAATATATCCAACGGATACGGTATATGGGATCGGATGCTCGATTTTCAATACACATGCTATCGAGCGGATCTATCAAATCAAAGGACAGGATATATCTAAACCGTTCAGTTTTATTTGTTCCGATCTCAGCCACATAAGTGAATATGCCAGGGTGTCGACAGGCGCTTTTCGGTTGATGAAACAGCTTATTCCCGGACCATATACGTTCATCCTGCCTGCAAGCCGGTTAAAACAACTTCCTAAAAGCTTGATCTCGAAAAGGAAGACAGTCGGAATACGTGTTCCTGACAATAAAATATCTTTAACACTTATCAAAGAGCTCGGGCATCCGATTCTCAGCGCAAGCGTAACCGATCTACACGGTAATATCATTAACGATCCGGAGATAATAAAAGAATATTACAGCACGCGGGTTGATATGATCTTAGATGCCGGAAACAGTTCCCTTGAACTTTCCACAATATTAGATCTTACAGAAGAACCGCCGGTAATCGTACGTGAAGGAGCGGGAGATGTCAGCATGTTGGTTGCGGCTTAATATCTATCGCCAATAATTAAGAGATCGTCAACAGGATCAAGCAATCGGTAAATAAAAAGGAATTTCAGATATGACAAAAGTTGAACAACATGAAATCGTGGAAATACTCCGTGACTACCTCCATAAAATGCACGGCAATGATCTGGACGATTATGAGATGATGCGTAAACGTGACCGGGACGACGAAGACCTGGACGTACTTTCGCGTCGCCGTTTGTCGGAAATATACGTGAAATTTGTTCCGGAACGATTGCGGCGATAGCTATCATGCCCGTTATACTGAAGAAGAATTATCGGGGAGTGATAGAAGATATCGATGCCGAAGTTCATCGACGATTGCGTCGAGGAGAGACAAACTCGTTTATCTATATCGCACCCACGAAGCGGAAAATCAGAGACCTGCAGAGGGAATTTCTACGATTAACTCCTCACGGCGTTTCCCCGACTCCTTATCTTTTTACGCTCGAGACACTTGCATCGCAACTTCATTCTATTGTTTGTGATTCGCGGCGTCATATTTCCGGAACTGTTCAGGCGGTGTTGATGAGTGAAGCTGTGCATCTATCGGCGAATTCACTGAAATATTTCCGGCTTCATGCCGACAAACGAAAATTGCCGAAAGGGACACTGCAAAGAATCATTGACGTGGTGAATACTTTTAAGGAAAAAGGTATTTATCTCTCGACACTTTTGAGCGAATTGGAAACCGCGGCAAGTTTCGAGAAGCCGAAGCTTCAAGATATTATTACAATATATGAGGCGTACGAAAAGCTCCTTGGCGATCAATTTGTCGATTCGCCCGGACTCTTCAAGCTCGTAAATAAACAATGGGATGATGTAAACTCATCATCAAAAGTTAAATCTTTTTTTGGAAATATTGATACGATCTTTGTCTCAGGTTTCGATGAATTCTCAGATCCGGAATTAACGATCTTGTCCAATCTCTCGAATATGAAAGAAACCGGAACCGTTGTATCGTTCGATTACCATCTCGAGAATGAAGAGATGTTCGGGCACCTGCGGGAGAATTACCGGAAATTTATCGGCATGGGATTCACGAAAATTACGGTACCCACACAGCCGCAGAAAACGTTCACCCATCATATTATCGGTCATATGTTTAGATACGATGTAAAAGTAGCTAAGTACTCATGCAGAGATACGGTAACGTTGCTTGGCGCGGATGACAGGGAGGCTGAAGTTGAACTGATAGCTAAGATCGTAAAAAAAATAGTGATTGAAAGACCCGACCGCGATCTTAGCAAGATATGTGTTTCTATGTACCATCCCCAGTTGTACACGAATCTTTTCCGGGAAGTATTCGCAAGATACGGTATCCCCGTCAATATTACGGATAGATATTATCTCGATCAGTCACCACTTATAATATCTATCATATCTCTTCTTGCAATACTGCAGAATAATTATCGCGTCAACGATATTATGCGTGCCCTTTCAAGTCCGTATATGCAGCTTGGTGTCGATGGAGATTCAATTGATGCCGGCAATTTGTACGAAGCAGCGTCTACGCTGAAAATAAGTGTCGGATGGAATTCGTGGCAGAAGCGGATTGAAGATCGTTTGAAGAAAATTGCCAACGGGCTTGCTGATAGTGAAGACGAAATTGAGAAAACACAGCTTAACCATGAAGAGCAAATGCTCAGGAAAGCATTCGATGATTTGAGAAGGCTTACCCAAATTCTTAAACCCTTTGAAGGTCGGATGACACCCCTGCAATTTAAGAACCGGCTTATTGCCCTACTTGATGATGTTCATATTGTGGAGGGGATTTTACGCGGTAGTGTTTCACTCCAAGATGATGAGAAGCTGGAAATCGATACGAGAGCATATCGAAAATTTTTGTTATTCCTCGAAGAATTTATTGAAATCCTAACATTTGAAAGAAAAGAAGAAATTAATGAGACCATCTCATTTTATGTCGATAGGCTGCGTGAAGCAATTTCACAGGAGCGTTATAATATTCGCCAGAAATATGGATACGGTGTTTCAGTAACATCTTTCGATGAGACACGTGGACTTCATTTCGATGTTATGATAATTGTCGGTCTGATTGACGGTGAATTCCCGCCAATTTACAAACCGGAAATATTTTTCAGTCAGAACCGCCGCGCAGAAAAAGAACGCTACCATCTTCACGAGCACCGGTATCTTTTCTATCAAGCGCTGACTAATATGACCGAGCATCTTTATCTTACCTATCCGAGAAGCGATTCTGATGTCGACCTCGTTCCATCTTCATTTATAGATGCCCTCACCAAGATCGCCGATCTGGAAGATTACAGGCATGAACTTCCGCCGGAGATCTCAGGCACAATTTACTCACGCGATGAATTATTGCATTATCTTGGACGCGTAAATTCTTTCAATCTCGATCATCCGGATTCAAAGATTGAATTGGATTTTCCCGGTATGGACGAAGAGTTGACAGATGTGATGAATTACATGCATCATGCGATCCGCATCGAGAGGAGCCGTATCGAAGGTAATCCTGTATCCGAGTTTAACGGAAAGATAGGGGGGGGTATTAGTTCAGCGGCAAAAAGCGCCCTTCAGCAATTTCGTGATCGTGTTTACTCGGTGACACAGCTGGAATCATACGGGCGTTGTCCATTCCAATTTTTTTCGAATAGAGTTCTTCGGTTAAATGTTATAAAAGAACTGGAGGAAGGAATTACACCGCTTGAGAAGGGCGGCATCCTTCATGATATTCTATTTGAATTTTATATCGATCGGAGAAACCGCCGGCTTATACCATTATCCCAGACAGATGATCGACAGTTTCAGGAAGCGCTCGATGATATTCAAAAAATTGCACAAAAGAAATTACAGGATCTTAATATAACCGATATATTCTGGGATATCGATAAGGAGAGTATAATCGGTTCGAAAAATCAAAAAGGCATCTTGCGTGAGTTTCTCGATACAGAGCGCGGAAATACTTTTGAAGTCCAGCCGAAATATTTTGAAGCCACATTCGGTTCAAAAGTCGGTTCACTAAGAAAAACCGATCCCGATCTATCTTTTGAAGAATCGATACTTACAGGAGAAGTTAAATTACGCGGTAAAGTGGACAGGATCGACATCGGGGATGAAACTTTTCGGATCATCGACTATAAAACCGGCACAAATTTACCGAGAAGAAAAGATATCGATCTCGGTATCAGTCTCCAGCTTCCGATATATTTGTACGCAGTTGAACATATTTTAACCCGGCAGTCGGGGAAAAAGCGCCGCGGTGCCGCAGGAATTTATTATACATTGAATTCTCCTGTTAGTGAAAAACTTGGAATTGGGAGCGCACAGCATCGCGGAAAAGTATTCGAGGCAAGAAAGTCGAATCAACTGCTTGATACAGACGAAGAACTTAGCGGAATTATAACCCGTGCGATTGAATTTGTCAACTCGTATGTTGATGAAATTGCTAACGGGAATTTTCCCGTAGCTCCGAAGGATCCTGACAAAATATGTAAGCATTGCGATTATAAAACAATATGCAGAGTACGAACGGCTGTCTCGCTCCAATCCGATTCGATAACGGCTGAACAAACCGATGACAATAAATGAAATGATTTCGTATATTAAATAAATCTTTGTTTGAATATTGAGTTACAACGAATGGCAATAATTTTAAAAAGGATAGGAATTCTTACTGGCGGCGGCGATTGTCCCGGGCTGAATGCCGTTATACGAAGTATCGCGAAACCCGCGCTATCGTTTTTCAACGCGAAAGTCATCGGCATCCTCGATGGGTTTGAGGGTTTTGTTGAAGGTCGGATGCGGGAACTTACAAGACTTGATGTTACCGGCATTGTTAATGTCGGCGGAACGATTCTCGGAACGTCTAATAAGGGTGACCCGTTTCACTTTCCGCGTGAGAGCGCTTCAGGCATTACTATAACCGATTGCTCCGATATGGTTCTTCAAAACTATCAGCAATGGGGCTTGGATGCGCTAATCGCCATTGGCGGCGATGGAACGATGAATATTGCTCATAAACTTACCGGAATGGGATTGAATATTATTGGTGTCCCCAAGACCATTGATAACGACCTCGATGCGACCGATATTACATTTGGTCACGATTCCGCCTTACAGGTTGCAACCGAGGCGATAGACCGGTTACAAACTACCGCATCGGCGCATCACCGCGTTATCGTTATCGAAGTGATGGGAAGATATGCAGGATGGATTGCGCTCGGTTCCGGTCTTGCGGGCGGCGCTGATGTAATACTGATACCGGAAATTCCTTTTAAGTGGCAAACAATTTTTGATTTTGTTTGGAAGCGAAGTAAGGGAGCGCGATATAGCATCATCTGTGTTGCCGAAGGCGCGAAGCCGGCAAATGGTAGCCACATCATCAAAGAACAAGATGTAAAAAGAACAGACCCTGTCCGTTTAGGCGGAATTGGTGAGATTGTAGCATCACGGATTCAGGAAGAAACGAAATTGGAAACGCGTGTTACTGTACTCGGACACACCCAACGGGGTGGAAGCCCGACGGCATTCGACCGTATCCTCGGAACCAAGTTTGGCGCGATGGCGCTTCAAGCAGCTTCCCGCGGAGAATTTGGATGTATGGTAAGCTTGATCGGTCGGGATGTGGTAACGGTAAAACTTGAAGACGCGATTAAACGTCAGAGACTCGTTCCACCGGATTCGCAGATGGTTATTGCCGCCCGCGCTGTCGGAGTTTGCTTCGGAGATTGAGAAAATTGATGCATTGATTCATTGAAACATTTAATTATTTAAACAATGAATCAATGATAAAATGATACAATGATAAAATCTAATCTGATATCAAATAGTAAGATTATAGATCCTGATTTTTTACTCTCTGCTTATGCCTCGGGTTACTTTCCGATGGCTGAATCACGTCAAGGTTATATTCAATGGCATTTCCCCGATCCGCGTGCGATTATTCCGCTGGACAGTTTAAAAATTACTCGAAGCCTGCGTCAGACGATAAAGAAAAATTTTTTTCAGATTCGGATTAACACAGCATTCGAAGAAGTTATGAATCAATGTGCGAAGCGGGATGATACATGGATATCCGATGAAATTATTCAAAGTTATGTCCAGCTTAATAAACTCGGTTTTGCACACTCTGTCGAGGCGTGGAAGGATGATTCCCTTGCAGGTGGATTATATGGCGTAGCTCTGGGGGCGGCATTTTTCGGTGAGTCGATGTTTAGCCGGGTGCGTGATGCATCGAAAGTGGCTCTTGTTTATTTGGTTGATAAACTTCGCGCCGGAAAATTTGAATTGCTCGATACTCAATTCAATACTCCTCATCTTACGCGATTAGGAGCGATAGAAATACCACGGGAAGATTATTTGCGCCTCTTAAAAAAAGCTGTAGTCAAACGGCGATCCTTCCCCGATTGAAATCGTGTGAATTTGTTTCTATATTCTCTTATCTAACAGCATCAATTACTTCGCGCTAATGTTTAACGATATGACTAAATTGGAGCAGATGATATGGCAAAACCCGATGAAATAATTCAGCGAGCGAAAAAAGCCGCGGCGGCGTTCCGGAAATTGAACCAGAAGCAAACTGATCAAATAGTCAGAGCGGTCTACTTGGCAGCACTGGACAATCGCATACATCTTGCTAAAATGGCTGTCGAAGAAACAGCGCTTGGAGTTTGGGAACACAAGGTCGTAAAAAATGTTATAGCGAGTCAACTTGTATATGAGCAGATCAAAAATCAGAAAACCGTCGGCATAATATTCGAAGATCCGTTTTCCGGAATATTAGAATTAGCCGAACCGATAGGTCCCATACTCGGTCTCGTACCGGTAATCAATCCAACCTCAACAACGATTTTCAAAATTCTCATATCGATGAAAACTCGAAATCCCATCATCATAAGTTCGACTGCGTCTGCAAAAAATTGCGTCGGTGAGACTGCGCGAATTTGTTATGAAGCCGCCTGCAATGCCGGAGCGCCGGAACACTGTATTCAATGGTTAACCAAGCCGAATATGCTGACGACTAAAGAATTGATGAGCCATCATGGATTGGCATTGATCTTAGCTACCGGTACAGGAGAAATGGTAAAGGCAAGCTACAGTTCCGGTACTCCAACGATAGGAATTGGCGCGGGAAACGTACCGGTATATATCGGGGCATCGGCGGATATTCCGTTTGCAGTGCGAAGTATTTTGATGTCGAAAACTTTTGATAACGGCTCGATCTGTGCCAGCGAGCAGGCGATTGTTGTTAAGAAAGGTATTGCCGACAAAGTAATGGAGGAATTTAAAAATCAAAAGGCGTATTTCCTTAACGCCGAAGAAATTGAAAAAGTCGGTAACATTGCATTTGATAAAAATCGCGGATTGATGTCACCGGTAATTGTGGGTCAGCCGGTTCAAAAAATAGCCGATATGGCAAATATAATAGTGCCGGATGACACGACTGTTCTGATAGCAGAACTGAATCAAGTCTCACGAACTTGCCCGCTCTCCGCAGAAATTCTTGCGCCGATACTCGCTTTCTATGTTGAAAAGGATTTTGAATCGTCTATTGACCGGTGCATAGAGATTACAAAGTTTGGGGGAATAGGTCATACTGCCGTGATTTATTCGAACAATCCGGAGCGGATCGAGTATTTTTCAAACTCAGTTGACGTCGCCCGGATTCTCGTGAACACGCCGTCTACACAGGGTGCGTTGGGCGGAATGTTCAATACACTTTCTACTTCATTCACGCTTAGCTGCGGTTCAGGAGGAAAAAACAGTACGACCGACAATATCTCGACACGACATCTGTTGAATATTCATCGGATATGCCGTCGTCGTATCAATGAAAAGTGGCTGAACATCGATGTGAATAAATATCTCAACGAAGCATTGACGGCAATCGATTTAGAGAAAGAGTATAATAAAAATTCGTAGGTAAAATATGATTGGCAGAATAAGCGCGATATTTTTTCTTCTTGTCGGAATTCATCTTCCGGCTTTGTCTCAGTATGAAAACACTGCAAGACAGCAGATATCCTCGGTCTTGGAGCGACAGAAGGGTGCATGGAACAATGGTAATATTGAAAATTATATGAATGATTATTGGAAATCCGACAGTCTATTGTTTACAAGCGGCGGCAATATTCAGCGGGGATGGAATGCAACTTACGATAAATATAAAAAGAGTTATAATTCCAAGGAGAAAATGGGAGAGTTGAAATTTTCGGAATTGGAAATCAAATTATTATCAAAAGAATCAGCATGGGTTTTCGGACACTGGGAATTAAAGCGTGATAAAGATAATCCCAAAGGTGTCTTTACTCTCGTACTTAGAAAATTTAAAGACGGGTGGAAAATCATCCATGACCATACATCAAGTCAAAAGTAAAAATGCAAAAGGAAAAATGAAAAAGGCAAAAACGAATCTTAAAACTCGAAACGTAAAACATGAATTTTGAATCATCCCCGCCAGTCGAAAGGACTCCTTCGGAGAGGCGGGCAAGCGTCATAAATCGTCAACCATCAATTTAAATTCATGAACTACGCATCTTCCATTATTTATGCCGTGTAACTATTCCTTCCCCCCAGTGCTATAATTAACAGAGCCAGTACCTAACAATATGACTGATGAACAGCTTGCGCAACAGATAATTGACGGTGATCTTGAGGCATTCGGTGAATTATACGAACGATACAAAAAAGGTATTTTCAATTTTGCTTTGCGATTTCTTCTCGATAAGTATTTAGCCGAAGATGTTGCGCATGATGTTTTTATATCGATGTCCAACCACGCATATCAGTATGATGCGGGAAAAGGGAAATTCTCAACTTGGTTATACTCGATTACTTATCACGAATGCTGCAGAGTGAAAAAACGGAATAAGAGATTTTTCTTCACTGGTGATGATGAAGATAGTGTGATTGAGCGTGAATTGATGAAAGATAAATCTAATTTTGATTATAATGATGCACTCGACCTTGACCGTGCGCTGCATCGGATACCAGAAAAATATCGGCTGCCAATTGTATTAACTAAACTAAATGGTCTTACATCAGCGGAATGCGCCTCAGCTCTCGGCATAAGCGAGACAAATGTGAAGCAAAGAGTGTTTCGTGCGTTCAAGATGCTTAAAGAATATTATAAAATATAAAATACAATATAAAAATGGACTGTAAAAAGATTGACCATATTGTTGTTGATATTCTCACGGTTGGAGCATCAGAAAATGATTTGCAGTTTTTGCAAGCGCATTTTTCAGAATGCTCTCAATGTCGGAAGCAATTTATACCGATACTTGCAATGAATAAAACCTTTGAAAACATACCACAGTGCGATGTTCCAATTGGATTCGATGAGCGATTTCGTGAAAAATTGTCCGCTCAAAAAAAAACAACCGCCCTTTTGCCATTGTTGAAATTATTAGTCGAAATTTTTAGTACAAATGTTCGGTTTGCTCTCATCTCTATTGTTGGCGCTCTACTTTCTTTTCTCGGTCCAATCGAATCGGTCATCGGAGATGGCACATGGAATATTGTACCAACGTTTTTACTTGCAATTAGTCTTCTAATTATATCATTCGTTATCAAACAACCAATTAAGTGGGGCACATTAATTTTCTTAAGGAGAAAAATCGTATGAAAATGAATCGATGGCAAAAAAACTTCAACCATGCTGCTGTGTATGACCTTTATGTCAAACCGATTATTGCTGCCGCAATCGTTTTTATCATTGTTGTAATCGGTATCCGCTGGCTTTTTCCTGAATCGGTAAATCCCGTGTTAGCCATTCTTGCAGTTGTACTTTATTATGTGCATTTTCTTGATGCAAAGATTGATATGCTGAAGCGTACACTTGATGAACAAGCCCGATTCCGAGATACTAAGAAATTGTGGATAGAAGGTGAAATTCAATAATTTCAGATTCTTGATTTCTACGAGAAATCTTTTGATAGTATTTTAGATTTTATGTATTAGCAAAAACCGCTATTTATGCAATAATTTCGTCCCTGGAATAAATTAGCGACAATAGGAATTTTCATGATACAAATTGCTATAAGCAATTGGTGGATTCAGCGGTTTCAATTCGGTCCGGTCGAGTGGCTCTGGCGAAGTCTAACCTACCTTAAATTGCAACCGATGCGACTACGTGTGTAACATTGGTGGATGGAATTATTCTTATAAAAAGTTATATTTATACCATATGAATCATAAACCCGTAGAGTGATGTCCTGACTATGTATAACGCTCTGAAACCGCACATAAGCACTGAATATATGATACCATCGCTGAAAAATGTTGCATAATGATGTAATCAACATACCAACAAAAGTAAGAATGAAAGCAACAAAAAATGGAAAATCATTTTAACCGTATCAACTTTTTTTCAGGACGACACTCGGCGCACATAAATCATCCCCGCCAGTCCAAGGGACTCCTTCGGAGAGACGGGCAAGCATCATCAAACTAAAATCTTAGATCGCTATGAACTCAACAACAATTTATGAAACCCATTTTCCTTCACTGAAATTCATAAAGCGGGGGAAAGTCCGCGATATTTATGATTTAGGCGAGCATCTTCTCATAGTTGCAACCGACCGGCTTTCGGCGTTCGATGTAGTAATGCCGCAACCGATTCCAGATAAAGGAAAAGTGTTAACGCAAATTTCAAATTACTGGTTCGAGATTGTCAAGAATATTATCCCAAATCATATTATTGCATCTGATGTGGATATATTTCCAAAAGAATGTCAGCCATACAAAGAACAACTTCGAGGCAGAAGTATTGTTGTCAAGAAAGCCAAACCATTGGCGGTTGAGTGCATTGTTCGCGGATATATATCCGGCTCCGGTTGGAATGAATATAAAAAATCGAAATCAATCTGCGGTATCGAATTGTCGGAAGGATTGGTGGAATCTTCAAAACTTCCCGAGCCGATTTTCACGCCCTCCACGAAAGCGGAAATCGGGCACGATGAAAATATTTCCTTCGAGAAAGCCGCTTCGATTATAGGAATAGATGTGACCGAAAAAGTGAAAGCGTTCGCGCTCGCAATCTATAAACGTGCCGCACAAATTGCAGAGACCAAAGGTATCATTATAGCTGATACGAAAATGGAATTCGGATTTTTTAACGGTGAATTGATTTTAATTGACGAATTATTCACGCCCGACTCTTCACGCTTCTGGTCCACATCAAAATACAAACCCGGAAGCGGACAAGACAGTTTTGATAAACAATACGTGCGTGATTATTTACTTTCCATCAATTTCAACAAGCAGCCGCCGGGACCTATGATGCCGGATTATGTTATACAAAAAACATCCGAATTGTACCGCGAAGCATTGAAGCAATTGACAGGCAAAGAAGTAGAGTAAGGAAATTCGAAGCACGAAATTCGAAATACTAAACAAATCCGGAATTCGAATATTTAATCAACAAACATCTATTATATATTGGTTGGGATTTAGAGATTTGAATTTGTTTAGGATTTCGATATTAGAAATTAGGATTATATATAGATTTAGAAAAAGATAACATTGTGAAGATTAGCATAAAAGTAAAACCAAATGCCCGCAAGAATGAAGTCAAGCAAGTCGACGCGACTAATTATATTGTCAGTGTTACTGTACCGCCGGTAGAAGGCAAGGCAAACGAGAAAG
This sequence comes from uncultured Chlorobiaceae bacterium, assembly GCA_964520905.1. Lineage (GTDB taxonomy): Bacteria > Bacteroidota > Ignavibacteria > UBA10030 > SZUA-254 > JAGVIE01. The sequence continues at coordinate 46,048 of CAZFQL010000009.1, read as the reverse complement.
TGATTGAACTGCTGTCTGAGTATTTTGGAAAACCGAAGCGGTGCTTTACAATCCTTCGCGGAACAACAGGGAAGATGAAAATAGTGGAAATTTTGTAGTAGACGGTCATCAGACCGTCGTGCGGAGGTAGCAGAGCACACCGATCTGTCCCAAAGGGGATGCCTTCGGCAGTGATCGGTTACTACACCTGCGTTCACCGTTGAAGCTCTCCTGCTTTTTAGTTATATTCCAATCACCCTCATCCCATGGAACTTAAACAACTTATATCGTCCGTGATAACGGAAAAGCCCCCGTCACGCTCAATTAATGAGTTTGTTTTTCTTTGCCGCAAGATCGCATTAGTTCTGATTCGCCGCAAGCTAAACAGCGGGCGCCTGCATTCCGGGTTCTTCAAATCATCACCCGACGATCTTGCCATAGATTGCATCGCCGATCTTTTCCAGCAAGACGATTCGGGTACTCTCATCCAGATAAAAACATACTTTGAAAGTTTATCTCTCGAAAATATTTCAGAAAAAGATTTACTCACGCACCTCCGCCGTTTGGTGTTTGCACGTGTGAACCAAAGCATTTTCAGGATGTACAACGAGGCAGACCCAGCGCTTGGTAAAATTCTCCGTAATATAAAACTTTCCCTTGAGGCATTAACCAATTTCACGGAGATTGAACGGTTTGGCGAACAGTGCGTTGCTCCGTGCGCGTGTGCGACACTCGAGCATCTACCTGAAGCCGACCGCAACGATCTCGAGCGTGAACTGCGGCAGAATGCAAACGGTTCCGAACATATTCCTGCTCTCATGGCAAAGTTATCCGTATATTTGCGCGGGCAAACATTGCACAGCCGCGTTGTTCCGTTGATGATGCTTGCAATGATTTTCCGTTCACTTTATTCGGAAGTGCCGGAGATGAATGTGGCGACAATTAACGATCAGTTTACTGTCAGCGATGCATCCGGTATTCTTCGCGGTATATGTATGCAGGTGATGAACGAAACCGAGCCGAAATATGTTGGAAAAGGAAAAATCGGAGCGTTTATCTTTAAGAAATATTTCGAAGTTATAGAAGAGAACCTGAACGCTACAATCATCCAGCAAAATGGTGAGAGGATGTCGTTCTACGCAAGTCTAAAATCGTTAATACCGGATTTGACGGAGAAAGAATACAGGAAAAACCATAAATCGCGGATTGAATACCTCGCTCGTATTGCGCACAAGCGGGCAGTGAAAGAGTTAAGAAAACATGTGTGACCCTCACCCCCATCCCCTCTTCCAATTTGGGAGAGGGGTGTTCCGATTCATCGGAACGAGGAGAGGGTAATTTCAGCACGATAGATTAACTGCAACGAATATAATATTAGAATGAATCATATAGATGAACATACTTTAGAACTGTACGCCCTGAAGGCAGATGAAATATCCGGCAGGGTAGATGAGATTCAAGAGCATCTCAGCGAATGCCACGGCTGCCGTGCGCTGGTTGAGGAGATAGTGCAGTATTACGATGAACTGAAGCTTGAGATGCAAAAACTTCCTGAAGCCGAGCTTTCGACGGAACAAGCAATTGTGCGGCGGCAAATACATCTCAAACCATATTACGAAAAATTCGCGCCGCCGGCGCACTACCGACCTAATACGCCGCTTGCAAAAATGTTTTATTTTGTTCGCTACCACCCCGTTGCAGTGGGCATAAGCAGCTTTGCAATTGTTGGATTGCTGGGTTGGTTTTTAAATGATGCAATCCGTTCATTTACCGCCGAAAAGAAAATTACGGATACCAATCCCAGCTATACTTATATCAACTCCGCAGCAGAAAAATTAGAAATATTTAACAAGAATCATGATCTTCTTTGGAGCATACCTACTCCTGAAGCAACAAGTAATTTAACAGCTGAACAAAACAAAAAAACCACAGTTGTAACTGATTTAGATGGCGATGGAAAAAACGAGGTTGTGACAGTCCTAAATTTACTTGGTGGTGATCAAGTAAATAGAAATGTTCTCCGGATTTTTTCTTCGGATAAACAACAGGCGCGTGAAATATCGTTTGGGCGAGCCATCAAATTTCGTGATCGGCAATATCAATCCGATTTCTTATCACAATCTTTGCTAGTTGAAGATTTTGGCAATACTGGAAACAAAGAAATTGTTGTTTCGGTAAATAATATTCGTTCCCCGTCATTTATTAGTCGTTTAGATAATAAGGGTAACGTAATTGGTGAATACTGGCATTTCGGACAATGCACCAGAATTCACACAATTGATTTAAACGGTAATGGAAAGAAGGAAATAGCTCTTAGTGTAACGAATGATCTTAACGATACCACTCATAAGGAATTTCCGGCAGTCATTGTCCTCGCCCCGGAAAAGATTGTTGGACAGACAGAATCAAGTTGTACACCGGGGTTCGGTTTCCCAAAATCGGAAGCAGAAGTATTTTACATCGGTCTACCAAGAACAAGTATGGATGACGCTCAAGCAGTATATGGTGCTGCCACGCCTACTCTCAACTACACCGAGGATAAGATACTTACAGTTCAAACGAGGAATGGTAATAATGAAGGATTCCCTCCGTTCGCATTTGATTATATTTTTTCAAGTGACATGAAAATTGCGACTGTAAAATCAATGAATAATACTGATGCTGTTTATACGTCTCTCGTACAAAAAGGTAAACTCACCGGCAAGATCGATCAAGCTTATTTAGATAATCTCAAAAACGGTGTTCGTTACTGGGACGGCAAAGAGTGGCGCAAAGAATGGACGAGGATTCAATTAAAAATTCAAAAGTAAAAAGTAAAAAGTAAAAAATGATGGGAGAATGTGGCGAAACGGTGAATGGGGGATGAGGGAAAGAAGTATTGGAGTAGTGGATTGTTGGATGGTTGGAATCTTGTGCCACCGATTCATTGTATCAACTCAAAAGCCAGATTAAAAAAATCGATGGACTGTATAAATGTCGTACACCTTCCTTGTTCAACCAATGGTAGGTGTGCGACATTTTACAGTGTAAAAGAACCGCGGTTCAGACGACTATGCAAACACCAATTATTTTTTTATCTATGCGATTCTAATTCCGTTAGTCATCGCTTCGTACGGGATGAGGTTTTCTTTAAGAAAATTTTTTGGATTGTAAGCGAGTGGCGAAATACGCAAGTCGATGCTCCTACGCAGTTTTGCGATACGCACGCTATCATCGTACCGCGAGCGTTTAAATTGTTTTGATACAACTACGATATCGATATCGCTGTCTTTACGATATTTTCCGTTCGAAAACGAACCATAGAGATATGCACGTTCTACTGTGATATGATTTTTTCGTAACAGCCGAATATATTTTTTTGCAATTGCTATTGCGTTATTTCTTGTTGAAGCCATATGGTAAATTCTTCAGTTCTCTTAAAATATTTTTTTGTTCGCGTAACAGTTGCTTTCTTATATATTTCAAATTGTTCATCGGGGTAGCGTGTCTCTAAATTAAATCCATTCATTTCAGTCAAAAAGTCTAAATCTTTTATCTCTAATTTCAAACTTGCTTTTTCTGACAGGAATTCAAGATCATGAGATCGCGGAGGCATCTGGTGGGTAATCTTTGCAATAAGCGCTTTCATATGTTTTTCAATCGTTAGATGACAGAAGAACAAACAATAGTGAAGATTCTTCCCGGTTTTAAGAATTCCCTTGGCTGTTTCGAGATCGCTCTCAGCCGCCTTTAACCAATAATCAATCTGTTTTTTGAAATTGTTATTCACATAAAAAGGTACAAAAAGCCGTGCTAAAAATCAATCTGTAGAGAAAATGGAAATTTCGCCTTTGGGTGGTGTAAATTCCACCATCTGGTGGGGGATATTACACCGCAAACCTCCAGAAGGATATCTGTGCTAATCCGCGGAAACCTTTCTGAAGGCACAAGTGCTCCTTTGGAGAACCCTTCGGGTCGCAAGGTTGGGAAAACTCGATCTGCTTTCGGATTATAAATACCAAAGTTGATTCTGAATTTCTTTGTGTTGATTCAAGAATAGAATCAATCGATGAGCTATGGTGTAAATATCTCTCTTTCTGGAAAGAACAATAATTCCTGCATGTCGAAGATTTTGCTCTGTGTAAAGTGTAAAAAGTTTCTCAAAATCAACACGATTATGCGTAACCATGACCCTGCTTTGAGATGACGCACGCTGAAGGTTTTGCTCGTCTGTCTTGCCCAACATTTGTTCATCTCTGGCGGTAATTGCATCTACACCTCTGCGGCGAAGTATCTCTGCAAGCAACACCGAAACATCTTCATCAAGGTAAAGACGTGTCACTTATTTCTCCCGGAACAGAATTTTTTGAAATGTAAGAATTGATTTCCTCTTTATGGTCTTCGTAATAACTCAGAGCATCGAACAATTCAGCCATCGAAAGATGAGGAATGTGGAGAATAATTTCTTCCGGTTGGGCGCCTTGCAGCCAAAGCTCGGCGATTGCCCGCACCGATACATTTGTTCCCTTCACAACCGGCTCACCGGAGCTTGTTTTTTTAGCAATATGAAGATGTTCAGTAACGATTGTTTCCAAATTTTTCACCATTAATTATTTCATAAAAAGATAAGTATAATGCTAATAATATCAAAGTAATAACCAAACAACCCGCAATACAGATCAAACCTTGCGAAGGTAGACCCTTCACTACGTTCAGGGCAGGCACTTCGCAAGGTTGGGAAGCCTCCAAACCCCCATTTTCTCGCATTCTTGCCTATTTTGTTAATTCCCAGCCAGCACCAAGACAAAAATTAAAAATATTTTTGAGAAATTTTCAGCAACCCCTGCTGGCTGCAACGATAAATATATATCTAGTCCACAGTTACTTATTCATAATAATCAGGAGTTAACAATGAAAAATTTTATTACTATAGCAATCTTTATGGTTGCTTATTTGTCTTTCTCGCTGGCACAAATTCCAACGGATAGTCTTGTTGCATATTATCCCTTTAATGGTAACGCCAACGATGAGAGTGGAAATGGATATGATGGGACGATCAATGGGGCTATTTTTGTACCAGATAGATTCTCACATCCTGATAGAGCACTATATTTTTCTGGGGGTAGCACATCATATGTAACCACTTCAAATAGTCAAAATATTGTTTTAAATGATTCCTTCTCAATTTGTTTTTGGATCAAGTACCAAAGCGGAGGGATACTTATCGAGAAAGATATAATTGGTACTTATAGCAACGATTGGAACATACGGGCTGATGACACAGGCAAGGTTGGATTTGAATTTGATAACAAACCACATATATTTACCAATGGGAATATTAATGATAATAACTGGCATCTAATCGTTTTCGTTAGAAATAAAGCTACAGGTGTTTTAAAGATTTATTTAGATGGCGGACTAGATAAGGAAGAAGGAAATCATTACGATAATTTAACTGGAAATGCGCAAATAAATTTTGGTGCATGGGATACTCCTGGGGGTTGGACAGATGGTTTCGCTGGTGCTCTTGACGAGATACGTTTTTTCAATCGTGCGTTAAGTGATGCGGAGATACAGGCACTTTATCATGATGATGGACTTGTTGCATACTATCCATTCAACGACAACGCGAATGATGAGAGCGGGAATGGGCATGATGGAACTGTTAATGGCGCAACCTTGACAACGGATAGGTTTGGGAATGCGAACAAAGCGTACAGCTTTAATGGGATCTCAAGTGAAATCAACATCGGAAATCTGGGTCCGATCAACGATCAAACAATAAGTATATGGTTCAAAAAACAAGTCGCTTACAATTATCCAACAGGTACACCAGACGAACGTGACTTAATAGGAACTCAAAACTCTTGTAATGTTTTATTTAAGTTTGGATTTCATTCTTCTTATAAAGACAGAATAATTGCTGCAATATCGGACAAAGGGTGTGCCCCCAACAATGATTACGTCGGAGTAGTGACCGACCGCGCCATTAATGATCAGGCATGGCACTACCTCGTCGTACAACGACGGGGTGCAAGTATTTCCATTTTTGTCGACGGTAATTTAGAACCGGCTCCGGCCTATGGAATGCAAGGTGATGCAAATGGTCCAATTTCTACCGGAACTGTTACGGAAATAGGTGATGTGGGCGGAATTAATGAAAATAGTTTTTTTAACGGTCAACTTGACGACATCCGCATCTACAACCGTATGTTGAGTGGGAATGAGATCGATGCATTGTATCATGAGGGTGGATGGGACAAGTCTCCTAAATTTATTTCAATTAAAGATATTCCTAACGATCAGGGAGGTAAAGTGAAACTTTATTGGGAATCGACTTTTTTGGACACCAATATAAACAGGCTTCCCTATTACAGTATCTGGCGGGCGGTTCCAGAAGGGTCAGTTGGAAAAAATAGTATCGTGCCAATGAGTTCGGTCGCTAAAGATTTCAAGGGACCCGCCAAAAGAATAACGTCGGTTAATGGAACTAATTACGCATGGGAGTGGATTGCCAACCAACCCGCGCACATGTTCATGGAGTACAGTTATACCGCAACAACATTATACGACTCAATGTCAACAACTGATGGAGAGCATTATTTCCTCATATCTGCCCACACAAATGATCCCAATGTTTTCTATGACTCCGATATTGATAGTGGCTATTCAGTGGATAACCTGGCACCAATTACCCCGGGGAATCTTGCTGGATCATTTGCTTCCGGTTCCACATCGCTCCGGTGGAGTCCAAATCATGAAACGGATCTCCGTCAATATGTGATCTATCGTGGTTTTTCTCCAGATAATCTTGAATGGTTCGCGACAGCAAAAGACACAAGCTTTACTGATTCAGCTCCGCTTAGTGGGAGTTCTTGTTATGGTGTTCGCGCACAAGATGTCCATGATAACCTCAGTCCCATGAGTAATATAATTGTAACGGGAGTAAATGATGGGATTGACCTCCCGACGTCATATACGTTATCTCAAAACTATCCCAATCCATTTAATCCATCAACAGTTATAAAGTATGGCTTGCCGCAGCAATCGCATGTTACGCTAAGTGTTTACAACACACTCGGTCAGCGTGTTGCGCTGCTGGTGGATGAGAAACAAGAAGCGGGTTATCATGAGGTAACATTTTCTGCCAAAGGCGGATCCGCCTCCGGCGGAGATGGTGCTGGGCTAACGAGCGGTATGTACTTCTATCGTTTGCAGGCTGGCAATTTTACGAGCGTACAGAAGATGCTTCTCGTGAAATAATCTGTGAACCTTGCGAAGGTGGAATTTATCCCGCTGAAAGCGGGAAACCTTCGCAAGGTTTAGCAGGTGATTATATAGAAACCATATAGCTCTTATTAATGAAGTAGTGGTAGCAACCTCCCGAAGGGTATCCGTGTTAATCCGTGGTCAACCTTCGGGAGGTTTATTTGTTGTAAAACGAAATTCCCCAAAGGGGTCCTTCGGACATTTCGTTTTAAAATCGGGTTAAAACTCCAACTTTTACCTCAGTCACTTCATAATCAAAAGTCGGAGTTCTTGCTTAGCATGCCATGTACGCCGATTGCTAATCGGTTACTACAGTTCATGCTGAGTAGTAGACGGTCACCGACCGTCGTTTGCTGAAGTCTACGCACACCGATCTGATGATCGGTTACTACACAAGGTTCAATGGAATAAATATTATTGGTGAGGGCTTATCCGGCGCTCCAATATTGGGGCGCTGGTTTTTATTAAATGGTTAATAATAAAATGGCTAACAGCAAATTGCCAATTGTGAATTGACTAATTGTAGTTAGGTTTTATCTCACTGGGGTAATGGAATCGGATCGTCGTGTTTGAGCGCCGATTCAAACCATGCGCGCTGTGCTTCACGTAAATGATCGATCGCTTCATCGGGTGTACTGCCATCGCTTTGGCATCCCTTTAGTAATGGAATAGTTGCTAAATATCCTCCTCCATCTGCCCTTGAAAGCGGTGTCAGTTCAATCTTGTACTGAAGCTTCATCAAGCTTGCCACACCGTTGCGTTTCTTCTTACCTGTATGTATTTTACTTTTTGTATTGTTCATTCTTGTTCCTTGAGAAAATTTCTTACATAAACTGCTTTAATTTTATTCCTGTGGACAGGGATAATAAATTTTCTGCCTGTCCAGTTTCTAAATACATGATGGCTGCCATGAACGTGATCGAGCATATATCCAAAATAGCTAGCAACTTTCTTGAAATCTGAAAGTGAAATAGGAGAATGCGTCGCTTTTAATTGTTTTATCAGTTTTTCAATATCCATCTATAAAAAGATAATTAATATTTGGGTTTGTATCAAGCTTCGTATCGTTCCTAAAGTCACTTTGGGAACAATCATGGCTTGCGTAGTTGGCTTGGTAGTTCCCAAATCGGAATTTGGGAACCAGAGAAAAAATAACCACTCCTTGCAACCCTTCTGCCCATTTCTTACATTGTAACACCGTTTCACCACGTCATTCTGTCCCGCACCAAAGTGCGGGATCAGAATCTAAACATCGCAAATTGAGTATAGATGCTGAACTAAATTCAGCATGACGGGTTGGCGGAGGTATTAATTGCAATAAATATGAACAAACTTAACCTAAAAGGTTTCACACAGCAAGAATTAGAAGACTTCGCTCTCTCTATCGGCGAGAAGAAGTTTCGCGGTAAACAGCTTTTCGATTGGTTGTACACCAAAGAAGTATCTTCATTCACAGAAATGAGTTCGCTTGCAAAGTCGCTGAGGGATAAATTGTCCGGGATTTCAACGATTAACTCGATTAAGATTCTTGAGGTTCAAGAATCATCTGATGGAACAAGGAAATTTCTTTTCGAGTTGGAAGATGGAACGAAAATCGAAAGCGTGCTTATTCCGCCGCGCACCGCGTTTGTAAATCCCGAAGCAAAAGAAGATGAGGAGCAGAAGCGGCTTACACTTTGTGTCTCAACACAAGTTGGCTGTCCGCTTGATTGCAAGTTCTGCGCAACGGGCATGATGGGTTTCATCCGTAATCTCACAACCGGAGAAATTATCGATCAAATTTTGCAGGTGAAAAAATATTCCGGCAAACGTATTACCAACCTCGTCTATATGGGAATGGGCGAGCCGATGCTGAATTACGATAGTGTTATGAATTCTATCGAGATTATCACTACCGGAATGGGAATCGCCGCAAAGCACATCACAGTATCGACAGTTGGGTTGGTACCCCAGATTCGACAGATGGCAGACGAAAATAGAAAAGTAAAACTTGCCGTCTCGCTCCACTCACTCGATCAAAGTGTGAGGGAAAAATTAATGCCCGTTGCAAAAAAATACAAGCTTCCGGAAATGATAGATTCTCTTCAATACTATTACCGGAAGATGAAACGTCGTCCAACATTCGAATATATTCTTTTTGATGGAGTGAATGATAGAGATGAAGATATCAAACAACTAATCAAGTTATCGAAGAAGATTCCATGCAAAGTGAATATTATCCCGTTTCATAATATCGAGTTCACTAATCCGGCAGGAATTGCTTTACAATTGCGACCAACACCACAGCCGCAGATCGAAGAATTTGTAAAGAAACTTCGAGAGTCGCATGTAACCGTTTTCATCCGTAGCAGCGCCGGCGAGGATATCGATGCCGCATGCGGACAACTTGCAGTAAAAGTCGAACGAAAGCGAAACATAACTCATAACTCAAAACTCCACTAAGTGTGATATGAAAAGAATTTATCTTATTATATTATTCTTGAATATCTGTTTGGTTTTCGAAACTCAACCCCAAACTCCCAGCGAGCACTTCACACGCGAGCGAACTTACGATATTCTCCATTACAAACTGAACATAACTGTCGATCTAATGGAAAAAACCTGTGTCGGTGATGTGAGCATCAAGCTTGTTCCGCTCAGGCCGATGTTCAATGAAGTCCTGCTTGATGCCGCCGATATGAATATCAACAGTGTACGGTTAGATTTTCAGCAGTTACATTATGAACAGCGAGGCGAAACACTTTTTGTTTCACTTGATAAACCTTATGGACTCAGCGATACTTTGAATCTAACAGTTTCATATTCAGTCAGCTCACCGAGCAAAGGACTGTATTTCGTAACTCCGGATAGCGGATATCCTAAAAAACAATATCAGGCATGGACGCAAGGCGAGGCAGAGGACAATCACTATTGGTTTCCGTGTTACGACTATCCAAACGATTTTGCAACAAGCGAGATGATCGTAACAGTAGGCGACCGTCTAACGGCGATAAGCAATGGAAAGCTCATCGAACTAAAGAAGAATTCAAAAAATCATACAGCAACTTACCACTGGTTTGAAAACAAGCCGCATGTTTCTTATCTGATCTCGTTGATTGTAGGCGAGTATGTTGAAATAAAAGATTCGTTGGATACTCTGCCGATAAGCTATTTTGTATACAAGCATCAACAGGATGATGCGATGCGTTCGTTTGAGAAAACACCGAAGATGATAGAATTTTTTTCATCGAAGACCGGCTATCCATACCCGTGGGAAAAATTCTCGCAGACGGTGGTAGCGGATTTCATTTTTGGCGGACAAGAAAATGTAAGCGCCGTAACCTTGAACGATAACACGATCCACGACGCGCGTGCGCATCTCGATAACTCAAGCGATGGGTTAGTAGCGCACGAATTAGCTCATCAATGGTTCGGTGATTTGATTACCTGCAAGGATTGGTCGCATGCATGGCTGAACGAGGGGTTTGCCAGCTACTTCGAAAATCTCTTCAGAGAATACGACCTCGGTAAGGATGACGCGGCAAAAGCAATGCTGGATAACCAAAACACACTTAGTAATATCGACAGGGACAATCATCGGCGGCCGACTGTCTGCAACCGATATATTAATCCGATGGATGTGTTCGATAACAGAATTTATGGAAAAGGTGCGGTCATCCTAAACATGCTCCGTGATTATCTTGGAGATGAACTGTTCTTCAAAGCTATCAATCATTATGTCAACAAATTTGCGCATCAATGTGTCGAGACTAACGATTTCAAAAATGCAATCGAGGAAGCTACCGGATACAATCTTTATTGGTTCTTTAATCAGTGGGTATATAAAGCCGGATGTCCAACATTCGATGTTACTTCACGATGGGATCAATCCTCCCGAAGTGTTCAACTAACTGTGAAGCAAACACAGAAGATCGATTCGCTGACCGGAATTTTTAAAACACCGGTTGAAATTGAAGTCTGGGTTCACGGTCAGCCAGAAACGCATCGTGTGCTGATTTCAAATGCGGAAGAAACATTTTCTTTCCCCGCTTATAGGCAGCCCGATCTTATAATATTCGATAAAGGAAGTAAAATTCTGAAGAAAGTAAATTTTCAGAAATCTATAGATGAATGGATTTTTCAGCTTGAATACGCATCCGATGGAGTTGACCGGCTTCACGCGATTGATGAGCTTCAGTGGTACCCGGGGAATGATTCTGTTGTGGATGCTTTGAGCAGGGCGGCGATGGAAGATAAATTCTGGGCTGTAAGAAGCGATGCGGTCTGGGCATTGGCAGGCGCTAAACAATCGTGGATTGGAGACACACTCGTCGTTGCATACGGTGACCGCGATGCACGTGTGCGAACGGCAGTTGTCCGGACAATGGGTAAGTTCGTCAGTGAGCAGGTCATCAAAACTCTTCAACATGCATTCGAAAAAGATTCCAGTTATTTTGTTTCATCAGGAGCGCTTCAATCGTTAGTGATGTTGGATTCAACAAACAGGAAATCGTATTTAGAAAAAGCGTTACAACAAGATTCACATAATGAAATTCTGCGGCGGACTGCTCTCAACTTGCTATCACATCAAAAAGATGATTATGCCCTACAGACTATTACATCCTATACGAGATATGGCGTTGAGCAGAACTTACGAATCCAAGCTGTAAATATTCTTGCTTCAAGTTGGAAAGAGCGCGACGATGTCTTATATTATCTCATTAAGTCGCTGAACGACCCGAGTTTTTACTTCCGGCGTGCCGTTATCCGTGTGTTAGGTGAAATCGGCGATGCAAGAGCCGAAGAGCCGCTTCAAAAATATGCCGCCTCTGCAACTGACAGTCGGATTGCGAAAGATGCAAGAGACGCAATAGATAAAATTCAGGAAAGGAAAAAAGCTAATGAGTACAAGGATAACTAAATGAGATTGATACTATTTGGACCTCCGGGTGTTGGAAAAGGCACTCAAGCGAAATTACTCTCTGCAACCCTGAACATACCACAGATTTCAACGGGCGATTTGCTCAGGGAAGCGATTGTCAAAGATACAGAACTCGGCAGAGCGGCAAAGGCAATATTAGATGGAGGACAGCTTGTATCCGATAGCATTATGATCGGAATTATTCGGGATGTGTTAAAATCAGAACAATGCAAGAACGGGTTTATCCTCGATGGCTTCCCAAGAACTATTCCTCAGGCAGAGGGGTTATCTTTACTGCTGGTGCAGTTAAGTTTGAAAATTGATTGTGTCATTAGCATGGAGGTTGATGAAACGGAAATCATAAGACGGCTGGGGAAAAGATCGAGTTGCAACCAGTGCGGGAAAATTTTCGGTATAGAGACGATTAAAGATAAAACAAAATGTCCGGATTGCGGCGGGCAATTGAGCCAACGGGATGACGATAACCCGGATACAATACGAGAGCGGCTTCTGGTTTATGCACGATCAACAGAGCCGGTTAAGCGGTATTATCAGAAGATTGGATTGTTGAAAACCGTTAACGCACAGGGGAGCATCGAGCAAGTCACGCGCGATATTTTTGCATCGATAAATCATAAATGAAATTTTCATGGATTGATTATTGTCAAGCGCCGCTTATAGTTGCACACAGGGGGTCGTCTGCAATTAGGCCGGAAAACACGATAGCTGCTTTCAAGCAAGCAATAACAGATGGCGCCGACGCGATTGAATTAGATATTCATCTAACGAAAGATGATGAGGTTGTCGTTATCCACGACAGCAGACTGAATCGAACAACAAACGGCGCAGGTTTAGTTAGTGACAAAAATATTTCAGAACTGAAGCGGCTTGACGCAGGTAGCCGATATCATCAGAAATTTGCCGATGAAAATATTCCAACTCTTGCTGAAGTATTCTCTGTAATTCGGAATAAAATCGGAATTAATATCGAAATCAAAACCGAGCCTGCACGCAAACAAAATTTGCTTATCGTCGATAAATGCATTGAATTGATAGAATCCTTTCGTCTAATTAACAGCGTTCTAATATCATCGTTTCACCATCCATTCATTGAGCGCGTAAAAGAAGTAGATCAACGAATCGTAACGGGTTTTCTTTACTCTCCTTTTCGCCGTAAGCTTAAATCGCCGGTTAAATTTACAAAGTCAATCGGCGCAGAGTATCTGATTATCGGCAGATCATTGATAAGCAAACGATTGATAGATGATGTGCATAATGATGGATTACTTGCGGGTGTATATACGGTCAATACCGAGCGAGGGTTAAAAAGAGCGCTGAGATTCGGCATCGATGCATTGATAACAAATAACCCTCGCAAGATCAGAGATTTGCTGCCCAATAAAAAATAAGCCCCCGATGTGGGGGCTAACAATTCTGATTTTATTTGTGATTTACTTTTTAGCTGTAACCTGCCCGTAAATTGTCACCCATAAAGTAAACTTGAGTGGAGTTGAAGTTGGTCCCAAAAAGGTTTGCAAGGTTACTATTTGAGGAGTTGGGTTTTTAATTTTGTTCAACAGGTAACCTAAGCCAGTAGATGCTACGTGAAAATTAATGCCTGTGGTATCGAAGATGGATCTTTCAGTATGAAACGCTGAGGTTGGTACATTCGCAAAACTGACTATCGTATTACCATCAACCTTCAATTCACCGGTGACCTTTCCCGAATCTAGCATATCGTCTGTTATCAGTATAGTCATGTTATAAAAACTAATTTTCTCGATATTTCCCTCGGTAACATCTTTCAGGTCGCCCAAATTGATAATTCTAGCGGAAACTGGCACCGAAATCGGCAGTACAGATGGAAAATCCACCTTAATACTGTCAGTTCTGATCGAGCTATCCAGCACTAAGGGATTGGTTCCGATCTCACATCCAGCAATTAACATAACTGTGATTACGGTTATGATAATTAATAAAATCTTGTTCATAATTTTTTCCTTCCTTCTTATTTTTATCGTTTTAATTTAAAATCCTATACCGAGTCCACCACTAACAACCGTGACGCTTCCTAAATTTATATCCGCATAAATATGTAGAATAGCAAGGTTCAATCCTAAGCCGGCATTGAAACGGAATTGATTGTCGCCATCCATTGAAATATTAATTTTTGAATTTTGCGCCGCGCCATATAGTCCTTCAAATTCATAAGATACATCCATCGAAGATGTTTCATATTGCAAACCACCATAAAGAGTTAGTATCGAAAATGATTTGCTTGCAAGGGCATTAAGGTTGAATGCTTTTGCTTTAAATATATCGCCGATATCGAACGATTGATAAGAAATACCGGCGGCAATATCCAGAGGTATGGCGGGAATATATCGACTCACTTTGTGTTGTACACCTATTCCGAATAGAGTGACCTTCGGGAAATCGCCGATTTTCGGTATTGGAACATATCTTATAACTGCTCTAGTACCATATAAATCGCCAATAGTAATTTGCGGCGTAATGAACGGAACTATGCTGGCTTTTATTTGTCCGTTTTGGAAAGTGTATTCGAGCGTGTCCGGACCGATCGGCTTATATGCTACTGCACCCTTATCACCAAAGATTGTAGCTGTCTTCACAGGCGTTGGATCGAACGGAAACGGAGGAGTGGCAAGATACTCTTTCTCGTCATTACCTATTAACGTTCCCATGCCGATGAAATCAAGTTTCAGCGTGAAACCCATATCACCTATATCGGCAGAGTGAAACATCCCTGAATTTAAATTAGCACCGAACGATGTTACCATCGGCTGAAGATATCCTTTAGCATTATCAGATGTTAACTGTTTTACCGCATCCTCGATCGGATTTTGGGCTCGGCTGACCGTGGATATGAATAGGCACAAAAAGATTACGTAAGCAATTCCGATATATTTAAACAAATATTTTTTATCCATAGTATCTCCATTGTTAATATATATTATATAATGTATATGAATTAGTCAATGGTTGTCGTATTTTTAGTGATCAGTATCAATAAACTATTAGATTCACGATTTCAGTAAATGTAAGCAAATGCCGCCAAAAATCAAACCGGCGATTGTATCTGTGTAAAGACTTTTCTATATTCATCCATTAGTATTCTAATATCTCAATGATTTACCAGTGCACAGCCAAAATATCGCCTCTTTTGTTTATTCTCCTGATAATAGTTTCGTGGAGTTGTGGTCGCAGCAAAGATCAAAAGGAGTTAGAGGCGGATCGTACTCTAAGTGAGGCGAGAATCTATGCCGAGCAGCATAAATATAATGATGCTGTTTTACAATTTCAGAAGTCCATCATAATGAACATGGAAATGTCGAGAGATTCTGCTTTGGGAGAATGTTATTTGTTTTTCGCAGAATGTTGGAGAAAAACCGGGCAGTATGACAGCGCACTCGGAAATTATAAGAGTGCCCTCCTTTCATTCCGTGCAACAGGAAACAAAAAGTTAGAACGCCGCGGGAAAATTATTCTTGCAGAAATTTATCTCTTAATGAACGAAAATGCCGAAGCCGCCGCCCTTGCTGTTGATGCAGCGGCAACTGCGAAGGTTTTTTCCGACCCATTGGATGAGTATCGTGCGCTGGCGCTTGCAGCGAAAGCATACCACAACAATGCTATGTATGATGATGAACTTTATAGACTGATCTCATTAATGAGGATAGACAGCGTACATTATGAATCCCGCAGCAAACTGGATTTGATGCGGGCACAGATTGAGTCGTATGAATCTTCAAACCGGCACGATCTGGCTTCATTGATTTATGTAGACCTGATATCGCGGGCATTATCGATGAAAAATGATTCGGCTATCGTACAAGCATATTTTACGTGGGGATTAATTCAGCAAAAATCGGGACATTCTGATAGCGCATTACGCGCCTTCTCACTTGCAGTGAGTAAAATGGATGATGGAATGAACCGGACGATTCGGACGGACATACTAACCTCTCTCGGGTGTCTGGCATATCGATCAAGGCATTTCGATAATGCAAGAATGTATTTCGGAGACGCGCTGATACTTGCAAAGCAATCGAACAATCCTGTGAAGGAGAATTTACTGCAATCGATTCTTGTAGCTTGCGATTGGAAATTGAGCGGTGAAAAATCGTCGAAACTTGTCCCCGAATTTCTGAAACGCACAACCGATATCCTTTCAAACTGTCTGCAAAATAATTATCGTACCGGAGAAGCATTTGTTCAATATATTCACGCAACAATTAAAGAAAAGAGTGGAGATACTGCCGACGTATTACCGCGTTATTTACGAGTCATGCAGATATATGATGAAACCGGCTGGTTAACCGTAGACCGGAGTACTGATGCAGAGATTATTGATGTGTTCATGGATGGTGAATCTTCGGGATGGTACGATCCTCTATTAAGATATTACTGTATTCACGATAATGTGAATGAGATATTTTATATCAACGAAAAAAAGAACCTACATGAATTGGTCCGGTTTTTCTCGCGGCTTAAAATCAAACTGGCTGATGATAGGACTAATCAAGCAATCGCGATGGTGCAATGGAAGTATAACGCCTTGAAAGTATTGGAAGGAGATATTCTTGCTGAAATATCTGCCGGTAAGAATCAAGATTCTATACGTTTGAAAATGCTCACACAGCTTCTGTCGCAAAAGCGTACAGACATATTGACTTCGGTTAATGAACTTACGCTTCCAAATTTCCGATGGCTGCTCTATCCCGATCTGCTGAAGTTATCCCTGATTCAAGACTCATTACAATCTGATTGCGCGCTCATTCAATACATTCCATTATCGGACAGAATATACACACTCGTTGTTACGCATGATTCTGCATTTGTCCATGCAAGAGAAATTACATACTCACAGATCATCGGATATACCGGAGAATTTAATAAATTATCCGGTGATTTCCACCTGAACGAAGAATCGTTTCAGTTTGATAAATCTGCAACTATGTATAGGATTGATGATCTTGCCGCAAAGCTTGGCGGGGTTTTGATTGAACCGATTCTTCCTTTGTTAAAGAATATCTCAAAAGTTTACGTCGTATCTCCGGAAGAATTCGGCTGGCTGCCTATTCATGGATTGAGAATAAACGGTCAACCTGTAATAGAACGATTTAGTATCAATTATCTTCCAACATCTGCAGTATTGTTGTTTTCTCATAAGAATGAGAGCGTTATCCAAAATGTGATCGGCATTGGAAATCCGGGCACTACAAATTGGGATGTAGAGTACGAGTTAAAAGATATCCGCAGTTTTTTCGAGAAAGCAAGGATGGTTTTCGAGGAATCGTCACCGCTCAATTATCTCGATACAGCTTCTTGTGACTTGCTGCATTTTGCCGCCGAGTTTAATAAAGATATAGAAGTTCCTGATAATTCGGTTATAGTTTTTTCCGATGTGAAGAAACTCTACGGAGGTATTGAGGTTCCGCTTGGTGACTTTCTTGCCAACCCGCCGCAAGCCATTGTTTTCAGCAATGTATCGACCCAAGCCGGAGGATTTTGGCGTTACGCACCGCTTGCATTATTGGCAAATGGCACGCCGACAGTGATTGCAACGATGTGGCTGGGGGACAGAAAAGCAAAAAAATATTTTGGCGAGATGTTCTATACAAGTTTAATAGCCGGGCTTCCTGTATCACAGGCATACCATGATGCGGTCGGCGCAATGGAAAAGAAGTCGGAATTTTCCCGGTTTCATCGATGGGGATTGTTCTATAGATTTGGAAAGTAGATTTAAAATTTAAAAACCGGCTTTTTCAACAGAGCCGGCTCTTTAATAATCCACAATACACTAATCCAGCAATAGGTTATTCTCTTTTAATCTTCACACTTCCCAACCCTGCTTCAATATGCAGGTTGATTTTTCCGCTTGTGTTATAATAATTTTTACTGTAATAATTATTCTCTTCTTCCTCCTTAAAGTCGTTCGGCAAATCAATCGATGCAACCCAGCTTTTCTCGTAGTAAACTTTTGCCCCGATATCGTCAGGTATCAAGATTGTGATCGATCCTAATCCGACTTGAATATCGGCATCAACTTCTTTATCGAGCGTCCCGCCGAAATCGAGCAGATAACTTCCCACACCGCCCTCGAATTTCAGATGGTCGAAGTTGGCGTTGCAAAGTCCGTATCCCTTGAACTTACTCAAACCTGTTTCGATATTAAGATTTTCTATTTCACCTTTATTCGGTTTATCGAAATTCATCGTAACTGAGCTTGCGCCAGTCGAGATATTCAAATCTTTAACTGTTAATCCGGTGAAATCAAGATCACCTTTTCCCATACCAAGTTCAATCTCGAACGAGATAGGGATCGCATCGGTAAAGCGCATGTTCCAATTATTATCTTCAAAACCGCTTATATGGAGCGAACGGCTTTTCCCGCGTCTTGATTCATGCGTTACCGCTTCGCTTGTATTAATATTAAGATAACCGATCTCATCCCGATTCGAATAATCAATAAATTCAGTCAAATCACTTTTTAGGTTAGCATTGATATCTACCTGAAGGATTTGTTTCGGATTTCCACGTTCAATCCGGATATTCCCGAACCCTGCTTCTAAATTTACCTTCAGTTCCTGTTCATCGGTTGCAGGAATTTCTTTGTGATATTTGTTAGCATATTTAAAAGTGAAACCGGCGAGGATGAAAATCGATACGATAACCGGAATGATGATAATATTTTTATGGTTCTTTAAGATCATGATCGCTCTACATACCATTACGAATTGTAAGTCAGAATTGTTTCAATAGTGTGAAATTTTATCACGCAAGTATTTGTTTAATAATTCGCGGGCGCGAAAAATATGTGCTTTTATTGTCCCAATAGGCAATTTTAGCATCTTTGCAATTTCGCTGTAATCCAGTTCCTCATTATGGCGGAGAATGATGACCCGCTTATATTTTGCGGGCAGTTGGTTTATCGCCTCCTGTATCAGGTGGTAACGTTGTCGCTGGATAATGTATTTGTCAGGCTCATAAGTGGAATCGGGAAGTTCGTACGTAGAATCGCTTTCTTCCATAGCGATCGGTTTATCAATCGAAAATGTGCTTAATTTTTTCTTGCGGATATAATCGATACTGCTGTTGGTAGCGATTTTATACAGCCAGGTTGAAAACGCATATTCTTCATTAAAGTTTTTTAGCGATGCGAATGCTTTGATAAATACTTCCTGCGTGAGATCTTCGACCTGTTCTCTGCGGTGGATGATTCGGTAAATCAGATTTGAAATCTGGTCATGATATTTTTTCATTAACCTCTTGAAGGCAGTTTGATTGCCTTTAAGAGCCGCATGAATAAGCGTTTTGTCCTCTTTCCTTGAATCGATCTTCGCCTGTGATAAAGGTTGAAGTTGAATGGAATGCAATGTCTTGGACAGTTTTTTCCTGGGGCGTAGCGTTTTCTTTTTCGTTTGAGGCATCAGTCGTATAATCGTTTCAAGTACCGTTAACATAGTAAAAAATCGAGAGAGAGGCAACAAAAGAATTTGAATAATAAGAAGAATTTGGTTAACTTGAAGCATTCTAACACAAAAACCCATCAAGAATGCTTATAACCTTCGAAGGAATCGATTACTCGGGTAAGAGTACGCAGGCAAAACTGCTAGTTGACCGTTTGGAAAAACACGGAAAGGAAGTCGTTTTTCTTCGCGAACCCGGTGGAACGTCAATCTCGGAAAAAATCCGTAATATCCTTTTGGATAAAAAACATCTGGAATTGAAACAGATAACCGAATTGTTTCTGTTTTCTGCGGCTCGCACTCAATTGGTTAACGAAGTTATACTTCCCGCACTCCAAGCGGGGAAAGTAGTCGTTTGCGACAGGTTCTACGATTCAACAACTGCGTATCAGGGGTATGGACGGGGAATCAATCTTGATGATATTCAAGCCATCAACCGCATCGCTACATCGGGTACAAAACCTCATCTGACTTTTTTCATCGATATAGAAATAGATGAAATATTCAAGCGGCAAATCGCTGCCGGTCTTTCTGCCGATAGGATGGAATCCTCCGGCAGGGATTTTTTTGAACGTGTTCGTAATGGATATTGGCAGTTGGCTGAAATGGAATCGGACAGATTTATTGTTGTTAGCGGCAAACTGCAAATTGATGAAATTCATAAAGAAATTTGGGACATTGTTAAGAAGCAAATTATCTAAGACGGAGATTTACATGAAATATTTTTTTTCAAACAAAAAGAAAATTCTGGCAGTTACTATTATTCTTACAATTGTAGCATCGAGTTCTTTTTTGGTAGGATTCACGCTTTCAGATCCGGAATATTTTTTCAAGATAAATAAAAGCATCGATATTTTCGGCCGTGTGTACAGAGAAATAACGATGAATTATGTAGACGAAGTCGACCCGGAAAAATTTATGGAAGCTGGCATCGATGGGCTTCTTGGCACGCTCGATCCCTATACTAATTTTATCAGCGAGAAAGAGGCGGATGAGGTAGAATTGATTACAGTTGGTAAGTACGGCGGGATCGGCGTTACAATCGGTGTGCGCGACAGCTACATAACAATATTATCGCTCATGGAGGGATACTCCGCACAAAAGCAGGGCATCCAGCCGGGTGACCGGATATTGGAGATCGATGGCGTTCCGGTGACCGGATCGAAACCGGAAAATATTCGCTCGATGACGCGAGGGGAACCGGGCACAGAATTGCGTCTGAAGGTTGAACGCGATAGTGAACCGAAACCGCTCGAATTTGTGGTGGTGCGCGAAGAGATCCAATTGAAAAATATAACGTATGCCGATTTTGCGCAAGATGGTATCGCATATATTCGGCTCGATCGTTTCTCGCGAGGCGCAGGCGATGAATTAGGATTGGCAATCAAGGATCTAAAGTTAAAAGGTCCTATTAAAGGCGTTGTGCTCGATCTTAGAAATAACCCGGGCGGACTTTTAGATGTTGCCGTGAATGTTGTTGAAAAGTTTGTAGCGAAAGGAAGTCTCGTAGTCAGCACGCGTGGTCGGGCGCAGGATTCAGAGAAGAAATTTTTCGTATCCACTGACCCTATGTTGCCGGAAATCCCGCTTGTTGTTCTCGTCAATCGCCAGAGCGCGAGTGCGAGTGAAATCGTTGCCGGAGCAATTCAGGATTTGGATAGAGGAATAATTCTCGGCACGCGATCGTTCGGCAAGGGGCTTGTACA
The DNA here is from genome assembly GCA_964520905.1 of uncultured Chlorobiaceae bacterium. Lineage (GTDB taxonomy): Bacteria > Bacteroidota > Ignavibacteria > UBA10030 > SZUA-254 > JAGVIE01. The sequence continues at coordinate 24,722 of CAZFQL010000009.1, read as the reverse complement.
AACGATCACACCGCTTGTGTACAATACGCAATTAAAAATTACAACTGCTAAATATTACACGCCGAGCGGAAGATGTATACAGGAAATCGATTATATGCACAAAAATAAGGATGGGGTTTTTGCGACAACCCCTGATAGTCTTAAGAAAAAATTTAAAACCCTCAATGGGCGTCTTGAGCTGGAAGCTGGGGGAATTCTTCCGGATACTATCGTAATGGAACCGGATCACAGCGCGCTTTACAATGAACTTATCCGTAAATCGATGTTCTTCAAGTTTGCAAACGGTTATGCGTCTGCACATAAAGAAATGCCTTCCATGTTATCTGACAGCTTGATTAATAATTTCCAGCAATTCTTGACAAGCCAGAAATTTGCCTATCAGGATGAAGTGGAAACAAAGTTAAAAGAACTTTGCGATCTCTCTGAAAAGTGTAAATACAGTGAATCTGTACGCAAGGAAATAGATCGGTTGAAAAATGATCTAACCGCAGATAAAGAGAAAAATCTTGTTAGATACAAAGATGAAATTCTTTCAACATTAAAGCCTGAAATAGTCAGCCGCTATCGAGGTGAAAAGGGACGCATTGAAGAAACTTTGAAGAGCGATAATCAAGTAATTGCGGCTATAGGATTGCTTCTCAATGGTGGAGAATATAAACATCGTTTAAATGTTCGGTAGATCGTGTAAGTTTCCTCAGAGGGTTTGTATCTGGAGGTTTTTGAGCGGTACTGCCGGGTACCCGAGTTCCATTAATTTGCCTTGAATCAGGAGCAGCATACGGTTGAAATCGCAGCGCTCGTGCACGAAATCTACTTCATCTGAAGGAATTACAAGTAAAGGACCAAGGTTGTACCGTCGGATCCAATCTTTGTAATGCTCGCTTAATTGCTCGAGGTAACTTTTTGGGATACTTTGTTCGTAATCTCTACCGCGGTGCGCGATTTGTTTCAGCAATGTTTCGATACGTGCATCGAGAAATATGAGTAGATCCGGCGGCTGAAGGTACTGCATCATAACTTTGTACAGTTCAACGTAATTTGTATAATCTCTATTGTCCATCTTGCCGATCAGCGATAAATTTTTTGCAAAAATTTCTGCATCCTCATAGATTGAACGATCCTGTATGACGCTTTCCATTCCCTCCACAATGCGTTTATGATCGTTGAATCGTTTCGAAAGAAAATACACCTGAAGATTGAATGACCAACGGTTCATATCTGCGTAAAAATCCGACAGATATGGATTATCTTCGACCGATTCATAGAATGACTTCCATCCGTAATGCAAACTAAGCATTCGCGTCAGAGAAGATTTTCCGGAACCGATATTACCTGCAACCGCTACAAATATTTTTGATTTCATACGAGTCGAATATATAAGATTAATGGTTCATTTCCAAAAAGAAATTTATTTCTTAAGAAATTCTATGGCTTGAGGATTACCGAACCCAGCCGCTCGCCTGATGAATTCGGCGGCTTGTTTCGTATTGCCTTTCTCCATATATACATTTCCAATGTTATACAATGCCTCGGCGTAAGAAGTGTCGAGCTTTATTGCCCTTTCAAACAGAATGAGGGCAGTGTCGATTTTTCCTTGTTGTGCATATACACTGCCGAGATTATTGTATGCACGCGAGGATGACGAGTCGGCAAGAATTGCTTTCAAATAAAAATTCTTCGCTTTATCTAACTTTCCATCGTGAAAATATTTATTACCACCATTGACGCACACACTTGACAGTGCGTAGCGAACGCTGTCGTTCGAAGGGTCGACCAACGCCCAACGTTCATATGTTTTTATTTTTCGATTATAATCATTCGAAGCGTAAAGATTTGTTACCTCAAGGTCATTGATGTATGCGCGGGGATCGTATGGATAAACACGGGAGTACCTATCCCATACATCGAGCTGCCCGAGAGTATCGTTCTGCGATTCATAGTAGCGGAAAAGACGGAGCGCATGAGTGTAATTGCCGAGGTGTGACAGGATATGAGGGTTCCAAAGCGATTGGAGCCGACGTATGCTGGATTCCTTCGGAGCGTTTACCGTGAACCAAGGCAGGGAGTGAAGTAATGAAACGCAAATTATTAATGAAAAGATTTTGTTAGTCAATTGAGTTTCCCGCTGGAAAAATATTACAGCAGCAAACAGGGCGAGTAGAAAAAACTGTCCCGCGAAAGCATCCCAATCGCTTGCATTTCCCTGTTCAAGTTTAGAAACGAGGTAATAAAGAAAAATCGGTGTGAGCGCTATTGTAAACCATAGATTAAGCGGATTTCCGATAAAACTTTCTTCTTTATAATACGATGCCCAGATTATAAGAATCAGTATTGCAAATGGCGACATCATAATAAAGTAATTGGCGATATCAACAAAATGATAAATTGAAAATATTGTATAGGCTTGAGAATAAGAATTAATGGCAGATATATTGCCCGTCAAAGAGAGAAAATGACTGACCGGGCTTATATTGATTAATCGCTCCATGTCAAATTTAGCGGCGACGAGCGTAATCAATAAAATGATTAATGCGCCGGCAAAACCAATGATAACTTCTTTAATTCTCTTCTCCTTGTATTCAAGATATGCAAGATAGATTACGGCGGGTCCAAGAAGACCGTTAATGTAATGACTGAATGTTAAAAGAAGCCAGATAGTTGGTACGTAATAAAAAGGAAGTTTATGTTGAAGAGTAGATATGGAAAATAATATGAAAAGAACCAGTAGAAGCGAAGAAACCGCATATACTTCGATGTAGCCGAAATAAAATTCCATGTACGGTAAAGTCGTAAGAAATACGAACGTCATAAACCTGTGGAACGGTGACGAGAATATGCGCTTAACCAAATAAAATGTTCCGGTGATGAAAAGGATTCCTAAAATGATCTCTATGATAAAGAAAGACGCGGATAATTGTGAATAATCCAGGGAGCCTATCATTGTGACCGCATAATAAAGCACGTACATCGAGAGAGGTTCATGCCAGGGGGCGAGGTAGGAAACCCCGGAAGCGAAACTCCGGAAATTATAAATCATATTGAAACTATCGCCGAGTACCGAAGCATTAATTCGGAAAACAAAAGCGAAGACAATGAACATAAATATCGTCGATGCAAGAAATGTGTACGGTTTATTTTCCATTAACGCTGATCCGGCTGAAACTATTCTCTCCAATCTTCCAGAATAGAAAAGAAGAAAGATAACGCAGGCGAGCAGTATATATATAATGAAAAAGAATGGCGGGAGGAAACCGAGAAAATGAAATCCCCAGTTCATACTACCCGGGAAAAAATAGCCGAGTATGTCAAGCCCAATAAGGGTAAGTGACGTAATGACCGTGTAGCTGAGTATTTTCTTTTCCATAAATTAAGTTATTTAATATTATTGAGTTGCTTTAGTTTTTCTTGAGCAGGAGCGTTGCCGAGTCGTGCCGCCTGCTCATAATATTCGTATGATTTTTTATTGCTTTGTTTTTCGTAGATACTTCCCATGTTAAAAAGCGGATCCGGGTATGCCGAATTGAGTTTGATTGCTTTTTTGAACAATTCAATTGCCTTCTCAAGATTTCCTTCGTTAGCGTAAATGCTTCCGAGATTATTATATGCGCGGTCGAATGTTGAATCTAATATAACAGCTTTTTCGAAATAAATTTTTGCCTGACGCTGATTGCTATTCCCGGAAAAATAATTACCCGCATCCAGGCAAAAATGCGAGTATTCAACCGTTGCGTTAGTGTCATTCGGATTTGTGCTCAGCCACCGGCCATATGTCTCAGACGTTCGGACGAAACCGCCGAGTCCCAGATAACGCAAATTTGTAACGATGTTACGGTATCCCCTTGGATCTGAAGGAAATGCCTGACTGTATTTTTCCCATGAGTCCACCGCGGCTGGTTTATTATTTGTTTGGTGGTAATATAAAGCAAGATGCAGGGTGGCGCCGTAAAAACCGAAATTCCCGACCGTTCGTTTATCAAGAAGAGTTTGATAACGCTGTATACTTGCTTCTGACGTTGAATTAAGTGAGATAAAACTCAGCCCGTTCAGGAAAGAAAAAATTATTACAAGCGACAATATACCGGACATCTCAGTTATTTTTGCTCTGAGAAAAACATAAATGCTGAATAATACTACGATGAAAACAAACGGCGCAAGAACATCCCAGTCCTTTGCGGCGCCAAGGTCAAATTTGATTGTGCATAGAAGTATAATGAGCGGTATAATGGCTGCGACAAAAAATTTATATTCAACGGATTTTGTGAATGTTGCCTTATTTTTCCCCAATGATAACAGCAAGAGAAGAATAGAGAAGGGGCACATTAACACGAGAAAGTTTAATAGATCGAGGAGATGATATCCCGAAAAAAGAGTATAAGCGGTTGAATATGCTTCTGCCGGGTTGTTCAGGTTAAACACGGGTAAAAAATGACTGTGAGGAACGGAGGAGGAAAACTTATCAACGTCGAAATTAACCAGGGCAAGAAGTCCAACAAAAATAATCGCTGCTGCGCCGAAACCCAATACGAGTCCGCGAATGCCACGTGATCGATGTTCATGATATGCCAGATATAACAACGACGGAAGAAGCGCCAGTGACAAATAATGGCAAAGAGTCATCACCAAAAAAACAACAGCAACGTACGGAAAAGGTATTTTCTTTTTTAAATAAATGACAGCGGTGAGTGTATATACGGCAACGATAAACAATATGGCGGCGTATATTTCCACATATCCAAAAAATAATTGTATGTATGCTGGCGTCAATAGATATATGAATGCAAGAAATTGATGCTGGTTATCTGAAAATAAGTTTCTGACAATTAAAAAGACTATGATAATAAAACCGATTCCCACAAATAAATCAGCCATTAGGAAGGTTTGCAAAAACTCTTTAAATGTCGAAACGCCGAACAGATCCATCATATTGAAATAATAAAATGTCGCCAAAGGTTCATTACGATAGTAGAGCGGCGCTGTATTGCGTAATGCTTCTGAAATATTTTTAACAAGGAAAAACCCATCGCCGAGGAGCGGCACTTTTACCCGAAAAAGTATCGCTGTGATTATAAAAGTAATAATAGTTATCCCAAGAAATTTGTATGGTACATCCGCCATGAAATCTGAAATCCTGGTGAGAATATTATTGATATCCTCCCTCAGGAAATGGAGGGTGCATGCGATAATAAATAGAACATAGAAGTACAGAAAGTATCTTGGCAAGAAACCGAATACATGGAACCCCCACGTTAAAGCACCAGGAAACAAGAAGCCGAGAACATATAATCCGGTCAACATACAGATAAAAATTACAGTAAAAGCTAAACTTCGATTTACCATATCAATCCCTCATATTCAAAATATTTCTTGCAGTCGCTTTTCTGAACCTTGCTGCACGCTGATATGACTCGGTTGCTTTCATTTTATCTCCAATGATTTCATATGCATTACCCAGTTTCTCATGAGCATTTGCGTATGTAGAATCGTGTTGTATCGCTTGTTGATAAAGTGTGATTGCTGTTCGCGGATTATTTTTACGAAGATAAATATCGGCGAGGTTTTTGTAACCTCGTGTGTAATTGCTATCCATCTGTATTGCTTTTAAAAACAACATCGCGGCAGAATCTAATTCATTCTTAATAATATAAATATTTCCTAAATTATTGTAGGAGCCTGGAAGAGAAGAATCCAATTGAATTGCCCTTTGAAAATGTTTAGCAGCTTTGCCGAGATTATTGAGATTCATTTCGGCATTTCCTGCAACTACGCAAAAATTAGCATGTTGTTTACTAATATTGATATTCTCAGGATCTATCTTTAACCACTGTTCAAATGTCATATCGATCTTATCGTAGCCAGTTACTCCCAATTCCCAATACGACTTGGCGAGTTTTTCATATCCCTTTCCATCATTTGGAAAAAGTTGAATATATTGATTCCATACATCGACCATATTATCGATGTTTTTGGTATGAAAATAGTACATTGAAAGGTGAAAGGTCGATTGATAAAACCCTTCGCGTGCCATAGTGCGCTGATCCATGATTGTCTTTATTCGGTTGATGTTCGGCTCAACAGTTGAGTTGAGATAGAACCATGGAAAAGAAGTTAAAACAGTCATTGTCATCGTGAGGAAAAGGATTTTTTCTTTGTTTGCAATCTGAGCGGTTGTGAACATTACAATAGCAACGAGATTCATTACAAAAAAATATGAAGCTGATATATCCCAATCTTTCACCGCTCCAAGATCATATTTGATTATAATTAATAAAAATATAATTGGAATAACACAAAATAATAAAAACTTTATAACAATCGATTTGAAAACAACACGATTCTCAGCAACAATCGACAATGTTATGAGAAAAAATGAAAATGGAGAAAGAAGAACAAAAAGATTGAATAGATCTATTAGGTGGTAGTAAGAGAATATTGTATATGGCTGGTAGCCGTCGTTTATTTGCCGAAATGATAGATATGGTGCATGAGAAATATTTCGTGATAGACGACTAACATCAAAATGTAATAAAAATAATCCTAGCAGAGTGATGCCAACTGAGATTAAAACCCCTATCAAGATTTGTTTTATCCCGTGTTTTTTATACTCAAGAAAGCTGAGATAGCATATGGCAAATCCAAGCATTAGTGAGAGAAAATGAGCATACACGAGTATTGTGAAAACTGGTAGAATCAGATAGAATGGAATTTTTCCCTTCAGTACCAATACAGAGATAAGAGTAAAGATAGAGAGGAGAGACAAAACAAGAGCGTATGTTTCTACATACCCGAAAAAAAGCTGCATGTACGGTGCTGTTGATATATATACAAAAGATAAGAACTGAATTCGCGGATTATCTATAATATTTCTTGAAATAAAAAAAGTTGTTATTATAAAACCTATCCCAAGCGTAATCTCCCCTATAAGAAAAGCAGTTAGAATGTCTGGAAAAATAGTTGTTCCGAGTATTTTGACGCATCCATAAAAGAATATTAGTGATAGTGGTTCTGGAAATAATTCAGTTAAAGGATGAATACCCCGGAATATGTTATCAAAAATATTAATTATAACGAACCCATCACCGAGCAGGGGTACTTGAACACGAAACGCCAATGCCGCGCAGATGAAAACACAGACAACGAGACTAAGAAATATAACCGGATTCAGAGCAAATTTTATTGAAAACCATTCCAGCGGTTTTTCGAATAACCCATTTGAAACAAGAAAAATTGCTATACCTGTAATAAATAAGTAAAAAATAATGAAAGTTGTCGGTAAGAAAGCGAACGAATGAAAGCCCCATGAAAAAACATTCGGTGCTACGTATCCGATAATCTGAAGCCCTAGTATAAAAACCGATAATGAAATTGTCGCAACTAAAAATCGTTTTTCCATGCTCTCAAGAAAGTTTTTCTTTTCCAGATCTATTTACTTTTACGCACCATATTGAGTATCTGTCTTAAACCTAATTCATTAACATGGAGCAAATCAACTTTAGGTAAACGAAGAGTTAATTCAATCCAGTTAGAATCGGCATCGAACACTTGCTTGAACAATTGAAGAGACTCGTCCAATTTTCCCACGTTCACAAGAGCGACGGCGTGCCAGTATTTCATTTCAAGATTTTCGGGCATCATTCTTTCAGCAGTGCCATATTCGCGAAGCGCACCGTCGATATCATTTTTCTCAACCGCAAGATCGCCGTTATTCATGTGCTGGTATGCACGATGGACATTAATAATCCGCCGCAATTCTTTTAAAGGTTCAGAATGATCTTCCACGCGTAAATCCATTATGCGATCGTTCCACGGTTTGCCGGTGGATTTTGCGCTCACAATTAAAATCGCCGCAGATTGTTTTCCACGGATATCTCCGCCGACTTCTTGTGCCGCATCGAGCGCGGCAAGCATGCGGTCAGCGAGGTCGCCTCTCGTCTCGCGGTACGCTTTTGCCATCGAGGGCCAAACTTTATCGTTCAGCATGAGATTTGCCTGAACAGTAAACTGGTCACCTTCCACATGACCCGCAGATTGGATGCATTTTTTACCCGTATGTACTGCAACAGTTCCGCGTACATCTAACATTGCTACCTGCCGGACTTCTTTAGCTGGATCGGATGCAAGAATTCCTTCCAGCGCTTGTCTTGCAGTTTTTCCGGCGCGCATTAACTCCAAGCCGAGCGGACCGTATGCCGGATCGACGAATGATTGTGTTGCAACTACACCGACACCGGCTTCTCCCCATACCACGATTGAACCGACAGAAAACCAATGCGATTGAACCGCAATACCCATTTCGCCTGTTAATGAATCCCTGGCAACAATCGAGTATGTATGTACCGGTCTAACCTGTGCGTAAGCGCCCGATGCAATCAGGCAAATACAAAAAATTATTATTAATCTTGTTGACATAAATGAACTCCCCTCTTGATAAATTCATTGAATTGAAATATGCTTTGTCTTAAAATATTAAAAATCTTTGGTAAGTACAATTAATCGTGACAATCGGATTTGCCGATTAATATTTCTTTGATGTGAGGGGAGCCACAACAAAAGGGGTAGAGTTCTGTTTAATTGAACAAGTAAACTGAGATCTCCACAGCTTACATTTGCTCACTGGAGATAGCCCGGTGCGAGCAAGCGCCGGGCTCGATTATTTTATAGGGTTACTTCTGTGATCTTGCAAGGTCTTTACATAGCTCGACAAGCCGGATAAATTCGGCGCGATATCCTTCGCGGTCTTTACCTCTCGCATCCTGTGCAAGCTCAAACGCGTCGCGGAATGACGCACTTCCTTTAAATTGCGAGTCACGAAGCAGCATTCCAAACTCTGCTACCGAGGCAGCCCATCGGAAGTTGTTCGATGTCTCGTCTAATTCCGTGCTTTCATCTTCGAGCGGATGGACTATCAACCGGCTCTCTGATTCCTTCGGTGGTTTGTATCGGAACTTTACCGTGAGTATCTCGTTTGTTCTCTTTGCATCACGATTAATGCGCGAATCCTGATACTTGAGATCGTCAACTTCCGGCAGATCGATTTCACCGCCGCTTGGAATTATTTCATACAAAGCAGTTACTGAATGTCCAGCGCCAATATCGCCGGCATCTTTTTTATCGTTGTTGAAATCTTCTTTCGCCAACATACGATTTTCATATCCGATCAAGCGGTATGCTTTAACTTTAGCCGGATTGAATTCGATCTGGAGCTTCACATCTTTTGCGATAGTGAATAATGTTCCTGCCATCTGTCCGACAAAAACTTTTCGTGCTTCTTTAAGATTATCGATGTACGAATAGTTGCCGTTTCCTTTGTCGGCAAGTTTTTCCATCTTGGAATCTTTATAATTTCCTGTACCGAAACCGAGAACAGATAGATATATACCTAGCTCGCGTTTTTCTTCGATGAGACGCTCAAGTTCTGTATCGCTTGATATGCCGACATTGAAATCTCCATCTGTTGCAAGTATAACACGATTGTTCCCGTTCTTCTTAAAATTCTCCTGCGCAATCCGATATGCAAGAAGAATTCCTTCGCCACCCGCAGTTGAGCCGCCTGCCTGCAATTGATCTATGGCGTGCAATATTTCTTCTTTATCATCGCCGTAAGTTGAGGGCAGAACAACTCCAGCTCTTCCGGCATAAACAACGATTGATACTTTGTCTTCTTCGCGGAGCTGAGCGACAAGCAAACGGAAAGCGGCTTTCACAAGGGGAAGCTTATTTGGTTCATTCATCGAGCCGGAGACATCGAGCAGGAAGACGAGATTGCTGGGAGGCAAATTTTCTGTGGCGATTTTCTTTCCCTGCAATCCAATCAGTAAAAGTTTATGCTCACCGTTCCATGGACATGTTGACATCTCTGTTGTGATTGAAAATGGATGTCCATTTCTCGGTTGTGGATAATCGTACGTGAAATAGTTGATGAGTTCCTCTATTCGCACCGCATCCTTCGGTGGTAGCTGACCATCTTGGATGAAACGCCGGACGTTACTGTAGGATGCATTATCGACATCAATGGAAAAGGTAGAGAGCGGATTTTGTCGAACATCGAGGAATTCGTTCTCATTTATTTTGTCATACTCTTCTGTATGAAATGGGCGTTGTTGTGATTGTAATCGATCTAATTTGCTAGCGACAGGTACTCCGTCAACAAGATATTGAACTTCATTATTCCTGCCACCTCGTAGAAAGAGATTTTTGCCTGTCTTTGTAAATCCAGTTTGTTGTTTAAGCACGTCTTCAACGCTTTTGACATTTGGTATACTTTGAATCGATTTCTCTGCCAATGTTTGAGTTGATGAAGTGGTAAGTGAGTTTATCCGCTGTTGATCCGCAGTGATCGTTACACCAGAAAGCTGAACCGCACTTGATGACAGCTTAAAATCCAACGGTGTTATTTTGTCTGTTTCTACTTTTACATCCTTCATCTCTATTGCGGCATATCCTACCTGGGTCGCTCGCAATGTGTATGTACCGGGAGGTAAACCAATGATTATAAATTTTCCATCGGCATCAGTCGTTGCACCAAATGTTGTTCCAACAACAAGAACATTCACTCCAACAATCGGATCGTAGGTTATGGCATCTGTTACCCTGCCTACAATTTTATTAGAAGTACTCGCAAGAGGAGCAATTTGGTACAACGATCTTTGAGTTGAATCGATTTTCGCAACAATTGAATCTGGTGTTGCTGCCGACATTAGCTGTTCAGTTGCTTGCGGTTTTTGCACATCAGTGCGTTTTGTTGGTACCTGTGAATTTTCGGCAACGAGCGATGGTTGTTCCGATTGAGATGGTTTGCTTTCAGCAACTTTAGATTTAACTGTCCGCTCTTTATTTTGAGATGCTGGAGATTCCATCTTTTTTAATTTGTCGACAATATCGGATTTCTTAATATCCGATTGTATGACATCGGTTGTCGGTGGAATTATTTGAGTGATGTCCGGTTGTGGAGATGAAGTTTTAAGTGTAAACCAAACCGCGAAAGCTCCAACCAGAACGGTTAACATCGCCGCCGCCCGAAAATACCATGCCGCCTGGACTTTATTCGGATTGAAATAATCGCCAAACCGGAAAATCTTTTTTTCGACCTTTCCATTCCGGCGATGATCTACTTCAAGTGATTCTAATTCTTTTACTGCGAGCTTCGATTCGATATCGGTAAGAAGATCGGCAGGAGGGTTAATGCTTTTCGGCAGAGATTTCAGTTCGTTAACAAGTGTGCGAATTGAATCCAATTCTTTCCTGCATGATTCGCACTGTATTATGTGTAGTTCGACCATCGTTCTCTGAGTATTGTTTATTGTTCCATCGATATAATCGTGGATCAAATCCAAAACATGTTTCTTGTTCATCGTCCTAACCTCGCTTTCAAAAGTGTACGTGCTCTGTGTAATGTTGCTTTAGATGTGCCGGAAGCAATTCCGAGCATTGTACCTATTTCATCATGCGAGTATCCTTCAATATCGTGGAGAACGATCACAGTTCGTGCTTGAAGCGGCAACGACGCGATTGCCGATTCGAGATCGATGAGGATTTCGGGTGAGATTTGTTCTACATCGCTTTCGAAACGCTCGAGATCGTCAGTGAATTGTACATGCGCCGAGCGTCTTTTCTGTGAGCGGATATGATCGAGCACAGCGTTGACGGCAATACGGTGAAGCCATGCGCCAAACGGACTTTCGCCACGGAAACTATGAAGCATTTGCCATGCACGAACAATCGTTTCTTGTGTCAATTCTTTGGCGAGTTCTGTGTTGGCAAGCATCCGCAGGCAAACGGCATACACTCTGCCTGTGTTCTCCCTGCATAACTGAAGAAACGCTGCGTTATCACCTGTTTTTGCTAAGCGTATCAGGTCTGCGCTGTCGGTAAGGAGTTGCTTCTCCTGTTCCATGATTGTCTCCGATATTGGATACTGTATGAACATAGGTCATCTACTAAGATGACGCCGGCGAGGAAGAAAGGGTTTATACTATGAATGAAATTATTTCTCAGTTGGTATTTATCGAAGATGTTCAGCGAAATTAGTATAAAAGATCGATATATTGTTTGGCGCTTTTTGACCATTCGAACCGCGCGGTAGACGCTTCACGTTTTATTTTCTCCCAACGCGGCTTATCGTTAATGCAAATATTAACAGCTTTATTTGTTACCGTTACAAAATTATCGATTTGTTCTTTTATGGTGTTCCCCGAAAATTGAAATCCATTTACTCCATCAATAACTGTATCCTTCAATCCTCCAACAGCGTGCACAATGCACGGTTGACCGTCACGCATTGCAATCATCTGACTTATACCGCACGGCTCGAACGAACTTGGCATCATAAATATTGAACCGCTTGCATAAAGCGCCTGCGCAACCGGATTTGAATTAAGCTTCAAGTATATTAAGCTCTCATGCCGTCTAAATACACTCTCACATTTGTCTTCAAACTCTTTTATGCCGTTGCCAAGCAGCAAATAGAAACCGTTTTCATGGTCAAGCGTTTCAAGGATTTTATCTAACGCGCATTTACCATCCGATCCTTTTTCGGAGAGAAGGCGAACCTTTTGTTCCGTTACTCTAGTAACACTTGTGAGGAGAATTTTTGGCTGTGACATTCGATATTTTTTGATTCGTGAAATTAAAAGATCGAAATATCCCTCAGAATTTTTCCGGTCTTCTTTATTTATCTCGGCGGTTATAAGGTCGCACAAGCCGGTGAATGAGATTGGGTTGACTTCGCGGTCAGACGGATATTCGATGGCGTTTAAAATTCCAGAGAGCCGTTTTTCTTTTTTTGCCTGCCGGAGATATTGTTCAAGTCCCTCGCCGCCGTAAAATCCATTCTTGTGGTCGCTCGGCTTTAAAATTTCTTCAGCATAAGTTGGCGAAACCGTATTCACTTTATCTGCGAACCGGATTCCTGCGGCAATCGGCGTGAATTGCGGATCTTTATATCGATGATCCTTCCATTTATCATTCCACGTTGTGTCGTTGAACAACTCGGGGAACCATTGTGCAACAGATGCCCGTTTCCCGTTTATCGGGCGATTACCCTGATATCCTAAGTTATGAATTGTAAAAACATGTTTAAGATTTTTTAAATGGGCGAACCCCGGGTGAAGCTCTCCCAATAAGAACATCGTTCCCATGTGCCAGTCGTGCAGATGAACGATTGAAGAAGCAGGGAATCCTTTCAAATACTGTCCGACAGCCGAACAGAAGAGAGCATACTTTGTAGCATCTTTTGCGAAAGGCTGACCGGGAGGATCCTGACTGTAAATTGGATTTCCGCGAATTGCAGAATGTTCAAAGACAAGATGTGTTACATTTTTATGGACTATCTTAGGTACGACCTGAAAAAATTTTCCTTTAAGTGATTTACCGCCGAATGGGAACTGTACATCGGTAAGAAATTTTGACGCATTTTCCTTGTGAAGAAAACCGTATGCCGGTATAATCACCGTGATTTCGAATTCGTATTTCGCCAGTGCGTTCGGTAAATCTCTGATTACGTCTGCAAGTCCGCCAACCTTCCCGCCGATGAGTGAGTCATTCTCGGCGGCGATCATAATAATTTGTTTCATATACTGATACTCCGAGATTTATATTACAGTATTATCAGGTATGATCGCGCCTTTGATTATGATCATAATGCCGTTGCGTATGCAATATCCATCTTTTTCACAATCTGCATGTTGTCGATTTTTGCTGTTTGTGATTTTAACGTTGTGCCCTATTCTTGCGTTTTTGTCGATTATCGCTTTACGGATAATGCTATTTTCTCCAATACCTATAGCAGGTATGCCGTTTTTTAAATCGACGGCGCGGTCGGAGTCGGACTGGTAGTAATCTGCACCCATCATCAATACGTTTTCAACGTGTGAATTTTCTTCCATCCGTGTACGAATGCCGATAATAGAATTTACTATTTTGGCGTCTCGTATTATACATCCTTCTGAAATCATCGATTGTTCGATCTTACTATTCAGAATTTTACTTGGCGGTAAAAAACGGGGGCGTGTGTAAATTGGGAACTGCTCGTCGAAAAAACTGAAATCCGGATTCGGCTGTTTCACCAGCGCGAGGTTTGCATGGTAGAATGATTCGATCGTTCCGATATCTTCCCAGTATCCGCGAAAGATGTATGACTGAACTTTAAAATCATTAATCGCTTCAGGTATGAGATGTTTGCCGAAATCTGTGTGCTGCGGATACTTTTCCAATAGTTTCGCGATAACTTCACGCTTGAATATATAGATACCCATAGAAGCAAGATATGAAGTACCCCATGTCGACGCGTCGACGAATCCAAGTGAAGTGGTGTCTACCTTCATACTTTCAAGCGCAATGCCTGTGGGTTTTTCTTTAAATTCTACAACTCTGCCGCCGCCGTCTATCTTCATCAATCCGAAACTTGAGGCTTGCGCCTCAGCCACAGGAATAACGGCGATACTGACATCGGCGTTTGTCTCACGGTGGGATTTCATGAATAATCTGTAATCCATTTTATACAGATGATCACCTGCAAGGATCAAAAGATCGCTCGCATTTTGCGGCTCTATCACCCATAAAATTTTCCTGACAGCATCTGCAGTGCCCTGGAACCACTCCGGACTCACGGTTGTCTGCTGGGCGGCGAGTATCTCAACAAAGCCTTTCATGAATGGAGAAAAACAATAGGTTGTAGAAACATGCCGGTTAAGGGATGCAGAATTAAATTGTGTGAGAACAAATATTTTCCGGATGTTGGAATTTATGCAGTTGCTGACCGGTATATCGATGAGCCTGTATTTACCTGCAAGCGGGAGAGCCGGTTTTGCGCGAAGCTTTGTTAACGGATACAAGCGCTCGCCGCGCCCGCCGCCTAAAATGATCGCTAGTACATCTTGCATTTTATATTCCCTTCTCGTTCAACAGTAATCTGGATAATTTTGTTTTTAATTCCTCGAAGCGATAGCCGACTTCCTCACTTAATTTTAGAATATTCCCCGATGTTGAGTTTATGCGTCTCATGGATGAAGATAGTTTCTCTCCATCAACAGTCGAATGTATCACTCCGGCAATAAGCATCCATCGGATCAGTTCTTCGAATCGTTCCTTGTTGAAATAAATAACTGCATCATGTTCGTTGATATTTATGAAATCCTTTACGTCGGGACGATTGAAATATTCTTCTATCTCGTTCTGGGTAGTGAATAAAAATACATTATCGGCAAGTAACAGCTTCAGCAATGCGATTGACTCAGTCACCGATTCCTTCGTCGCTGTGAAGCTCTCAAAGATATCCTGGAAAGCTTTTTCCAACCGTAAATTATTAAATATTTCAGTCTTATCTTTCATTCCGAAACTATCGATGATCGCCCAACTGTAGAGAATAAAGCAATTGTGCCGTTCAGTAAGTTCAAGCCATAATTTATCCTTGCCTCCGGCGTGTTTTATCTCGGCTGACAAACGGACAATTGTTTGTAATCTATCGTCAAGTACCTCGGAACTTCTGGTTGATTCAATCCCGGATGGGTAAATAGAATTCAGTAAACGGACACAAGACTGATACTGGGGAACAATGTGGGTTAGTTCAATTTTGGTTGAATGTGTTTGGGCGGCGGTGTCTGTGCATTGTTTCAGAAATAGTTCGATGGTCGAGTCGTTGATTAGGTCGTACAACTTGAGATGGAAGGGAAATGCCCTGACAAGCAGTAATTCCTTGAATATATCGCCAACGCCTTCGCGATGCAAATGGGAAGCGAGCCGCGCATATTCACCGTTTGAATCGTGCACTTCTTTGAAATCCAGAAAGATGCGGTACTGAAACGCTTTTAATTCGATATGCATCCCGCGTTCGTGCATATCTTTAGCGGAGCGGATGTATTCAAGATTCGTTTTATAATCTTTATAGATATAGAAAACATTTTCTGCGTTCGATAACTCGAGCGCTTGTCCTAAATTCTTATAGACAATATTTGGGTTATCCGTAGTTCCTATGTTTCTGCCGATAGTGGTATTAATCCTGCCGGAAGTCTCTTCATATTTATTATGGTAAAAAATAAGTGCACGCTCGTTGCCGATTTTGTTCGAGTATGCGAATACGTTTTCATTCAGATTGCCGTTGTCATCGATAAAGTCGAAGAGTTCAAAACTTGTCACCTGGCTGAAAAGATGGCGTTTGCCAAGCAAAGGGAATATTTCCTGCTCATGGCGGCGGATCAGGTGAAGGTCGGGTTCTTCGTTGTAATATGCCCGCTTATATTCCATTCCGTATTTTTCCGTGTATCCTTCCGCCTGACCGTGAGCGAACATCGGAAGCCCCGGTAACGTTACCATCATTAGCGCGGCGCCGAAATATTTATCGTCTTTCCCGAACTGTGCAATTGCCGTCTGCTCGTCCGGATTGCTCATGAAATTCACGTACCGCTTGAGGATTTCAGGATTATAATGCATCGTGTTGCGAATAAGATCGCGGTATTTAGAGTTTTCTTCCTTCATTAGCATGTGCATGAAAGCGCTGTTGTAAACGCGGTGCATACCGAGTGTGCGCACAAAATATCCCTCGAGCAGCCAGAACGCTTCCGCAAGTAAAAGTGTGTTGGGCATCTCCTGATTGATCCGATCGACTACTTCTCGCCAGAATTCATTCGGAAAAAGTTTGTTGAATTCTTCGGCCGAAAGCTCGTAATCGGAGCGGGAGGGAATGTCGCCGCCGCTTCCGGGCTGCGGATACCACAGCCGCTGGAAGTGACGCTTCGTCAGAGTCATCGCCGCATCGAAGCGAATGATGGAAAACTTTCTGGCGACATGTAAGATAGTTTGAACAACTGCCTCACGGACTTCCGCTTTCAGAAAATCCAATTGCGCTGTGTCGTTCCATGGCATATGTGTGCCGTCGTTGCCGTGATAAATGTAGCGGATGTTTCCGTTGCGTTTATCCACCCGCTGGAAGACAACAGCCGCATCGCTCCGGCTCCAGTATCCGTCTTCAATACGAATCTCGATACCATTATGATCGGCAAGATTACCGCCGGCGAATTGATAATTCGGATATGGCGGGTAAGCAGACTGGATGAAATAATCGGGATGCTCGACAACCCACTTTGAATAAATTCCCATGTGATTCGGCACCATATCACCGGCAAGTCTGATGCCGCGCTGCCATGCGCGATAACGGAGATTCTGAAAAGCTTCTTCGCCGCCAAGATCGTTTGCAATAGTGTAATCATAAAGTGAATAAGCGGATGAAACCGCTTCAGGGTTTCCCGTCCACTGCTTAATTTTCTGAGAAGCCGGACTTCGTTCCCATATTCCAATCAACCATAGTGCGGTAATATTCCATCGCGCTAACCGATCCAGTTCTTCATCCGGGATTTCATTCAGCTTGGTGATCGACCTTCTATATTTTTTTGAGAGCTGATCGAGCCACACATAAGTGTTCTTTGCCAGAAGTACTACGTTCGGCATCCAATCTAAGTCGGATGTGAATCGCTCATAATCGAGTAATCCTACTCCTTTCATATTTTCGATGCTGTAAGTAGGGACGGGCGGGGTCGCAGGTTCACCGTGGAAGATGAGTTTCGCGTCTTCTTTTATTAAATCACCTGCGCCTAATATTTTTTTGAGAAATTTATCCGAGAGAATCAATCCCCAATTTTTCTTGATGTAGGCAAGCTGTCCCTCCAAACTGTTCGGACTTGCAAGTATCGGAGCGCGGAGCAGATCGAATATAAACTGGTTCTGCGGACCGAACCGTTTTTCATTCAGGAAAAATTTCTCAAGTTCGACTATCGATTGAGAGTAGAACGTTCTCTCTTTTAAGTCCTTATCGTCGAATAATTCTTTGAAGACCGTATTCGCAGGATTGAAGTTGGCAAAGTAAAGGAGAATCATCTCCTCGAGTGTAACCTCGGTGTGCGGTTTATCTCCGGCACCGGATTTTAGATAATTATCGAGCGTATTTTTGCCTGTGTATACTTCGATTGGCGGAAAAAGTACTCCGAATTGATGCAAGGTGTCGTTAGCTTTTTTAGATCCCGCAGTCTGATTCAATTTTTTCAGTGCGCGTGTAAATACTTCCGGGTTTGTTGTCTCTTCATAAAGCCGGAGAACGTAATGGTAAATTTCATCGATAAGTCCCATGGCGTTAAGCTGTCCGGCGCGTACCACCTGCTCGGGATGATTTTGCAATTCGCGGCTGGCATTCATCTTGCCCGCAAGGAGGCGGACAGCATGGTAGTTTGGGAAGATGATGTTGCCGGTTGTAGTGAAGAGAGAGTCATCAATCTCGTACTTCGTGCGGACAGATGACAGGATATGGAATTCATTCATCTGCCGGTTTAGGACATGCTCACCAGGGGATGGAAATTTTAAAAGAACGATATACAGCGGGCGGTTGTTCATTTTTCACCATTATTACAGTTAATCCGGGTCTTCACGTGTTCGGCAATGAGTCGTTCAATTTTATGGACGATTGCATCGGGAGCGCCGTCATCATATTTAGATTGTAATCGCATATCGCAAACCTCGTTGACGTAATCTACGACCACGAATGTTCCCTTCTCCGTCAGAGCGATTTCGGAAGAGAAGAAATCCAAACCGCAGATATTTTGAATTACGGTCATAGTATTTTTAAGTCCGCTCAAATTATACTTAATTTCTTCATCCGGTGTCAATTCGGTATACCGGTGAGTCTTGTCATCCCACCAGCATGGGATTATCTCACCGAAGGCAAAATAAACACGAAACCATGCGCGTTTTCCATCGAGTAGTTTCGGCGTGATAGTTTCCTGGATAAGATATTTATCGTTCTTGTGTTCCTGCCGTGCCGCGATTATTTGTGTTAAACTCGTTGCATTCATAATCACACCGGTTCCACCTCCCGTCGTATTTGCCGGTTTGATGACGAACGATTTGCCGAACTGTTTCAGTTCTTCCTCTTGAATTGTAATGCATCGCTGTTCGTTGTATGGGGACAAGATGATGGTTGATGGAACGTAAATTCCGTTCGTGATAAATTCTAAATGCATCGTAGCTTTGTCGATTGCATGAGATACTCTGTGGTATGGATTGATAAGACATGTTGCATGTTCTTCCATCCATTTGACGAGCGGGAGGAACGTAGGGTCGGCATCCGATGCGCGGTCGAAGAATGCCTGAAACGCGACCTTGTTCTGATTGAGTTCGCTGAGTATGTAGGGCAGATGATCGGTATCGATGCGATAAGTGGAAATACCTTGAATGGCGCATTCATGCTCGATGCCGCTGATAAAATCCGAATCGAATTCCCAATTCCAAGCGATAGAGAGATGGAATGTTTTTATTTGCGATGAATTCATGTTAGAATATAATGTTTTACGAGAGAAAACCCAATTGGAAAAGCCGGACGATATGGGATGCGGCAGTATTTGATTAATACTACCGAAATCTGACAGTGGTGGTTTCTTTTCTGAATGGGTGTTATGCGATTTCAAGAAATAATAAAGCCAACCCGGTCGAGAGGTCGGCTTTATTTGATAAGTAGATTGGTTGTCTTTAGGAAATCACAATATCACTTTTGTGGTTAGAGCAAATCCGAAATCACGTGAGTTTGCAAGCCCTTTAGCAATCTCGTTCTGGAGGTAGATGCTACTGCCGAGGTATGCGCCGAGAAATAAGCTTGCAGAGAATTCACTTTGCGTTATCCTTTGCCCGGCTGAACTGCTGCTTTGAACGCTTGCATACTCAGCCCCGACTCCGACAACACCTGTTTGGTTGAAATCGTAGAAAAGTCCGGTGTGTCCGCCCACGGTCATATTCTTATCTTCAAACACGTAACTTGCCGTGGGATGAAGTACGTATGTGAATTGATCGAAGCGAAAGATGTTTGGTAAGGAAAATGTCGCTTCATTTTCAGCGCCGTCGAACCGTCCGGCATGTTCCCCGATTACATCCAGAGTGTAGTCTTGTGTGCCGGATGTGTACAGATTGTAAACGCCTCTAATACCGTATGAATCGATTTTAAAATCGTTACGCGGTTTCTCGCCAGATCCGAGACTGAACTGTACCGAGAAGTTTCTTACTACGCCGTAATAAATATTTCCGTTGAGAAAAAACATATCGTTCTGCGGACTTCCAAGTTTGTTGAAAGAATATTCGTTGTTAAGATCAAGTACTAAAGATTTATACGGGTAAGCCATCGATCCTTTCCGCAGAAAGAGGTATGTATCGAAGCAGGGATAAGCCGTGCTCACGAGGAGCGACAGGAGTGCGATTATGGTAACAATTTTTTTCATAAAGAGTACCTTTCAATGATGGTGATGATGTTTTGTTTGTGGATGTTTCGTCAGCGATGTTGTCAGTGTCAGTTTGCCGTGTTTCACACCGGTAAAACTCAGGAGTTTTTCAGCGATCTGTTTCAATATTCTTGCTTCGCCGCGCAGGAGAATTACCTCGAAGCAGTGGTCATGGTCAATATGAACGTGGCTCGTTGAAATAATGTTGTGAAAATGTTTGTGTTGTAAGTTGGCAAGACTTTTTTCCAGATCCCTCTTGTGGTGATCGTAAATGTAGACGAGAGCACCGTAGACTTCACCCGTCGATTCCTCCACGCTTTCTTCTACAAGTTTCTCACGCACGATATCGCGGATAGCTTCAGAGCGGTTGATATAACCTTTTTTGTTGATGAGTTTATCAAATTGTCCGAGGAGTGTTTCCTCAATCGAGACGCCGAACCGAATAATTTTTTTCATATAAGTGTGCTACGTTTTTTAAAAATATAGCACGATAAATCGAGAAATGCAAATACCGGATTAAAATTTCAGTGATTAAGGAAAGTGTTATTCCCGGCGCACCAAAGAGGATTAATTTGCCTTCAGTGTTTTCCTTATACTTTCAAGCGCCCATTCGATATTGGGAATCGAGTTTGCGTATGAGAAGCGAAGGTATCCTTCGCCGAATTTCCCGAAGGCGGTTCCTGATAGACTGGCAACACCAGCTTCATTCAATAGTTTATCGGCGAGATTGCGGGAATTCATTCCGGTTCCCCGAATATTAGGGAAAACATAAAACGCACCGTGAGGTTTAAAACATTTAAAACCGGGGATCGAATTCAATCCATCCACAATTATGTCGCGGCGTTTCTTAAACTCTCGCACCATCCGGTGAACATCGTCCTGTGGACCGTTGAGTCCTTCCACACCGGCAATCTGGGTAAAACTTGCCGTGCATGAATTGCTGTTGATCTGAAGCTGTGTAATAAGCGAAACCAATTCCGCCGGCATTACTCCGTAACCGAGACGCCAGCCGGTCATCGCGAAGGTTTTCGAGAAGCCGTCGAGTATGATCGTTCGTTCCTGCATACCAGGAAGCGCCGCGATGCTGTAATGTTTGAAATCGCCGTAAACAATCTGACTATAAATCTCATCTGCAAGTACGATGATATCATGTTCAATCGCGAGTTTTGAAATTTCTTTGAAATCTTCGAGCCTCAATATACCACCGGTTGGATTTTGAGGAGAATTCAGAATCAGCAAACGTGTTTTTTTTGTGATCAGTTTCTTCAAGTCGCTCACATCGACACGGAATTCATTCTCTTCCCTCAGTACGAGTGGAACTGCTTTTGCCCCTACGAACTCAATCACCGATTCATAGATTGGAAAACCGGGATTAGGATAAATAACTTCATCACCCTCATCAACTGTTGCCAGGATTGTATAGAACATGACAGGTTTACCACCGGGCGTAACGACTACATTATCCGGTTTCACATCTATGCCGCGCGTTTGCGAAATGTGCCTGGCAATTGCTTCTCGAAGCTGAGGTAGTCCCGATGCAGGTCCATAGTGAGTGAAACCATCATCAATGGCTTTTTTCGCAGCAAGTTTGATGTTCATTGGTGTATCGAAATCGGGTTCGCCAATTTCGAGGTGAACCATTTTTTTCCCTTGTGCTTCAAGCGCTTTTGCTTTTGCGAGAACTAAAAATGCCGTCTCGGTGCCGAGACGTTTCATCCGTTGTGAGATATGAATCATGATAATGCCCCGAGTTTAAATTATCTTTATCGTGATGAAAGAATATAGCAAGAAGCAAAGAGATTCTCAAGCGTTAAGAAAATGAAAAAATATTTAAATCGGACGAGAATACCATAATTAATAACAGGGATTCCATGCTAAATATCGGATTTTGAGAGAGTGGAAATAACTTTTTATGTTACTTAGAAAGTTTGAGAGCTTCTTTTATGAGCGGTTCGAGCGCATCTTCACTGGCATATCCTACAAATTCTTTCACCAACGATCCGTCGTGGCGAAAGAGATAACTATCCGGGATTCCGTATGTACCGTACATCTTAGCAATTTCATCCTTGATGCCGATCTGCCATTGAACTTTGTATTCAGACATAAATGCGCGGACATCGCTCTCGCTTGTTTGAACAGCAACCCCCACTATCTCGAACCCTTTTTTGTGATATTGTTCATATAGACTCACGAATCCGGGCGTTTCTTTTTTGCAGGGCGGGCACCAGGGCGCCCAGATATTTACGAGAACAACTTTACCAGCATAGTCCGAAAGCCGGATTGTTTTTCCATCAAGCGCCTTAAAACTGAATTCGTATTTCCCGTAGTTCGCCGTGACTTTACCGGTTGTTTCATTTTTTTTCTGCGGATGTTTCTTCGTTTTCTGTCTTGTGGATGAATATGCAAGAGCACTCAAGCACAGAAGCAGGATCAGAACGAAAGTCGTTTTGTGACTGTGCATAATTCGCATTACCACTCTTTGAATGCAAAATAAACAGAACATTGGAAAGGATGAATGATGGGGGTTGAAGGATGAATGACTTTGAATAAATTATTTGTTAGAAATATCATTTCTTACCTTTAAACTTTACTTCTTTAACAATAGTTGTGAATATGGCAATTAATTCATCAGATTCTTTTAGCGCTTCTTGAAATGCAGATGAGTCTGATTTTGCTGTTTCAATAAGTAATTCTAACCAATACTGTGTCTCTTCAAGTTCCTGCAATCCACCTTCTAATTTACTAATAAATTCTGCATTAGATCGTGCGCGACATCCTTCTCGATAGTGTGCTCCGACAGATGTACCCGATCTCAATGATTGTTTCCCCAAAACCTGATTTTTCGGTTGTCTTCGAGAGTGATGAGTAAATCCCGATAATCATCAATGCGAACTCTTTCGTCCTCTTCCTCAAATCGATCATTTTATCATCCTTCACACTTCATCCTTCTATTAGTCTTTTCCCAGCCAATAAAAGTTGTTGGACTTGTTCTTTACTCAATGCTTCAGAATAAATTCTCACTAACGGCTCTGTTCCGGAGAAACGGATTAACAGCCAACTGCCATCGGCGAGGATAAACTTAAATCCATCTGTAAGATTCACCTTCGCAACTTCCCAGTTTCCCAACTTCTTGGGTTGATTTTCTTTAAGGTTTTTCAGGATTCTATCTTTTTGACTCGCCTCGATGATTGTATCGATGCGGTCATAATAATGCGGTCCGACTTTCTCGAATAACTTGGCAAGAAGCTGTGAAGGTTTCAATTTCGTTTTCACCATAAAATCGAGGAAGAGAAGTCCTGCTAAAATTCCATCACGTTCTGGCACATGTCCGTGGAACGCATATCCGCCGCTTTCTTCACCGCCTATGATCGCATCGGTTTCCATCATCTTTGGAGCTACAAATTTAAAACCGACACCCGTTTCATGAACTGGCACATTATAAATCTTTCCAAGCGCTTCAAGCATAGAAGTAGTGGAAAGAGTTTTTACAATAGCGCCGCGCTGTTTGCGGACATCTAACAAATACATTGCAAGCAATGCGTAAACACGAAGCTGATCTAGAAAATTTCCATTCTCATCCGCGAAACCGCATCGGTCTGCATCACCATCGGTTATTACCACAACATCGGCGCTGATTTCTTTTGCCTTTGCAAGACCCGCATCTATATTCGGCTGAATCGGCTCGGGTCTGCTCATCTCAGGGAAAATCGGATTGCGTTCGCTGTGGATTTCTATGATCTGGGTTTTGCCGCCTCCGATTAGTCGCGTGAACCAGCCGGCGCCGTTGCCCCACATCGGATCCACAAGGACTTTAAACCCAGCTTGCTTTATCGGCTCGAGATCGACTAACTTTTTGATTTGCCTGATATAATCTTCGTCGGCATTGAATTTCATTATTTTGCCCGAGGCAATCCCATCATCAAATTTAATTAGCTTTACGGATGAAACATCCTTCGGGATAAGCGCTTCAATCTTTTTCAATCCTTCGGGATCGATTGCGCCGCCGTTTTCATCGCGAACCTTGAAACCGTTGTCAACCGGTGGATTGTGGCTTGCAGTTATATTGATGGCGGCTATGGCATTCCGTGCTTTAACGCTGAAGGAAATTACCGGTGTCGGCACGCCGCCTCCGCAGAAGTGAACCGGGATTCCGTTTGCCGCGAGAACTTCAGCCGAAGCAACAGCAAAGTTTTCAGAATGAAATCGCCTGTCACCACCAACTACTACACCGCGTTGTAGTTTATCGGATGTGTGTACGGATTTCAAATAATCTGCAAAGCCCTGTGTGCAACGGCGGACGTTGTCGAACGTATAATCTTCGGCAATCTTGCCGCGCCAGCCGTCTGTCCCGAATTTGATGTCAGTATTTATCATATTTGTTCTAAATTAATATACCACATGCTAATTGATGTTAGTTAATGCTTACTAGTGCCGACTAGTGCCGACTAGTGCCGACTAGTGCCGACTAGTGCCGACTAG
>CAZFQL010000008.1:0-169947 GCA_964520905.1 uncultured Chlorobiaceae bacterium | reverse complement strand
TCCGAGTGGAACTATCAACATCAACTACGGCAGTAACCAGACATTCACCATCACATCGAACACCGGTTACCATGTAGACAGTGTATATGTAGACGGAAGCTACGCAGGCGCTGTAACGAGTTATCCATTCACGAATGTTACAGCCAATCATACCATACATGCTGTGTTCGCCATAGATGTATTTACAATAACAGCAACGGCAGGATCGAACGGATCTATTAGTCCAAGCGGAATAATAAATGTGAATTATACAGATAGTGTAATTTTTGTAATGCATCCGGATGCAGGATATAAGGTAGATAGTATTTTTGTGGACGGAATATATGTCGGCAGTGATTCAGTATGGATATTAAGGGATGTGGCATCGAACCATGCAATTCATACAACATTTAAATTGGCAGTTTCAGTCGACGATACGATTTATGAAATCCCCAAAGATTACGCGCTAAAACAGAATTACCCTAACCCATTCAATCCAACCACAACAATAAGGATCGATTTGCCGGAACAATCGATTGTCACGCTGAAAATATATAATGTGCTCGGGAGGGAGATAAAAACATTGATTGACCGTGAAACGATTGCGGCAGGCGTTTTGGATGTCACTTTGGATGCATCACAAATTTCATCGGGATTATATTTCTATCGATTGATTGCCGAGAAATCTGACGGCAAGCCATTCGAATGCACTAAAAAAATGATGCTGTTAAAATAGTGATCTCGGGATTGTCGTAAAATAGATAACCCCTGTTTTAAAAAAACAGGGGTTGTTATTTTGCTGCCCGGCTAGGAGTCGAACCTAGACTTCCTTGATCCAGAGTCAAGTGTGTTGCCAATTACACCACCGGGCAATGTAGGAAATTACGTGAATAATATAGCAAAAAAGTGATCGAGTTGCAAAAGGCGTAGCTCCCATATATTGAGTTATTATGATAAATCTTTGATTACTCCGTTGTAAATTTTTTTTTATTATTTTTCCAATGAAATACTGATACAGTCGATGATAAAAAAAATTTCATTGAGCGAAGTATTTATACCTGATTATATAATAATATCCATTCCGATCGGTGCTTCAAATGTTTGACTTTAACTCATAATTTTGTTATATATCAGTCGAATCTTGATCCATTTTTTAATTTTATGAAACATCAAACGCAATCACTAATTGACGAAATCATAACAACGCCTGAGAAATCTTTAAAACGAGAAATAATACACGAGCGGCAGGGAAAGCATCTTTATCAATCCGATAAACCCGACCTTCTTATCCAAGAATTCATCTCCAGCGAAATTACAGACGATCAAATAAACGTTCCAACCAGAACTTTAGATGCGTTAAGAAATAATATTTCATCGTATCTTTTTGAATATCTCGATGGATTTCACATCCCGACACATTTTGCCGGGAAAATGACTGATGTAGAGATGCTGATCAAACGCACCGATATTATCCCCATCACTCTCAAAATATATAACTCTTTTAACGGACCATTATTGAAACGATTCAACGTTAAGGAGTCGGTCGCATCTGATCTACCCATCATCGAACATTATTACGCCAACGATAGCAAGACAAATACATGGATGAATGAGTATCATGTCTATGCATTAGGCATAGCAACCCCTGACGAGTTCAAACATATCAACCGGATTGCATCTAAAGCTAACGCAGTATTACGCGGACTTTGTGATAGAAGAAATCTTGCACTTGGCGAAATGCATTTGGAATTCGGCAGATACAAAGGACAGATACTTTTGATAGATGAACTTTCACCGTTAACATGCCGCTTTCTGGATATATCGAACGGAAATCGATCAAAACGCGACAAGTTCTCCCTAAATCAAGAGAACTCTGAAGAAGCTCTGATGGAATTGTTGAATCGCTTGATGTTGAAAATTTAAGATTGGAAGTTCACTCGGGTGATCACTAAATATGGAATCGGCGTTGTTATTCGGTTCTTATTCATAACCGCCGTAATTACTCTCTTTTCATTTTTGTTCATAGATAACCTGATTATCCGTGGCACAATTCTTTTTCTTTTATTTACTGCGGGAATATTTGTTTTTAACTTTTTTCGAGATCCAAATCGCTCGATCCCACAAAATGAAGCTTTGGTAATCTCACCTGCCGATGGCAAAGTTGTTTTAATCAAAGATTATTTTGAACCGGAATATTTACAACAAGAAGGAATTCAAGTTAGCATATTTATGTCGCCCCTGAATGTTCACGTAAACCGTTTCCCAATATCGGGAATTGTAGAATATTTTAAACATATTCCCGGGAAACATATGGTCGCATTCAATGATAAATCCTCAGAGCTGAATGAACGAACTCATATCGGTATTGTTGATGATAAAGGATATAAGTTGCTCTTCAAGCAGATTGCCGGAACGGTTGCCAGAAGGATCGTTGCCGATCTTAATCTGGGACAAAGAGCTGTAAGAGGGGACAGATTTGGGATGATCAAGTTTGGTTCGCGTGTCGATGTAATAATGCCTAAAGGAACTGAAATACAGGTTAGCTTAAATGAGAATGTTCGTGCGGGCGAAACGATACTTGCACGTTATCCGAAAATTATTCAAGGAAAATCTTGATGAGAATAACACGGGCGGTTGTACCAAGTCTGTTTACCATTCTCAATATCTTCTGTGGATTTCGCTCTATCATACATACATCCCAGGGTGATTTTGTCCTCGCTGGGTGGTTTATTGTTTTGGCTGCTGTCTTTGATTCGCTCGATGGCGTTATGGCGCGAATTACAAAATCGTCGAGCGATTTCGGAGTAGAGCTTGATTCTTTATCGGATGTAGTATCGTTCGGAACCGCACCGTCATTTCTCGTTTATACAATCCATTTACAATCCCTCGGTGGCGCGGGAATGCTTATCAGTGCCATGCCTATGATATTCGGCGCCCTAAGATTAGCGCGATTCAATGTCCAGTTGATCGGCTACGATAAAGATTTTTTCAAGGGTTTACCGATTCCAGCCATGGCAATTACAATCGTATCGTACGTTCTGACATATTACGAATACGGTACCGGCTTGCCGCAAACACAAGCATTGCTCCTCGCTCCGATTGTCGTTATTCTATCGTTACTGCTTGTCAGTACATTTAAATACGATACTACGCCGAAGTTTTCCCGGAAAGGAATCAAACAGCACCCTCTGAGGTTTACAATTGCCGTGATCGGTTTGACTGCCGTTGCCTTAACAAAAGGCGGGGCATTGTTTCCATTTTTTGTTTTTTTCGTCGCGACAGGTCCGCTGAGATATTTTATACATATTATTAAGCGTCAATTCCATCATTCGGAAAAATCGACCGACGAGAAGGAAACAGAAATATCGAGTATCGATATATAAAGGATGTTTTACGGTGTATCTCGCAAAAATAACAATTATATTGAGAAAATCGATCCTCGACATACAGGGGAAAGCAGTGCATCACGCACTCACCAGTTTGCAGATGAACTTGGTGGAGGAAGTCCGCATCGGAAAATTTATCGAAATGAAAATCAATACCGGCAATGAAGAAGAAGCGGTGCGTATAACAAACGAAGCATGTAAAAAGCTCCTGGCAAATCCCGTTATGGAAGATTTTTCATTCACAGTTGAAAAAATCTCTGAAGGATTTGGAATATGAGATTTGAGATATGTGTAGAAACCCTCAATCCGCAACCCTTCAACTTCGCTCTGGATAAATCCGAAATCCGAAATCCGAAATCCGAAATCCGAAATCCGAAATCCATAATGTCTTATCCTAATCAAAAATTCGGTGTTGTGGTTTTCCCCGGTTCAAATTGCGATCATGATGCATATTATGTCCTGAAAAGTATCTTCAATCAGGATGCACGCTTTTTGTGGCACAAGGATACTTCGCTCGACGGAGTAGATGTTGTTATTTTGCCCGGTGGATTTTCGTACGGCGATTACCTGCGCTGCGGCGCCATCGCGCGATTTTCACCGATCATGAAGGAAGTAACCGCTTTTGCTAAAGATGGCGGAATTGTAATCGGTATCTGCAACGGGTTCCAGGTTTTGTGTGAAGCCGGACTTCTTCCGGGGGCGCTCTTGCGCAATGAATGTCTAACGTTCATTTGCAAGTTCGTCGATCTTCGGATCGAAAATTCGGAAACGAGATTCACATCGGAGTGTAAAACCGGAGAAGTGCTGCGTATTCCTATAGCACACGGTGAAGGAAATTATTTCGCAGACGATGAGACGCTGGAGCGTCTTGAGAAAAACGGTCAGATTCTTTTCCGCTACTGTGAACCGGACGGAGCCATTACTAGGAAATCAAATCCGAACGGCTCTATCAGAAATATCGCGGGAATAATGAACAAAACCGGCAATGTCATGGGATTGATGCCG
Organism: uncultured Chlorobiaceae bacterium; assembly: GCA_964520905.1. Taxonomy (GTDB): domain Bacteria; phylum Bacteroidota; class Ignavibacteria; order UBA10030; family SZUA-254; genus JAGVIE01. Next base: position 165,577 of record CAZFQL010000008.1, on the reverse strand, counting down.
CATCCCGAACGCGCCGCCGATCCGCTAATCGGACCAATCGACGGTCAGAAAATATTCCGCTCGGTAATAAAAAGTTTAATCGATAACGACAGTTTGAAAAATAATATTTTAGTTGAAAGGAGTTAACTTATGTTCGGTAATTTAGGCACAGGCGAAATAATACTGATACTTCTCATAGTTCTAATATTCTTCGGAGCGAAGAAAATTCCGGAGCTTGCACAGGGATTAGGTAAGGGGCTTCGTGAATTTCGAAAAGCAGCGAAAGATATTCAGGAGGATATTAACAAACCACCCGAAGAGCAGAAAAAGATCGACAATAAATAATAACTACTTTCCGCGATTGCAAGAATAAAATCCCTTGGAAGGTGTTATCAATCTCGCCAAGATTTCTCGCGATCTGGAAAATATGTAATAATATTTTTTTAATTTTGAATTTATAATTTTGCATTGAGGAACTATGAGCATACTCGTCGATAAATCAACACGCTTAGTGGTTCAAGGAATTACAGGCGGCGAAGGAACATTTCACACTTATCAAATGATTGATTACGGAACAAAGGTTGTCGCCGGCGTTACGCCCGGCAAAGGCGGTTTGGTGTATAACGGCAGCGATCAATATCCGTTTAAAAAATCTGTCCCTGTATTTAATACTGTAGCGGATGCCGTAAAAAATGAAGGTGCGAATACATCTGTAATTTTTGTTCCTGCCGGATTTGCGGCTGAGGCAATCATGGAATCGGCTGAAGCAGGAATAAAACTTATTGTTGCGATCACCGAGGGAATACCTGCGCGAGATATGGTGAAGGTATACGAATATCTCCTGCACACCGGCACACGGATGATCGGTCCAAATTGCCCCGGTATAATATCTCCCGGTAAAGCGAAAGTCGGGATTATGCCTGGTTTCATCCACAAACCTGGAACAGTTGGTATTATTTCCCGCAGTGGGACGCTCACGTACGAAGCAGTATGGCAAGTTACACAGCTTGGTTTAGGACAATCTACCTGCATCGGTATAGGCGGCGATCCTATTATTGGAACGCGTTTCATAGATGCCATGAAATTATTTAAGGATGATGACGGAACCGAAGCCGTTATTATGATCGGTGAGATTGGCGGTACTGCAGAGGAGGAAGCCGCGGAATATATTAAGAAAAATTTCAAAAAACCTGTTATAGGTTTTATTGCTGGACGCACCGCTCCCCCCGGCAGACGGATGGGACACGCAGGCGCGATCATCTCTGGTGGTAAAGGAACTGCCGCAGAGAAGATGGCGGCGATGAAGAAAGCAGGGATCCATGTAGTTGAAAGTCCTGCTCTGATAGGTGAAATGGTGAAGAAAATTTTAGGGAAAAAAGCTTCAAAGAAAAAGATTATTATCATTTCTAAAGCAAAGACAAAAGTAAAATCAAAAGAAAAAGTCAAAAGGAAAAAGTAAAAAATGATAGAAAGAACTTTGGCGATTCTGAAACCTGATTGTGTCAGGAAGAAATTAACGGGTGAAGTTATTTCCCGGATTGAGAAAGCCGGATTTAAAATTCTTGGCATGAAAAAGATAAAATTAACTAAAGAAACTGCCGGCGGTTTCTATGCTGTTCATAAAGGGAAACCTTTTTACGACGGATTGGTAGAGTTTATGAGTTCCGCACCATGTGTGCCGATAGCTCTTGAGAAAGATAATGCTATAGCAGATTATCGTACGCTTATCGGCGCGACAGATCCCAAGGATGCGGCACCGGGAACGATACGAAAACTTTTTGCCGACAATAAAGGAGAAAATATTGTCCACGGGTCCGATTCACCTGAAAATGGAATGATCGAAATCGGTTATTTCTTTGCAGAAAAAGAACTTATTGAACTCGATTAAACAATCATGGAGTTCCACGAGAAGCCGATTCTTGAACTGAGTCGGCTTTTTTTATTTACCATGAGTATCGATTCCTTGTTGTGCTAGTTTGTCTGCCCGCTCATTAAACGTATCTCCTGAGTGTCCTGTCACCTTATGAAAAGTAACGTCATACATCTCTAAAAGCTCTAAGAGTCTCATCCACAAATCCTTATTCTCGACCGGTTTTTTCTTGGCGTTCTTCCACCCGTTCTTCAGCCACGTCTCGAACCAACGTTCCTTCATACAATTTACTAAATAAGCGCTATCGGAGTAGATGCTTATTTTAATGCCTTCCTTTTTAATCGCTTCCAACGCTTTGATGCAAGCTGTAATTTCCATTCTCTGGTTCGAAGTATTCTTTTCGCCGCCGTAAATTTCTTTTGTGATGTTTCCAAAATTTAAGACTGCGCCCCAGCCGCCGGAGTTGTGGTTGAATTGATTGCCGGAGCATGCGCCGTCGCAATAGATGATTATTTTATTTTCAGCAGAATGTTTCATAGTTGTTAGTTTTTGTGTCCTTGTCTGTTTTCTTGTGGATTCATTCTTTGTTTTCTTGCCTCATAGAGAAACACAGCGCTTGCGCTCGCTACGTTGAGTGAATCTGTTCCGTTCATCATCGGGATTGTAACGCTCATATCGCAAGCATTCAAAACTGATTTTGATATTCCTTCACCTTCATTCCCTAACACTATACAAATATTTCCGCTCAGATCGGTTGTATGTATAGAATTATCCTCTCCGAGATTCGCCGCTATAATTTTAGTACTGTAATTCTTCTTTATCATCGAAAGAGATTCGACAAGGTTTGAACTGTGTACCACCGGAAGACCAAATACCGCGCCCATAGAATTTCGTACTGCACGACGTAAGTACGGACTGCTCGATGTTTCACCGACAATAATACCGTCGACGCCGAAAGCGGCACAATTTCTTACAATGACTCCAACATTTTCTGAATTTACCAACCCATCTAAAGCAATAAGTAGGTGCGGTTGGGTAATGCCTGTAATTGTTTCTTCCAATGTTCTCGCTTCTGGTACATTTGCAACTGCCATAATCCCCTGGTGAAGGTTGAAGCCGACGATCGACTCAAGCAAAAACTTTTCAGCAAGAAAGATAGTTTGTTGTTGAATAGTGGAGAGTTGGAGTGATGGAGTAATGAATGATAGATGTTCGGTGTTGAACAATTGTTTATACCATTGCGGGGTCATTAACATCGAAACTATTGTCAGGTCGGAAGAGAGTAATCGGCGAACGACTTTCTCACCTTCCGCGACAAAGATACCATCCCGGATGTGTTCGATCGGTCTGCGGAGAGTTCGGTAGGGTTGAAGCTCCGGTAGATTGAGTGATGTAACTTCCTGGATTTTATAATTTTGGCTCATGTTGTATAAAAGATATATCTTACAATCTTGAAAAACAAACTATTGGCAAATCAAATATAAAAAGGTTACAATGTATTTAACTAATGGAGGTTAGAAATGAAAATTATCGTTGCAGGCGGCAGTGGATTCATCGGGTCCGAACTAATCCGAAGATTGGTAGATGCTAAACACGATGTCGTTTTACTCAGTAGAAATCCCGGCGCTGTTCGTTTGCTTGAGAGCGCTTCGCTCAAAATTGTGCGATGGGATGGTAAGACTATTGGATCATGGTCGCAATTCATCGATGGCGCCGATGCGGTTATCAATCTCTCGGGGGAAAATATAGCGGCAAAACGCTGGAGTGATTTACAAAAAACCCGGCTGATCAGCAGTCGGATTGACCCCACACGCGCGATCCTCCAATCAATTAACAAATCAGCGAAGAAGCCGGGAGTCCTAATTAATGCCTCTGCAGTAGGATATTACGGCAATTTCGGTGACGGTGATGTAACTGAGACTCAAGCTAAAGGTGAAGGTTTTCTTTCAGACTTATGCGAGCAATGGGAACGTGAAGCATTGTATGCCGAAAAGCACGGACTGCGGGTTGTTTTGTTGAGAATCGGGATTGTGCTTGAACCCTCAGGCGGTGCGTTGAAAAAAATGCTGTTGCCCTTTAAATTGTTTATCGGTGGACCGCTTGGCTCGGGCAAACAGTGGTTTCCGTGGATTCATCGTGAAGATGTCATAAATATTATTCTCTTCGCGCTTGAAAAACAATCACTATCGGGTGCGGTCAATGTCGCATCGTCGTCACCTGTTACTATGAATGAGTTCTCTTCTCTGCTTGGGAAAGCGATAGGGCGGCATTCCTGGATACGCGTGCCGTCATTTATGTTAAAGCTGATGTTAGGAGAAATGTCTGAAATGCTTATTGGCGGAAGGCGAATCATTCCAAAGAAATTAATAGATCATGGTTTTGTGTTTAAATATCCAACCCTCGATGAAGCGTTATCTGTTTTGGTTTAAAGGAAAGAGCAGTAATTATAAATTGTGGGTGCTGCGCCTGCGACCTTCCCGTTTCGTCTGATGGACGAGACGGGACGCTCTGAACCATTTGAGCTACATTTTATTGATGATTGTTTCTATATATTTCTTACTCTTGCGATTCTTGATTTCTTGTTCACGTTCTATGGCTTCTTTTCTCGTGCTAAACTCTTGGTGATACGTGAGAATCCATGGTTTACCTAATTTGGTATATTTAGATTTGCCCGTGTTGTGTTCAGAAATTCTTCTTGAAAGATTATCGGTATGACCGATGTAATATTTTTGGAGCTTATCGCTCCAAAGTATATATGTTGAGTACATATTGCTTGTGACTCCCGATCTAGTTCTCGTGGGTGCTGCGGGGATCGAACCTGCGACCTCCGCCTTGTAAGGGCGGCGCTCTGAACCAGCTGAGCTAAGCACCCGATGGTATTTTGTGGACACTGCAGAACCTGCGACCTTCCCGTTTCTTTTCAGTGAAAGAGACGGGACGCTCTGAACCGGCTGAGCTAAGCGTCCGATGCTTGTACTTTTTGTTTCCCGTTTCGTTATCTGCGGATAACGAAACGGAATTCTCAAAATGACGGATAACTTAACTTCTCCCGCTTTGCGGGATCGATAAATTATGTCATTTTGGAAGAGCGGGAGACGGGGATCGAACCCGCGACGTCCAGCTTGGGAAGCTGACATTCTACCGCTGAATTACTCCCGCAAAAAAGAGTTTTTTCAATTTCCGTGTATCAATATACCTCCTTTGTTCCAAATTTCCAATTCAATGAATCAACTTTTCGAACAGTCAAAGCTACACGTATTACCGCTCAACTGAAGTAAGCGCTACATTGATAAGGAACAGCATTACAAATTTTTAGTATGCGAAATTATATCTTTTAGAACTAATGAATTCTCCAGTTTTCATCTTATATTCGGAACATATTCCGGTTCTGTGATCTATACCAAAAACGTCAGAATATCTAAATTCAAAGTAAACATACAATCGGAATTTACCGGACTGAAGATTTTTAAACATTGTGCTATCCAAAATATATGTTACAATCTCATTGGGTGTTTCCGCCCTACTTTCAAAATTTATGGCCCAATCCATAGTAGGACCAATTGTCCAGGTGGAGTCCACTGTTGCAGTGTTGTCAAAATTGGGCATTGAGAATAAAGTATCATTAATCCAAAAGTAATAATGATTCCACAAGTGATAAGCTGGTGTTTTACCATAATTAACAATTACGATTTTGCCTTCAAATGGTTTGTCAATTTCGAGCGGTTTGGTCAGAGTGATCCCCTTAAGTCCGATATACGCTCGATTTTCAATTTTCATAACACTATCAGCTATCTCAACAGTTCTTCTGTTGTATTTGCTTGAGCTATCAATCGAACGAGCAGACTGACTAAGAATAATTTCAGTTTGCTCAATACTTCGTTTTGCAATTTTAGTGGATTCGCCTGTATAATAAACCAAAACACCATTGAATACAATTGCTATAAAAGCAAGAGTGATCGCAAAAATGTTGCGATTGGTTTCATCAAGGTATCTTTTCTTGAACCTAAACCAAAAAGAGCCTAGTATTATTTTCTCTTTCTTCGTTTTCCTTTCCTTCCCAAATCATATTCTAATCACCCGATATAATACAAAATCTTTCCGCAACATTCAATAGACCAAATCAAAATAAAATCCATCTCAAGATTAATTGACACTCATAACTTAAATTCTTATACTTCCCCATGGCAATCTTAGATAAATATCTCTTCTGGATCTTCCTTTCCTTAATAGTTCTATCGTTAAGCTGGTCGGGGTTTGCGTTCTATCGGGCATTCAAGAACGCGGACTACAAAAAAGATCCTGAAGGTCTGCGCATGTTTCTGTGGTCATCCGCCGGGCTGTTGGGTTTGGTAATCGCGGCAATGAGCGCGGCTTATATTTTACTGCCGATAATATTTCATTATTCTTCTCAGTAGAACCTACTGCGGTTTCAGAAGTTCTTCAACAGTATAACGCAGTTCCTCAAGGCTATACGGCTTGCTTATGAATCTGTCGGCGCCGCTCTTCATGGACATTACTAAGTGCTTCAAGTCGGCGAATGCAGTAAGCATAATAACTTTAATTAAGGGTTTTTCTCGTTTGATGAATCTCAATACTTCAAATCCGTCAACGTTTGGCATACGGATATCGAGTATTGCGAGATCAACAGGATTTTGTTCTAGGTGGGAAATTGCCTCCTCACCGGATTGAACATATACGATATGATAACCGAATGATGTAAATTCCGTTTGTAAAATCTTACCGAGTTCGGGATCATCGTCGGCGAGAAGAATCCGATTTGCGGGCATGAAATATTCCCTTCCAATTTTATTCTATAATTATATCTCATAATCAACGCGTAAATGTACAAATAAATCTAGGGAAATTCAAGGATTTTTATTCCGGCGGTTTTTGTTTAAATCATAATCCTAATGTATGTATTCGGAAATCATGTTAATAATGGCTGTAACGCGGTTTTTACTGTGCCGGCAGTCACTTGCACTATCACCAAAATTCATGTATTTTATAAGGCAAAATAAAATAAAGGGATATGAAGTGCCATTTTCCAAAGATATTCTGACAATCGATGTGCAGGCAACCATCGAAAAAATTACTTCAGCAATAAAACATCAGATCGTAAACATTCTCCATCGCCGGGGTGCGGTCATAGGACTTTCCGGAGGTATCGACAGCTCAGTATGTACTTCGTTATGTACGCGTGCGCTTGGTAAAGAGAATGTTACGGTAATTTTTATGCCAGATCGTGATTCATCGGCTGAGTCGTTGCGATTCGGAAAACTTCTTGCCAATTTGCTTGGTGTGGATGCGATTACTGAGAACATCACTCCGATCCTCGAAGGCGCGGGATGTTACAAACGTCAGTTGGAAGCGATCCGCGAAGTATTTCCTGAGTATGATGATAACTGGAAATGCAAAGTAACGATTCCATCCATACTTCAGGGTGATCGGCTCAACGTATTGCGGCTTACCGTTCAATCGCCGGCGGGTGAGCAGAAAACTGCACGCATGCCGCTTCCGGCATATCTGAAACTTATTGCCGCTACAAATTGGAAACAGCGCACACGTAAAGCGATGGAATATTATCATGCCGATCGTTTGAACTATGCAGTATGCGGTACACCCAATAGGTTGGAATACGATCAGGGTTTCTTTGTAAAGGGTGGAGACGGCGCCGCCGATTTCAAACCAATTGCACATCTGTACAAGACTCAAGTGTATATACTGGCAGAAGCGCTTGGTGTTCCGGAAGAAATCAGATCGCGCCCGCCGACCACCGATACATATTCTCTTTCTCAAACACAGGAAGAATTTTATTTTGCGCTGCCATACGATAAAATGGATATTTGTCTTTACGGACATAATCATCAAATCAATCCGGGAGAAGTTGGTTCCGTGATTGGATTGACAGCCGAGCAGGTTGACCGCGTATATAAAGACATCGAATCGAAGAGGCGGGGGACGCATTATCTTCACCAGCAGCCGCTTCTTGTGGAATCTGTTAAAGAAATTCGAAAAGATTAATATGTGTGGAATTGCCGGACGGATAAACCTCAGCGCTAATTTAGAACCACCATCGATTGAATTACTCCAAAAGATGGTTGGTGCCATCCGACATCGCGGTCCCGATGAGTACGGTTATTATCGCGATGCTCATGCCGGCTTAGTTCACGCGCGCCTATCGATCATCGATCTTACTACAGGTCAACAGCCGCTCTCGAGTGAGGATGAAACGCTGTGGATCGTTTTCAACGGGGAGATTTTTAATTACATCGAGCTTCGAAATGAATTGAAAGCATATGGTCATCGCTTTCGCACCCAATCTGACACAGAGGTAGTTGTCCACGCGTATGAGCAGTGGGGGGATGATTGTTTTCGGAGATTCAACGGTCAGTGGGCGCTTGCATTGTGGGATAGTCAACAGAAGAAGCTTACTTTGTGCAGAGATAGAGTCGGTGTTCGTCCACTCTTCGTCTGTGAACGCGATAACAGTGTATGGTTCGCGAGTGAGATAAAAGCGATTTTTGCCGATTCTTCTATACCACGTAAGATCAGTCCCCAAGGACTTGATCAGGTATTCACATATTGGGGAACAGTTGCCCCGACATCGATTTTTACCAGTATCGAAGAGATACAACCGGGTGCGGTACGCATTTATGAATTTGGAGGAAAAAAGATAGACAAGATTTACTGGCAGCCATCCTTTCCTAATATTTCCGAAAAAGATAATCTTAAACCCAATAAAGTAAGTTTACAAGAAGCCGTTGAAGTATTGAGCGATAAGTTGATGAATGCAACCAAACTCAGAATGCTTCGTTCAGATGTTCCGGTGGGAAGTTATCTCTCCGGCGGACTCGACAGCTCGCTTGTCGCGTGGATGGGGCGAAGAGCGAAGGAGGGAGAGTTTAGAACTTTCTCAATCCGGTTTGCCGATGCAGAATTTGATGAGACAGAATATCAGCGGAAAATGGCATCGACACTCGACAGCAAGCACGAGGAAATTACGGTAACCGGAAAAGATATTGCCGGGATTTTTCCCGATGTGGTTTACCATACGGAACGCCCGATACTCCGGACAGCACCCGCGCCGTTATTTCTACTGTCAAAGTTGGTGAGGGGTTCGGGTTTTAAAGCTGTTCTTACGGGAGAAGGCGCTGATGAGATGCTTGCCGGGTACGATATTTTCCGTGAAGCGAAGATTCGGCGGTTCATGGCGAACGATCCCGGATCAAAAATCCGGCCAAAACTGTTTGATCGGTTATATCCGTATCTTGCGCGATCGCCACAGCAAACGAAAGGCATGGCTATTGAATTCTGGAAGCGCGGACTTGATCGCGTTAACTCACCTTCATTTTCCCACGATCCGCGCTGGAATACAACTTCGAGTTTAAAAAAATTCTTCTCCGGGGAAGTTCAACAACAACTTAAATCTCGATCAGGTCACGATATATTGTCGGATCTTCCAAAAGATTTTTCGTTGTGGGATCCTCTTGCACGCGCGCAATATCTGGAAATCATTACATTGTTCTCCGGTTATCTCATATCATCACAGGGAGATCGAATGTTAATGGCGAATTCAGTGGAAGGTCGTTTCCCGTTTTTAGATGCCGATGTGATGGAATACTGCAACAATCTTCCTCCTGAATATAAACTGATAGGTTTAAATGAGAAACATGTCTTAAAGCTTGCTGCGAAAGGAAAGGTTCCCGAAGAGATTCTAAATCGGAAGAAACAACCGTACCGTGCACCCGATGCCATTAGTTTTGTTTCAGAGGATGCGCCGGAATATGTCAGTGAAATGTTTTCCGAACGATTTTTACATACTGGAGGACTCTTCAATCCGAAAACAGCGCGGTTGCTATACGAGAAATGCTGCGAGGTAGTTAGAACTGGGAAGACAATCCTCAGCAACAATGATAATATGGGAATTGTCGGGATATTATCTGCACAACTTTTATTTTTTAAGTATATTTACGATATTAGTGACACAAAATCCGGCGATATTGTATTTACCACTAAGATCGACCGGATATCGAATACTTTATAGATCAATGAAGGATATGTATGACGAAAGAAGAAATCGGAACATCGGTAAGTAAATTTATTAGTAAGACATTTTTATTTGATGAGACTAAGAAGGTTGGTGAGAATGTTTCTCTTCTGGGAACGGGTGTCATCGATTCAACCGGTGTGCTGGAATTGATTTCGTTTCTGGAATCGACATTCAATGTGAAGTTTGAGGATAATGAGTTGGTAGGTGATAATTTTGATTCGGTTGATAAGATCAGAAACTTTATGCACGAAAAATTATCACATCTTAACAACTAATCAGATGACTATTGGTCATTATTTGACGGAGTCGGCGAAAAAATTCCCCGACAAAGAAGCCCTAATCTGCGGCACTGAAAAGTTCACATATCGGACTCTGAATGATGCTATGATGTCCCTTGCGGGCTTTCTTGTCGCAAATGGATTGAAAAAAGAAGACCGTGTTGCTGTTTTTCTTGATAATTCTTATGAAGCAGTTGTTTCAGTTTTCGGCATTCTTCAGGCTGGTGGAACGCTTGTGTTGATACATCCCTCGACGCCTGCGGAACGGATGGGATACATTCTACAGAATTGCGAGCCACGGTTTTTGGTAGCACCATCATCAAGGCTTAGTCAGATTGTTGATGCGGAGAAAGTTTGTACAACAATTCCTACGCATATTTATACCGGTAATGACGATATCCCGATATCTGCATTTCGTTTCGATATCGCCTGCCAATCGAAACCGATGAATGATAAAAACATTCTTTCCAATGAAGACCTTGCTGTAATCGTTTACACTTCCGGTTCAACGGGAAAACCCAAAGGTGTTATGTTGACGCATCGCAATTTTGATGTGGTTACGGATGCGGTCAGTGAGTATCTGGAGAATACTTCTGATGATATCATTTTAGATTTTCTGCCACTCTCAATCACTTACGGACTTTTGCAGCTTCTTGTGACTTTCAGGACGGGTGGAACGCTGGTTTTGGAAAAAGGATTCGGATTTCCCTATGAAATCATCAAGCGAATAAAAGAAGAGAAAATTACTGGTTTCGCGGGAGCGCCGACAGTGTACTCGATCATTACACATCTCAACCTTGAAAGTGAAACATTTCCTTCGCTTCGTTACATCACGAATGCGGCGGCGGCAATGCCGTATAGTTTTATACCGAAATTGAGAAAAATATTTCCAACGACGAAAATTTACTTAATGCACGGTTTGACTGAATGTTTGCGTACTACCTATTTACCTCCAGAGGAAATCGAGACAAGACCGACATCGGTTGGTTGCGGTATGAAATATGTTCAGTTATCCGTTGAGGATGAAAATGGTAATCGCTTAACGAGTGGGCAGGTCGGGGAATTGTGCGTTCGGGGTCCCAATATAATGAGAGGTTATTGGAACGATCCCGATACAACAGCGAAGGTTTTACGACAGGATAAAAATACCGGCGAGATTGTTTTGCGATCCGGTGATTTATTTACCGTAAATGATGAGGGGTACTTTTATTTTGTCAGCCGCATGGATGATATAATAAAAAGCCGAGGGCGAAAAGTTAGTCCGGTAGAAGTTGAAGATGTAATTTATCTGTGTGAAGAAGTTTTGGAGGTGCGTGTCATCGGCGTACCCGATACTCTTCTCGGACAGGCGGTTAAAGCTGAGATTGTATTGAAAAAAGGCGCGACAATTACTGCTGACCAGATCAAAGCTGAGTGCAAGAAGCGTTTAGAAGATTTTCAGATTCCCCAAAAAATCGAGTTTGTTCAATCTCTTCCCAAAACAGCCGGTGGAAAAATTAAACGGACTAATTAATAAGCAGTATCGGAGTTAGAAACCGTTGATCTCGTAATTCTGTTAATCCCCCCTCCGGTGTGTGTGTTTACTTTTCTTGTATGACTTTATTCTCGATAGGATTACTATTTTTTTGAAATAACTTTATATCAAGTTCCATAATCTCTCTGTACAATGTGATAGAATGTTCACCGTTCAGCAACCTACGGCGTAATGGAGCTACCACGTTGAATGTCACGTAGGCATCGTGTTTGGACTGTTTTGCCATGATAGAATTCAACTTGTCGAGCGCTTTTTGCCAATCATTAATTTTCATCGTACAGAGTCTTTCATTTTATCCCGTTCGCAATAATGGTGTGGATTGACAACCCTGATTCCAGAGCGGGAATTCGATCTAAACCACCTGATCCACATGCTTAATCTATTTAATAATACATAATCCACATGTGATACCGGGTAAATTAATTGAAGTAGATCAAGCGAAATATGGTTGTATAAATGGAGTCTCATTTCCAGTTACTCGTATTTCTTATTTTTTGAGACTTCTGAAAAATTTCTCTCCAATGCCACCCTGGGGCTGTCTAAAAAGAATCAGTTACTGTCTGCCTGAGCTTGTCGAAGGCTCAATGCCGCTCAATTTCACATTTCGACAAGCTCAATGTGACACACTCTCGGACTTATTAGACAGCCCCAGGGTCTCAAATTTTTTAGAATCGAGATGTTTTTCCCGCTCTTCAAGCGGGATCAACATGACAAAAAGAATAATTCAAAAGTCTCTTTTTGTAAATTGTTGCAATTTATTTCTGGGTATGGCTCATGAATAACTTTGCTTAAGGTTTCGTATATTAACTCATGCAAAAAGGCGAAGAAAAAGTATTAAAGATCGAAAGTCTTTCTGGCGACGGGAAAACTATCTCACGCGAGGATGGAATGGTGTACTTTGTTGAAAACGCTGTTCCGGGTGACACTGTAAACGCACGTATCTGGAAAGTCAAAAAGAAATATGCCGAAGCGCGCGCAATCGAAATTCTCGCGCCATCTCCAATGCGTGTCGAACCGAGGTGCAAATATTTTGGGATATGTGGAGGGTGTAGATGGCAGAACCTATCCTATGAGAAACAGTTGCATTTCAAACATCAACATGTTTTCGATGCGTTCAAACATATCGGTGGATTCAGCGCTCCTAATGTTCAACAAGTGATTGGGTGCGAAAGTCCTTACTACTATCGGAACAAAATGGAATTCACTTTTTCCAATTTCCGTTGGCTGACAGAACACGAATATACATCGAGTGAAGACCAGCCACCCGAAGTAGCGTTAGGTTTGCACGTACCGCAACGATACGAAAAGGTCTTGAATATTGATGAATGTTATCTTCAATCGGAAGTGAGCACCGCAATTCTTAATTCGGTACGGGAAATATTCCGTGTATGGGATAGTTCTGTTTATTCGACAAAAACACACGAAGGATATTTAAGACATCTGGTTATTCGCGATGGAAAACAAACCGGTGAGATGATGGTAAATCTTGTCACTACCTACGACTGGCCCGAATCTATGCAGAAGCTTACAGGGTTATTGTGTAAACAATTTCCGGATATAACAACGATTGTCAACAATATAACCGATCGGAAATCGTTGGTTGCGTTCGGTGAGATGGAAAAAATATATTACGGTCCGGGATATATTACGGAAAAAATCGGCGACCTGACGTTTCGCATATCGGCAAATTCTTTCTTTCAGACGAATACTTACCAGGCTGAAAAATTGTATGCAGTAGTAAAAGAGTTGGCAGAATTAAAGTCCACTGATGTCGTGTACGATCTTTATAGCGGTACGGGCACTATTGCAATCTATCTGTCAGATGTTGTAGAACGTGTAATAGGCATAGAAGTTGTAGAAAGCGCTATAGCCGATGCAGAACGCAATGCAGACATTAATAAAATTACAAATTGTTATTTTTTGCAGGGCGATCTAAAAGATCGTCTGACGAAGGATCGGTCCTGGCTTGCAGATCATCCACAACCGACTGTAGTTGTTGCTGATCCGCCGCGAAGCGGTATGCACGAAAAAGTAATTAAACAAATAATAAAATTCTCACCCGATAGAATTGTATATGTAAGTTGTAACCCAGCCACACAAGCCCGTGATGCAAAACTTTTGGCTTCGGAGGGATACAGACTGGATGTTGTACAACCGGTCGATATGTTTCCCCATACCGATCATGTTGAAGCCGTAGCTTTGTTCAGGAAGTTATAAAGCGGGTTTTTTCCCCTTGAAGATTGTAGCAGTACCGAATGTTAACGGGATTACTTCTGTATCTATAAATCCGGCTGTCTTCATCAGATTATAAAATTCTTCATTCTTGGGAAAACTTTCAATCGAATCAGGGAGATATTGATATGCGGATGAATGCTTTGAAATGATTTTCCCTAAAGCCGGTAAAATATAAACCGAATGCAATTTGTACAATCGCAGCATCAAGGGATGTGTGGGTGTAGTGAGTTCTAATATGATCGAGATGCCGCCCGGTTTCAATACGCGAAACATTTCCCGGAGTGAACCGAGTCTATCCGAAAAATTTCTGATACCAAACGCGACAATCGTCGCATCGAATGTATCAATGCCGAACGGTAATAAAAGAGCATCGCAACAAACGAACGACATCTGCGACTCTAACCTGCGGGATATTGTTTTTTGCTTCAGGACATCAAGCATGTTCAACGAAAAATCGGAAGCGATTATTGATGTCGGTTGTTTCTTGAGGATTTCAAATGCTACATCGCCGCTGCCTGCCGCAATATCCAATATTTTTTTATACCGGTTATCGTAAAGGAATGAAACGGCTTTCTTTCTCCAGAGAATATCTATTCCAAAACTCATAAGATGGTTTAAAAGATCATAAGTAGGAGCTATCGAATCGAACATTTCCTGGATGTTCAAGGACTTTTTCGGTGAAATTGTACCTTCGGGTAATTGTGTCATTTCAAGTCAATTTCGCCAAACAACTGCTGAAAAGCAAATAAGTTAGATAGGTTTTTGTGATCCGTACAAAAATGTTCTTGCTTTTTAACCAACTTTCTCTTATGTTTTTCAAGTTCAAATCGAATGCATAAGTTCTATGTAAAATACCTGTTGGCAATAAGTATTGCTTATGTAGTTTTCGGAGAGATGCTTGTCGGAGGCATTTCGATAAAGAATATAGTTGCCTCCCGTGTTTCAGCACCACCGAAGATTGATGGAATACTTAACGAAGATGCCTGGAAGCTTGCAGTTCCCGTCACCGGGTTTCAAGAATTTGATCCGGATGAAGGCGCGCCTGCTACAGAGGAGACATCGGTCAGAATCATTTATGATGATCATGCGCTCTATGTCGGTGTTCTATGCTATGACTCAGAGCCGGATAAAATCGTAAAACAACTTTCACGCCGCGACCGCAGCGTACAGGCGGATCGATTTTCAGTTATGATCGATTCCTACCACGATCATACGACCGCATTTTTATTCAGCGGGTCTGTATCGGGTGTTAAATCGGACGGAGTTTTATCGCAGGATGGTATGGTTTACGATGTCCAGTGGGATGCCGTATGGGATTTTAATGCCCAGATAATTCAAGGCGGGTGGTCTGCCGAATTCAAAATTCCGTACAGTGCAATTCGCTTTGCCGATCAGGAAGATGAATATGTTTGGGGAATAAATTTCCGCCGTTATATCCCCCGTAAACAGGAAACCGATGAGTGGGTTATGGTGCCCAGAAAAGACACTCCTCCGGGGACAATTTCATCAGTTTCAAGAATGGGTAATCTATCCGGTATCATCAACATACATCCGCCGTTACATATCGAATTAATGCCATACCATGTTTCAAAGGTTAACTATCTTTCACAACCGTCGCCATTTTCTTTGCGGAAAGAGTATCAACCCAATGCCGGCATCGATATGAAATATGGATTGACAAATAATTTTACACTCGATTTAGCTGTGAATCCCGATTATGGTCAGGTTGAAGTCGATCAGGCAAAATTAAATCTTACTGTCTTTGAAACATATTATCCGGAGAAGCGTCCGTTTTTCGTTGAAGGATCACAAATATTTTCTTTCGGAAATAGTTTCGATTATAAACAACTCAGACTTCTATATTCACGGAGGATCGGCAGACAACCGGGAGGATACGATTACATCGCACTCGGCGCCGGTGAAACTTTCAGTGAAAAACCCGAAGTAACAACGATCCTTACATCGGCAAAACTATCCGGACGAACAAATGATGGACTTGAAGTTGGTTTCCTTACCGCTCTAACTGACCGGGAAGAAGCGGTGATCAAAAGCGCCAACGATGGTGAATTACCGCCAATAACCGTTGAACCGCGTGCAAGTTATAATGCGCTTCGCCTGCGCCAGAATATCTGGGAAAATTCGACTATTGGATTGATGGTGACAAGTTCATTCAAACAGAAATATTTCCCTTCACTCAGCGGCGGAGTTGACTGGCAAATTCGCACAGATGATCGTCAATATGAATTAGACGGTTATTTAGCAGGATCAATACTGAAATCGTCCCCGTCCGAACGTTATACAGGCGGCGCTGGACGGCTCGCATTCGGGAAATTGGGTGGTGATCATTGGTTGGTTTATTCGGCATATGATTTTTCTACAAAAAATTTCTCGATTAACGACATGGGATATTACAGCCAGCCCAGAGAGCACGGAGGATATACAGCAGTATCATATAAAGAAGATCATGCCAATGAACCGCTTCGCAGATATGGTATTACCAATCAAACCGATTACAGATGGAATTGGGATGGTATCAACACAATCAACAACCTCGAGATTGAACCCTGGATGGAGTTCAGAAATTTCTGGCAGTTGTCATTCGATTACATTCACAATTTCCCAGCTAACGACGATGCTAACCGCGGTATTATAGGATTATATAGAAGGCCATCCACCAATAGTTTATCTGCGACGATACGCACTGATAGCCGACATATGATAGAAGCATCGATTCAGACAGGTTATACTAATACGGCAAAAGGTGCACATACAACCTTTCTATGGTTCCAATCGACTATAAGACCTCTGAGTTGGATGGAATTCACTCCAGGTTACATGATCATTAGAACACGTAATGAAGAGGCATGGGTAACGAGTCCGAATTATCCATATTATTTTTATGCCGACGGACTATATAATTTATTCGGTGATCGTGATATTGACGAGCATGAGTTCTCGCTGCGCGGGACTGTTACATTTATGAAGAATCTGAGTTTACAATTTTACACTCAGATATTGCTTGCAAAAGGTCAATATACAAATTTTAAGGAACTGATCGGTAAAGATAATCTTCCGCTGTACGATTTTGAAAATTCTCTTGCTTATAAAGATCCCAACTTCAACGAGAAAACACTCAATGCCAATATTGTACTGAGGTGGGAATACCTGCCGGGAAGCACATTCTATCTTGTGTGGACTCAGGGTCGTCACGGTTATCGCGGTAAGTACGAACAAAAATTTTCCGATGATTTGAACGATGTCTTTATTCTACCAATGGATAATGTAATTCTCGCTAAGATAAGTTATTGGTGGAGCTTTTAGCCCAATCGCGGTTTATTCGTTCTGATTTTTCGATTTACAAAAGTTCTGCTATCATTTCAGATTTATTTCCTCTCTAAAAACGCGCTGTTTCCTCAACTATCCGGTGAATTTTTCGTAGCACTAAGAAGCATGTCAACCTACATATAGCGCCAATTGTCTAACATACAGAATTTAAATAAGGGATCCCTTGCATGATGGCTGCGGATGAGCAGCAACTGATCCTTCGGGTGAAAGAAGGAGACCATGAAGCATATCGTGTGCTTGTCGAGCGCCATATGAAGCATGCCTATAATATTGCTTATGGTTTCCTGATTGATCACGATGATGCCGAAGATATTGCCCAGGAATCTTTTGTGCGGATATATGAATCAATACAATCGTTTCGCGGAGAAGCCTCGTTTAATACATGGCTCTATAGGATAGTCACAAACCTCTCATTGAATAAATTGAGACAGAGAAAAAATACTAACCATAGAATTGCAAATCTTCCGCATCAATCGGCGATGAATATTATTTCAGCTACGGATGATTCTACTTATCAGGATGTCAAACCGATTATTGAACGCGCTCTTCACGCCCTTCCCACTTTGCAAAGAGCCGTAGTGATTTTACGCCATCTAAACGGATTATCGACGAAACAGGTAAGTGAGATACTCCGCTGTTCTGAAGGAACTATCAAAACCCATCTGCATAGAGGTATGAAGAAGATGAAAACGCAATTGACGGAAATAAAAGATGAAGTGATATGAGCGCGCATAAACAAATACAAAACCAATTCTATGATTATATTCAGGGTGGATTAAAATCGGATGAACGCAACCTGATTGATACACATCTTGCCTCGTGCATAATGTGTAGCCGTGAATTGGAGGCACTGAAAAGATTTATCGAAAGCCCTGTCTGTTCTCTGGGATTACCGAGCGCTAAACTGCCGCCTGAATACTGGAACAATTTTGCCTTGGAAGTCGAACGAAAAATCAGAACAAATGAAATAGAAAAAAGAGAGTATTCGTTGTCGTTGTGGGACTGGCTGAATTCATTGTTCATTTTTCACAAACGCCAGATTATAGCGGTTAGCAGTGCATTGACAATTGTATGTATGGCAATAACAGGGTGGCTTTTATATGTTCCCACTCCGGTCGATGAGAAAATTACTCAGCCGGAAATCTCCTCATCGCAATTTATGGAAATCGATCAAAAAGTCGGTGAGTATCTGCATAAGTCGAAAACATTACTTGTTGGAATCAGTAATCTTGATTTGGAAGAAAAGACCCCAATCGACGTGACGGCAGAGAAAAAAGCTTCGCGTAATTTAGTTCAGGAAGCCCGCTATCTTAAGAACCAGCCGCTGGATATTCGCTCGGCAAGATTGATCGGAGACCTGGAAAGAATTCAAATTGAACTCGCAACAATCAGGGATGATGCCGCTATACCCCGTATCGAGATGCTGCGGGAAGGAATTCACAGAGGTAATTTATTATTCAAAATACGAATGGCTGAATCGATGTATGAGATGCCAAGACTTATGAATGTTAATAATATTTACTCAGGAGACAGAAAATGAAGTCACCGTTTTTTTTAATCGCTATGGTTCTCATCTCCATTTTATCCGGATTAGCGCAGCCAGGCACTCAACTTGCGTGGCAATCCTCTCCGCATAAATATCTTAACTATGAAACTTCCGAGAACCATGATGATCCGGCATATATATTGTACAAAAAAGGATACGATTTAATCCTCAATGAACAATGGAATGAAGCGCGGGAAAAATTTGGCGTACTGCTCACGAAATTTTCAAAGAGCAATTATGTAGACGACGCTGAATATTGGACGGCGTATGCACTGAAACATACTGACAGGAAGAAAGCCATTGATGCGTATAATCGATTTCTTAAAGAATATTCCGGCAGCGCTTACTACGATGACGCAATTGCGGACTTGTCGGAATTAAAGAAAGATCGTTCGAAGATTGTAGATAAATTAACTGTTAAGGGTGATGCGAGAGTTTACGTTACTGAGGATGGTATGTTTATGAGCGCCGGTACCCAGCGGATGAATATCGGTGAGGATGGCGTAATAATTGGTGAGGGACCTGAAAGCCTCGTTGTGGATAAACATGGGATTACAATCAGCGGTGATGGAAAAAGTTTTCGATATAGTTATGGCATCGCGCCTCAAGCAAGAACGCTTGGTCGTGCAATCAGACTGCAATCTATCCGGATGAATAGAATGCGTCTTCGTACCGTCGGTGCTCATGTAACAAATATTAGAATAACCGGGGAAGACGATCTCGATCCTGAGATACGTTTAAAAATGGAAGCGCTTTATTCGCTAAGTGAATCAAAAGAAGATGAGAAATCGTTTCAAGCCCTGAAAGATGTTGCACTCAATTACAGACAGCCGCGCCCGCTCAGGGAAGCTGCGCTTGAGGCGCTATCTGACTTTAAAAAATACGATGTCCTCCCGGTTTATATCGAGGTAGTAAAAAGTGACACCAGTGAGGATATGCAGACATATGCCATCGATTATATATCTCAGAATGCGAAAGATAAAAATAAAACGACTAGAATTTTAATAAATCTATTCAATTCACTACCAAAGACACGGGTTGAACAACGCCAAATGCTCTTTTATTCAGTTGCCGACATTGGAAACGATCATGCGATCGATTTCCTCTCTGACGTTGCGCGTTCCAGTGACGATTATGAACTCCGAAGGGAAGCGATATATTATCTTGGTAATATCGGGGGTGAAAAAGCTCGTGAGGCTCTCTTCGAGATTTTGAAAGATAAATAAATTTGTTGATTAAATCCATCCAACATATCCGCAGAATACCATATCTTAAAGCGGTTTTTACAAGTTTGATTTAAAATAATTATTTGCTAAGTTTCTTCAGTGTTCCAATAACAATATTCTCATAAAACGGAAATGTCATGAAATATTTAAAAATTTCGATCCTTTTGCTATTTATTTCTGTCGCGTTTGCACAGGATGAAACATCGCGTATTTCGATCTACCCATCCGAACCCAAAATCGGCGAGAAAATCACTATTTCTTATAACATTAACGGTGAGAATGAAGTATTAAAAAATACTTCAGATATAATTTCCGAAGTTCTAATCGACAGGGACTCACTGGATCCATTACTGCTTGAGATTTCACTTACAAAATCACAAGATGATTGGAATTGCTCGTTCTTGCTGAATGAGGAAAAAGCCCGGTTGATTTTGATAAGATTTGTATCGGGTGAGCAGAAGGATTATAATGACGGAAAATCCTGGACCAAGATTATATTTGGCGCCAATGGAAAACCTGTCGAAGGCGCACATCTCGCACTCGGTTATTTCTATCTGAATAATGGAAGATCCTTCGGGTTTAAATATCCGGCTGATATATCGAAAGCGAAGGTCGAGTTTGAGAAGGAAAAAGAACTTTATCCAAACTCATGGAAAGCGACATTGGCATTGATGGATATCGCGTGGAAGGAGAAACCCGCGAAAGAGAATTTTAGTAAAGAATTGAACGATTACTATCAGCAATATAAAAACGATGATGATAAATTAGCTTCGATTATATTCTGGTACGAGAGAATCGGTGATAGTGCGAAAGCGATCTCAGTCCGCAATGAAGCGATAGTCAGAAATCCTCTGGGGAAAATCGCACAGCAAAAGGCATCAAAAGATATTTCTCAGGAAAAAGACAATTTGAAGCGAATCGAACGATTTGAAAAATTCCTTAATGATTTTACTAATCTCGATAATCGAACGCGCCAATCTTTCCTACAAAACCTGTTTTATTTATTTATTCGGGCAAAAGAATATGACAAGGCTAAGGAAGTGATCTCAAAATTTAACAAACCCGATGGTCAGATGTACAATGCAATAGCATGGGCGCTTATCGAGCAGGGTGATCAGGTTGAGCAAGGTATAGAATTAGCGGGAAAAGGTATAGAGATTACTAAAAATTTAAAACCAGCCGATAAACCTACATATCAGCGCGCAAAAGATTGGATGGAGAATAATAAATATACATCGGCAATGTTGCTCGATACTTATGGTTTTGGTTTTCTTGTGCTTGGGGAAGTCGGGGATGCACTATCAAATTTTTCCAAAGCGTTCGATCTTTCAGAGGGTACCGATAATGATATCAATTTGCATTACCTTGATGCTCTCATCAAGGATTTAAAATATGATAAAGCCATAGAAGTTGGATTGAGTTGTGTTAAGAAAGGAAAAGATTCACCAAATCTTATTGCCGTACTAAAAGAGGCTTATAGCAAAAAGATCGGTTCACAAAAAGATTATGATGCGCTTAAACCCGAAGAACAAAAAATATTCGACGAAATGCTTGCAGAAGCGAAAACTGTCAAGATGGAGAGAATCAGGAAAAAAATTACCGAAAGTCGCATCAACTCACCATCATTCGATTTCACATTGAATGAGTTGAATGGCTCTTCTTTAACACTATCTTCGTTGAAGGGTAAAGTCGTTGTTTTGGATTTCTGGGCAACGTGGTGCGGACCATGTAAAGAATCGTTTCCGTATATTCAAAAAGTATACGAGAAATATCAAAATAATGAAAGAGTGAAATTCTTGGCAATTAATACATGGGAACGGCAAAAAGATTACACTTCGCAAGTTGCGAACGCGCAAAAGTTCGTTCAAGATAATAAGTATACATTCCCGGTACTAATCGATGAAAAGAAAGACGATCAATACGTGGTTATAAGTAAATATGGAGTTGAAGGTATTCCGACAAAATTCATTTTGGATAAAAAGGGAAACATCGGGTTTAAAAGCGTTGGATTTGATGGTCCAGGAATTGAAGATGAATTGACAGAACAGGTAGAAATTTTACTCTCAGAATAATTTCCAGATATTCTAATCCATCCGGAAATGAAAAAGGCGACCGGGGATGGTCGCCTTTTTTCATATAGGGAATATCTAAGGTTTTCGTCTTCTTTCCGAATCTCCGCGTGATTGTTCACGGCGATCTGAGGGTTGTTGTGAAGGTTGCGTCCGTTCTCTAACCTGTGGCTGAGGTTTCTCACGCGTTTGCGGCGCGGGTTTTTCGTAGCGGGGAGTCTCTCGGCTTCGATTCTCTCTCATCTGCTGTTCACGCAGTCTCTGATTTTCCTGTTTGCGCTGTAATTGCTCACGCTGTTGCTCCTGACGCTGAATAGAGGATTCATTTCTCTGACGCGGAAGGCTTGATCGTTCCCCGGGGTTTACTCCACTACGTTGCTCAGATGGAATTTGTTCTCTGATGTTATTGCGATTTCTTTCAGCATCGCGATTGAATGAAGACGAATTTCTGTCAGGTTGCTGAACAGCGCGTCTCCGTTCAGTATTCTGTTTTTCATAGCGGTTGTCAGTGGGAAGAGGTTGTTCGTTGTGCCCTCTGTTTTCTATGCGGGGACGATATGCCTCAATTCTTTCCCTGCCGGCATCGCGGACCATTCGTTCGCCTTCACCACGGTCTTTCGTCACTACATCTACTCTTCCGATGTGGTTATTTGTTTGTCGTTCCACAATATTCACATCGATTCCTCGGTTGATAACACGGTTGTGTTCATACTGGATATGATTGACGCGCCGGGTTTCACCATAAATTCTCCTGTTTCTATCGAGAGGTTGAACATAATCGACAGGATGCGTAGCGGTAAAATATCTACCAGGTATAAAATTCCAGTAATGCACCGGTGTCACCCAATGATTGGAGAATGTAATACCGATATTTACACTGAAAATTGCATAACTTGATAAAGGTGCCCAGCCTATGTAATTATCGTTATAACACCACTCGACCCAAGCAGGTCCCCACTCATTATCGGGAATCCATATCCATCCATAATAATCATCGTAATTCCATCTGCCGTAATGGAAAGTTGCCCAGCCAAACGGTTCATTCGAGACCCAATACCATCCATAGTCTGTCCAAACCCATCTGCCATGCAGATAGGGCCGCCATCCATGGCTCACATGCATGGGTCTCCAAGCGTAACCATAATCAGAATCAATCCATTCACCGTGGTTTGCCAGCGATGAATAGAAAACTCCAAATTGAACTGCTGGTTGAAAAAGATGCTTTGAATCAGCGTAACCAGCGATACCGATTACAAATGCGAGGATTACAATA
The DNA here is from genome assembly GCA_964520905.1 of uncultured Chlorobiaceae bacterium. GTDB lineage: Bacteria > Bacteroidota > Ignavibacteria > UBA10030 > SZUA-254 > JAGVIE01. The sequence goes on along the minus strand of CAZFQL010000008.1, from coordinate 142,172 downwards.
AAACGGTTCATTTTAATTTCCTTTCAATCTTGTTACTGATCCAATTCTCTATATTCTATAACGACAATGATTATGCCATGCTGAAATAGTGGATTTTAAATGAAATTCGGTATAAATGTGCAGAATTCGTCTACAATTAGACTCATTCATGTTCCGGAATCAAGACGATAATTAGTTTTACAGAGTTGTGATTTAGATGCTTGACTTCCTCGTATCATTTTACTAATTTCATAATAGATTACAAAAAAGAGAGCACTCTACTCCCGCGAATTTTTCCACAATATCGATCAAAAATTTTCATTTGCCGTTTCGAGATAAAATATTTTTTAGTGGACTACTGTCTTTAATCTTATGGACAGTGCCAACGTCTCTTGTTGGACAGAAGTCGCATGGTGATAGTTTTCAGGGATTTATTCAAATCCTTGCCGATAATATGCCGCGTGCAAATACAGGTTTATATACAAGCCCCGCAGAGACTGATTTTAGTGAGTGGGATAAGATAATTCATCTTTTCCGAACTCGTTCATTAGATAGTTGCAGGTTAATGTTAACGAAGTATAATTATGAACTTATCCAAATCAAAGATGTACAAAGCGGGGATCATTACGATATTATCAGTGAGAAATATCCGATAAGAAAAGGGTGGGGCACCTATTTTTATAATCGCAATCATAAAAAAAGAATACATATCCATGTCAACCATCCGCTCGACGATCCACATGCGCTGGTGATAGGCTCGGAATTATTCCGGCAGCTCCGGGGCGAATGGCTGTTGATTGCAGGTACAAGCCGACGCACAATTCAAGGAAAAGTAACATCTGACATGGGGCGGATGAAACATACTATTTTCGAGAGAATACATGAAAACCTGACTGATCTTATCCATATTGCTCTTTCAATTCATAGCTACGATGAAAACTCTTTTCCATTCCCAATTAGTTTAACGGACATTATAATCAGTAATGGAAAAACTTCAGATGATCAATGGGGGATCTCTCAGATTAGTCTAGCTGTTCGTGATTCTATGCGCACGGCGGGGTTCAGGTGTGGCTTGGCAATGTATGATTCAGGATACGCCCGCTTAGCAGGCGGATGGAACGCACAGGGAGTTTTTTCAAACGATAGCGTGGGATTCGGTCATTGGTTATATATTGAGTTATCGAAATCTATTAGAGAACGATCTTCCGGATATACGAAGATGATTTCGACAATCGACCGGGCGCTCGATCTAACAGGTAAAAAAATTTCTCATCAGGTTAACCGGGCATTCGGTTTAGTTTCGCCCAGAGTGATCAGACTCGATTCGGTTCATGGACTATTTTTCCCTCCGGAAGGTGCTGAAACTTATCGCATAGTATCGTCCGGTTTAAACAATACAAAAAATGATACTATCAATGTCCATATGGGAAAATGGCTCGAGCTGCTTGGATCAAAAAAAAGCGTAACTTCTGTTTCAGTATTTGATACTACTAATCGGGGCTTAGCATCTCATTATCGACGGGCGAATCGTTCCGGTGCGAACTCGGTTGTTTCCAAGATTGTCAACCCCCAAAATAGCATATCGTCAATGATCAAATTCGAAGATGGAGAAAATAGCGATTCTTCACAATCAGATGATGATACTCAACAACTCAAGGAACCGATTCAGGTTCATCGTATTCCGTTGAAACCGATTCTTCAGCAGACATATTATAGCGACGTAAGCGCGGGTGGTAGTCCATATCGATGGGAAGGCGTCATCCCCGCAGGATTTCTTCCTAACATCACACTCTTTGAAATTCATAGTCCGCAAGCAATAGGTGATGATAATGGAAAAATGCCGAGATTCCTCATTCCTCTCACGAGTAGTTCATACCGTCCGGCTAATGGAAGATTTATTGGGGTGCAAATGACGAACATCTTGGTAAACGAGATTGCTCGACTGGTAACCGAATATGAAGTTGCCGACAAAGATATCGGTTTACTTGCTGAACAATCTGAGCAGGGTGACTATTATTTAAGAATATTCCCTAGTCTCGAGGAAACAAAAGATATCGTTGCGCGAGCGCGATAAATCTAAACAATTTTTTTCTAAGCCAGCCTTTTTGATTTTAATTTGCCCTGATTCGTAATAAATTCTTTCCTTGACATCTTCCTGCAAATCCCTTATATTAGCCCTTAAGACAAATATGTCTTGCTAATTGTATTGCTGACATAAATGGCGTTATTGAAAGGAAGAAAACCTATGAAATCTACTTTTGCTTATCGTCTTCGCTTAGCACGAGAGAATAAAGAATTGGATCAGAAAACATTATCCATAAAAGTTGATATTGCTGCACGCACCCTACAAAGATGGGAGAAAGGGTTGCAAGTCCCCGATAGTAATTATCTTCTTAGATTGGCAAAAAATACCGGCGTTCGTGCCGAATGGTTGCTCACTGGTGAAGGAGAGATGTATCCGGGTCCGCAACCCCGTGGTAAGATAATACCATTTCATCGGGATTCATTACTTAATAAAGTTACATTAGTCGATATACCATTATTATCAACCGTGCCTGCCGGAAAAACAGCCGCTCTATTTCATCCGGATCATATCGAACGGTATATTACGGTCGATAATATAAAAGATCAGGGTGCCTTCGCTTTATTCGTAAAGGGTAAAAGTATGTCTCCAAAGATAGAAGATGGAGATATTGTCGTGGTCAGCCCACAACAAGAAGCCCGAAATGGTGATATATGTGTAATTCGGGTTAACGATGAAGATGTGCTGAAAAAGATAAAGATCGATGAAAATTATGTCCATTTAATTCCATTAAATCCTAATTTCGAACCCGTGACCGTTAGGAAGCATGATGTAATGTTTATCTGGAAAGTAGTTCGCGTGATAAAAAACTTGTGATTGATTGCCTCTCTTCTAAGACCCCGAATATCAACATGTTTCAGAATGATTTCCATTTCATGGGGTGATTCTTATCACCACTTATTTTTATTGCTTTCTTATATTTAAGTAAATACAAAAAAGTAAATTGATGAAAAAAAATGGTTGAATATAGACAAAGTCCGAATGGATTGAAGCTTTCTACTGTGTATCGAAAACCGCTCAACGTGGGACTCGTGGCAAAAATATGCCAGGTCAGCAAGAAAACAGTACTGAACTGGATTTATCGTGATGCATTGAAAGCGTTTACAACTTATGGTGGTCACTATAGGGTTTGGCCTGGTGAGCTTAAGGAGTTCATAGGGACATCGGGTTTGGATGTTACATTCAACTTTGTAGATGAAAGACAAACCACTTATCTCATCGTCGATGATGATGAGAATTATGCATTATTACTAAAAGAAACGATCTGTGCAGAATTCCCGGATGCCAATGTTATTATTACTGATGATGGATACGAAGCATTGCTCCTAATTGGTGAGAAAAGACCTAATGTTGTATTGTTGGACCTTCGGATGCCAAAAATAGACGGCTTCCAAGTGTTGGATTTACTAAAAAAGAGAAAGAAGGATAATGCGGTAAAAATTGTTGTGCTTTCCGGATTCATCGATGCACAAATCAGGGAGAGGCTGGCAAGCACAGTAGCTGATGAAGTGTGGGAGAAAGCAAAACCTGTTGCAGATATGCGCATGGCATTAAGATCGTTAGTGAATAGTGGTGTAGTCCGGAAAAAAGTCGCCCACTCAATAATATAATTTACAATAATAAAAATAATTCTTATTTCTTTTATCGATGAAACTTCTCAGTGTTCTTCTAATAGGTTTGGCTGATAAGCATAAAGATCTTTTACACAAAAAACTCTCAAACATCGATTCGCTTAGATTAGCGATCCACTATACTGAAATGAAAAATGCCGAGGCCGTTTTTACTGAATGTAAAAATCATCTTGATGTTATATTATTCAGCGATAAAATGCCTGCATCAGTCATTGTAAAATGGACCAGGGTGTTTCGTGCAGTAAACATAATAATTCCAATTTTCACCCTTTCGAAACAAAGCGAAGCGCGGGTCCCAGGTAATTACAGGAAGGCGGGCGTTGATGACGTTCTGAACATTGCCGAAATTGAAACCCCTATTTTCTCCTGGACATTCATGAGCGCCGTTGAACATGCTATTCTGAAAAAGAAAGCTAAAGAATATGATATCCTTAATAAAAGATTAAGGCATACTAACGAATCACTCGCGAATCTTATGCACGAGATAAATAATCCCCTCAGCGTTATTCGTCTTACAATGTATCATCTCGAGGATCCCGATCTTCCACAAGATAAAAAGGAAACATTTCTGAGATTACTTGTTGGGAGCTTAGAAAAGATAGATGCACACATGAAAGAACTTCGAGGAATCAGACGCCAACTGAATGGTGAAAAAGCCTCGAGCGCAAAAATTTTATCGATTAATCCTGCATTAAACATCAGCGCAAGCAAATAAACTCCCGGTGGATCATTCGAATGTGGAATATTATCGAAATATTCGGTACATTCTGTCAAGCAAATCTCTAATCTAATTTAGTCAGCCGTATATGGGTTTCAATTGTGGAATTGTTGGTCTTCCCAATGTCGGTAAATCTACATTGTTTAATGCTATCACCGCCGCCGGAGCCAAAGTAGCGAACTATCCGTTTACTACGATTGAGCCGCAAGTCGGTATCGTTGCAGTGCCGGATAGGAGAGTTGACGCATTAGCAGATATCTTCAAGCCTCCAAAAGTAATTCCCACAACGATTGAGTTTGTTGACATCGCCGGGCTTGTGAAGAATGCCAGCAAAGGGGAGGGACTCGGTAACCAGTTCCTCGCACACATTCGGGATGTTGACGCCATTGTTCATGTAGTTCGTTGTTTCGTAAATGACGATGTTGCACATATAGAAAGTGATCTCAATCCTGTTAGAGACGTTGAGATTATTGAGACAGAACTTCTATTGAAAGATTTAGAAACAATTGAGAAAAAACTTCATGAAACAGAAAAGAAGTCAAAGAGCGGCGAAAAGAAAATCAGACAGGAAGTCGATTTTTATACAAAAGTAAGAGATCATATCGGCGCCGCGAGACCCGCCAACACGTTCGTAGTCCATGAAGAAGACAAGCAGTATTTCAACACTCTTCATTTACTCTCAATAAAACCGGTAATGTTTGCAGCTAATGTTGACGAGGACGGATTACTCAGAGAAAATGAATATGTTAGAAAAGTCAAAGAACTTGCCAAGAATAGAAACGCAAAGCTCGTTGTCGTAAATGCAGGAATGGAAGCTGAACTCGCAACAATGGCTTACCGAGAGCGGGAAGATTTTTTGAAAGACTTAGGCATTCCTGAATCAGGACTCGATAAAATGATACACGAAGGGTATGCTCTTCTGAATCTCATCACGTTTTATACACACAACGAGAAAGAACTTCGTGCATGGACAGTCACCCGCGGAACTAAGGCGCCACAAGCTGCAGGTAAGATTCATTCTGATTTTGAAAAGGGGTTTATTCGGGCAGAAGTTATTAAATACACCGACTTAGTACAATTTGGTTCAGAGCACGCCGCCAGAGAAAAGGGCCACTTCGCTGTGCATGGACATGATTATGTGGTCGAAGATGGTGATGTAATTTTCTTTAGGTTTAATGTTTAGTATGCAATATATGATTTATTGATAATGAGAGGTGCACTTAGGTTGAGGCATTTATCTTACTTCATACCCCATCTCTTCTTTCCTTCTTCCGTCATCATCGAAGGATTCCATTGCGGTTCCCATATAATTTTTATCTCCGCTTCATGGACACCGGGGATCGTTAGTAATTTCTCCCTTACGTCGTTTGCGATATAGCCGCCCATGCCGCATCCGGGGGTTGTAAGCGTCATAGTTATGCCAACCCAGTCGCCTTTTATTTTTATCTGGTAAATTAGTCCAAGATCCACTATGTTAACTGGAATCTCGGGATCGTTGCATTGTCGTAAAACATCGTAGATGCGTTCGACTGTTATATCATTTTTATTGTCAGAAGGATTTTGGCTGTCCATTTATGCTCTCCTTTTGTGTAAAGATAAGAGTTTTAAATATCGATTGCAATACCGCAGGTGAAAAATACAGAAAAATACTTGAATTATTACTCTCTTTCTTATACATTTATCGTGTACTTGTAATATCAATAATTTCACAGGAGACGGTATGATCAATCTATCAAGCCAGGTGGCATTGATAACGGGCGGTTCGCGCGGAATTGGGGCTGCAACAGCGACTATGTTAGCCAAAGCCGGTGCAGATGTCGCTATCGTGTATAGGAAAGATTATCAATCGGCAGTAAAAGTAATTAGGTCGATTGAACAAAATGGACGTTCTGGATTCGCGTTGCGAGGGAATATTGTTAATTACACCGATTGTAGGAATATTGCAAACAAAGTGATAAAAAAAATTGGGCGGATCGATATTCTTGTCAATAATGCAGGAGTTTGGGAATACGGTGAAATCGGGAAAATGACAGAGAAGGATTGGAAAAAAACAATCGATATCAATCTGACGGGCACATTCAACATGTGTAATGTTATTGTTCCAATCATGAAAAGACAAAAATATGGGCGTATTATTAATATTTCAAGCACGGCGGGGCAAAGAGGTGAAGCATTCCACTCACACTATGCAGCATCGAAGGGCGGTATAATTGCATTTACAAAATCTCTTGGACCTGAATTGATAAAAGACGGCATCTGGGTAAATTGCGTAGCGCCCGGTTGGGTCGATACGGATATGGTTGCTGCCGAAATAAAAAATCCATCAACAAAAAAAGAAATTTCCCGATCGATTCCGAGAGGGAAAGTCGGAAAACCGGAAGAAATCGCAGGACCGATTGTTTTCCTGGCTTCGTCTCTGGCAGTTCATATTGTCGGTGAAATTCTCAATGTTAATGGAGGAAGCACTCTTTGTGGATAAAAATACCCCCTAAATTTCATCAATTTCAAGGCATTTTTCCCATCCTCTAAATTCTTTCGTTTTTTGAAGATTTTTCTTGCTTAATTCTTTAAAAATTGTATATTTTAGCCATCATGAAACGGCAAAAAAATAATCTTCTTACCGGCAATCAAATCCTATCGAAACCGATTCCGAAGAATATTACAGTTAAACAACTAATTGACGAATATTTCCAGGCATACAATTCCGGAAGATTACGAGAAGCCGCACACCTGTTTACAGAAAAAATGCTTGAACCTGATGTTACGATCGGATTAAGCTTGACGGGTGCATTAACTCCAGCAGGCATTGGCGGATCGTGTATTGTTCCATTAATAAGAGCCGGTTTCATTGATTGGATTGTAAGTACAGGCGCAAATTTATATCACGATACGCATTTTTCAATAGGAAAGACACTTCATCGTGGTTCTCCATTTCTCGATGACCGCAAATTGAGAGAAGAAGGCATCGTTCGAATCTATGATATTTTATTTGAATACGATGTATTATTATCGACTGATGTTTTTTTTAAGAAAATACTGAGGTTGCATGAATTCCAGGAAGAAATGGGTACCGCAGAATTGCATAACCGGTTAGGAAAATATGTTGCAGAACGGGAAAAAGTTCTTGGAATTCAACATAGCAGTGTACTTGCAACCGCATATCGTTGCGGTGTTCCGATTTATACATCTTCACCAGGCGATAGCTCAATCGGAATGAATATTGCCGAAGCTGCGTTAGACGGTTATAAAATCAAATTGGATGTTTTACTCGATGTCAACGAAACTGCCGCGATAGTACTCAATGCGAAACGCACGGGCGGAAAGAGCGGCGTTTTTATAGTCGGGGGCGGCTCACCTAAAAACTTCATGCTTCAAACTGAACCGCAAATTCAGGAAGTATTAGGTATCGATGAAAAAGGTCACGATTATTTTATTCAGATTACTGATGCGCGACCAGATACCGGCGGACTATCGGGGGCAACGCCATCCGAAGCTGTAACCTGGGGCAAGATCGATCCGAATATGCTGCCGAATACCGTTGTAGCATATGTTGATTCGACGATAGCTCTGCCCTTGCTGACTTCATACGCACTCGGGAAAGTAAAACCCCGGCATCTGAAAAGATTGTATGATCGGCGAGAAGCTTTATTAGGGAAATTATTCAAAGAGTATATAAAAGCTAAACAAAAGAATATTAAACCAAAGAATAAATAATCCATAATCACAACCACATGGAGGAGTACTATGAGTAGATTCACAGAAATAAAAGACTTGTTAGTTAGTTTTGAAAAGGACTTTATTAAGTTCTACGAAAAAGGAAACAAGTCGGCTGGTACCCGCGTTCGCAAAGAGATGAACGAACTGAAGAAAAAAGCCCAGGAAATCCGCAAGGAAATCCAGGACATTAAGTTAAAAGCGAAAGAAGCTGAAGGCGGAGCTACCCCCACGATGTAGTTTATTGCAACACTTGTTACAATCGGAGACTCCTGTGTTATATGAATACACACGGAGTCTCTTGTATTAATGACTGAATTTACAATATAACGCGTAATATGACATTTGGCAAACAATTCGTTTTCAGGGTAATAACCATATCGAGCATTATGTTTATTGGCTTCACACCCGGGAATGATTATAAAAAAATTCACTCCGATGCGATTGTCATAGACGCTCACAACGATGTAACAGGGAGGATGGTCGATGGCGCAGACATCTCACGCCGCACATCTCAAGGGCATTCCGATCTGCCACGATTCCGCGAAGGCGGCATCGACGCAGAATTTTTTTCAATCTGGGTGCCGCCTAAGAAAGTTAAACTATCCTATTATAAACAAGCAAATATTCAGATCGATTCGGTATTAAGCTTTGTCAATCATAATTTATCAGAGGTCGGTTTAGCAACATCGGTTTCTGATATACATAGATTTGTAGACGAAAAGAAGTTTGCTGTGATGCTCGGTTTAGAAGGAGGTCATCCGCTAGAAAATAATCTAAAGAATATCGAACATTTTTATCGGCGGGGTGTTCGTTATGTTACTCTAACCTGGAATAACAGCACCGATTGGGCTACATCAGCGAAGGATGAAGATGATAATTCCAAAAAATTGGAAAGGATGGGGCTTTCCGCGCTTGGCAAACAGATGATTCGTGAAATGAATAGACTTGGGGTGATGATTGACGTGTCGCATTTAGGCGAAAAAACTTTTTGGGATGTGATAAAAACTTCCAGTAAACCGGTGATTGCCTCACATTCTTCTGTCTGGGCGATATGTAACAATCGACGGAATTTGAAGGATGACCAAATTCACGCAATTGCGAAAAGCGGCGGAATCGTATGTATTAATTTTGCTCCTTTTTTCATCGACAGTACTTTTGCAGAGAAAGAGAAATTCATGCGCAATCAAACCAAAGCCCAGATCGATTCTATTAATACGCTATTCAAAGCTAATGATCGGGCAAGGGATTCTGTCACTACCGAGTTTTTAAAAACTAAGTATTATAAAATTCGACCTCCAATTCAGAAACTTGTCGACCACTTCGATTATGTAGCGAAACTCGTTGGCGTTGATTATGTCGGTATCGGATCGGACTTTGACGGTATTAGTGTTACTCCGCTCGATATGGATGACGTCTCCTTCCTCCCAAACCTAACGAACGAATTGCTGAAAAGGGGCTATTCTGAAACAGATGTGAAGAAAATTCTGGGACAAAATTTCTTGAGGGTTCTGAAGGAAATAGAAGTTATATAGATCACATAGAAGGTAGGATATAATTGTCAAACTTTGTATCTTAAACGTGAAATTTTTTACAATCATTTGAAAGGATTTATCAATGAGGTTATTTGTTATCATATTGTTATGTTGCCTATTCTTCACGGTTACGGAGGCAGGCAGCCCCGGGAAAATATTCCCTACTTTAAAGCATGATAATACAAAAGTTACTACCGGAACAGGAGATATTACTTTTCTAAAATTTTCTAAATCGGTTAACGGTCCATTTACATCGCCGGCAACACTATATAACGGTGATTCGTTATTTGTGCAAGTCGACGTTTCTCCATTGGGAACTGTGTATCTTGTTTTCAATCTCGATCTCAATGGAAATGGTATTCTCGATACATCAGACTTGTCGATTGGGGACGCGAATCTGATAGATAATGGGGGCACCGGTAAAGATGTAGATTTAGATCCCAATGCAGGTATAATTGTAGTTTATCTCGAGACAGGAGAAACACCTCAGATGGATGTGGTTGCAGTTGGAACCGAAGGCGTCACATCAGCCAGTGGTATTCTTCATTTCCGAAATACACCATTGACTTATACATTAAGCGGGCATGTTTATACATCGGGTGGTGATCCGATTGGCGGAGCTATGGTTTTTGTGCAAGATTCATCTCTGAAGATGATTGGTGCAGTCTCAGATTTAACCGGATATTTTTCTGTTCCCATTGAAGCCGGTATACATGGCGTTCATGTCCAAGATTGGGCGAGTCGTTACAGTTCGTTCGATACAATGATGACATTCACCGGCAACACAGTTCAAGATTTCACTCTAAGAGTTCTCTCATCATATATTCGCGGTTATGTAAGAGATGAATTGGCAAATCCTATTCCCAATGTTCAAGTTTGGGCTGGCAGAAATGGTGGTGCCATGACCGATTCAAGCGGTATGTATAAAATTATGGTTGCACCCGGTAGCGACAATATTGGCGTAGAGTGGTCGAGTGTCCTTCCAAACTACATGCAGCCCAATTCGCGTTATTATTCAATCGCTGATAACGATTCCATAGTAGATAATTCAGTTTCAAATTTTATTTGTTATACAACAAATGCTACAATTACAGGTAAAGTTACTGAGAACGGCGGTACAGCAACGCGCCAATATATGGTGAATGGATGGTGTGGTCCCCTTGAATCATCCACAATGGGATTGACCGATGTTAATGGCGATTATACTTTGCCTATTCATAGCTCTGTAGCTCTGGAACAATATGGTGTGAATTTGACAGATTGGGGCGGCGATTATCCATTGCCACCGGGGATGTATGCGGATACAAATTATTGGGGATTAACTGCAGGAGCAGTTGCTAATTTTAATCTTATCGGTGCGTTGACATCATATGAAGATCATTTTACCGGAAACGGTGATCAATTACCATCGATGTGGAATACATATAATTATGGAAATCCATGGGGACCGAATTCAACAGTTAGTTTGGAGAACGACAGATTGAAAGTTGAATGCAACAGCAACAGCGTTCTTTCGGGATTAGGTGTAATATCGATGAAGCCGTTCACTCTGAGCAACAGGGAATTCAGAATTTACGCCGATCCATCGAGTATGATGACGTCCAATAATACAATAAAAATTGTCCTGACAGATGTATCTATGAATTGGCAGCATCCGCAGAACTTTGAAAATTCTTTGCAGTTAATTTGGGAAAAGAACGCGCTCGGTTACAGGCAATGGCGGCTGGTGAAATCGCAAAACGGCATCTTCACCGATCTTTGCACTTCATCCGATAGCACCGGACAGCATATACTTTTCCAATTCATCGATCCGGATACCTTGAAGCTCACTATCCACGGTGTTGTGTACTTTAACGGACAGTGGGGCAATATGATCTCTATGGCATATGTGTACCTGACGCAGTTCAACCTCGATCCCGAAGAATCAAATCCTGTTTACTTTGATGAGTTTGTTTGGGATCAGTTAGGCACAACTGGTGTAAAAGAGATCGGTGGAGTATTGCCGACAACTTTTGCGCTCGATCAGAATTATCCGAATCCTTTTAACCCTGCAACAAGTATAAAATATCACCTGCCAATAAGCAGTTATGTTACGCTGAAAGTATTCAATCAGCTTGGACAGGAAGTGAAATCTCTTGTTAGTCAGCAGCAGGCGGCAGGGAATTATGAAGTATCGTTTGACGCGTCTCAACAGCCGAGCGGAGTTTATTATTACCGTCTCTCTACGGTCGATCTTGCATCGGGCAAACAGATGGTGAACACTTTGCGGAAAGCATTGCTTCTTAAGTAAACATTTTTTGCAAACCAAAACCCATCCTGATTTTTTCAGGGTGGGTTTTTTATTTTTCTTTAGTACAAATAAAAACCGACATGATATCGGTGTATCTTCCGGCTTTGTTTATTCTTATGATTATGGATAGATTGTTGCATTGATTATCCGAATTATTTAATTCCCTGATAATTTTCAATTGGCAATTGACAATTGACAATTATGCAACGCTCGTAGACGGCAGACAGGAAGCAGGCGCGTATGAGGTTGAGTTCAATGGCTCAAACCTGCCGAGCGGAGTGTACTTGTACCGACTGCAAACCGGAAGCTTCTCGCTGACGAAGAAGTTGTTGTTGGTAAGGTAATGCCCTGAGTTGACTTTCTCAGTTAAATGATATTATATTGATAGTAACGAATTGGAGTATCTAATGCCAGTAATAAGACCTATTTCCGATTTGAGGAATAAAGCCAACAAAATCTCTGAGCTTGCACACAAATCGGGTGAGCCGATTTTCATCACGAAAAATGGTGAAGGAGATATGGTCGTAATGTCCATGGCTCAATACAGTAAAATTCAACTCAAGCTTGATCTGTTCAGCAAACTTGCAGTCGCCCAAGTTCAGCGTGCGCGCGGCGACAAAGGTCGAAGTTTATCAGCCGTTATGAAAGACATCCGCCGGCGGATACATGAGTCGGAATAAATATACTGTTCGATTTCTCCGGATTGCCGAGGACGATTTTGCGGAAATCATAACTTATATCTCAGCCGACCGTCCATCAGCAGGCGAAGCCCTTGCCACGAAGATTGAAAAAAACCTTCAACTCCTTTCCAAAAATCCACATTTAGGCCGTGTGCCGAAAGAAGATGAGCTTGCTCAACTCCATTATCGATACCTCGTTGTGGACAATTATCTCATCTTTTATACTGTAGAAAGGCGATCGATTTACATTCATCGAATACTCCACGGTGCACGAGACTATCTAAGTTTGTTCTAATCACTCCGGCTATCTTAAGCTAAATTAAAAAACAAAAAGTTGCAACGATCGTAAACGGCAGACAGGAAGCAGGTGCGCATGAGGTTGTGTTTGATGCGACAAAGCTGACGAGCGGAGTGTATTTGTACCGACTGCAAACCGGAAGCTTCTCGGTTACTAAGAAGTTGTTGATGGTGAGGTAACTCTAGTTGGTGGACCGCTTTCTTATTATTTCTTTCATTTCTTCAATAGTCAAAGGTTCTTTTCGCTTATGAATCATTGCATGACAATTCGGGCAGACAGGTCTTAAATCTTGAATTGGGTCAATTTTATATTCTTTTCTAATTGTTGCGACTTGTTTTAAATGATGAACATGGATAAAGTCTTTCCCAATTTGCCCATAAGCCTTCTCGAAATTTAGCTCACAAACAAAACATGATAATCCATAGTGGCCTATGCAAACCTTTCTAGCAAAAGGGTTTCGTTCATATTTTGTAACAGTTACCTGATTTGGGGTTCCTTCGGAATACGCTTTCTGTTCTTCTGTGTCTGTTGCTTTGAAAGGATTATGTTTAATGTTTTGCGTTGTTAGAAAGGCGAACCACAATGCTTCTAATTCGTCAACAAACTCTGGTTGTATTTCAATTCCCGAAGATTGGGGTTGTCCAATCGACTTTCGCTAAACTTCCTTTATTTAGTATGTCAAGACTTAAAAGTGTCTCTTTATCGGAATTTAATAGGACTTCAAAATCTATCATTACTCGATGAACCAATTTGTCTTCTCCGCTCCAATGTTTGAACAGGAACGGTTGAGTTGAAACGAATCCTGCACCCATAATGCCTTTCGGTTCAACTCCAAGTCGCATTAAAAATGCTCTGTCACCTGGTTGAATTTTTTTATGGCTAATTACACTCCACTTTTCAGTTGCATGTCCTGTTTGTTCAATTAAATCAATCGTCTGTTCTAAAGTTGTCCAATTCCATTTATTTGGATTCCATGCAAAAAGAAATGTCTTCATGTCTGTCGTCTTTTTTATGCTTGTCTACTGTCGTTGCCCCGAAGCTTTAAAATTGTTGCATCAATTCTATTACAAAGCCTTTCAAAGAGTTCTGTTTCGTTGTTCCAGAGAATGTGATTGTATTGGCGTGTGTCAAAATGAGCACCGTTTATTTCACTTTCCTTGCACAACCAAATAACAGGAATTCCTAAGCCCATTGCAAAACCTGCCTCAAAATAGACACCACCACGATGCCCGGTAAAATCGGCAATGAGAAACGCACTGCGACGGATTTCAGCAACAATAACGTCACAAATTTTGTTATTGTGTTCAAGCTTGTCCACTCTCAAAGGTCGATAACCGCACTTGAGAATTGCTTTCTCAATTCCCACAGAATAGAATTTCTCCATTTCAGGGGTGAACCACATTGCAATGAATACTTGGTCTGATCTCGTTGGATGTGTGCGCAAAGTGTTAACTCGATCCCAACCTTTTGGGGTCAATACCGTCATCCATCCAACAGGAAATTCAGCGAAACCTTGTGCCTTGAGTTGGTTTAATAGATATCTAAACTCTGTTTGGTTACTTGAGTAAGCCACTGGGTAATCTCTGTCTGGATTAAAGCTGTGACCTTGACCAAGAAAATCCGACTTATCGGCTAAGAACACCATTATGAGGTCTAATTTATCAGCAATGGTTTTGGGAATGTTTGCTTGTGAAACCAGAGTCTCGATGTTGTCTGATAAAATGTCCTCTGGTTTTTGTTTGCGGTCTGTGTGGTTGCGTGTGATTCCCGACAGCAGAATTTTGGTCTCAGGGGTCAGAACACATATCGCTTGATCTGTGATGCTGACACGACCACAAATTTCACAATCGTAGACATTAATATCCATCTTAGTCGGATACATCTTAATAATCTTCCGATCGCAAAGTGGGCACAAATCTGAATCTACGCCAAATCTCATATTATTTTCTCCAAGGTGCAGTGGTAGTTAATATCCGTACTGCTGACATATGCCCCAGCTCTATATGATCGGGGTAAACTGTTTTTATTTTTCATTGTAGAAAATATTTGTCTTTCCATCGTATCAGTTTTATATCGCAGGTTTGTCCCGTGCTAATCCTCATCCATCGCTTCTTTTCATTGTCAAGAATTTACGCAATCTTAAGTGAAGTGTCAAGTTTTGCAGGAACAAAAGACATCTAAAATATTATTATACGGCAGATCCTGAAACTGTTGAAACAGTTTTTATTCATCTCTTTTTATCAGTAACCCACGACTTAAGTCGTGGGTTAACAAAAACCTTTTTACCATGTAACCATTTCAATGGTTTATAAATAAATTATCACAGGTCTCTATGCAATATTGTTTGCTGCCTAAAATATTGGGACCGGATTAACTGTTTTATTTATTTTTAATTTTATTTAAATACCGCATTTTGCGTACCAGAAATCCTCATCCACAATTGATTGCCAGAAAAAAGATATAGAACCGTAGAAATAATTAATAGATTACTTACGCCTAAAAGTCCCCAAGAACTTGGAGTTGAATCACCGTATAGAACAATAACCAAGATGAATAAAGAAAAATAGAAATAATTTCTGAATGAATTCAGAAAAAATATTAATAAACCGATGAACGGTGTGGCATACATAAAATGCTCTGTGTCCGTTACTAATAAACTGGGAATAATTGCAATTATTAAAAAGTACTGGATAATAAATGATTGATTAGTAGGCGCAGTTGTTTTCTGAATATTTCTTTCTATTCTCTTAGTTAAGAAAAAATAAAGTATGTAAATTACAACAAAAAAGACCAGTATATAAATCGATATAGTATTTGGGCAAGATTGCCAAATGTAATGTTTAATTAAAGATGAAATAGTGTAGTTGCTGGATAAATACTCGTTATGCTGAGACATCGCTATTGCCCAATATTTCACAAGAATAAAATTTTTCGATAACCCAAGAAAAACAGAAGGAATCAGCATAAATATAAGTATGGAGATAGCTGTAATGAGTAAAACTTTTATTTTGCGGTGTAAAAACAAGGGTAAAAGCAATAACAGAAAATAGGGTTTACAAAGAAAAACCAAACTAAGTAAGATTCCGGCTGGCAATGTCTTTTGTTCTAAAATTAACCATAGTGCTATGCACATTATAAAAAGAAGGATAGTATTAAGGTTACCCAAATGTAAATCGCGAAAAAAATGAGCCATTGCGGAAAATAAAACAGCGATTAATAATAAATGTAACCGCCTCACTTCTACGAAGTTGAAATACTTCACAAAAAATTTACTCAATAAAATTAACAACCCGGTAATAGCACAGGCAATAATAAAAAAATGAATGCTGCTGGCAATAGGGTAAGTAAACAGGCAATAGGGCGTGAATAAAAGTAAAGTAAATGGAGAGTATTTGTAAAAACCTGTACCCAAACCTAATGGAATACCATATATTTGCTCGCCGTGAATTAGTGCTTTTGCAGCAGAATAATACACTTTAAAATCATTTAACCAGAAGCGATGGTTGATATTTTCGAGTAAATATATTGCAATAAATATTAGCAGGCTAATCAAAATGAACTTTGTTATATTTTTCATATTGTTTAAAATATTGAAATGCTCGAGATTGTTTTTCTCATGTTCGTCTTTCCATCACATCAATTTCATAGCGTATGTTAGTCACCATGCTAATCCTCACCCATCACGCCTTTTCATTGCCAAGAATTTATGCAATCTTAATTGAAGTGTCAAGTTTTTCCGGGGCTTCGCGAACAAATTTGTGAAATGAAGGTGGAGAACACGGCCACAGGGGTGTGTGGAAAGCCAAGAGAACGCTCCCCTTGCACCAGAGGCGCATCCGCCTCCGGAGGAAAATCCCCTCTCGGCTTCGTTGAAGCGCGGTTGAGAGGGGACTTTTTCGTGGGTGTAACGAACCATGAGTCTGTCTGAGAACTCAGGAAAACATGACTGTCATTCTGAACGAGCGTAGCGAAGTGAAGAATCTGACATAATCCAGAGTGTTCGCGCGAACAATTCATTCGTGATCGCGGGTTTCTCCCCGCCTTGAAGTATCGCCACCACCGTTATGGAATTTGCACACTATTACTCCACACACTAACAGCATTTGCAAAGTATGCGCGAACATGATAGTAATGCGTGAACCATCGAGAGGGATACCCAAGATTATACCTCGTCGATGGACCTTTGTAAACAGTGGAGCTGCCAATAAAATATTCATTTATAGATTCCTCTAACTCATAAAAAATGGCATCATCAAAAGCCGTCCAATAAAACCCAATCTCGCCCGTTTCAATTCCCACACCGAAGTGTAAATCTACCTTTTTCGTTGAATCAACTGGAAGAGTAGAAAGATTAATAGAACTGGATGAAGAGGAGGGAACAGTTATTTCATTGTTACAAGAAGCAAGTAAAATAGTACCCAGGATGATATTGAAATATTTCAGTCTTATACAAATCATAAACTAACTATCGCGCAAAGCAAAGCTACCTGATATTTGTAATAACGACATATCTCGTAATTATCCTTTTAGATTCATTTTCTTTTCAGAAGTTTGGTTCCGTTACTTTCCCACAATCTTTTCTACCAACTCATCTCTATCGACAATCGAGCTTTTGCCAAACCAAATCGACCAGAGTGTTCGAGTGAATAATTCATTCGTGATCGCAGGTTTCTCCTCGCCTTGAAGTATCGCCACAACCGTACCGCCGGGCAGCCATCGGAGTATGAACTGGTCGTTCTCTTTTACATCCTTCGTAAAATACCCAATGAACTTGTCGATCATCGGCTGTATCTTTTGCAGTTCCTCGGCAGAAGCATGTTCCTTGAAGCCGTCGGTGTACGCGCCTTTTATTTTTGCCGCTTCAACATCGCGTGCAAAATCCATCGTGATTTGTTTTGCTTTCCCGTCGGTTAGCACTTGCTTGAACGCATCCGCTTCACTGCCCGTCTTGGCGGCATCCTGCGTGTAATGCGCTATGCCGTAAACTTTGAAGAACAACTTCTTCCGCACGGTGAGCCCGGTGAGCGTAAGCGCGTAATCTTTATCTGCATATTTGAATTTAACTTCCGCCGGAAAAGATTTCTCCGTTGATGGTTCCTTCACGGTTTGCTGTGCGACGGCGAGAAACGGCGCCGCAATGATTAAGAGACTGATATAGAGAATTATTTTTTTCATGTTATCCTCGTAGTGAATATGGTTTATGTGTCTGACTGTTTTTCGTGTTTTTGTATTGGGAAGAAATATAAGTGTTGGTTGAGTGAAAGTCAAACCAATCCCCTAACGTTATCCCGGGGCTGACTAAAAAGTAATTTTACTGTCATTCTGAGGGAGTCCCGCATTTTGCGGGATGACCGAAGAATCTTTCATTTCAATATAGTTTCAAGATTCTTCTCCCGTCCCGAAAAAATCGGGACGGTATCAGAATGACAATCCTTTCTTTTTAGATAACCCCCGGGATCCAAACCTTGCAAAGAAGATTGGTTTGCTTAGATGTTGAACCCCAGTTCAGTATGACGACATTTGTCGGTTATGCTTACTCACAATTTCTCAAACGTATCGCGTTTGGCTTTGCATACCGGACATTCATCCGTCTGCTCAGTAGTCAGCAGATAGCCGCACTCCTTACACACCGAATATTGCAGCACGGGCATCTCCTTACCTTTGTATATCGCGTAGCGGAGAAGCTCGGCGTGCTTGCTTTCCGCATCTTGTATCGCCTTTAGAAGTTTGACGCAATCTGCGTGACGTTCAACCTCGGCACAGCGTATCATGTTCTTATACATCGTTCCGTATTCGATGTCTTCCATGCTGAGCGCCATCTTCAATGTTTGAGGCGTCGTTCCAACCGTTATGTACTCGTCCACCGGCGGTTTTGGATCTACTCCAAGACTGTGCAGAAGTTTAAGGTTGCATAAGCTGTGTATTTCTTCGGAGCGTGCGATAGCCCGGTACAAGCGCGCGATTTGTTTCATCTTATCTTTTTCGGCACGGGCGGAAAATGCCATGTACATCTTATACCTGTTCACCTCTTTCGAGTATGCCGTTTGAAGGTTCTCTGCGGTGATTGACGACTTAACTTCATTTTTCTCATCGGCAGTTTTCTGACAACCGAAGAGAAATATAAGCGCGATTGATATAGTGATTGGAATGATGGAAAGCGGTTTGCTTTTCACAACCGAAGTGATTTTTTTGCGGTTCATACTTTCTCCTCCTTTCAGAAAAAATGTATGATAAAAAATCCGACTTAGTTGTAGTTACGGTCTGATAGGAGACCAATAGTAACTTAAGAATTGGCTGAACAAATGTCAATTAGTATGTTATCGTCATTGTGAGGGAGTGAAGCGACCGAAACAATCCGACAAAATGACGAACGGTATCAATATCCCGCATCCTCGCTCGAAACGCTTACTTTTCCCCTGAACGAGCGGTAAACGTAAATAAAGTACCCCGTCGTCAGGACTAATCCAAAAATCCACCAGATTATTCCAACACTAAGTCCATACTCGGGCGCGATGGCGTTGAAGACGGTAATGGAATAGTTCGGATCGGTTGAAGCTGTGAGGAGATTCGGGTATAATCCGAATGCAGTTGCAGACAGCATCGATGCAATGAAGATCGATGATGAAATAAATGCCCGTGCATCCCTTCCGGATTTTGAATAGAAGAACATTCCTGCCAGACTGACGAATCCTGCGATTGGGAAAATATTTCCCAATGGATAGTTGGCATAATTTTTCCAGACATCCGGATGAATTGCTGTTGTTGCAATTATAGCACCAGCGGAAAGGAGTAAAACTGCCCACCAGGAGATTCTTGCCACACCACGAGCGCGCTTTTGTAATTCACCATCGGTTTTCATAGCGATGTAATTCGCTCCGTGAGAAGTTAGCGTGGAGAATGCTACCAATCCCATGATTACGGTGAACCAATCGAGGATGCCGGATTCAGGAACGACAGTGAATGTTGTCCATAACGGTTCAAAGAAATATCCATCCTGATTCAATGGAACACCGCGAATAACATTACCAAGCGCAGCGCCAAAGAAAATTGAAAGTAAAATGCTCGCAAACGAAAAGACGCTGTCCCAAAAAGATTTCCACATCGTGTTATGGATCAGATGGCGGAATTCAATCCCTATACCTCTCATCATCAAGAGCCATAGAATAATTATGAGCGGCAGATAGAATCCACTGAAGCTTGACGCATACAATTTTGGAAATGCAAAGTAGAGAGTTCCGCCTGCGGCTATGAGCCAAACTTCATTTCCATCCCACACGGGACCGATTGCTTTAATAAGAAGACTTCGTTCGGATTCTGTTTTACCGATGAGACGGTGAATTATTCCAACACCTATATCGAATCCGTCGAGTACGACGTACATTGCGAGCATAAAAGCCACGATACAAAACCATAATATCTCCATGATCATTTCCTCTCTTAATGCGATTCGGTGGTTAATGATGGACCGTTATTGATCGTGCGGACGACAAGGAAGAGGAATAATACTCCGAGTACGAAGTACATTCCTATAAAACCGAGCAGAGTGAAAAGTCCGTTGCCTGCCGATACTGTAGGTGAGATTCCTTCCGATGTTCGCATCAATCCGTACACAAGCCAAGGCTGTCTGCCGACTTCAGCAGTCATCCATCCGGCGGTGTTCGCGATGTAGGGAAATGGAAAGCTCAAAAATAAAATCCATAATGCCCAGCGTGACTCAAAAAGTTTTTTCTTCCAATAAAGAAAAATAGAAAGAAGCATTATCGCGATAAATATTGTTCCTAAACCGACCATGATGTGATAGCCATAGTAGAGAAGTGGGACATTATCGGGCCAATGTTCGCGCGGGAATGCATCTAATCCTTTAACTTCTGCATTCCATCTGTTATAAGTTAAAAAGCTGAGAAGTTTCGGGATATGCAGTGGATTATCGAGTCGGAGTTTTTCCATATCCGGTTGTCCAATAATGACAAGTTCGGCGCCCTGTTTTGTTTCGAACAATCCTTCCATCGCGGCAAATTTTGCGCCTTGATGAGTTGCGACATTCTTTGCCTCAAAATCACCTGTCGGATATGCGAGGAGAAGAGAAGCAATCAATCCAGCCGCCATACCGATACGAATAAATGTTTTTCCATACTCAGTATCTCTTTTGGCAAGAAGATAGTAAGCGCCCACCGACATCATCACGAACGCAGCCGTAACCACCGCGCCAATCATATTGTGAGCGTATTGCGAGAGTGCCCACGGGTTCAAGACCAATTCCCAGAAACTTGTAAGATGAACCGAGCCATCGGGCGAGAGGGCGTAACCGACCGGGTGCTGCATCCATGCATTGGTAGCTATTATAAAGTAACCTGAAAGCCATGAGCCGAGGAAGATGAGAATTGCCGTAATGAGATGCCCGGTTTGTCCCAACTTTTTCTCGCCATAAAGGAAGAGTCCTAAAAAACTTGATTCGAGGAAGAAAGCGAACATTCCTTCCATGGCAAGTGTTTGTCCGATAACGCCGCCCGCGAATGTGGAGAATTGCGCCCAGTTCGTTCCGAATTGAAATTCCATAGGTATGCCGGTTACAACGCCCACAGCGAAATTGATTCCGAAAATCTTTGCCCAAAAGCGGGCGGCATTGTTATAATGCTCGCTTTTCTTTTTGATTGCAAGATATTTCAGAATTACAATAAGCAGAGCAAGCCCCATCGTGAGCTGGGGGAATAAGTAATGGAATGAAATCGTAAAAGCGAATTGGAGCCTGTCAATGAAAAGAGCATCCATATATAGTTACCCTTAATGAATCAGCAATATGAGATTTTTATTATTATAAGTATAATGATTTGTTAATGCAAACGATGGAGATGATTGACAATCATTATTCACAAGGATGGAATTTAATTATGTTTCGTGTTTTTCTTCCTCCCGTAACTCCCAAAAATAAAGGAAGTGCGCTTTCTTTCGTTACTTTTCAATAACAGCTTGTATATCGTAATGCTGAAGCACTGCTTTTAGTTGGGATGGCTCTGCCGCGGGTTTCACTTTTCGGTTGTTGATATAATCCATTGCGCTCAAAGCGGCGATAGTGCCGTCGGCAACCGCCGTCGTAATTTGCCGGTACCGTTTCGTGATTGAATCGCCTGCGGCATACACACCGGTGATGTTTGTCTGCAAGTGATCATCGACAATTATTTCGTTTCTCTCGTTGAGCGCGACAATCCCTTTGAGCTTTTGCGTGCTCGGTTCATAGCCGATGAGGATAAACACGCCTTCCACTGCCATCGCGGTGACCTCTCTTGTCACCTGATGCTGAATCCGAACCATCTCTAATTTTTCTGTTCCATTGAACTCTGTAATTTTCGATTCCATGAGAAAGCGGATCTTCGGGTTGCTCTTCGCTTCTTCAACCGCGTGAGGGAATGCCTGGAAGTGATCGAACTGATGTACTATCGTTACGGAATTTGCATACTTCGTCAGCGATACAGCTTCTTCGAGAGCAGAATTGCCGCCACCAACAACGATGATATTCTTATCCTGAAAGAAATCACCATCGCATGTTGCACAATAAGAAATTCCTTTGCCTTTAAATTCTTCTTCACCGGGAACGTTCAGCGTTCTCGACTTTCCGCCAGTAGCAAGGATGACAGTATCCGCAGTGTATGTGTCCTTCCCATTGATTTCAACAGATTTAATATTGCTTTTAACTTCGAGTTTGGTGATATGGATATTCGATTTTATAGTGCAGCCGAAGCTAAGCGCCTGTGCCTTCATAGTGCGTGCGAGTTGAAACCCGCTGATCTTTTCGATGCCGGGATAATTTGCAATCTCGTGCGTCAGAACCATCTGCCCGCCAACGGTTCCTTCATTCAGAATAAGCGTCTTCATTTTCCCGCGTGCAAGATAAATGCCGGCGGTTAAGCCGGCGGGGCCCGCGCCGATCACGATAACATCATAGTGATTGTCGTTCATAAGTAATCAACGCTTACTTTTTAAAATTCGAATCTAATATTTTGGTTATCTGATCCATCGATTGGATACTGCTTGTTGCTTTTGCAACTTTTCCATTTTTGAAGTAAACCGTAAAAGGCAAACCGTTGAAATTCTTTGTTTCAGGCAGACTGCGAATTATATTTCCTGTGAGTGAATCAAATTCCATATCTGCGAATTTGATGTGCTTGTAAGTCGGTTCGAGTTCTTCCATCGCTTCGTAAACAGGGATGCACATTGGTCCCATTCTGCCGCAGCAGACCATAACGTTTTCGTTTTCTGTTAATGTTTGATTGAATTTTTCTTCAGATGTTAGATGAGTAAGATTGGTTTGAAGCATATAATTCCTTTTCTGCAATAAATATTAAAATCTAAGAATATGTTAGTAATCTGTTGATTTGATGCAGGAAATGAAGCGAAGGATTCAAAGGAGAAAATGAACGGAGTATAATTCACTTTTTACATGGAAGAACTACGACTTCTTACCGAGCGATACCAAGATAGAAGTCGGAGTTCTAAGCACACTGAAGAAAATTACTATTTGACTAACAACATTTTTTTAATCAGATGATTTCTTCCAGAATTAACTTTGTAGAAATAAATCCCGCTTGATAAACCACTTGCATCAAAGTTAAAATGGTAATGCCCTGCTTCGAGAACCCGGTCAATTAATATCTTTATTCGTTGCCCGAGGATATTATAAACTTCTATTGTAATAAATTCTCTTCGTGGTAAGTCAAACTCAATCATTGTTTGAGAATTGAATGGATTGGGGTAGTTTTGATGTAATGATAATTCTTTGGGCGCCTGTTCTTCCTTTATACCAGCAGTTTTATCATACTTAAGCAATGTACTATATGCCCCTAATATGTAGCCTAATTTTCCATTATCGAAAAAGAAGATGCTGTATAAATGAGAAGTAGTGCCGCTCTCAACTCTTGTCCAGTTTAATCCACTATCGGTAGTATGCCAGATAAATCCATACTCACCCACTACCCATCCTGTGCTGTCACCTGAAAAGACAACATCCTTCAGCCACACATCCACGTAATGAAGAAACCAGCTTTTACCTCCATCGTTTGTTGTCTTTACTACTCCCGCAATACCTGGGTAAGCCGTACCTATGATGCATCCATGTAAAGAATCTTTAAAATAAACCCTGAAACCAAAAAGATTTGCCGGATAACTGTACTGCCAGGTCCTTCCGCTATCGACAGTGTGTAGAACTACACCTGCATCAGACACTTCAGCGTTTCCTCCTACAGCCCATCCATACTTTCTGTCACTGAAAAAAATATCGAATATTCCAAATCTTGGTCCAGAATCTACTTTTTGCGGTTCCCAATGTATTCCCCCGTCTGTGGTTGCATAGATACTATCACCACCGGCAAAGCCGTTGAGTGAGTCAAAGAATGTTAAACACGTAATTACAGGCGTTAAATATTTACTCCAGTTTCTACCTCCGTCTTTTGTGATTAATATATTATATATGTCATTAGGTAACACCCGTCCTACAAACCATCCATGTAATGTATCAATGAACTTTATATCATAACATCCAACATCATTACTATCTAATTGCTTAGACCATGTTATCCCACCATTTAAAGTGTGCCAAATAGAACCAGGCCCCGCAAGTCCAACATCCCACCACCCATGTTTTTCATCTACAAAGTAGCCACGATAAGTATTGTAGGTACCCGGAGGATCAAAAATAGGGTTTACCTTTACCCATTCTTGAGCATCGAGATTAATGACTATTATGAAAATACAGACAAGAATTATCTTAAAGAGTCTTTTCATTATACACCTCTCATTATCATTAAACACAAAAACCCACCTCATTCCGGTCTGTCCCGTCAGACGCATTAGCGACGGACGGGATTGCTCGGAATGCAAGTGGGTTGTTAACAATCGTTTTATCATTACACGCACCTCTTTGTGCAATAAATTATTCTATGTTTTTCTTCTCTTTTACTTGTAGAAAGTTATCAGTTTAATTTTCTATTTATCTAATAATATCCTTTTTCTATTATCACGTTTCGTGGGAATGAGCAAAAGCAATGTATATCCTATTTTATTGAAAAACAAATAATATTAGGAATCCGATGCCTTGTAACACCTTGTATCATAATGAGTTATCAGTGCCAATGGGGGGGGGTATTTTTATACGAATGTGTTATGATTTTTTTAGGTGGGATTTTGAAGTCTTTGTATCTTGCTAGATTTAGTATTGCATAATTTTGATACATTGTTTGTATCAGCATTATCGTTTATACCGATGTCTAAAAATATGCGGTTCACTTTACCCGGTAAAACGTCCGACTTTTTCTGGTCAAGTCTTAGACAAAAGTCGGACGTTTAAACTGTCTCTTACGAAATCTTATTCAATGCCTGATCGAGATCGTCGCGAAGGTCTTCGTAATCTTCGCAACCAACCGCTATACGCACCAGCTCATCGGAGATGCCGGCTTTTATTTTTTCTTCTTTTGACACCGAAGCATGTGTCATGGATGCAGGGTGTTCGATGAGTGATTCAACGCCGCCCAACGAAACTGCAAGTGTGAAAATCTGTACGTTATTCATTACTATCTTGCCGCCATCCAAACCGTTCTTCACACCAATGGCAATCATTGCGCCGAAGCCATCCATTTGTTTCTTCGCGATTTCATACTGCGGGTGTTCCGGTAATCCTGGGTAGGTAACCCATAAAACTTTTGGGTGAATTTTCAGGAATTGCGCAAGTTTCATCGCATTTTCCTGACTTTTCTCTACTCTCAATCCTAATGTTCGTATGCCACGCAAGACGAGCCATGCTTGATGCGGATCCATCGTTCCTCCAAATGATATCAGGGTGGGGCGAATCATCTTGTAATAACTTTCATCTTTAACAACAATCATCCCGCCTACCACATCGCTGTGGCCATTGAGGAATTTTGTCAAGCTGTGTACGATGATATCCGCTCCAAATTCAAACGGACGTTGAAGGTACGGGCTTGCGAATGTATTATCAACAACAAGGGGGAGTTTATGTTTATGTACGATCTCGGCGGCACCTTTTAAATCTGTAATTGTAATAGTTGGGTTTGCCGGTGTTTCTATGAAAATCATTTTAGTGTTTGGCCGGATTGCTTTTTTAATGTTCTCAAGATTTGATGTATCGACGAAAGAAGATTCGACTCCGTACTTCGCATAAATCGTTTCAAGCACCACACGCGATGGACCGTAAACGGTTTCTGAGCTAACGATGTGTGCGCCTTGATGAAGCAGGGCAGTGTACACGGTGGTTATTGCCGCCATACCTGTAGCAGTTGCAAAACCTTTATAGCCGCCTTCATCTGCGCTTGGGAATGCGAAAGTTGAGCTTTGGAAAATCGGCATCGAGACTTCACCTAAGTCAGACAGCATGGAATTTCCTGCGTGAATTGCTTTTGTCGATTTACCGATCTTTTTTGTCGATTTCATCAAATTATCCTTTGTTTTATTTGACCACAGATTACACTGATTTGTACGGATTCATACCAATTAATTACTTTAGATTCTTGCGGGAATTCCGTACTTAAATTTACACAAACTTAAACTTTCTCCCTAATTTCTGCTTGTCGCTTTCTCGCAGTTCCAATCAATCCCACGGCGCCAAATCCGATGAGCGCCGCCGGTGCAAGAATTGGCGGCTTTACTTCTTCAGCATCTTTTTCGTTGATTATAGTTTCGGTTTCTTTTTCTTCACGCTCGAATCGTTCTTTGTTGTGAAAGAAAAGTCCACCCAAACCGACAAGAATAGTCAGCATTAAATAAAAGTGCAGCAATCGAATCGATCTGTCTTTCCAGTTTTGTGCAGTGAGAAGCGCAATGATAAAACCAAGAATACTGACGATGATTGGAATGAACGCCGGAAGTTCTTTCGGTATCACATCCTGATGCTCAATGAGTGTTTCGACAAAGAGGAAAAGAAATCCCCCGGCAATTATCAATACGATCAAACGATTGATGGAAAAAGATTTTAAAAACATAATTACTCCTCTCGGTGATAAAATAAATATGATGCCTGTAACTAAGGTTACTCTTTAAAAATAATAAAAGTCATCTACAGATAAAAACTCATACAAAAATGAAAAAACCCCATCTGCTAATGCAAACGGGGTTTTAAATGGAGTACAATAATTAAAATATTACAACTTTAGATGCATAGTGGAATTAAAAACCACTTACATTTAATCGTCCACCGGTCACGCACTTTCCTGCTAATGAAGCAGTTGGTACAACACTGGCAAGAACCGCAGCTTTAATAGTTGCCGCAGAAGAGCCGGGATGATATGCCGCGTAAAGTGCAACACCGCCGGTAACATGCGGTGCAGCCATTGAAGTTCCGCTGTACGATGCATAAGTTGCCGCACCGGATCTGCTTGGAATAGTAGAATAAATAGCCGAACCGGGTGCACCCAAATCAACGGTTGTTAAGCCATAATTTGAGAAACTCGATATAGCGCCGAGAGATGTAATTGAAGCAACCGCAATGATGTTGGCATTAGGATAGCATGAAGGATAACTTACCGTTACATCGGTGTTAAGAGTTGAATTACCCGCTGCTGCTACGAACAAAATATTTGCTTGATTAGAGCGTTCAATCGCATCTTGCAGCGCCTGCGAGAATGCACCGCCGCCCCATGAATTATTTGTTGCTACGATATTTAATCCATGACGTGATTTAAGATCTGTAAAATAGTCGAGGGCTAAAATGGCATTAGTGGTAGTACCACCGTTTCGTCCTAAGAATTTTCCAGAGATAATCTGAATGTTCCAGCACACACCAACAACACCCAAAGCGTTACCGCCTTTGGCGCCAATGGTACCGGCAACATGTGATCCGTGATCGTCAGCAGGACCATCGTAAATTGTATTGTTGTTTCCATCGAAATCCCAACCATGTATGTCATCGATATACCCGTTACCGTCATTGTCAATACCGTCGGTTGCATCATATGGGTTAGTCCATATTTGTCCGGCAAGATCGGGATGAGTAAACATAATTCCCTCATCGATTTCACCGACTAATACAGTCGTCAATCCTGTGTGTCCTGCAGCCCAAGCTTCACCTGCCTGGCAACCATACTGGTTAGCAGGAGTAGTTGCATCGCCGTACATTCCCCACAGCAAGTTGCCGGTGTAATATGGATCGTTGGAGGTTGCGTTGTGGTAGTAATAATAATTGGGTTCAGCAAACTCGATATTGGCAGAGTTTTTTAATACGTTAACAGCTTCGCGAACAGCCATCGAGGTGTGAACAATCGTAATGCCTTCATTATCGCCGGCTTTTTTCATAGATGCGGTGACAATTTTTTGACCGACTTTACCGTTAACCGTCCCGAGTGCAGCATTGCGGTTTACATCGGAAACACCTGATTTGAATTTTACGATCAGTTCGCCGGGAACAAATTCGAGACGTGTGCCGTCGTATCCGACTTTTTCAAGTGTTGTTGTTCCTTGTGTTCCTATGGTTTGGGTAGGGGCTTCAGTATTTTGACAGCCGGCAATCACCAGTACCACAAGGACCACAAAGATTCCAAGCAAAATAAATTTGCTGGATATTGTGTTTGATTTGTTCATAAAAACTCCTTATGAATTAGATGTAATTAATGTTGTTATGCGGGCAAAGGTTATTATATACAATTCTTCGAACGATGTCAAGTGTTTTTTGGTGTTTAAACTCAAAATTCTTCATTTTTCTCATTATGGAGTATTCAACGACCCACAAAAATGTGATTTTTCGAATTTTTAGGTCTTATTATTCCGTCAGAGTCTAATCCCTAATTTTTTGCTTGCCAGATTTACAGATTGAAATTTCAAGCAATGGTTTATTAATGTTTGGATGGAATTATTTTTAGCAAAGGAGGGATATTAAAACTCAGAGCTTTGAAGGTAGGGTTATTGTAAATTCAGAACCTTTTCCAATTTCACTTTGAACCACAATATTGCCATGATGTTGTGCAATGATTTGCTGTGTTATCGCTAATCCCATTCCTGTTCCATCATGCTTTGTTGTGTAGTAGAGGTTGAATATTTTTTCTAACTCATCTTTTGAGATCCCCTTGCCGGTATCTGATACTGTAATTCTGATTTCATTCTCGTGGTCTATGCAAGAGAGTGAAATAAAACCGCCGGCAGATGTAAAATCGAGCGCGTTTTGTAATAGATTGAGAATGGCTTGTGTAAACTGTTCTCGGTCTATAGAAATATCTTTAACGCATCGTATTTCAATTTTAAAACTAACTCCTTTTGCCGATGCCAGGCTTGTGAAGAGCGCTGAAATGTGTTGGAAATATTCTTGTGGATTAAATTTCCCTATCTGCAACTTCGGCGGTCTAGCGAAATTTAAAAATTGCTTAACGATGTTGTTAATCCGGTTCGTCTCCGATTTTATTACAGCGGTTAGTTCCAGATATTCTTGTTCCTCGGTTTTTGGTCTGAATTCTTTTTCAAATCGCTGTGCTATCATGCTGATGGCGTTAATCGGGTTGCGTATCTCGTGTGCTACACCCGATGCAAGTTCGCCCATTGCGGCAAGTTTATCTTTGCGCTGAAGTTCTCGTTCAAGCTGACGTGCGTTTGTCATATCTTTGATGACGGCAGTACGACTTTCAATCGATCCATCGGATTTTCTGGAGTCGGAGATGGTAACAAGTATAATTCGCTGTCCTCCATCGGCGCAAGTGATAGTCTGTTCGCTGATTGGTTCGAGTGTACCGAAGATATTTAGAAGGCAAATTCTTGCTAACTGTGGTAATTCGCTAAAACGTTTTCCAACCACATCTTTTTCTTTTAATATGAAAAGAGTTTCCGCCTGTTTATTAAGGATTGTAATTCTGCCGTCAGCATCCACAGTTACAACGGCATCCTGCATCTGCTCTAATATATTCCCTGTAAAAGTCTGAATCGCCGTATATTTTTTCTCGGAGATGCGGTAATTTTGCGTTGCAACTATTGCCATGACGATAAGAATGCTCAATATTCCTAATACGATCGACATGATTACGATCCGGCGCTGCATCCGGTGATCGATGGAGCGAATCTCGTTCATTGAAAAACCAATTCTAAATAAACCTATCGTAACAGAATCGATCACAAAAGGTTTTACGACTTCGAAAACTTCGCGGTCTAAAAAGATCGCAGTGCGTGTTAGGGTGACATTATTATCGAACGCATTTGTTAGAAGCGAATCATCTTCGATAGCACTTAACTCGTCTATTGAGCTGCTTGCTGCCACAATACCACGATCATCTTGAAGGGCAACATACTCGATGCCGCTGTTGTCTCCGATGTCTTTAATTAATTTCCCGATACCAACCTGTTTTCGGAATTCGAGCAGGTCGGCAGCGTCGATGTTTAACACGATAGCACCGCCGCTTTTATGTGTGCGGCTGATAGCAACTGCATATCGTTGTCCGGATTCATAACGCGCATCCTTTAAGCCGATTGTAAGCCGGTTAACTTTGCCATCTAAGATCGGTTTGATAAATTGGATAGGTGAGTATTTCTCAGGTAGCAGTTCGTGTTCGATATCTTTTTTGTGACTGCTGAGTATTCGTCTCCCCGTTTTATCGAAAATATTAATTCGAAATATATTATTCTGAGTGCAGAATTCCCGTAAAGTCCTTTGATTCAGCGCTCCCATACTATCAAACCGCGCTATATAGATTGCGTTATTGAATAAGCGATCAGCGATTGATCTTTCAAGCTCCTGCGTGGCTAATATGTTATTCATCCCGCTGCGGTCTATTGTTTCGGCTATCGAACTCGCTTCCTGTTTGAGCAGGAGGAAAATTTCTTCACGACTTTGATTCAACTCGATGAATGCTGAAACTATCATCACAAGCATGACGGTAACTGCAATAGCCACGATATAGCGCGGTTGAATATTAAATAAGAATTTCATTAATACAAATGTAAGAAAAATTTCGGAAAACCAAATAAAAAGTATAAACTAAGTTTTCCTTGACCTTAACCCATACTTTAGCTATATTATGTTGTGTATATAAGCAGTAAATCGAACAACGGAAGAATCGTCCTATTTAAAATAGCGCTGGTATTTTTTATCGCGATCATACTTCTCGCTGAATCCGGATTTGAAATTGCTCACGATCACCACTCCGACACGAAGGTTCATGACAATTGTGCTGCGTGCATTTTTCATATTGTTTTAGGTTCAACCGTTATTACTACAAGTGCAGCTATGCCTGTGCATGTAACTTCGCCCATTCAATACACTGATACCGACGAAAATCCTCTATCTCCATCCACGACCAACAGATATTCTTCTCGGGCTCCACCCTCGCTTTAACACTTCACGTTTTCTAAACAATTTCCACAAAGTTCTGCAGATTGCAGGATGAAATACTTATTTATAGTCTACGACTATCGTAGATAGAAGGAATGACCTATGAAATCCATCTTCATTTTTGTCTTATTCTTTCTTGCCTTATTTTCTTTTGGGCAAGAGAGACAAATATTAATATCGAACACAGAAAATAGTCAACAACAAAGAAAGTATGACGAGGTTTACGATCACTCAGCGCAGGTAGATACCGGAATTGCACCTCCACCAGGGATGCGAGGCACACCCGGGAATTTACCCGACATTTCTGTAATAGGTGATATGGCCGGTAAGCTATCGAATACCCAAAACGACATTGATAGAGATAAAATATTAGTACGAAGTATAGAGCTTGCTCTACAAGGTTACATCTATCCAGAGATGCGGGCAGATATTTTTCTTGCAATGCACCGCCATGGAGATCATTTTGAACCTGAGGTCTGTGAAGGATTTGTAAGTTTTCTGGGCATCTTAGAAGGATTAAGTTTAAAGACAGGGAAAATTCACGTTGACTTTGGTAAAATAAATAAAATCCATGAACATCATCGCCCTTATACTACACAACCGCTTGTGTTAACTAATTTTTTTGGTGATCATGGTTTGGTTGCTGAAGGCGCAACATTAGGGTATCTTTTACCATTCCCATTCTTTACGCAAATTGATGTAGGTGCATGGTATGTAAGCAGCACCCACTCGCACGCAGACGGCGAAGAAGAATCGGTTGGCTTTGGATTAGCTGATAAAATTTATACGAGTCGCTTATGGACTTCGTTTCCGCTGGGAGAAATTTCGGAATTAGAATTTGGCGCAAGCGCTGCTGTAGGTCGTGGCTCGCACTATCAAGAGCATCTGGATAAAGTAAAAGTTTTTGGAGCCGACATCACGCTTAAGATATGGCCCTCTGCATATGAACGGTTGATATTGCAAAACGAGATATTCAATTTAAAGAGAGAAGTTCCTGTTGCTAAGTTGAGCAGGTGGGGTTTCTATAATTATTTGGGTTATAAATTCAGTAAATACTGGAATGCTGGCATGCGCTACGATTGGTCGGAAAACGCTTTCCCTGAAAATGTTAAAACAAATGCGTTATCTGGAATAATTACAAATAATTTTACCGAAACAACCAAACTGCAGTTCCAATATGGTTACAACTTCGGAGTAAAATCTTATGAAGCATCTTTACAGATTATTTTTGGTATCGGTCCACACAGTCATCCCTTAGAATGAGCGGAGTTGATCACTATGAAAAATATATTATATGTACTTACAATATTTTTTGCTCTTCCATGGGTAGTATCTGCTTCTGAAAAATTGAAAGTTGTTGCCATCACAACTGATTTAGCCGACTTTATCCGGGTCATAGGAAAAGATAAAGTAGAGGTCGTCAGCTTAACAAAAGGAAATCAAGACCCGCATTTCATTGAACCAAGGCCTTCGATGGTTATGAAGGTAAAGAATGCGAATGTGTTGGTACGAATTGGAATGGATTTGGATATGTGGATACAGAGCTTGATCGATGCTTCAAGAAATTCAAAAATAATGTACGGTGGTATCGGTTATGTTGATGCTTCGGAAAGAATTGAAAAATTAGAAATTCCAACCGTTAAAGTTGATGCAAGCATGGGTGACATTCATATCTACGGAAACCCTCATTATTGGCTCGACCCTGAAAATGCTAAACCAATTTTGGAAACAATTCTAAAAAATCTTTCCGCCCAATTACCATCCGATGCAGAATATTTCAAAAAAAATTATAAGGAATACTTGCATCAACTTGATTCTGCAATCGCAGTATGGAAGAACAAGATGGCGCCCTTTGCCGGTTCGAAGATAGTAACGTATCATAACTCCTGGCCCTATTTTGCTAAACGATTTGGTTTAAAACTTGTCGATTTCGTTGAACCGAAACCGGGAATTCCACCAACCCCTTCCCATGTAATTTCTTTGATTGAAAATATCCGGAATGAAAAAGTTAAGGTAATTATTATGGAACCGTATTTTAATCTTAAAGTTGCTGAGTCAATAGCAGCAAAATCCTATTCGAAGGTTGTTGTGTTATCCCCATCAATAGGCGGATTAGAAGGAATTGATACCTATTTAGATTTGTTCGATTACAACATCAATAAGTTGGCGGAATCGCTAAAGGACAAGTAAGGAAAATACAATGCTCGAGTTTATGTTATTACCATTCCTCGCATGTTTGATATTAACAGGTATTCATGCTTATTTGGGGATTCATGTTATTGAGCGAGAGGTGATTTTTGTCGATTTAGCATTAGCGCAAATAGCCGCATTAGGCGCGATCATTGCTTTCCTTCTTGGAATGGAACTTCACAGCACGACTGCTTATTTATTTTCGCTTGGGTTTACATTTGTAGGAGCCACCATTTTCTCGCTAACACGTTTGAAAGAACGAAAGGTATCTCAGGAAGCTATAATCGGAATTGTCTATGCGGTTTCGGCGGCGCTTTCAATCTTAGCCCTTAACAGAGCGCCTTCTGAGGCAGAGCATATTAAATACATGCTCGTTGGTAACATCATGTTTGTTGAATGGTCGGAAATCATTAAGATGGCGATACTTTATGCCGGCATAGGATTATTTCATTTTATTTATAGAAAAAAATTCTTGTTGATTTCTTTGCATCCCGAAGAAGCACGAAAGCAAAATATTCCGATACGGTTATGGGACTTTTTATTCTACGCATCTTTCGGGATTGTAGTAACATCATCGGTAGAGATAGCAGGGGTTTTATTGGTTTTTTCTTATTTAATTGTTCCAGCCATTAGCGCGATGCTTCTGTCAAATAGATTGAGAACACGATTGATCTTAGGATGGGCGCTCGGCAGTTTGACAAGTTTAGTCGGTCTATATCTTTCGGTGGTTTTAGATTTTCCAACCGGCGCTACAATAGTTTGCACATTTGGAATTTTGGTTGTAGCGGTATTGATTATACAAATATGGCTACCCAAGCCGGCATCTTAAAAAAACATCGTATGGAGCTATCGAAAATAAATGTCAGATATTTTATTCAGAAAGCGATGAAACGGTTCAAATTCGCCGATTATATTTTAGTCTGTTACACGACTTGCTCTCTGGAAGAGCCGAATGCAAACGAAAAGGATGTTCACAATGAGTGACATTATTTTGAAGATTCTATTTGAAACTATAAAAATCTCGTTTATAGTTCTTGTGATGATGATATTGGTAGATATCGTTAATGTTTGGACCCGTGGAAAGATTGGAGAATTTCTTAAGAAAGGTAAGCAATGGAGGCAATACATCACTGCATCGTTAATTGGTGCGACGCCTGGCTGTGTTGGAGCATTTACAAATGTTTCGATGTACATTCATGGTATGATTAGCTTTGGTGCGTTGGTGGGTGCAATGGCGGCTGTATCAGGAGATGAAGCATTCGTTATGTTGGCTATGTTCCCTAAAACAGCTCTACTCCTTTTCGGTATGCTTTTCGTTATTGGCATTTTGGTAGGTTACGTATCTGATCGAATAATAAAGAAGTATAAAATCCAGACGTGTAAGAATTGTCCGGATGAACTTATTCATCCAACTGAACACGGCTATTCTCATTATTTCAAAGAACACGTTTGGAAACATATTGTTAAGCGTCATCTATGGCGGACGGCTTTATGGACATTTGGGGCGATGCTAATTATTGAAATCGGGATGCGTAATTGGAATCTTGAACAACTCGCATCTCAATATACACTATCACTTCTATTTCTCGGCGCAATCATCGGGCTAATTCCTGAATCTGGTCCGCATCTTATCTTTGTTACGATGTACGCTAATGGATTAGTTCCTTTTTCTGTGTTATTCGTCAGTGCGTTTGTCCAAGATGGACACGGGATGCTTCCAATGCTGTCGTATTCCGTCAAAGATTCGATGTTGATCAAACTATTTAATATCGCCTTCGGTATTATATTTGGTTTGTTGCTATTTATTCTGGGATATTAATAATGAATATGAGATTACAATTCCATCCAACTTGTTTTGCTTGTGGACAAGCAAATGAAAATGGTTTAAAGTTACAATTTGAGGATAAAGGTGAATCGGTTATTTGCCGTACAACGATTTCAGATAATCATCAAGGTTATAATGAAATCGTTCACGGTGGTATTGTAGCCACACTATTAGATGCGGCGATGGTAAATTGTTTACATAAAAAATTTGAAAAAAATCCGTTTACCAGCAGATTAGATATTCGTTACCGGGATGTTGTGCCAATAAACTCGGAAATAACAATTAATGCTTCGTTCAAGTCAAAACGGGGAACATATTGCTGGGCAGAAGCACAAATTATAAATAACGATCAAGTTTGTGTAACAGCAAAAGGTATATTTAAATTAACTTAAAAAAGGAAATGTTCAGATTGTGAGAATACATGGGAAGTAGCATGGTAGTAAGTTTATCGCAATATTTTAAATTAACAAATAATATTAACACAGAAAGGAACAAAAATGGAAACAAAAAATTTAAAAATCGCTTTCGTCACCGACGATGGCAACACAATAAGCCAGCATTTTGGTCGTGCTCAGTATTATGAAGTTGTAACGATTGAGAACGGTATGATGACACATCGTGAACGGCGCGAGAAAGCGGGACACCATACTTTTCATGGACAGGAGAACCACGGAGAACACCATGGTCCTGGCCACGGTTTTGACGAGCATTCACAGGGAAAACATCGCATGATGACTGCAACCATTGTGGATTGCCAGATATTGGTTGCACGTGGTATGGGTAACGGCGCATACCAACACATGGTAAACGCAAATATAAAACCCATTATCACAAATAACGAAATGATTGATGATGCAGTTCAGGAACTTATTAAGGGAACAATTGTCAATCATGTTGAAAAATTACATTAATACAAAATATATTTAATTTCATCACGCCGACAATAACTATTGATTCAGAATACAGGAGTATTTCTATTGTATATACCAACAAAAATATTTTTCACAAAAGGTGTAGGTAGACACAAAGATTATCTAAGTTCTTTTGAGCTTGCCCTCAGAAATGCAGGTATTGAGATATGCAACTTAGTAAATGTGAGCAGTATATTCCCGCCGGGATGCAAAAGGATTAGTAAAGAGGAAGGATTGAAAGAATTAAGTCCGGGCCAAATTACTTTTGCCGTAATGGCACGAAACGCCACCAACGAACCTAACAGATTGATCTCTTCGTCTATTGGTGTCGCGATCCCGGCAGATAATACTCAACATGGATATTTGTCGGAACATCATCCATTTGGAGTCACGGAGCGGAATACCGGTGATTACGCAGAAGACTTAGCGGCACAAATGCTTGCTACAACTCTCGGAGTTGAATTTAATTCCGATGTAGACTGGAATGAAAGAGAGCAAGTTTTTAAAATGTCGGGGAAGATTGTAAAAACTTTTAACATTACACAATCTGCCGAAGGTGATAAAAATGGTCTGTGGACGACCGTGATAGCAGCGGCGATCCTTTTACCTTGAGTAACTAATGATATTTAATCAAATTATATTAACAATAAATTAGGAAAATTTAATGCAAACCGACAAAGCAGGATTTAATACTAAGTTAATTCATGCAGGTGAGATAAACGATCAATTCCACAGCGCAACAACACCAATATATCAGACTTCAACTTTCGGTTTCCCAAGCGCTGAAGAAGGTGCCAAATGTTTTGCCGGCGAAAGCGATGGCTACATCTACACACGAATTGGCAATCCGACAATTAATGCGCTTGAACAACAAATTGCAACGCTTGAAAACGGATACGGAGGCATTGCTGTTAGTTCGGGGATGGCAGCAGTAACTACTATATATTTGGCATTGATGAGCAGCGGAGATCATATTGTTAGCACCGATGCAATTTACGGACCCGCACGCGGCGTTATGGAAAAACAATTCACGAGGTTCGGTTTTCAATCTACATATATCAACACAACCAATATTGATAACATTAAAAAAGCGATTCGTCCGAACACAAAAATTTTGTACATCGAAACCCCGGCAAATCCAACAATGGACATTACCGATCTTGCCGCCTGTGCCAAAATTGCACATGAGCATGGTATTTTATTAGTTGTAGATAATACATTCTGCAGTCCGTATTTGCAGAACCCGTTAGACCTCGGAGCCGATATCGTTTTTCATTCTATGACTAAATCTATTAACGGACATGCAGATGTTGTAGCCGGAATTATAATTGCAAAAGAAAAAAATATCTATACTCAACTGCGAAGTATGATGATTAATCTCGGTTGTAATATGGACCCACATCAAGCATATCTGGTTTTACGTGGTCTGAAAACATTGGGCATCCGTATCGAGAGGGCGCAACAAAGCGCTCATCGGGTTGCTCAATTCCTCGAGCAACATCCCAAAGTAGCATGGATAAAGTATCCGGGGTTGGAATCTCATCCGCAATATCATCTTGGAAAAAAACAAATGCGCGGCAGTGGTTCTATCATTAGCTTCGGATTAAAAGGCGGTTTCGATGCAGCCAAAATTTTAATGAATAATGTGCAATTAGCATTACTCGCTGTTTCGCTTGGCGGTGTGGAAACGTTAATCCAGCATCCGGCATCTATGACGCATTCAAAAGTATCGAAAGAAGACAAACTTAAAGCCGGTATTACCGATGATTTAATAAGATTATCGGTCGGCATCGAAGACGTTGAAGATATCGTTGCAGATTTGGAAAATGGATTAAAAATGATGAAAACGGAAATATGATCAACGAAAACAAAGATCACTGGTACGACGGCTGGTTTTACGATAAGTTCATAGCTCCAAGCCAGGATAGATTATTTGGACAGATAAAAAATCTTATTGAACCAAATTCTAACATAATAGATGTTGGATGCGGAACCGGTCGTTTCTCTTTTTCTATTGCTGATAAATGTAGGTATGTTTTGGGAATAGATTTATCAAGTAGCAATATCGACAGAGCTAATCAAACACTTTCAAAAAATCCAAATAAAAAAATTTCTTTTCAGCATAAGAGTATAGGTGAAATAATTTCCGACGGTCAAGAACATTTTAATTATGCGGTGCTGACTTATGTTATTCACGAAGTAAATGTTGATGAACGAGTAAAACTCTTAACCGAAATATCAATGATTGCAGATAAAATTATAATCGGTGATTATCTTGTTCCTAAGCCAAACTGCTTTTGGAGTATATTGAACGAAGTGATTGAATTTGCCGCCGGTTCGCAACATTACAGAAATTATAAAAGCTATGTGGCTAAAAATGGCATTTATGATTTGGCAAACAAAGCCGGACTTAAAATTGTTACTGAAATAAAAAATCAACCCTCAACGAGTCATCTTGTAATGTTGATAAAATAAAAAGAAATAACTATCTGTGAACAAACAAATTTGTTTTAAACCAATTGGAATAATTCGTTCACCTTCAACCAGAATTTCGGTGTTCCGATTCAGCCATTAGTTGCGATGGCATAAGATGTACAGTAGAACTCGTTGATAAACATTATTTAAAAAATAACAATTAACATGCAGGATATTAAAATATTACTGGATTCAATTTATAAAACTGAGAGCGATAAATTACTCGAGAGTTGGGGATATAATTTGGCAGTTGAGTATTATGAAATCCTCAGTCATGCTACATTAGACACCCACCAGCCGATACTCGAACTTGCTACAGGAACAGGAAGAATGTCGGCTTTGCTAACCCGGCTCGGCCATGATGTAGTTACAGGCGATGTATCGACCGAAGACAGAGAGGAAGCTAAGCTGCGTATTGCAAAAGAGTATCTCCATAAGGTGAAGCTACTTACAATCGACATGGAATTGTTACCCTTTGACGATGGTAGTTTTTCATCAGTAATATCGATGAATACTTTTCATCATCTTGATCGCCCAGAGGTTTGTTTAAGAGAGCTAATTCGCGTACACTCGGGAAAGAATTCATTGTTAATAGGCGACTTCAATGAACTGGGCTTTACTGAACTTCAAAAAGTTCATCGCATCCTCTATGGAGACGATCACCCGCGTGGTAATTTGAGTATGGATAAATTAAAACCGCTTCTGGAAACAGACTATCACGAAGTTAAAGAAATTCACACACAATTAAATGTTACATTAATCGCATCAGGTAAGAAGAAAAAATAAATGGAACATATCGAAAAGTTGAGTAAGGTTGAATTAATTAAACTAATTAAAGTATATGCAAAAAATTGGTTGGCTCACGATGGTTGTTGGTTTTTAGCGGCTGAAGAAAAATATGGAATAGAAGCAGCCATCGAACTTGATACTAAATCGTGGAACAGGTTTGCTGTTGCAGAAGCTCGACGGATTATGAAGGAATTTAGCATTCCCGAAAAAGGCGGTTTGAAAGCGCTGGAACGGGCGTTCGGTTATCGTATGTATGCTGCAATCAATAAACAAGAAATTGAATGGATAAATGATAAGACAATGATATTTAGGATGGTGGAATGCCGTGTTCAGAAAACACGCATTGAGAAAAATTTTCCGGCGTTCCCTTGCAAGTCGGTTGGTACAGTAGAGTTTACCCGGTTTGCACAAACAATCGATTCTCGTATCCGAACCCGTTGTATCAGTTGTCCACTCGATCCTGTCACTAATGCTTTTTGTGCTTGGGAATTTACTATCCAAAATACAATGAAATGAAATTTTATCTTGTAAAACCAATTAAAGGAAAAATCATGCGAATACGACAAATTGCAATCATCATCTTGTTAATCGAGATGACTTTTACTCCAGTGGATGCACAATGGAAACATATCGGCAAAGACTTGAAACTAGAAGAAACAACACCTATCACCGAGCTAACGGAGCATCCAGAAAAATATTTCAACCGCGATGTGAAGATCGAAGGAATCATTGCATCGGCTTGTACCAACGAAGGATGTTTCATCGAAGTTGTTTCAAAAGATGGAACAGGTGAGGGTATTGTTGTGAACTTCCCAGAGTTGGTTCACAAGTTCCCAACCGACTGTGCAGGATACGAAGTAATGGTTGAAGGGATGTTTTATCAGAAAATTTATCCCGAGTCGCGAGTTCTTCACTGGCAAGGACATTCATTCAGAAAGGGAATAAAAGTCCCGAAATTTTCATTAA
Source organism: uncultured Chlorobiaceae bacterium (assembly GCA_964520905.1). Classification (GTDB taxonomy): domain Bacteria; phylum Bacteroidota; class Ignavibacteria; order UBA10030; family SZUA-254; genus JAGVIE01. The sequence goes on along the minus strand of CAZFQL010000008.1, from coordinate 101,781 downwards.
TTAGCCGCATCCATGCAAAGGGGGTAAGCATCAGTGAGGTAAAGGCAACTGCACCCAAGCCGGGTGAAATCATTCCTGCATCAGTAGACCGGATTAATCTCAATGTTATAGAATTTGAAGCCGAAGGTTTTGGTTCAGGTAAAAAATGGCTATCACCTGGAGATAGCACTGAAAAACATAACTCAGGGAATTATCGGGAAATTGTTTATTGTCTGGATGGAACAATTACCGTATTCAAGGAAGGAATTTTACCAATAACACTTGTTTCAGGAGAAATGACATACATTCCACCTGAGACCAAGCACGAAATAAAAAATCTTTCAGATAAACCTGCCGGATACTTCTTTGTGTTCTCAAAAAAGATTGAAAGTGAAAAGAAACCGCATCAGCATTAATAGCTTTAACCCAACATCGACTCTACAAAAAAAACATCCTGAGAACATGAAGTTCTCAGGATGTACACAACAATTATTCAACGAACTTTAATTCGTTGGAAGTGTTATCGTACCAATGTTGTTGTCTAGTTGTTTGACGACAGCAACGCTGGAGATAGTTGAATCTTTGTATGCTGTGTTCGAAGGAACGATTTTAAGAGTGTATGTTCCTTCGGGCAGCGCCATGAGCTTAAAATTTCCTGAAGTATCGGGCATGGTTGAAACCGTGTCGAGTCCAACCGTGGTTTGCACCAATGCACTTGCAATGGTTGGAAGAATTTTCCCCGAAATCGTTCCCGATATGACATTCGAAACGACGCGGATAGTTGGTTGTAATTTGTATGTATTGCTTCCGAGAAGTTGAATCGATTTATCCGCATCAAAATCGAGCGTTAATTCATACAATTTATCGGCTTCAATCGTGAAGGCATGTGTTAGTTTGATACCGCTCTCCATCCCGCTTGGTATTACGAGATTATATTTTATACCGTTCACAACAACATTGCTTCCGCTATCGATCATTAGACGTAGCTGTGTGTAATGCCCGGGAGTGAGTTTTGCAGTGCCTAATATAGAACTTGCACCGTTCCGGAGTTTAAGTAAATCGTAAGTAGCTGGTGTGTTGTTTATTACTGACCAGCCGGTAATAGTATCGGTATCTGAATTATGAACTTCAACCCGGTTAACAACGATGTTAACTTCATCGTAATCACCCGGAGAATCTACAAGATATAACTTCAATTCGCCAGGTCCAGGTACCGGTTCAACAACCGATTTTTCGCATCCTGTAATTATCAGGAATAAAGCGATCAAAAATAGTAATGAATTTTTCATAATATTTCTCCTATATTGTTAATAATTCGGTTAATTAGTTTTATTATTAATACTCATACATCAAGCCTATACCAAAGATGTTGTTGCTGTAATTGAAATACTCATCGTTAGAGGAATTTAAGAGATATTCATACGATAGACCGAGAGAGAGTCCTAATTCCTCAAAGTTTTTTTCCGCAGATAAAAAGATATTTTTTTGTGTATCAATCCTTCTGTCGGCGATTACAGTTCCAATAAGATCGTACGCCGGTCTTAGAAGGTAATTGCGGCTTTGTATCCCTGCGGTCATTTTGATTACGACCTGAGCCGGCAATAACTGTGTTAGTGTAATATTTGCCGAAGGACCCTCATATGAATACTGGTCGTCAAAAATATCATCCCCGGAAAGTATTCCATCGTACGACAATATATAACGTGATTCGGTTTGGAGATTTAAAATGTATCGCCCGGATAAACTTAAACCGGTACCATCAACTATTGCTTGTCCAATTCGCACCATGCCTATCAATTGTGTTACACCGGGATATGAAGATGTACTTGAAGAATTCTTTTCTCCCCATCTTCCGGTCCCTGCGGTGTAACTTGTATCTATATTTGGCGTTGTATACATCTTATATCCAAGGTCGGTTTGCAAAATGATAGTTGTTCGAGTTGGCAAGAAGCTTTTTAATTGAAAAAAAGCTGCGTGCTCGATGTAATTAAAATCGGGTACTTCTTTCATGTTCAAATAAGTGAACGAATAGCCGGTCATACCGACAAAACGTTCGGCGATCGGGAATTTTAGCGTGCCGAATGCGCTCAGTTGGGTGTGGTCGTATAATGTATAATCGTTCCTGTTGATTCTTGTATTATATGAAGCGCCGAGATTGAGATGCGTCTCTTGCTCTTCGCCATAGAGATGATTATAATCAATGCCGATAGAATGGTAGTGAAATGTTCTGTCGATTGTACTACTATAATAATTCATTGAACCTGAATAAAACATCTCTGTCGCAGAATAGTCGGTTTCCCACGTGTATGATCCGGTAAATGCAAGTGATGTAATCTTATCTTTAATCTGGAGATAGTTATTATTTATGTTATCGTCATACTTACAGTTCAAACCTGTTTGCAAACTCCATTGGCTCAATCCGTTGGAAGTAAACACAACTAATGCAACGAGTATGTTTAGAGCATAAGATAATTTCATTGTTGTCCTCCGGGACCTTTCTTTTGGCCACCTTGTTTTACTGAATTTTTTCCACCTAATCGCCAACCCAATCCGCTTGCACGATCGTCGCAAATTCCATCGCCGTCTCGATCGATGAATTTGTCTTTTTTGTTTTTAAACTTCTTTCCTTGTTGCTGTTGTCTATCATCGATTCCGTCAGCATTTTCGTCAACCATCTTGTGCTGTCGTAATTTGTTCTCGTTTTGTTCCTGTCTTACAGCGCCGGAATCTTGAACCGCTTGTGCGGTCGATTCAACTGCCGCTAAGATTATTATTGTTAATATTATCCAAATTGTTTTCATAATGTTTTTCTCCAATATTAAAATTGATACTCATAAATATAATGATATAAATTCTAATATATTTAATTACTTCCAGCGATTGTTCCGTCCTTGTCCTTTACCTTGCATCTTGCCTGCTTTGTTTTTAACGCCTGCCCATTTAGGAATGCCATTTTCATCGGCAAGCGATATCGATTTACCATCTTGAGCGATTTCCCATGGATAAAAATGATACTGCCCATTTACATTCTCAACTTCACCACGGACTCTGGCTTTGGCGTTATGTTTCAGCTCAAACTTTTCACGTTGCCAGTACCAATATGGTCCCATGTGTATCTGGTATTCTCTTCCACTCTCAGCTTTCAATGTGGCGTACGGGTGATTGACTTTTGTTATTATCCCGCTAACCGACATTACACCATCCTTATCTGAGTTCCCCGAGCTGCTTGATTTTCCTGTCTGTGCAAAAGCCGGCAACAGAGAAAACAGCATAAGTACTGTAAACATTATCGTATTTGTTAGCTTCATAATTTTATTCCTTTCATCTTCAAAATATAAAAAAGCTGGAGTTGTTTAGACCCCAGCTTTATGTTTGTTCTCTTATCCACGACCTTTTGGTCCTGTGCCATCACAAGTGCCAGTTCCAACACCTGTTTTACGACCATTCCCTGTACCGTCCTTGGGACCTACGCCGCTATTGCCAGTGCCGCTACCTGGACCAAAGCCACTACCCTTACCGTTCATCTTTGTAACACCTTTGTTGGCTTGCCCGAATTTTTTTCCGGTACCATCTTTCGGTTTTACATAGTCAGGATCTTGACCATTCGGTATTCCATCACCGTCGTCATCCCGCGGTCCATATTGTTCCATATTCTTTTTGCCATACTGATTGCCGACTTGCTGTGCGTATGCACTGTCGAGAGTTAATAAGCTAAAAACTCCGAGCATCAGAAGTGCGAGTGAGAGAGAGATTGTGCGTTTCATTGTTTATTCCTTTCAGTTGTATTGATGAATTAGTTTGAATTATTTTTTCTTCTGTTCCTATTCACACAAGTGATGTGCCAATCATGAAATCATCAAAAAAAGGGCGGGTTAATGAATTTATCTCTTCATCATAATTTGGTATCGACAGATTTGTCGGATTACTTCGGCAGAATTGTCGAGTAATTTGTATCCGTTTCGAAATATCTGTCAATTATAGCAGTACTAATAACAATTGGACTTGGCATGTGAATTGAGGTAACATTAAAACTATTTGTATCTTTTACCTATATCAAACATCTAACAATTAAGCAGGGATTACATTAACCAATCGGACAATTTTCATGCAAAAAACATTTCAACAAAATTTAATTTTTATTTTATCTCTTATTCTATTTATCACATCTATTCACCGTGCAAATGCGGAAGAGAAATTCGGAACTATTTCGGGGGAGGTGCGAGATGCAGTTACTAAACAGCCACTACCGTCTGCGAATGTTGCGGTTGTGGGAACTAACTCCGGTGCATCAACTAACGAAAAGGGGTACTTTGTTATAAAAAATATTCCGATCGGTGTTTATCAATTGAAGGTATCATATATAGGTTACAACAATTTCATCAATGATGATGTTCAAGTCGTATTAAATCGGAACACTAACATTAATGTTGAGCTTACTCCAAGTCAGGTAGAAGTTGACGAGGTAGTAGTAATCGGAGGATATTTTCAGAAACCTACGGAAAGCACTGTTAGCTATCGAACGCTTTCGTCACAAGAGATTCGACGCTCTCCCGGCTCGGCAGAAGATATATTCCGTGTAATGCAATCGTTGCCTGGCGTTGCAACAGCAGGCGGCAAAAGCGCTCAGTTGATTGTCCGGGGTGGAAGCCCTGACGAAAATCTAACGCTGCTCGATAATATCGAAATCTACAACCCAATACATTTTGCTCGCACGGGAGAATCAATGGGAATTATTAGCATTGTGAATCCGTCGTTACTCAAAGATGTAAATTTCATGACTGGCGGCTTCCCGGCTAAGTATGGAGATAAAATGTCGTCGGTGTTTGATATGAATATGATAGATGGAAATAAGGAAATGCACAACATCGATGTTAATGCGAATGTTGCAGGCTTTGGAGTTATGGTAGATGGACCGGTGATGGATAACGGTACAATGGTCTTTTCTGCACGGCGTGGATTATTTGACCTGCTTACTTCTGTGCTGAATCGCCCGGCAGCTCCGAGCTATTATGATGCAGTTGGAAAATTTACATACGATTTAGATGCGAAGAACCGGTTGAGTCTTGTTGGTTTTTATTATCTTGATCAGATAGAACGTGAAGGGACAGTCAGGATGAAAAGTTCAACCGACACCGGTAAGTATAATTATTTAACCCGCGATGACTATGGAACGGCTTTAGGTGTTAACTGGCGGTATTTATTGTCGCCAGCTGCATACAGTTTAACCACTTTATCTTTTTCGGGTAATGGCTGGAATACTCTTCGAGGTACTGAGACTAAAAGAGATTTAATTGGCGAAGATATTCTTGAGAACAGCTATACGTTGAAGAATGAAATCACGTATCAGATAAATCCTAAGATTGACATTAAAGGCGGCGCTCAGATGCGTTTTATAGAGTCGAAGCATAATACCTGGAAACCAGCCGACACAACCCGGCTTGGGCAAATCATTCCGGCATCGTCAATTTCTTTTCTTCCTGATGTCAGCAATAAACCCTCAGTATTTTTGCAAAGCACATGGATCCCATGGGTGCGATTATCTTTATCGGCAGGGGCGCGTTACGATTATTTCTCGTTCACAAAAGAAGCAACTTTGAGTCCGCGAGTTTCAGCATCGTATCATCTCACAGAAAAAACATCCTTTAATATGGCGTATGGAAAATTTTATCAGACACCTGCTTCATATCAAATTGCTCTCGACCCAATTAACCAGCAGCTCCGAAGCAGCAACGCAACTCATTATATTTTGGGTGTAGAACAACTCCTTCGCGATGATATCAGAGCTACCGTTGAAGTGTATCATAAAGATTTAGCGAGTGTTATCGTAGGAAACGATACAACCGATGTTCTATACAATACTGGAAACGGTTATGCGAGAGGAATTGAATTATCTCTTCAGAAAAAATTTACCGATGGATTTGTTGGCACAGCTTCGTATACTTATTCCGAGTCGAAGCGGCAAGATGCTGGTGGACTTGCCGAGTATTATTTCGAGTTCGACAGACCGCATATCCTGAATCTGATTGCAGGCATCGAGCTTGGTGAGGGTTGGCAGCTTGGAGCAAAATTCCAATATTCATCCGGCAATCCTTATACACCGGTTGTAGGTATAGCAGAAAAGAACGGTACTTTTTATGTGGTCGACGGCGATTACAATTCAGGCCGGCTTCCCGCTTATCACAAACTCGATGTCCGGTTCGATAAGAAGTTTGTTTTTAGCGCATGGACTTTAACCGCATATCTCGACCTTTGGAATGTATACAACCGAGAAAATATTTTAGATTATTCTTACAAAGTCGATTCTAACGGTCTCATCACAGAAACACCGCGGCTCGATTTTGGAATATTACCCATTATCGGGTTGACGGCACAATTTTAAAGAAAGGGAATACGATGAGTTTAATTAAACTTGAGAATGTAACAAAAATCTATCAAACAGGAGAAATTCCTGTTACAGCTTTGAATGAAATATCATTCACGATTGAGCGTCAAACTTTTGTCTCGTTCATTGGACCGTCGGGCAGTGGTAAATCCACTATTCTGAATCTAATCGGGTCGTTAGACAAGCCTACCAGCGGCGATGTTATTGTTGATAATGTAAATGTGGCAACGCTCGACCGTTCGGATGCGGCGAAGTTTCGAGGTAGTACAATCGGTTTCGTTTTCCAAAATTTTAATTTGATCCCTGTTCTCTCTGTTTATGAGAACGTTGAATATCCGTTATTATTGATAAAGCAGATTCCCGTTTCTGAACGGCGTGAACGAATCCATTCGTTGCTCGAAAAGGTTGGGATGATTGATTATAAGGATAAATATCCAAATCATATATCGGGTGGGCAGAAACAGCGTGTTGCAATTGCACGCGCGCTGGTAACAAACCCAAAGATTGTGCTTGCCGATGAACCGACAGCTAACCTCGACCATAAAACCGCGTTTAAAGTAATTACTATCATGCACGAGATGCAGAAAACATTCGGTACAACTTTTATATTCTCCACACACGATCCAAAAATCGTAGGTGAAGCTGAAATTATTTACACGCTCGAGGATGGTGCAATCGTGAATCAAGAAATTAAACAGAAAGATTGAGACATCTATGACAAATCTAATTAAGATCGCTATTCGAAATCTGTTCCGCTATAAGCGCCGAACAATTTTGACTTCATCGCTTATCGCATTCGGCGTTGTGTTGGTAATTGTTTTTGGCGGTTTAGCTATTTCATTTAAAACACAAATGGTCGGTGTAATTACAAACACCGCCCTCGGAGATTTGCAGGTTCACAAAAAAGGATACGTTGAATCAATCGATAATCTTCCACTCAATATAAGTCTTTCCGATTCCGAGTATGCAGATGTGGAGCGCACATTGAAAGCTATGCCGGAAATCGCAGCTTACAGCCCACGGATCAAGTTCGGAGCGATGATAAGCAATTACGTACAGACCTCGAACATACGGCTAACCGCAATTTACCCGGAGTTAGAAAGCAATGCTCTACCCGACCTTATTAAAAGAATTAAAAGCGATATTGTGGATAAGAAAAATTTTCTAAAGCAAGGTGAAATATTAGTGCCGGAAAATTTGATGAAAGGACTTTCGCTAAAAGTCGGCGATGAAATAGTTCTCATCGCCACTAATAAAGATGGATCGGTTAATGGAATACCGGTTCATATAGCAGCGATGATGGAGAATGTGATTGGACCATCAGGAAAAGACGGCTACATCCATATCGATGATGCTATGACTTTGTTGAGAATGGAAAAACCTGAAATTATCGAAGTTGCCATCAAACTAAAAGAGTTCGATCAACTCGGTAAAGTTAATGAAAATTTGAAGAAAGCGCTCAGCGATCAGCCGACACAAAAAGAGGTTCACACGTGGGAACAACTTTCTCCTTTTGCCAGCATCGCGCGAATTGTCGATTTGTTAATCCTCGTTGTGAAGTTTATATTAATATCAATCGTTTTAGTCAGTGTCTTAAACATCATGACGATGTCTGTGTACGAGCGCATCAGCGAAATAGGTACAATAGCTGCTATCGGTACGCGCCCGAGTCGAATTATGACTATGTTTTTAATGGAGGGTTTTACTATGGGCTTGTTGAGTAACATTATCGGAGTAATAGTTGGAGTAGGAGTTCTTTTGTTGATGGATACAACAAGCATCAATTTTACATTCGGACAGATGAATGTTTCACTCGCTCCGGATATTCCCTACCGTGAGATTTTATTAACGACAGTAATAGTCATGCTTGTTTCGATATTTGCAAGCTTACAGCCGGCATATAAGGCATCCAGAATGGAACCGGTAGATGCATTAGGACATGTATAAAAAGGAAAAGAATATGAAAACTAAAATATTATCCATTCTAATACTTTTATTTAGCATAAATCTTCAGGCACAAGATGCTAATGTTTTACTAAAAACGGTTGATGAGAATCTCATGCCCGAGTCGTACGAAGCATACCGTAAAATCATTAATGAAGAGCCAAACGGCTCAAAGAAGGAATATACCTTCTACACGGTGAAAAAGGGAAAAGATAAAATTGCGATGCTGTACATTACCCCGGCGAGTGAGAAAGGACGCGCTACACTTCGATTGGGCGAAAATATGTGGTTGTATGTTCCCAATATAAACAAACCGGTTCGTATCACAAGTTTACAATCGGTTATTGGCGGTGTGTTTAACAATGCCGACCTCATGCAGTTGGAGTACGCAGCCGAGTACGACGCTTCGTATGCTGAAGGAACCGAGAAGGAGTATATCCTCGACTTGAAAGCAAAGAATAAAACTGTTACCTACGACAAACTGAAAATGTGGATTACTAAAGACAAAAAATATCTCCGCAAAGTTGAGGCATACTCAGCATCCAACATGTTGATCAAGACGCTGGAATTTAAAGAAGACAAAAATTATGGTGGCGGACTTATCCGTCCATCGGTTATCGAAACAACCAGCCCGCTCTACAAAGGTTACCGTTCGTTGATGATTTATCAGTCCATCAAAAAACGGCAGTTCCCGGATGAGGTGTTTACACAGAATTATATGGGGCGCTTAGGCGATCTCCGATGAAGTTCTGGTTACTTTATTTTCTAATTGTTCCTCTGATTGCGTCTTCGCAAGAAGAATTCGATTCTTCTACGAACGAGAAAAAATTAGAATGGAACGGCAACCTTGATGTGAAGTATTCTCTTCTTAAGATGTCTCAAACATCGCCAACATACCAGCTTCAATTCTATAACTCGAAGGATATATCGCGCTATCTTTCACAGTATCGCATCGAGCCGTATCTGAATGCCGAATATAAATCGGGCAGTGTGGGATTTTTTATGAAAACACACGCAACATATTTTAGCGATGAAGAAGCGACTGTTGATTTGTTCGAAGCATACGCAAGGTACAGTCCGACATTGAACACTTCTCTGCAATTAGGCAAAAGCGTTTACAACTGGGGAAAAGGGTATGCTTTTAATCCGGTGGGATATGTAAATCCGCTGAAAGACCCTGAGAATCCGGAGCTTGCACAGGCGGGAATTCTTTCGGCAAATGTAGAGTATATAAAAAGTTTTTCATCTGGTTCACTACAAACGTTCGCAGCTCAAGCGTTGATCATTCCAGCAATCAATACAATAAACAATCGGTTCGGTGAAGCAAAATACACAGATGTTGCGGCTAAATTTTATTTTCTATTATTGGATACTGATATTGATTTGATGATATATCAAGGCAGCCGGAGTTACAAGAAGTATGGATTTGATGTATCGAGGAACATAAAGGAAAATTTAGAATTTCACACCGAATTCAGCTTAACCAGAGATGCTGACAGGTATTCCATCGGTAATGGAATCTTAAACGAAGAGCGTGGCGATATTTATAGTTATCTGATTGGGATAAGATATCTTAACGAGTGGAACACGACTGTGATTGCAGAATACTATCGCAACGGGTTTGGAATGAGTAAAAATGAATTCGATACGTATCAAAATTATCTTTTAAAAGGTATTGCAATTGGAACGCCGGATGCAATTCAACAAACACTTGGTATAAGCCAAACTTATTTCAAGAGCAACACGTTAATGCGCGATTATCTCTACGTTAAGCTAACCCAGCCGGAGCCTTTCGATTGGCTTTATTTTACCCCCTCAATTTATACTATCTATAATTTGCAAGATAACAGTTTTTTGCTCGCCGCAAATTTTACCTATAAACCTGAAACAAATCTTGAATTCATACTTTGGCACACGTATATGTTTGGCAAAGATACGAGTGAATTTGGTTCGCGTCAGGTTGAGCAAAAAGTTGAGTTGTGGATGCGGGCGTATTTTTAACAACGATGTTTAAACCTAAAAAGGAATAATTATTCATGGAATCAAAAACTAAAAAGAAATTTCAATGGCGGTCGTTTACAACTTTTTATATTGTCATATCTTTTCTCATCATAAGCATATCAGGAATTATCTTGTACATCACTCCGCCCGGTAGGGTGGCAAATTGGTCGGATTGGAAATTTATCGGCTTAACCAAATATCAATGGCAGTCGGTGCATACAATTTTCACGTTTCTCTTTGTTGTGGGTGCAAGTTTTCATATTTATTTTAATTGGAAAGTTTTAATTACGTATTTGAGAACGAAGTTGCACGAAGGTATGAAGCGCAAACGAGAACTAATGCTTTCTTCCACGCTCGCAGGAATAATTCTTGTGTTCACAATTGTAGATGTACCGCCATTTAAAACCGTGATGGATTTCGGTGAAGATATAGCGAATTCGTGGGTCTCTCCCAAAGAAGAACCACCAATCCCACATGCAGAATTGCTAACCCTTGCCGACTTAACCGCAAAATTACAAATGGAACTTCCTGCTGTCATAAATCGATTACGAGAAAGAAACATCATACCGGATAGTCAAACTATTCAAGTACGCGACCTTGCTGATAAATATGATATGACATCCAAAGAATTATACGAAATAATTAATCCGGTAAAACAAAAGTCGATTATTGGAGAGGGTGGTGGATATGGTAGAAAAACGGTTGAGCAGATATGCCAGCAATACGATATTCCCGTGGAGTATGGCGTAAAACGATTGAAGGACAATTCTATAAATGCAGAAGCCGATCATAAGCTTAAGGAGCTATCCGAATTTTACCAAAAAACGCCAATCGCTTTAGTGAAAATTATCACCGGTGAAGTCGAATAATAATTAATAAAAAGATATAAAATGCTATTGAACTAAACAGAAATATTTATTATCTTTATGTATTCCTCACCCCGCTTATTAAACGCATTAGGATCATGTGAATTTCACAATGATTCCTTAAAAGCAAATCGTTACGCTTTGATCCAATTTTCGTTTCAAGATAAAATCCTGTTTACCACCGGATGGATTAAGCGGCGGATATTTACATTTAGCGGCGGATTATTCTTGGTGATTTTTCTCTTCCCATTTTATTTGTTGCAGGCTCAATTTTCAGGATACACTTCTATTTCATACGGCTATCACCGGAATCCACTCTATAATTATGAGATGGACTCCGACAAGGTGATGCAATCGTATATAGAGCTAAAACATCTTTCCAAATTCGATCGGTCGCAATTAGGGTTTTACTATACCGGTGGATTGATGCTATTTAATCGATTGGGTGATAGGAGTTATTATGAGCATAGTTTCGCGGGCAGTTATAATCTCAAATTCACGAATGAACAAAAAACCGAACAGCCGGAAATTGACTCGACAGAGAATAAAGAAGTATACGAGGGTGAAATAACGAACGAAACAACACCCGATGATTCAACGGATAGTTATCTTTCTCTCACTGCAAAATTAAACGGACGCCATGATAAAACGGTGTACAAAGATTTCGATAATTTTGCCATTGAAGTACCGATTGATTATAGATTCATCATTTTCGGTAATTATTATTTAAGGTTATCGAATGATCTGGGTCTACGAAAATATCCCAACCTGAATGAACTTTCAAATATGACAGAACTTATGTCGCTTGCAATTGGTACCCGAACTGACGAAGGATTCAATCTTAAAATGTATCTTGACGGTGGGTTTAAATATTATCTGGAAACACTTTTTGACACCAGCCGCTTCGAATCTGTCCGTAGTTACATACTAAAACCGGTTGGAAAGGGGAAGCCCGGAGCAAAAATAAAAGTCCCGTCAACTAAAATAATATTATCGAATCCCAATGACGTCAAGGCATATCAGGTCTCGATGGGAACGACAATTGAAAAAGTATGGAAGAATAGTTCGATCAGTCTGGATTTTCTATATAGGCACAATTTTAATTCTTCTACACGTTCATTGGCACAATACTCTGGCACTTCATATTTAGGTGAAGATATCTACAATGATTATTTCAGTTATGGAGGGTTTGAAACCGCGGTGCGTTATAAGCAGGATTTGCCTTTCGGACTCGAATCGATTTTGACATTGAGATGGGAACACAAAAAATATAGCTCGCCGGCTCTTAATCTCGTAGGGGAGCAAACATCGGGTTATAGGATCGATATGCGTTCTGCAGGAGAATTGTATTTGCAAAAATTTGTAGATGTTTCGTCCCGGGTTGGTATGGGATTTTATATCGCAGGTATTCTATTGCGAAATCAATCAAATTCCGATTACAATGATTATTCATTGTGGAATGTAACGGCAGGAATAGCATTTGGGTTTTATTAAAGGAGAAAGAATGAAAAGAACGATATTGTTTATTATTATACTTACGAGTCAGTTCGCTTTTAGCGAAGAATGGAATTGGCAACACCCGGTACCGCAGGGAAACACTCTGTGGAAAACTGCTTTCTATAATGAATGGTATGGTTACGCGGTTGGAGATTTCGGAACTATAATGGTTACCTACGATCAAGGTTCAACATGGCAACTCCAGTATGAGGGAGTAACCGATAATCTCCGCGATATTTCCCTTATCGATTCGGTGACGGCATGGATTGTCGGTGATAACGGTACGGTTTTATATTCCAGTAATGGAGGTGCTCATTGGTTTGAACAAACCAGTGGGACTACCACAGGTTTAAATGCGGTTTTTTTTATCAATAAGACAAATGGATGGATTTGCGGCGACTCAAGGACAATCCTTCGAACCACTGACGGTGGTTCAAGCTGGGAAAAACAAACGATCGCTTTTCTACCGATGAGTGCGAGTCTTAATGGAATTTATTTTTCATCCTTGAGTGAAGGATGGTCTGTCGGTTCGGCTGGCGTTATTCTTCATACAACGGACGGTGGACTGAGCTGGACTCTTCAATATACTGCAGTAAATACTCTCCTCAATGTGAAATTTTCGACTTCGACTTCAGGATTCGCTACAGGTGAAAATGGTCTACTTTACTCGACAAGTAATTCAGGGACAAACTGGACGCAGATACCCTCAGGGACAACAATGGGATTGAATGACATCCTTTTTCTAAATTCCTCCGAGTTTTGGATCTCTGGTGATAATGGAACTCTACTTCGTTCCACCAATGCTGGAACCAGTTGGAGTAATGCAAGCCTAAGCACATACGCATCGCTACATGGAATCGCAGCAGCACCTAATCTCCTATTCGCAGTTGGAGAGAATGGAGTTCTGGCGCGACGCATCGGTACCTCTTCTTGGAATTTTCTTAACTCCGGTGATAACCGGGCTATCAACTGGATAACATTCTACGATTTTTTGAACGGATGGGGTGTAGGTCAGTATGGTATCATTCTCCATACGACCGATGGAGGAAAAACGTGGTCCGAGCAGGTGAACGGTATTACCGGCGATTCGTTCTATGGTGCTGAAGCCGCTGATGCAAACAATATGTGGACTGTGGGAGATCTCGGCGTTCTACTGCATACTTCTGATGCAGGTCAGCATTGGGTACAACAATCAACCTACACAACGAACACTTTACTAAGCGTTAGTTTTATCGATAATCTCCATGGCTGGGTAGTCGGAGACGTTGGAGAACTTTTACAAACGGTGAATGGCGGAAATCTTTGGACACACAAGTCGAGCGGAGTCAGCGATATACTCTTCGGTGTGAAATTCAAAGATGTCCTAACCGGTTGGATTGTTGGGGACAACGGAATTATTCGTAAAACAACAGACGGCGGTAATTCCTGGAATACTCAATCGAGTGGGGTTACCGATGCTCTTTTCTCTGTTGATTTTCTTGATGCTAATAGAGGATATTGTGCGGGAGCGAATGGAGTCATATTGAAAACCACTAACGGCGGTTCTTTGTGGACTAAACAATCGACAGGCACTCTACGAAATATTTATGTTGTCGGAGGAATAAGCGAAAATGCACTCTGGGCAGTTGGCGACAGTGGGCACGTTATCTTTAGTTCCGATTCGGGATCTACATGGCATACTCAATTTGCGAAGATGGGTTTCGATGTTTTTGGTTTGAATGTAGAAAATGATTCTACCGCATGGCTTTCCGGTGATAATGGAACAATTATGCAATACGGGAATGCTACCTCTCCTGAAGTGGCGGCTATTACTGTTCTATCGCCGAATGGCGGTGAGGTTTGGGAAATTGGCACCCTGCATAATATTCTCTGGATTAGTAAACTGGTTAGTTATGTATCGATCGATTATTCGATTGATGCAGGTAGTACTTGGACGAATCTGGCTTCAAATGTTTCTGCCTCGACGGGATTATATCCTTGGTTGATCCCAAATTCATACACAACTCAAGCGTTGATTCGCATCTACAATAGCGAGAATCCGGCACTGTTCGATATGAGTAACAGTTCATTTACGCTGACATCAACTACGACGATGCTGAATGTTGATGCGGGCTGGAATCTGGTATCTTTGTCAGTTATCCCACAAGATCCTCTAAGTAATTCCATTTTTATAGGAGCTTCATCAGAAATATTTTCTTATCAGGGTACATATATTGCTGTGGATACTGTTGAAGAAGGATTTGGTTACTGGGTGAAGTATGACTTTAGTACAGCCATAAGCACACCGGGAAAGGAAGTTGCGAGTCTCACAATTCAACTCGCTCCCAGGTGGAATCTTATCGGAACAATAAATTACTCAATCCCGGTTTCAGCGGTCATTGCAACACCCGCTGGCAATATTGCAAGTCCTTTCTTTGGATATAAACCGGCGACCGGATATACAATTGCCGATTCACTTTTCCCCGGGATGGGATATTGGGTCAAAACAGCCGATTCGGGAGAATTAAAACTTTATCCGGAAACTATGATGTTACCCTTAACGAATCTGAATACAAATCTTGATGATTTTAATTCGATAATTTTTAAGGATGTACATGGGAATGTACGAACACTTTACTTCGAAACAGATTCGGCGTCTGATAATTTATATGCCGAAGCGTCAGTTCCTCCGCTGCCACCAGAAGATATTTATGATGTTCGTTTTTCTTCGAACAGATTAGTCGAACGATTGTCATTGGGCAAGCCGCTTCCGATATTGATGCGCTCTGTGGAATATCCGCTGTCTATCTCTCTCCTCAATAGAAAGTCATCTCAACATTCTTATCGGTTAGCTGAGCGGACTGTTGGCGGGACGCCTAAATATTATAGTTTTGAGAATAGTGAAATCATTATCACTTCTCAATCTGGCGGATTTCTAACGCTTGAAATGGTAAGCGATGACGTCATTCCGGACGCGTTTCTCCTCGATCAAAATTATCCGAATCCATTTAATCCCACAACTTCAATCCGGTATGAGCTTCCTATCGGATCGCAGGTTTCAATTGCGATTTATAACGTGCTTGGAGAAGAAATCACACATTTGGTTGAAGCAAGGCAGACATCCGGCAAGTATGAAGTTTTGTGGAATGGAACCGATGAGAAAGGTATCGCGATGACATCCGGAATATATTTCGTTAGGATGAAAGCCGGTAATTTTTCGGAGACAAAAAAAATAATCTTAGTAAAATAGAGCTTATTTGATTCTCCATTTTTTCCTGTCTTCCGCACTTATTGAAATTGAAAAAATAAATTATTGAAAAATAAAGAGTTATAGTAACGATATTAGAAAAATAGGTGCTGCAATGCGGAAGACAGGTTTAGGACTCCGTTAGGAGTCAAATGTTTGTAGATTAGAAAAGATGTTATAAACCCGACCCCAGAGGGGTCGAATGTTCTATTGGAACATACCACTCTGCTGGAGTGGAAATACATTATCCTCACACGGCTACAGACATACAAGTCCTACGGACTTGTCCCAGAGAGGTAAAGATAAAAATAAATATCAACTACTACGCTCGCTGGATTAATTCTTTTGTTCACGATTGTAGATTTACCCCCATTTAAAACCGTGATGGTTTTCGGTGAAGAGATAGCAAACTCGTGGGTCTCTCCTAAAGAAGAACCGCCAATCCCACATGCCGAATTGCTTACTCTCGTTGATCTGACGACTAAATTACAACTACAGCTTACACCGGTTCTTGAACGTTTACACGCAAGAGGAATCACGCCGGACAGTAACACAATTCAAATAGGCGACCTTGCTGAAAAGTATGATATGACTGCCAAAGAATTATTTGTAATTATCTCACCGCAAAAAATAAAACCGGTAATTGCTGAAGGTATGGGATTTGGCAGGAAAACAATTTCGCAAATTTGTGAGCAGTATGATATACCGCTTGAAGATGGAATGCGAAGATTGAAAGAAAAATCGATTGAAGCGACGTTAGAAAATAATCTAAGAGATTTAGCTGATAAATATCGAATGACACCGATAGATGTTGTGAAGATAGTTGTTCCGGATGAGCAATAGTAAAATCAGTACAGTTATAATTCGATATTTTTACTCATTACAGTAAACATTCATACTTTTTGCCATCCCATTGCTTCGTATGAAAACTCTGCGATTTCTATTCCTGCCTGAATCGAAATCGTAATCTTTTCAAAAGAATTTTCTCAGCATAAGCAAGTGATGTTAAAATCCTATCCTAAACTCAACCACTTACTTATGACCGGCGAGGGGAAAACAAAACCTGAAGCATACAATCTATCTAATTCAAGAGATATTTGAAGTTGGAATTATTAAATGATATATTATAATAAATTGAAGATAATAGATTGTGTAAAATTTCTTTGTGCGGCTCCGTGAAAATACTTACACGAAGAAACTTCGTGTAACTTCGTGAAATAAAAATTGATGGCTTAGTGTTAAGAGTCCGACTGTATACCGACAGGTAGATTAGATAGAAACAAGCAGGATGATAGAAATGGAACTGCACGCATAACTATGTTCCTAACAATATACAACCGTGCAGGCTTGCCCGCCAATTTTTGTGGCGGGATAATTAATAGTTCTGTGTAAATAATAAAAAGGAGAATTAAAATGCCAGACCCACAAAAAACTCTTTACATCAATTTTTTTGACGGAATTGACCCAACAAAAGTTAATAAATTCATTCACTTTACCGTTGACGCACTTAATCAACATAACCCGACCGAAATTTATTATTTTATTTCTTCCAATGGTGGGGATGTGGATTCTGGATTTACTCTCTACAACTTTTTGGTTTCTTTGCAAAGTAAAATTACAATAACTATGCACAACATTGGGACAATAGATTCTATTGCTAATGTCATATTTGTTGCTGGTCAAAAAAGATATGCTGCTCCAAACGCTTCTTTTCTTTATCATGGAATTGTAATGAATTTTAATGCTGGAGGAGTCAGCAGGACAATTCTCAAAGAAAATCTTAGCCGACTTGATGGCATGGAGGCAAGAATGGCAGACACAATTAGCAAAAACACTAAACTGACATCTATAGAACTCAAAGACTTTTTTCAGCAAGGTGAAGGCAAAGACGTAAACTTCGCCCTGGCAAAAGAAGTTATCCATGAAATTAAAGTTCCTGCTGTTCCTCCTGGTGCTATTCATTTAGCAATGGCTTTCGTATGAAACTGATATTATTTATTCCGACAATTCCTTTTGACAAATACCAATGGCCACTATCAGCATGAAAAGATGGGTCGGCAGGTGGGCAACCGACAGCGACAACGGCATTGGTACTAACAACGGACTCACGCAAACACAGAACAAACGCATCAACACCGACAGGGGTTAACGCTGTTTTGATTTTATTATTTGGAGTTAACCCCTGCGGGTTATGCTTCACGTTATACGCAAAAATCATTTATATGAGTTATAAATATGAAGAACATTAAAATATCTCGATTGAAGAAAATGCTTATCTACTTTTGGATATCACTTCCGGGGATATGGCTCATACTTAACCTTGCACATTATTTAGGATTTGATTTATTCTATGGACAAAAGTGGTATGGATTAATTTTTATAGTTTTTTTGGGGGTTGTTGTAACGATTATCATTCTCTGGAAAAAGGGGCATATTCACTTAGAATTTAATCTTGAAAACCCTGTTCGGACAAAATATAAAATCATTGATGATATTGAATATTATTTTGAAAAAGGCAATTATGATACTGTCGTTAGACTAGGTAATGGACTTAGTAGAACGTTGTTTCTTGAAGGACATTATAAGTTACGGTATGATATTGGTATGTTAGTTGAGGAAGCAGCCTCAAAAATTGGGGACATTAAAACTAAATGTGCTTCTCTCATAGATTATATTGGCTGGTCTTTGGTGTTGCTAAAATCAATAGATAACACAAAAGCAAAAAAATATATAAACCATGGAATTGATATTGCAAAAAATGATAATCAAAACTATTGGGTTGCAAAAGGAACAAGACATCTAGCCGCAATTGATATTATAGATGATAATTATGATATAGCAATAGTTAAGCTTGATGAAGCCCTACTTTATTCAAATAAAATTGATGATATAGAGGAAAAGAATGAAATGAACGCGGGCGTATACTATGATTATGCCTTTGCATATTACTTTTTAAAGAAATATGAGGATGCTAGTAAGTTTTGCAAAATGAGTCGAGATATAAGAGAAACCGCTGGAGATAAATCAAGAATATGTAGAATGTTTGCACTTGAGGGTAAAATCGAAGAAGCAAAGAAAAATTTTCCGAAAGCAAAAGATATATATAGAAAAGGATTATTATATGCTGAGGAAGTGAATAGAAAGGATGAAATAATTCGAAATAGATTAGGTCTTGCTCGTATTTTAAAATATGAGGACATAAAAAAAGCTACGGAACATCTTAAAATAGCTCAATCACTTTCACAAGACGAATTGGATTTTGATATATACGGGAAAGAAGAAATACCCTTGTTATAAAAATACTAATTAATATAAAGGTGTTTAAAATGGAAGAATTATTAGATATTTATGATGGAACTGGAAAATCTTTGGGATTTTCAAAATCCAAAAATGAAGTTCACTCAAATGGTTTTTGGCATAAGTCTTTTCACTGTTGGATACTGAATAAAAACCATTTGGACGAAGACTGCATATTATTACAAAAAAGATCCTCAAGTAAAAAAAGTTGGCCTAATAAATATGATATATCTGCTGCGGGTCATTATACATCCGGCGAGGGAATCGAAGGGGGCTTAAGAGAAATAAAAGAAGAATTAGGTGTAAATATTTCTCAAGAAAATTTAATTCCATTAGGTATTCGTGTCTGCATTGAAGAATTCGATCCCAAAGCAAAAAATCATGAATTCCAAGATATTTTTTTCCTAGTAGAAAATCGGAAGTTGGAAGATTATAAAATGGCTCTAAATGAAGTTTCGGGGTTGGTATCAATTCCAATACTAAAGGGGATACAATTATTTGCTGGGCAAATTCCTATAATCAATGCAGAAGGCTATGTTCTAAATGAAAATGGATTTGTTGAAAAGCGAGAATTTAATATCACAACAAATGATTTCATCCCAACACTCGACAATTATTATTTCAAAATATTGATCTTAGCAAATAGATTTTTAAAAGGAGAGAAGCTCTTACTAATATAGTGAAAAGATGCTAGCTACTAATTTATTGAGCGGACTGAGATTATCACCAAAGGGTTTGCATCTAGGCCATTACTTAGGATGCCTTACTCCTTTAAATCATTTTAAAAATGACGAAAAGTTATTTTTCGTTATTAGAGATAAGGGGGTTGATATCTCTAATCCTTCGAGCCAAAATTATAGGAATCTTTTAGACATACTTATCGACCTTTACTCAACTCAATATTCCAACAGAATAGTGTTTGTATTACAAAGTAAATTACAGCCTTATTACTCACCAATTGTTAGTTTTCTCCAAGATATTATTACAATTAAGCAACTAATCAATATTCATCCACATAGAAAAAAAATTAAAACAAATTCTTATAATTTATCAGTAAGAGATTTTCTATTCCCCATAGAAAGTATTAGCACTTATTACATTTTGAATGCCGATAGAATATTAATGAATGATGATAACTTATCAGTTGTAAAATTTGCATATAGTATGAATAAAAGAATCACTAATATATTTGGTAAAAATATTTTTACTTCTCCAATTCTTTTACATGGTGTTTTCCATAGATTGCTTGGATATAATTACAAAAAAGTTAGTAAAGCAAATCAAAATGCTATATTTTTTTCAGATGAAACGGATATTCTCGACCATAAATTGTCTAAAATTTTGTCATTCAAATACTTATTTAAACTTAATCCTCAATTATCAATAGAACGATCAGAATTAAGAGAGAATTTTACTCTTCCTGATTCATATCTTCCTTTCATATACCTACGTGTCTTTTCTAATGATATGAACATTGAAGAAAAGATTCAGCAATACAAATCATTTAAGAATTACGAACTCTTGAAAAATGATTTTAATTATACAATGCGAAATTTTATATACTCAATTCAAGAGAAAAGAAATTCACTTAAGAATAAAGAAAATATGCTACTTGAAAAATTATATACTGATACATCATCTGCTGAAGCAATATCAAAACAAATTCTTGAACAATTTATGGCAACGCTAAAATGAAATATCTATTATTTATTCGCCATGTTGAAACAATGAAAAATATTAAAAAAGAATTTTCTAGGGAAAGCAAGATAGATAAGCTTACAGAAAATGGGGAAAAACAAGTTGATGATCTGATTCATCTAATTAAAAAAATGTTAAAGAAAAAAAAATCTATAGTTAATTATATCTACACCTCTCATTCATATAGATCAATTGGCACTGGTGCAATACTATCAAAAATATTAAACATTCCTCTAAAAAATATTGATGGATTAATCTCTTTTAATTTGGGTAAAATTGGCGGTCTAACTGAAAGACAAACTGAATTGAGGTATCCTGAATTTTACAATCAGCTCAAACTTTATAGAAACGGTCTTCTTAACTCATATGAAATTAATTATCCTACTGACGCAGAAAAGCCATTAGAATTCGAAAAAAGAGTTCATGATGGAATTAATAAAATAATGTTAGACAATTCTGAAAATGTAAAAATCATTATTTTACATCGGTCTGTTCTAACTGCAACTTATATCCATTTTGCAAGAAATTACCACAACTACCCGATTGATTATTATGGGTTCGTCCCTATAGAAAATGGGAACGCTACTTTATTAAAGTATATAAACAAGGTTTGGGAATTTTTATATGTTAATGAAAAACCCAAAATAATTAAACTGTAATTGCGTATAACCAGCCAATCAAGCGGACGCCGTTTTTCAGTGCGGCTTTCTTCTAATTATTGTGTTTGGTTTACAAAACTTAGTTACTCTGTTAAGTAGGTTGTTCTAAAAAGTATTATTAATAAATAAAATGTTGTTGCTGTTATTCGGCATTCCTGTTCCCGCCTTCGTTAAACCTTCGGCGGGCAAGCTGGGGCGCCGCTTATCGGCAACGCCGTTAGAACAGATGAATTAACTATCGCATAGTTACACGAGTTAGCGGAAATCAAAATAAAAAGGAGACAAAATATCATGCAAACAATTTTAGGAGCAAACGGAACAATTGGCTCTGTATTAGCAAAGGAGTTAACGGCTTACACAAATCAAATAAGATTAGTCAGTCGCAATCCAAAAAAAGCAAATGAAACAGATGAATTATTCCCAGCCGATTTATCGGATGCAAGTCAGGTAGATAAAGCTGTTGAAGGTTCTGAAGTTGTATATTTATTAGTTGGATTTGATTACAACATAAAAGTTTGGCAAGATAAATGGCCCAAACTTATGCGTGCCACAATAGATGCTTGCATTAAGCACAAAGCGAAATTAGTATTTTTTGATAATGTTTACATGTATGATATAAATGCTATCCCGCACATGACTGAAAATTCAGTCATAAACCCACCAAGTAAAAAAGGGGCGGTTAGAAAAGAAATTGCCGACATGCTTCTAAATGAAGTAAAATCCGGGAAATTGACTGCACTGATTGCCCGCTCTGCCGATTTTTATGGTCCTAATAACGATAAAAGTTTTTTAGTTGAAGTGGTTTACAAGAACATTAAAAAAGGCAAGAAGCCCAATTGGTTCATTGATGCAAATAAAAAACATTCCTTTACTTATACACCCGATGCAGCCAAGGCAACTGCATTACTGGGAAACACTATTGACGCATATAACCAGGCATGGCATTTGCCCACCGATAAAAATACCTTAACAGGTAAAGAAATGATAGCATTGTTTGCCAAAGAAATGAATGTAGAAAACAAGATTTCTATATTGCCGATGTGGTTATTGAAAATACTCGGTCTCTTCATTCCAATAATGAAAGAGATGCCTGAAATGATGTATCAATACGATCGGGATTATTATTTTGACTCAAGCAAATTTGATAAACGATTTAATTTTAAAACTACAACTTATCAGGAGGGTGTAAAACAAACAATTGAGCAAACAAAAGTATTTTGATTAAATAAGATTTCATCCGACATTTGTAGAAGATTTTTTCGACATCCACGTCAACCAAACGATTCCCAACCAAACTATTGAGCGCAAACCCATAGCTTGTACGCTATGCAGTGCTACAACGCCACTCGCGAGATACATTATGCTAACGAGAGCCAGTACAATCAGGTGCATTGATGTAACTATCACCGCGAGTTTTAACGCCCTCGCCCGGTTAAGCCACAGCATCACTCCAACGATTACTCCAACAACTCCCATGATCACATTATAAATTAACAACGGCTGCAATACAATGTAATCGGGTTTACTTATACCAAGCAACACTTGAAACCCGTCAACCGTAGTGAGTATGCTGAATATAACTGCAACACCAGCCGCTATTCTTCTGAATAATATTTTTTTCATCTGTGAACCTTTCTTTTTTAATTAACTTAATTTCGTTTTAAATCGCATGACGCTGAGCGTTAGAATAACGATGCCAAAAATCCAGAGTGCAAGCGCCTGGGGCCATAACTCCGCTATGCCCGTACCCTTCAAAAAGATTCCCCGGATTATTACGATGAAGTACTTCAAAGGAATTATGGCTGTGAGATATTGAATCGCTTGCGGCATATTCTCAACCGGGAATGTAAATCCAGACAAATAAATAAACGGCAGGAAAATAAAAAACTGAGCCGTCATCATCGCTTGCTGTTGCGTTTTGGATATGGTTGATATAAAAAGCCCCAAACCAAGCGTTGTCATGATAAATAAACCGCTCAAAGCGAAAAGAAGCGCTACACTGCCTTGAAGAGGCACTCCAAACCAGAAGCGGGTAACAAATAGAACGAGAACAACATCAATCATACCGATGATGGCAAACGGCAATAACTTACCGATGATGAGCTGATATGGTTTTATGGGAGTTACCATTAGCTGTTCTAGTGTTCCGATCTCTTTTTCTTTAACGATTCCAAGTGAAGTCAAAGTCATAGTTATGATCATCAGCACTGTAGCAAGCACGCCGGGCACCATAAAATTCCGGCTTTTCAAATCGGGGTTATACCAAACCCTGATTTCAGGTTGTAATCTAGCGGGACGATTAATTTGCGGAATATGTTTTTGTATATCTGCAACAATCGATGTTGAATACGTGTTGATAATTTGAGATGCATAACCGAGACTGATATTCGCCGAATTGGCATCGCTTCCATCCGTCAGAATCTGGATCGAAGCTGTTTTACGCGCCAGCAGATTACTTGAAAAATCAGGCGGGATAACTAAAGCCATCCAGACGTTTCCGAATTCTATCTCGTGATCAATTTCACTGAGCGAATTTACATCTTTCTGAATAACGAAATATCCCGAATGAACAAATTGATCTATTAATTCACGGCTTGCAACAGATTTATCCTGATTATAAACCGCCATCGGAACATCTTTCACATCCGTTGTAGCCGCATAACCAAGCAGAATCAATTGTAGAATTGGCGCCATGAACGAAAGAGCCATCATGCGCTTGTCGCGACGAAATTGAATGAACTCTTTAACGATGATATGGTATATTGTTTTCATATTAATTTGCCCTCTTTAAAAGTAATCGTGTGCTCAAGCCAAGTGTTACGGCTGCGAATATCGCCATATAAACTAATTGTTCCCAAAACGCAGCAGGTCCAACACCTTTAAGTATAACATCACGGATAACGATGAGGAAAAATTTGGGAGGTGTCAAATTAGAAATGAATTGAAGTGCGATTGGCATGCTGCGAATTGGAAACACAAACCCTGATAAAATCAATGCCGGCAATAACGTTGAGAAGACCGAGATGATAAACGCCACTTGTTGTGTATGTGAAATTGCTGAAATTAACAGTCCCTGCCCAAGCGCTGCAAGAAGGAAAATGAAAATACCAACATACAGCCAAAGAATACTACCCCTGATAGAAATATCGAAGAAGAAATATCCGATAAGGAGAACAAGCACAGAGGCAACAAGCGCAATAATGAGATATGAGATCGTCTTTCCTAAAATGATCTCGCCTGTTTTTAAAGGCGATACCATCATCTGATCCATCGTGCCGCGTTCTTTCTCCCGTACAACTGAAAGTGAAGTGGAGACGACGGCGCTTAACATGAGAATAAATCCGATGAGACCGGGGACTAAAAATTTTGCACTGATAAGTTCGGGATTGTACCAAACCTTCGGATGTAAATCTATAGGTACGTACAATTCTTTTCCGTTCCGGGCTAATGTTTCAAGGGCTATCCGCATGGAGTACGCTTGAACAATCGCACTACTGTAACCGATTGCGGTCGTAGCTGTGTTTGAATTAGATCCATCTACAAGAATCTGCAGTTTTGCATCTCTCCCCGCGAGCAATTCTTTGGAGAAATTTGTCGGTATCACAAAAACAACAAGCACTTTTCCTTCGTCGAGCAACTTATCAACCTCCTCGTAGCTTTGGACAGAGTAGTTAAAATCGAAATATTCGGAGTTTGAGAAGCTTCGGACAAATTCTCTACTCGATTGCGTTTTATCCTGATCGAATACTGCCACAGAGATATGTTTTACATCGAAATTGAGCGCGTAACCGATAAGAAGAACTAAGAATGCCGGAAACACGAGCAGAACACCGAGCGAACGTTTGTCGCGGCGTATCTGTCGAAATTCTTTAATGATAATTGGTCGTATGCGTTTGAATGTCATGCTGCCACCTTTTTCATATCCTGTTCAAGAAGATGCAAAAAGACATCTTCCAACGATGGGACGATTTGTTCAATACGTTGAATCTGAATTCCTTTTGTAGTAAGTGTTAAACGAATGGCTTTTTTCCCTAAATCAAGATCAGAGACACCAACATGAAGATATGTACCGAATACTGATATTTCTACTACCCACGGTTCTGTTCGCAGAAGTTCGAGCGCTGTTACAACATTGTCGGTTTCGACTTCGAGGATGGGATAAGTGATATGTTCTGTTTTTAATTCCTTTGGACTTCCCTGGGCAATTAAACTACCGGCATTGATCAGGATAATGTTATTGCAATACTCTGCTTCATCGAGATAATGTGTTGTTACAAGGATTGTAACGCCCTGACTGGAAAGCTCATTTATCAGGTCCCAGAAATTTCTGCGAGAAACAGGATCAACACCGCTGGTAGGTTCGTCGAGAAATAATATCTTTGGTTTATGAAGAATCGCACATCCAAGCGCCAGTCGTTGTTTCCATCCGCCCGAAAGTGTTTTTGTTAAGCTTTTATCACGTCCTCGCAATCCAGCCATCTCAAGAACCCATTTCTTCCGCTCTTTTACTTTTTCCTTTGATAAGCCATACACACCACCGTAGAAATGGATATTTTCTTCGACTGTCAAGTCTTCATACAGAGAAAACTTCTGCGACATATATCCGATATTTTTTTTCAGAAGGTCGGTTTGTGTTTTCACATCATAGCCACCTACTTTAGCTTGACCTGAAGTTGGTTCCAATAAACCGATAAGCATTCTTATGGTGGTTGATTTGCCAGCGCCGTTGGCTCCGAGAAAGCCGAATATTTCTCCATGCTTTACATTGAAGCTCACCCGATCAACGGCGGTGAATGACCCGAACTTTTTGCTTAACTCTGTAACCTCTATTGCGTATTCCGGTATTTTATTTTCTTGCTGCATACTCATCCTCACTTTTCTTTGCCTAAAGCTTTTAAAAGTTTCGCATACGCAATTTCAGAATCTACCAGCGAAGTAGTATGGTTCAGCTTCGATTGCAGTAACGCCACTTCGGCATCGAGCAGTTCGGTGTTAGTTGCTGTGCCATTTGTGAATTTGTTTTTTGTGATTCGATAATTTTCTTCCGCTTGCTCAACACTTTGCCGGGCTACATCCACCTTCTTTTTCGATTGAGCGAGTGTGAGATAACTCTGATTTACTTCAAGCACAACCATATCTTTCAATTGATCCTCAGCATACTTCGCCTGAGACAGTTGAGCTTTTGCCTGATCTGATTGATGTTTTGTCATCCCCCAATTCCAGATATCCCATGATAAACTTACTCCAACGTCCCATGTGTCTTTAAACTCATCCTTTGTCGGCTGGTATCGAAGATTCGGCCTAGAGTAGTAATAGTTACTGAAAAGATTTATTTGCGGATACCATCCGCTGTTTGCGGCAGTTACAGAAGCGTCTGCTGCTCGAAAACGGTTCTCTGCCGATTTTAAGTCGGGACGATCCCCAAGTGCAACATGATTTAAATTCTCAATCGTTTGAACTTCTTCACCCGGCAATTTTATCATCGAATTTAGCTGTACCTCGGTATCCAATGGTATTCCAATTATGTTGTTCAAATTCATTATGCTCAGTTTTACATTGTTCACGGCATCGATCTGAGCGATCTCACTGTTTGATAGCTGCAGTTCTACTTTTAGAACCTCGTTCTTCGTAACCAAACCTTGCTCTAACATATTTTTTATATCAACAAGATGTGCTTGCATCTGCAATACATTCTCGTTAATAACTTGTTCCACCTGATTTGCTCTATATAAATTCCAATATGCAGCTTTGATACTGAAAATCGTTTCTATTCTATCCTTTTCAAAATCAAAATGCGCTGCCTGTGCAGAGTATTCGGCAGCTTCAGACGATTTAGAGAGCTTGAACCCGGTAAACAACGGTTGTTGAAGAGCCAAACGTGTAGTGTATTGGTCAAGAACCACCGGTGAAATTACTACCGGTTGCGGCATCGATGGGAGTTGAACTGCAAACGGGTACACATCACTCAGTCGCGTATAACTTGCCTGTACCTTTACTGATGGAAGTCGATTAGCATTGACTTCGCTCGACTTTGCCTCAGAAGCGACCGTTCTCATTTCAGAGATGTGCAATTGTTTACTTTGATCCAAACCGATCTGGATTGCTTCTTCAATACTTAACGATCTTTTTTCCTGCGAAAAAATAAACGTCGGTATAAGTGCGAGTAATAATAATATTTTCATGGTCATATCCTTAATTTTATTCTTCAATTATTTTGCCGTGACATTAGTGAGATAAAAATGTTCTCTAATGATGGAGAAATATTCCGTCGCTCGGTAATCGTGATATTTGCATTACGAAGCGTTTCTTCAACTATCGGGTAATCTCTTTTGCTGTTTTCAAGCACAACATTAAGACGATCGCCGAATGCTTGAACATCCAACACCGATTCGTGCCCCTTCAATAAAGTTGTCGCACGCCGAATCTGATCGGAGACGATTTCGATGAGATCGCCTTTCATCAATTTTTTAATATTTGTAGGCGTATCGACAACCATAACTTTACCCTGATTAATCAGCGCAACTCTTCCGCACCGCTCGGCTTCATCTAAATAAGGTGTGCTCATGACGATTGTGATTTTTGACTCCAGGAGACTCGATAGAATTTTCCAAAAATCTCTCCGCGACACCGGATCAACGCCTGTGGTGGGTTCGTCAAGGAAAATAATTTTGGGCTTATGGATTAGCGTACAAGCGAGCGCTAACTTCTGCTTCATACCGCCCGAAAGCTGATCGGCTAATCTTTTTCGAAAAGGAGTAAGCCGGGTAAAATCGAGCAATTCCTCTCGCCGTTCTTTATAATTCTCAACTCCATTTATCTCGGCAAAGAACTCAATGTTCTCGTCGATAGTCAAATCGCCATAAAGACTGAAACGCTGAGATAGGTATCCGATTTCTTTGTTGATTTCCTTCGTTTGTTTGATTAGATCGAATCCAAGCAATTCAGCTTCACCCGATGTTGGAAGAAGAATTCCTGTAAGCATACGGAATAGAGTGGTCTTTCCTGCGCCATCAGGTCCAACTAAACCGAACATCTCTCCTTGACGGATCGTCAGATTGAAATCGTTGACCGCAATAATGTCGTCGAATTTTTTAGTCAATCCTCGTATATCAATTGCGTTTTCCTTCATAATCGTTTCCTGTATCTTCGTATTCATTTTAATTAGACCCGATTTCGATAGTTGCATCAGCAGGCATCCCCGGTTTTAATTGTTGTTCCGGATTTTCTACTTCAATCTTTACTCCGAATACAAGTTTCGTGCGGTCTTCTTTGGTCTGAACATTCTTCGGTGTGAACTCTGCAACGTCGGATATGTAAGATACTTTACCGATGAAAGGTTTATTCGGATAAGCATCTATGTAAATCTTCGCTTCTTGGCCGAGCTTCACACGAGCAAGCTCAACTTCAGTAACGTAAATCATTATATAAACTTTATCCAAGCGTGAAATACGGAGAAGAGATCCGTTCGTCATAACAACATCGCCTTCTTCGATTGCTTTCTCAGTTATGACGCCATTCATTGTTGCAGTAACGTAAGTATCGTTCAATTTTTTCTGTGCTGCATCGACTTGAGCGACTGACTGGTCGCGGCGTGCGCGTGCGATATCAACTTCCTCCTTGCGCGAGCCACGTTTCATCTTTTCATAATTTTGCTCCGCTATAATGAATTTCATCTTTGTATCGTCATACTGTTTCTGTGTTACGGTTTTTTGTTTTAATAATTCTTCTGCACGATTGAAATCTGATTTGGCGTTTTCAAAATTCGCTTTCGCCTGTAATACATCTTCTTCGCGAGGTCCAAGAACCGTGAGTTTATATTGCGCCTCTGCGGCGGCGGCATTCGCTAATG
This sequence comes from uncultured Chlorobiaceae bacterium, assembly GCA_964520905.1. Taxonomy (GTDB): domain Bacteria; phylum Bacteroidota; class Ignavibacteria; order UBA10030; family SZUA-254; genus JAGVIE01. Next base: position 72,383 of record CAZFQL010000008.1, on the reverse strand, counting down.
CTTGCCTGTATTGTATCTCGATATCCGTTTTATCTATTGTAACCAGCGTATCGCCTTTATTCACCTTCGAACCTTCGTTCACAAGAAGTTTAGTGATTTCGCCTCCAACCTTGGCGGTTACAGTAACTTCAGTCGTTTCGATGGTACCCGAAGCGGTAATGGCGTTCTTGTCATTATTAGAACAACCGAACAAGAAGAGGGTGAGTAGAAGAGTGATAAAATATTTCATAATGTTAACCTTTATAATTTGTGTTTGAATGACGTTTCTTTTCTTGATTGCGAGATGAAATCTCGACCCAAGTGTAAGTCAGTATTAAGATACCGGCGAACAGAGATACCGTTGTTATTATTATTGTGTTCCACATGATTTTTTCTTTAATTATTTTTTTTAAACTTGATTGTCTTTAACCCAAGATTCGTGCCATATACAAATCATAGAATATCACTTAGAAATGAGCATTAGGATATGCGAGTGCGAAGGATTAGTTCGCAGCGGAAATATTGTATGAGAGCTAACTTGTTAGAATATAAGAAGTTGCAGGTACGGAGGAGAGATACGCGGTTGGGAGAAAAGTATCAAGAATGCCTCGCCGAGCGAATATAGGGCTGGTTTCTTTTTTGAGCGTATAATAATCTTGTGAGAGTATCGTCATTTGAGTTTACTCTAAAATTACCAATCTAAATACTTTTATTACAGAATGCTATAATAGCTTTCCAAGTAAATCCAGTTATAGGATGAAAGTGTATAGGATCAATATAGCCAAATGAAAAAAGGACTTGACTTTAAATATTATGTGTTGTATATTGATTGAGCACTCAATTAGCTTATTGGAAAGATTGCAAAAATATGAATGTAAAAGATCCAACAAATAAAAAGGAACGAATCATTGATGCTGCTATTAAGCTTTTCTCTGAAAAGGGTTATCATGGTGCAACAACAGCTTTAATTGCCAAAGAAGCCGGTGTATCGCAAGGGATAATCTTCCACCATTTTAAAAATAAAGAAGATTTGTTTTTTTCATTATTGAAAGAAAAATGTAATTTCTTTATGGTAGAATTTAGAAAGAAAGTTGGCAACGAACAAAATGCTTTAAGAAAGATAGAAATAGCCTTGTTAACTTATGTTCATCTGGTCCAAAAAGACAAAAAATTCTTTGAGATGCTGATAATGCAAACTACAGGGTCTGGGCTGGATCTCGAAAAGATAAATAAATACGGTATGATGGAAGCTTTTAGAATAATAGGAGAAATAGTTAAAGAAGGTATTCAGCAGGGTGTGATACGGAAAATCAACCCTGAGGTTGCTGCCACCTGCATATTCGGTATGATGGATTATAATGTTATGAATTGGTTGTTATTCGAGGAAAATTTTTCACTGGAAGAAACTTCAAAGCAAGTTGTGGATATTTTTTTACGTGGAATAGCTAAGACTACCATTTAAGAAGCTTAACGCAGGCATAGCATTTTATGTCTGCATTTTTTTTAGTTAATAATTGATTGAGCACTCAATTAATAAGAAAGATTAATAATAGAGATAAGGAATAAACTTTATGTTGTCTAAGAAAATATTTTTTCTATTCTTATGGCTTCTCATATTTCTCATCATGCAAGCCAATGCCCAGGTAGTGGGTAAAGAGAATCGGCTTACGCTTGCCGAGAGTATCAAACTTGCATTGGAAAACAATACTCGGATACTGCAAGTGAAAGAATCAATTGGCGGAGCCGAAGCTAAGATAGCTGAATCTCGCAGCGTTTATTTTCCACAGCTTCGTTTAGAATCAAATTACACCCGGTTGAACACGTTCTCCACATTCAAGTTTGCTTTCCCCGATATGCCGTCGGAAGAAATAAAACTTGGCACACCCAACAATTACAGCACACAAGTGTCTCTCAACCAAGCACTTTTCAATTGGGGAAGAAACGGCAAAATGGTTGAGTTGAGTGAAATTGAATTATCGCAAGCAATGCACAACATGGCTTTCACGGAACGTGAAGTAACTTACCTGACGGTTCAGTTATACTACCAGATACTGATGATGAATGAAGCAATTAAGGTAATAAATGAAAACCTCTCACTTCTTGAGCAACGGCTTTCTATGATGAAGAGAAAATATGAAATTGGGGAAACGTCGTCTTTTGACATTCTATCGATGGAAGTTCAAATCAGTTCAGTTAGCGGCGAAATACTGAACGCTGAAACAAGTCTTAAAAAACTAAAGATGCAGTTCAACAAAATCATTGGCCGTTCGCCGGATAATATTGTGCAGCTTCAAGATTCACTGACGTACATTCCGATTTCTATGGATGAAAAAATATTGCTCCAGGAAGCATTCGCTAACAGAATTGAACTCAAGCAGTTACAAGAGAGAGAAAAACAGGCATCGCTGCAAAAAGATATTTCTTCAACAATGAACAAACCAAATGTTGATATTTTCTTCAATTGGGACATTCGGAATGGATACCTACCTAAAGTAGATATCTTCAAAGGGAGTTGGAATGCCGGGCTTTCTTTTTCTCTGCCATTATTTGATGGTTTTAGAACGAGCTCACAGGTTAAGCAAGCAGAGGTATTGCTAAAGACAACTCAAATGCAATATGACGATACTAAAGACGAAATAGCAATTGAAATAAAACAAGTGCTGCTCAATTTGCAAACAGAAGAAAAACAAATTGAAATTGAAAAAAAGAAAACAGACCTGACAAAACAAGCGCTCGTCACCGCCGAAGAAAGATATCATCGCGGCTTGGTAAGCGCTTTGGATCTGCTTGATGTTCAGCAGTCTTTGCAAACGGCAAAACTTAATTACGTGCAAGCTGTGGGCAGTTATACAATAAGTAAGTACAACCTGCAGAAATCAGTAGGACGTAAAGTGTTTTAAGAAATGAACAGTATAAGAAAAATTTAACGGAGCTATAAATATGAAAAAGATTCTCTCATTTATCATTCTATCATCACTGCTCGCTGTTAATAGCTGTGATAAACAAGAGGCTGCGGGAAATAAAAAAGCAGATGAACTTGCCAACCATCCGCTGCCTGTAGAAGTAAGTATAGTAAAACAAACTGAATGGATTGAAGATGTTTCCACTTACGGTTCTGTGAAGAAGCCGGATATAGTAGACATTTTTCCCAAAATGCCGGGAACGTTAGTTCGTCTACTTGTGATAGAAGGACAAAAAGTAAAAAACGATGAAGTTATTGCAATGGTCGAGCGGGATGAAGTCGGCTTATCATTCAAACCGGTTGAAGTGAAATCTACAGTCGCCGGAAAAGTTGAGACGCTGTATTTAAAAGAAGGGGCGCGTGTTTCAGATATGAATCCGATTCTTTCAATCTCCAGGCAAGAAGATTTGAAGCTAATAGTTGGACTTTTTGAAACTGATCTTGCAAAAGTCCGTAACGGACAGAAAACAGTCATCACAATGGATGCTTTGCCAAATCATGAGTTCAGCGGCAAGGTGAGTTTGATAAAATCAAATCTCAATTCTCAAAGCGGCAAGGGCGAAGTGGAGATTACTTTCGACAAAAGCTTCTCGGAAATAATGGCGGGGATGTTTGGGCGGGCAAGAATCGACCTTAATCGAAAGATGACACTTGCCATTGTTCCCGATGCACTAAAGAGGATAAACGGCAAGCGCGCGGTTTATATTATTAAAGACGGCATCGCTAAATTGACTTTTGTCGAACTTGGCTTGCAGAAACCGGATGTAGTAGAAATTAAAAAAGGTATCAGCGCCGGAGATACTGTTATTACATTCGCTTCGGATGAATTGAAAGACGGCACTCGTGTGAAAATAGCGGGAGGAAACCAGCAATGACTATAACAGAAATATCCATTCGTCGCCCCGTTTTTCTCTTGATGATTTTTGGCGCCATAGCTGTTTTCGGACTCATCTCGCTTTCACGAATGGGATCTTCAATGTTTCCGGAAACTGACTTCCCATATATTACAGTTACAACAGTATACCCGGGGTCTAACCCGGAAGAGAATGAAACATCAATCACGAAACCTATTGAAGAAGCGGTCAGCACAATCAACGGCATTAAAAGCGTTAGGTCCTGGTCGCGTGAAGGCGTTTCAACAGTAATTGTGGAATTTAAATTAGGCATTGATGGAAATAATGCTCAATTGGATGTGCAGAAAAAAGTTGATGAGATACGGTTCTCTCTTCCTGATAACGCCGAGATTCCAATAGTTACTAAATGGGATGCGTCTGCAATGCCGATTTTGAACATCGCAGTTTGTTCTAATACACGAACGCTTAATGAACTCTACCATATCGTTGATAAACAAGTGAAGAACAGATTTCAGCAAGTGGAAGGGGTTGCAGATATTTTGATTTCCGGTCAAAAAGAAAGGCAGATTAGTATTTCTGTCGACCCGGAACAATTAGCTCAATACAAGTTGTCAATTTTGGATGTCGTGAATTCTCTTAAGATGGAGAATCTTGATGTGCCGGCTGGTATGATCGAAACAAAAACGAAAGAGCATGGCGTTCGAGTTATGGGCAGATTCCGAAGTGTCGACGCTGTCAAAAAGGCGCCGATCTTCACGCCTGCCGGCAAAGAAATTTACCTGCAAAACATTGCAAATGTAGATGACTCTTTTAAGAAAATGAAGAGTCTGAATCGAATTGACGGTACTGTAAGTTTGGGAATTGCAGTTCGACCGCAGCCCGGTTCCAACAGCGTTCGTGTAGCTGATTTGGTGAAGCAAGAAATGGAACAACTGAAAACCCGGCTTCCTTCCGATATTGAATTTACAGTAGCGTATGACCAATCATCATTCACAAAAAATTCTATTTCTGAAGTACGAGACAATCTGCTCGAAGCTATTGTGCTGACCGGTTTCATTATCTTTATCTTTCTGCGAAACGTTCGTAACACCGTCATCGTTCTTTTGGCAATACCTACTTCGATTATTGCAACTTTTTCTTTAATGTATTACGCCGGTTTTACTTTCAATATGATGTCGCTAATGGGTTTGGCAACCTCGATAGGTATCCTCGTTGACGATTCAATTGTGGTTCTTGAAAATACCAATCGGCATTTGAGTTTGGGAAAGAATCCATTCAAAGCCGCACTCGATGGAAGGAACGAGATTGGACTTGCCGCTATCGCTATCACGCTAACGAACGTTGCAGTATTCATACCAATTGCTTTTATGGGCGGAATGGTCGGAAAGTTCTTTACGCAATTTGGTCTCACGATAACAATTGCAATACTTTTTTCACTCTTTGTTTCATTCACACTTACACCGATGTTAGCGTCACGCTGGTTAAAAAAGACGGCGGAAGAATCTTCTTCCGAAAAGAAAAGCAAAGTGATGGAACTTCTCAAAAATAATTATGGAAAATTGAGTAGCTGGGTACTTAGGCACAGAAAAACTGTTCTCGCCGTTACAACATTAATATTTTTAGGAAGCGTTGCTCTTATTCCTTTAGGAGCAGTGAGCACAGAGTTATTCACACCGCCTGATAAAGGTGAATTAATGGTGGAAATTGAAACTCCCGCCGGTACATCTCTTGAAAAAACTGATGCGGTTACAAGAACGTTGGAAGCAAAACTTGCTGTTGTACCGGAAGTGAAATCACGATTTGTTACGCTCGGCAAAGTTTCAAATGAAGATGTTACTTTGAGCGGCAGTCAAGTTGGGCAGTTAAAGCTTCTCCTCCATCAAGGCAAAGATTTCCGTTCAACACAAGAAGTTGCAAAGACGATACGGGAGTTGGGTAAGGAAATTCCCGGAATTACAATGCGGGTTTATCCACCCAGTATTATGGGCGGTGGAGGCGGGAATCTTCCGATTATGATTGAAGTTGCCGGCTCAGAAATCAAGGATTTTAACATTGCGTCAAGAATGATTATGGATGCAATAAAAAATATTCCTGGTATTATGGAAGTATCATCATCGTGGAAAGCCGGCGCGCCGGAAATCAAAGCTGAAATCGATCGAGTGAAATGTGCAGCGTTGGGAATACCGGCTGCGGTTGTAGGTTCTACTTTACGTACAAGCATTGACGGTGATATCTCAAACAAATATAAAGAAAAAGACCGTGAATACGATATGATGGTCGCACTGCCTGAATCAAAAAAGAAAAGCACTGCCGATATTTCATCAATGAACGTCAAATCAATTTCCGGCGAGATGATTGAATTAGGTCAGATCGCACGCATTTATCAAGATTATGGTCCCGTAGAGATTCAGCGGAAAAACCACAACCGACAATTTGTTGTTACTGCCAACATTGTGGGCAGGCCTCTTGGCGATGTGAGCAATGATGTCACTAAAGCAATCGACAAATTGAATCTCCCACGTACGATCTCAAAAGTGGGTCTGGCGGGAGACGTGGAAATAATGGATGAAACTTTTACTAACCTGATCATCGCGCTTGTGCTTTCCATCTTGTTCGTGTATATGGTGATGGCTTCGCTTTTTGAATCCTTTTTATATCCCTTCATCGTAATGTTTTCTTTACCAATTACGGTTGTAGGCGCCATTCTCGCATTAATGATAACCGGTAAAACACTTAATATATTTTCGATGATCGGTGTTGTTATGCTTGTTGGTTTGGTGGTGAATAATGCCATTTTGTTGGTTGACTATACCAACACATTAAGAAAACGTGGATTGGATCGGTTGGATGCGCTTGTTGAAGCGGGAAAAACACGGCTCCGCCCCATTTTAATGACAACGCTTGCAATTGTATTTGGCATGTTGCCGCTGGCGTTGGAATTGGGACCCGGCTCAGAAATGCGCTCGGGGATGGCAGTTGTAATTATGGGCGGGATGATAAGCTCATCTCTTCTCACACTTGTATTTATTCCGGTTGTTTATTCGATAGTAGATGATCTGAGTATGTGGGTAAGGAAAGTGCTGAAGCTGAGAAGCGTTGAAATAAATATTGATGAAAGCTGGAATCCATAAATATTGAATTGAATGTGAATGAACACTCCCGGTAGTGAGAAACGCTTTGCCATCGATAATCCCCCCAAGCAGCAAGCCAGCATAGAAGTGTGTATTCAACAAACGACCTGATGGGATCTATATCTTGGCTGGCAATTGAAAACAAAAACCGATTTATACCCGCCAGGAGACCGATGATGATGGCAGGTTTAAGTAACTTTTGTACTTCGGATATATTGACGTAGAGACTGAGTGTTATTCCTTTCTAAATTTTATCCATGATTTCCAAAGGATGCTTTTTGATTTGATTCCGTAAAGGGGAAAGAGATATTGAACGATAAGCTCTCTGTTAATAAGCAAAATTATAAAAAAGGTTATCTGTATTATATATTGGTGAATTCCAAAACCGACAACTATTCCCCCAATATCTCCACCAAAAATAAAAGGATTCACCGAGAGGTTGAGCGCATCGGCGAATAAGAATATACAAATCATCCAATAACCCATAACACCTAAGAATGAAGTTCTGTGGAGTGCGATTCGACGTCGATATGCAAACAACAGGTAACCGATTGACAATGTGAATATATTCGGTAGACCGGAGATCAAACCCCAGTGTACACCTACACGTTCCGGTATTGGCGACTTATAAATGACTTCAAATCCATATGGATGAATGCTAAATGACTCATACTCACCATAAACGAGGGCTGGTAAAGCATGAAGGGTCTCATGTAAGAAAGCAAAAACGAGAATTGTTAAAATAAGTGCTGCATAATTCATAAGTTTAGAATGTTTCATGGTTGTTCCTGAAATATTTATTGAATAAATTCAAGTCTCGTTCTCTTTCGATTTCAGTCCGTGCTCTTTCATCATATTTTGGAGTTGCCGGCGATCCATATCGAGAGATTTTGCCGTTTGAGAAATGTTCCACTGATTGTTGCGGAGAGCTTCAAGGATGAAATATTTCTCGAATTCCCTGAGGTGTTTATCTTTTAGTATCTTTTTTTGGGAAAGGAATTCTTGATAGGAAGAGGGGATTGATTCTTGTCCATCATTACTTCCGATGTGGAGGTCGGCTGGTAAATCGTCGATTGTGATATATTCTTCACTGGCTGCGACCATCGATCTCACCACCGCATTTTCCAATTCACGAACGTTGCCGCGCCATTGATATGCTTTTAAATAGATAAGAGCAGTCGGCTCGAATCCTTTAATATCTTTCCCAACGTTTTGCTTATGCTTCATTAAGAAATGTTGGGCGAGAAGCGGAACGTCCTCCGACCGTTCACGAAGCGGTGGAAGAGCGATATTGACGACGTTGAGCCGATAATATAAATCGCTGCGGAATCTCCCGGCTTCAACTTCAATCTTCAATTTACGATTCGTTGCCGCTACTATGCGAAGGTCTAATGAAATTTTCTCATTTGCCCCCACACGTATAATTGCCTGCTCTTCAATTGCACGAAGAAGTTTGACTTGAAGTTCGATTGGTAACTCACCGATTTCATCAAGGAACAACGTTCCGCCGCTTGCCTGTTCAAATTTACCGATGCGCCTGCTCGTTGCTCCTGTGAAAGCGCCTTTCTCGCTGCCGAAAAATTCGCTCTCTAACAATTCTCTTGGAATTGCTCCGCAATTTATTGCAACGAATGTTTTAGCCGCGCGGTGACTTGATGAATGTATCGCCCGTGCGATTAATTCTTTTCCTGTTCCGGTTTCACCTTCAATAAGTACAGTGAAATTTGTTGAAGCAATTTGTTGAACCGTTTTTAAAACGTCTTGTATCTTTGGACTTGCCGTTATTATATTGCTTAGATTTCCTATTGAACGCAATTGGTTACGCAACTCTTCGTTCTCTCTAATCAACTTCACATGATTCATTGCGCGAGTAAGCACCAGATCAAGCTGATCAAGATCAATCGGTTTCGTTAAATAATCAAACGCACCTTCCTTCATCATTGAAACTGCATTTTCAACTGTGCCAAACGCCGTCATGATTATTACCGGGATATTTCGCCCCATCTTTTTTACTTCTTTCATAACTGTCTGTCCATCAACTTCCGGCATTTTCAGATCTGTGAGTACGATATCGATTGGTTCACTTTGCAGGAGCGACAATGCCTCGCGACCATTTTTAGCAAGAATAACATTATGGGCAGATTGAAGATTGATTTCTAAGATTTGTCTTGTCTTTTCTTCATCATCAATTATTAAAAGATTGAGTTTGTTCATACTTGCGATCCATCTATTGGAAGTTTAATATAAAATGTAGTCCCATTTTTATTTGAAGTGAAAGATATTTCACCATTGATGCTCTCGACCATTGAATGAACGATTGATAAACCTAAACCGGTACCGGTTGATTTAGTCGTGAAAAAAGGGTCGAAGATTTTTGATTGAATTTCTTCCGGTATACCGGTTCCTGTATCTGAAACCGTGATGGTAATAAAATTATCTTCATTCATCACTTTAAAATTTAATTCGCCCCCTTTTGGCATTGCCTCGATAGCATTTGTACCTAAGTTGGTCAACACACGGTTAAGATGTTGCACCGAGGTTATCAATTCCGGAATCTCTCCACGAAATTCTTTATTAATTTTAACATTACTGTCCGCAGCTTTGGTATTTATCGCCTGAATGGCATCGCCGATGATCTGCTCGAGCTTTGCTTTTTCCCAAACAGGTTTATGTGGTTTAGCATATTGTAAAAAAGTATCAACACTTTTATTTAATCGTTTGCTCTCATCTACAATGAACGTACTCATTTTCTGATGAAGTTGTTCGTCTTTGGGATTACGGAGAATAGTTTGTGCTGACAGAGAAATAATGCCGAGCGGGTTCCGAAAATCGTGAGCGATACCGGCTGTAAGTCTGCCAAGCGATGCAAGCCGTTCTAATTGAGCCGCTTTTGCTTGCTCATCCCGTATTTTTTCTATTAGCGCATTTCGTTCTAATGTTATAGATATTTCATTTGCAAAAATAGTGAAAAATTCGACTTCATCGATGGAATATGGTTTTCGCGTGGTCATCGGACCGATGAGAAGAAGTCCCGACATCGCTTTCTCTGAATAGAGTCCTACAACGTAGCCACTCCGATATTCTTGTAGAATTGTTCGTTCATCCGTTGAACAGGTTTCCATAATTTCTTCAACTTCACACGGCTTATGTTCTTTACCGATTATAGTCGATAGGCATCCATCCATCGGCAACGTAATACCCGAATTTATTACACTCCGAAATATACTATCTGAATCTTCCTTCAACAAAACATCCGATATCGATACAAAGATTGTTTCCCGAAGAAATCGTATCGCTGCTTCTGTCAATTCTTTCGCATTCGTGTAATGAACAGCTTCCCGCGTGAAGCGTATGAAGTTACGCCGGTGACGGAATATATCCTGATAGAAGAGGTGTTCGATAAGTGTTTGTACCCGAACAACAAGCGGTCTGAAAATAAAAGCAAGCAGGATAATTAGGAGAGCTTCAATCCAAAATGAATCGATATTGAATTTATTATCGAGAACCGACGCGATGTTCTTTATGACGATAAGATAAATACCGAACATAATTCCGGTTACAAGTGAATACGCGAACCCGAGTTTTGCCCGTTTGCGGAGGATAAGAACTCGCCCTTGTAGAATCACGAAAGATAAGAAAATGCTTATTAGGAGATATAGTAATCGGGATCCATAAAAATGTATTTGCTCATATTCTCTTGAGAAATCGAGCATTGCAATCGCCAAACCAAAACCGATAATTCCATATAAGAAATAAAGAATCTGGGTGCGCTCCTTTTTCGACCGTGAATGTTTTAATTGTGTAATGAAATTGCGTATTCCCCATGCGACATAAAAAAAGAGGACAGTGTAAATTACAATATTCAATACGTCGCCAAAAATATCTACAACATAACAATAGATATTCTGTTCTGTAATTTCATGAAGTTTCAACGGGTGGGCGATTTGCATTCCGGTCAGTAATGTGAATACAAGCGGTGCTACTAAAAACAGCGGACGTACAGATAAACGATCAAATTTAGAATTAACACTTCGCGGAAATGAAAATGACAACAGAAGCATAAAAGCTGAAGCGAACAACATTGCCGCTGTGATTATGGCGCCGCCAAGGGACGCCAATTCCGGAGTAATGCTGTTAACGATAATTATATCGGCTACATTCCAGAGGGCGAAGCAAAATACAAGAAGCGCAAAAAGTCTGTGTGCCTGACTCTTGGGGTTATCGAGAATAACAATGATAACCAGTGATAAGTTAATCGCCAAAGCAACGATTGCCGGAAGCGAGTAGAATGATACCATATGATTTTATTGAAATTTATTATTCAAAAAGTAACAATTATTTTAGAGATAAACAAAGGAGAAAAGTAATTCATATTATTGGATAATAATAATTAGACAGAAACGTGCAGGGCTTGCCGTGAGTATAGCTATTCTATTGTTTGAGCAGTACGATGTTCAAGTCGAAGATGACCTAAAACGTTTGGGAGGATCGCTCTTGAGAGAGTTAGCCGATTTAAACTGCACTACATCTATCGAATTAGTGAAGATAATCGGCGGGGAAACTAAATAATGGTCTAATGAAAAATATGTCTCAATTCGGGAGTAAGTGATACAGTCAGGTTATTTTACTCCCCATTTCTTTAATCTATATCGGAGGTTGCGCTCGGAGATATCCAACATTTCGGCTGCTTTTGATTGGTTGCCGTTAGTTATCCGAAGTGCTTCGAAGATTTGCTCTTTTTCAAGTTTCTCAACTTGGGCAGGAAGAGAGGACAATGTTTCGAGTTTTGGCAATTCAGTTTCCTTTTTAAAATCTTTTACAATCTGAGGCAATTCATCGGTGGTTATTAAATCTTGTCGAGAGAGAATGACTGCCCGCTGGACTATGTTTTCCAATTCACGAATGTTGCCGGGATAGTCGTAGCGCAAAAGCAAATCCCATGCTTCTTTTGAAAAAGATAAACTCGTTCGTTTATGATCTATGGCGAAACGTTTTAAGAAATACTCCAGAAGGGGAGGTATATCATCTCTGCGATTTCTGATAGGGGGAATTTCGATTGTTACAACATTCAATCTATAAAATAAATCTTCACGGAATGTATTTTCTTTAATCAGGTCCTCAAGATTTCTATTTGTAGCAGCTATTATTCTTACATCAATTTTAAGCGTTTCAGTTCCACCAACACGCTCGAATTGCTGTTCTTGCAGCACTCGCAATAGCTTAACTTGTGTTGCCAAAGGAATATCACCAATTTCATCGAGGAAAAGTGTTCCACCATCAGCCATTTCGAATCGCCCACGACGTTGTTTATCTGCACCGGTGAACGCGCCTTTTTCATGACCGAAAAGCTCACTCTCGAAAAGATTTTCGTTCAGAGCGGCACAGTTGACGGCAATAAATGGTTTTTCTTTTCGTGGGCTGTTATAATGGATCGCCTTTGCGATGAGTTCTTTGCCGGTTCCGCTTTCACCACGGATGAGTATAGAAGCTTTACTGTTCGCGACACGTCCGGTAGTATTCAGAACTCTTTCCATTTCCGGCGATTGTGAAATGATTGCGGAGAAAGAAAATCGTTCGGTAAGTTGTTCTTTCAACAAGCGATTTTCTGAAAGCAGGCGATGTCGCTCAACAATGCGATTGATGAGTAAATCTAATTCTTCCAGGTCGATTGGTTTAGTAAGGTAATCATATGCGCCGTCGCGCATTGCTTTCACGGCATCTTCTATCGTGCCGAAAGCGGTCATCATTACGATAGATGTTTCCGGAGATAGCGCCCTGATTTCTTTCAGTAGCTCGTAACCCGATTTCTCGGGCATCTTAAAATCGGTTAAGACAATATCGATTGATCGATCTTTAATATATTTTAAAGCTGCATCGGCAGATGCCGCTTCGAAGATTGAATATTTTTTTTTCCTTAGATAGCCGGAGAGTATAATCCTCTGGGACTGTTCATCATCAACTATAAGGATGCTGGTTGTGTTCACAATAATACCGGTATGCGTGTAAATTTATTTTTTCATACTTGATGCCGGTTCGATCCGATATGAATGTGTTATCGGAACGCCGGGTCTCAGCATGGCACTAACCGAACAATATTTTGTTGTTGAAAGCTCAATTGCACGTTCAACATCTTCGGGATTTATTCCGTCGCCATAAAGAACATATTCCACATGAAGATCGGTGAATATTTGCGGGTGTTCATCACGTACGTTACCGCTAATTTTTACTTCCAGGTTTTCGACCGGCGCTTTTCGTTTTGCGAGGATCGGTATAACGTCCATAGCTGTACAGCCGCCAAGAGCGAACATTAGAAGTTCCTTCGGGCTTGAGCCAGCCAAACTGCCGCCGAATTTATCGCTTCCATCCATAACTATCCAATGGTTGGTTTCCGATTTTGCTACTAATGTTATTCCCTGTACTTGCTTGATGATTGCTTCTTTTGTTGCCATATTCTTTACTTCCTTAAAATAAATTATTTTGCTTCTTTTGTTTTGCTTCCTTTGATCGTTGAGCCCTTAAACGGTGTGTATAACGGGCAAAAGCTGACAAAGCTTGTCAGCAAGAAAATGATGCCGAGGATCAGCAGAATAAACCCCGTTGTACCGGTTACTGTTTCAGTAAAGTACAGGATTCCGAAGAGTAACGCAAATATAATTCGGATAGACTTATCGATCGAACCCATGTTCTTTTTCATGATTTGTTTTCCTCTCAATTAATATTAAAGATATTTAGTGTTTTTATATCTATCTGATGCAAGGAGAGTAAAAAAGATTTCATCCTTCATGTCGTTTATATTAAAATGGTTGAATTTATACATTTTTCTTTATCCTCTTTAATCCCGTAATGAGTAAAAGCTTCTTTTGAAGATTTTACTTGTTCAAAAAGATCGAGATTTGTCTGTAAGCGCGGCTGAAGTTCATGGTATAAATGATATTGCACGGCGATATTATTCAGCGATTTAATCTCAACACCTGTTAACTCAAGTCGATACTGCACATCACTGTCTTCTCCTATTGAAGGAGCTTCATACCGTTCGTCAAACCCATTAATTCCTAAGATATCTTTCTTGTGAATAGAGAAATTGCAGCCCAACAATCCTCTCTTTTTCTTATTAATAAAATTTCTCAAAAAATTAGTCTTAATATAAAATGCTTTTTCGGCATGGGAGGAATTTCCGAAAATGCTATCTGCAATCAAACGTAAAATAATATTTTCGAGATAACCATCCCTTATTTTTTCAGGGGTCAGCCTTTCAGTTATGGCTCTGGATAAATTTACTCTTCTTCCAGTTAAGCATATTCCTTTCTTTCGATATTTAATATGTTCTTTAATAAATTCAGTGTGAGGAATACAATCACCATCAATAAAAATTAAGTAATCAGAAACTGAGGTTTTAATAGCAGTGTTTAAAATTTTGTTTTTACGAAAACCTAACTTTTCCTGCCAAACATGTGTTACTGGGGAGGGTGTGTTCCTTGATATTCTTTGGATTTCCTGAACCACGGCAATGTCTGATCCATCGTCAGCAATAATTACTTCAAAATCTTTGAATGTTTGTTTTTCAAGTGCAGCAAGTAATAATTTAAGATAGTCGATTCTTTTATAAAAGGAAATTATTAAGGAACAATGAATCATTTTTATTTGATTGTGCTTTATAGTTTTAACTTTTTAAGTAATTGTTTGTGAACTTTACCCGGTATCTTTGGATTCGGATATTTACGATACAGGACAATAGTCTTTTTCATACTGTCTAAATATGCTAAGCAGTCGGGACAGTCATCAAGATGATGTTTAAGGTCTCGGCATGTGGGTGAATCAAGGGTTTGGTCAAGGGTATCGCAGATACGATTGAAAATGTCTTTGCAGTTTATATGTTTCTTTTTCATGATGCCATATACTCGTTGAGTTGTTCTCTAAGAAACACGCGCGCTCTGCGGAGCCGGGATTTAACAGCCGGAACTGTGAGTTTCAAAATCTTTGCAGTTTCTTCCGCGGATCTGCCTTCGATATCCCGAAGAACAAAAACGACACGATGATCCATCGGCAGTTTCTGGATCGAACCATCCAGCAAATCTTTTAATTCGGAATTCATCACGCGGTCAAGGGGAGTGCTTTTCCATTCGTGAATAGATTTATCATGATGAGAATGATTTTCAAAGTCGTCGTGAGGTAATTGAACTTCATTAAAGGAAACTGATGCTTCCGCTAATTTTGTCCGGCGGTTTTTCATCAGACAATTGTTAGTGACAATACTGTATAACCATGTAGTGAACTTGGACCGGTGGTCAAACTGATCAAGTTTTCTGTAAACGTTAACGAATGTATCTTGCAAAGTCTCTGATGCCTTATCTTTGTTCCGGCATACTTTGAATGCAAAGCTGTAGACAAGATTTTCATAACGGCGCACGATCTCGGCGAATGCTTTGTGGTTGCCTTCGCGGGCATTTTCCAGCAACGTACGTTCGGGTTCAGTGTATGTTGTGAGTTTCTGTTTCATCCTGTACGATTGAATAGAAAAATCTGTTTTTTATAATATAACAATTTCTCTGAAAATTGTTTATCATTAGTGAAATCCGGCTTCCCTTGGTTTATCAATAGTGAGATATCTAACTTATATGATACATAAAATCACCCTTTTCCAAAGAGAAGGAATGTTTTTCATCTGGCATAAAAATTGACTTTTTTTATAAAGATTTTGGAGGTTCTAACCAATAATTGACGACAGGACTTCCGCGGAAAACATTTTAATCATTATAGATTATATGAGGAAAACATGTCAGAGTATGTAAAAAATTTGATTACACAAGTGAAAGCAAAAAATGCAGGTGAAGTTGAATTCCATCAGGCTGTAGAAGAAGTGTTCGAATCGCTCGAGCTTGTTCTTCAAAAACACCCTGAGTACCGTTCGGGTAAAATATTAGAACGGATGGTTGAGCCGGAACGTATTATTATCTTCCGTGTGCCGTGGATGGATGATCGTGGCGAATTCCATATCAATCGCGGATTCAGAGTTCAGATGAATAGCGCCATCGGTCCATACAAAGGCGGTTTGCGTTTCCATCCATCTGTTACATTGAGCATTTTAAAATTTCTTGCTTTCGAACAGGTTTTTAAAAATAGTTTAACTTCGTTACCAATGGGCGGCGGTAAGGGTGGATCCGATTTCGATCCGAAAGGAAAGAGCGATACCGAAGTGATGCGTTTCTGCCAGAGTTTCATGACTGAATTGTATCGTCATATCGGTCCGGACACAGACGTTCCGGCTGGAGATATAGGTGTTGGCGGGCGCGAAATCGGATTTTTATTCGGACAATATAAACGGCTGTCGCGTGAATTCAGCGGTGTGCTGACCGGGAAGGGATTGAACTGGGGCGGTTCTTTAATACGTCCGGAAGCTACCGGATTTGGCGCTGTTTATTTTGCAGAGGAAATGCTAAAGACAAGAAAACTTTCGTTCGATGGAAAAACAGTTGCCATATCGGGCTTCGGAAATGTAGCTTGGGGCGCTGCTCTCAAAGTAACAGAACTCGGCGGTAAGGTTGTAACATTATCAGGTCCGGATGGATTTGTTCACGATAAAGATGGAATCAAAGGAGAGAAGATAGATTTCATGCTCGAGATGCGTTCAAGCGCCCGCGATGAAGTTAAAATGTACGCCGATAAATTTAAGGTTCCGTTCCAAGCAGGTAAACGCCCTTGGAGTGTTAAAGCCGATGTGGCATTGCCATGCGCGACTCAAAATGAATTGGATGAAAACGACGCTAAAGAATTAGTGAAGAACGGTTGTATATGTGTTTGCGAGGGCGCGAATATGCCAACAACAATTCCAGGCGTAAAAATATTTCAGGAAGCAAAAATACTTTATGCGCCCGGTAAAGCATCGAATGCCGGCGGTGTTGCAACTTCCGGTTTGGAAATGAGCCAGAACAGCATGCGTCTACAGTGGTCAAAGGAAGAAGTTGACCAGCGATTACACGAGATCATGAAGAAAATTCACCAAACTTGTGTTGAAACTGCAGAACGGTTTGGAAGTCCGGGGAATTATGTCAATGGGGCGAATATAGCTGGCTTTATGAAGGTAGCAAATGCGATGCTGGACCAGGGATTAGTATAAAAATGAGGCAATTATAAAGACATTATCGTCTATGAAGTAGAAAAAAAAGACGAATGCTTTACGATTATTGAATCGGAGTGGTTTTTACCCTCCGATTTTTTTATTATATATGTAATAATATTTTCATTAATTATGACAGATCATATTATACCATCATCAAAACGTACCGAATATCCATGGGAAACCGCTGGCTATAGCACACGGTTCCAGGGATTTCAAAAACTAATGCGGTTCAACGTCCGGGATATTCTTTTAGTTTCCAGTCTTTACGATTCTTATATCATCGAAGAAGATGGACGGTTGTATGAACTGATTCGAAAAGAATACGAAGGACTTAATTTGAGCCACTCACCTGAGATTACACATGTTTCCAGCGGAGAAGAGGCACTCGAGTTGGCTACAGGTGGAAGGCGGTTTGATTTAATCATCACCACATTGCATATCGAAGATTTCCATGCGATACGATTTGCCAGGAAGGTGAAAGAATCAGGATTGAATATTCCTGTCGTACTTCTTACCTATGATAACCGGGAACTATCAGAGTTAATGCTAAGGCAGGATACTTCAGTGTTCGACAGGATTTTTATATGGCAAGGAGACTCCCGCATTCTTGTTGCGATTATTAAATATATAGAAGATCGGATGAATGTTGAGCATGATACTAAAACCGCTGGCGTCCAATCCATTATTCTTATCGAAGATAATGTCAAATATTACTCTGCTTTTCTACCAATCATCTATACGGAAATTCTCATTCAATCTCAGCGATTAATTGCAGAAGGTATCAATCCATCGGATCGGTATCTTCGAATGAGGGCGAGGCCCAAAATTCTTCTATGCACAACATACGAAGAAGCATGGGAATATTTTCAGAAGTATGAGGAAAATATTCTCGGAATTATATCGGACATCGATTTTTACCGTAATGGCAGTGATGATCCGGAAGCTGGGATCGAGTTTGCAAAAAATGTGAAGTCGCGCCGCGCGGATATACCAATTTTGCTGCAATCGAATGCACCCGATAAAGAGATCGAAGTTCACACAATCGGTGTATCTTTTCTGCTCAAAGATTCTCCAACTTTACTGAACGATCTGCGGCTGTTCATGAATCGCTACTTTAGCTTTGGAGATTTCATTTTCCGTATGCCTGACGGAACAGAGGTTAGCCGGGCAACTGATTTGAAATCACTCGAAGAACAATTGAATTTTGTTCCAGATGAGAGTCTACGCTACCATGCTGAAAGGAATCATTTTTCAAACTGGCTTAAAGCGAGAACTGAATTCTGGCTTGCATATAAACATCGACCACGTAAGGTTTCAGATTTTCCATCTATTGCCGGTATGCGACAGGATCTGATCATATCATTCCAAACGTATCGTCGATTGCGGCAATTGGGGCAAATAACAGATTTCGATAAAACAACTTTCGATCCGTCGAGCAGTTTTGCTCGGATCGGCAGCGGATCGCTTGGTGGAAAAGCCCGCGGATTGGGATTTGTTAATACTTTATTAAGCAATTTTGATATACGTGATCGATTCGAGGATATTCAAATTACGGTTCCTCCTGCGGTCATTCTTGGAACAGACGTATTTGATCAGTTCCTTGACGAAAACAATTTGCGTGAGTTTGCATTACGCTGCACGGACGATACAGAAATCACACATCGTTTTTTAGAAGCAAAAAAATTTCCTCGGAAAATTAGTCGGCAATTAAATGATTTCTTAGATATTGTTCAGGAACCGCTCGCTGTTCGATCTTCTTCACTTTTGGAAGATTCCCAGTTCCACCCATTCGCAGGCGTTTATAAAACTTATATGATACCGAACAATCATAGTAATCCGGTTACTCGACGTATGGACTTGATAAACAGTATAAAGCGAGTATATGCTTCAACTTTTTATCAGAGTGCAAAAGATTATATAAAAGTAACATCGTATCGGCTTGAAGAAGAAAAGATGGCGGTTATCGTTCAGAAGATGGTTGGGGACCCACATGATTCAAAGTTTTATCCGGATTTCTCTGGAGTTGCAAAGTCTTATAATTTCTATCCAATCGCACCCCAAAAATCGCAGGATGGAATTGTATCGGTTGCGCTTGGATTAGGAAAGATGATTGTCGATGGCGGAATCACCGTCCGTTTTTGCCCGAAGTATCCCGATAATCTTTTACAATTTTATTCTGTCAAGGAAACACTTCGAAACAGTCAAACCGAATTTTTTGCTCTGGACCTCGAATCAAAATTAAACGATACCGCCGATCCGGGCTATACACTGTTAAAGAAATATGAACTGAATGAAGCTGAGCGCGATGGAACTCTCAGTTATGTCGGCTCAACCTATTCATCTGAAAATGACACGATACACGATGGCCTCTCGCGGGATGGGAAACGGGTTGTTACATTTGCACCGATACTTCGGAATAAAATATTTCCACTTCCGGAAATAGTCGAGCTTTTACTTGAAATGGGAAATTGGGGAATGGGTGCGCCCGTCGAGCTGGAGTTTGCAGTGAATATGTCGGATTCACTTTCAAAGCCCAAAGAGTTTGGGTTGTTACAAATTCGTCCACTTGTTTTAAGTCGTGAAGCAGAGGAATTGGAGATCGAAGAGATTGATGCGAAAAAGTTAATTTGTCACAGCCATCAGGTGTTAGGTCATGGCATAATTAAAGATATCTATGATGTTGTAATGGTTGATATCAATCGATTTGATCGAAGTAAGACAAATGAAGTGGCAAAGGAGATCGGGCAATTTAATCAAAAACTTGTTTTCGAACAGCGACCGTACCTTTTGATTGGTTTAGGACGGTGGGGAAGTTTAGATTCTTGGCTTGGTATCCCTGTGAAGTGGGAACAGATTGCCGGTGCGCGCGCCATCATTGAAGCGGGATTTAAAGACATTGATGTTGCACCATCGCAAGGTTCACACTTTTTTCAGAATATAACTTCGTTCATGGTTGGTTATTTTACTATTACTTCTAGAATAGAAGAAGGATTCGTGGACTGGGAATGGTTGTTGGCACAAAATATAGTGGAAGAAAAATCGTTCGCTCGGCATCTTCGATTGAAAAGTCCACTCGTTGTTAAGATGAATGGGCAGAAGAATGAGGGAATTATTTTGAAACCGGAGTGATAACATCTCACCGCAGAGTCGCAGAGATCACAGAGGATGTCTCCGTGCTCTCCGCGTCTCCGCGGTGAAAATATCTTACTTTACTTCAGGATCGCTTCCACTTCTTCCTTATCAACGTCCATTACATATTTAATGCCGCTGATCGCGGTTGCTTCTGGTGTGAGCGATGCGATATCGTCACGAGTAATGTGATCAAGTGAAAACTTTCTGTTACCTGCCATTAGCTGGCGTAATCCCTGAGCGAGACGCTCGTAATACGTGTAGAGACCGAGCGCACCCGTCGGTACTTTTTCGAACTCATCATTACCTAATTCGTGTCGTAAATGAGCTGCCGTTACAAAGACTTCATCCTTTGTGCTGCCAAATCGCTCAACATAAATAGGCAACTGACCTTCTTCCATCGCCCGACCGATTGTCTTTCCCACCATTGCTGCCGCAATTGGTGAACGTGCCATACCAACGAGCTTCACGAACGGAGCTCCCATTGCAAGTCCTTTGAAGATTTGATCCTCGAACGTAAATCCGCCTGCAACTGTAAGCGCTGGGATATGTTGTTTTTTATCCACTAACTTCTTGGCATAGAAATACATCAGAGAATGTAATTCGACAGGTGGCACGCCCCATTCGTTCATCATCCGCCATGGACTCATACCTGTTCCACCGCCGGCACCATCTACCGTGAGAAGATCAAGTTTATACTTTGAAGCAAACTTGACTGCACGAGCTAAATCGGCTGGGCGGTATGCACCGGTTTTTAGGAAAATATATTTTGCGCCGGCTTTACGGAGTTCATCAACGCGCTGCGCGAATGACTCTTCGCTGACCATACCGACACGCGAATGTCGCTCGAACTCTTTGAATGCACCGCGCTCGAATGCTTTGATGACCATCTCGTCCATCGGATTGGGTAGAACAACATAGCCGCGCTGGTAAAGTGTTTGGGCTTTTTTAAGATTACGGACTTTCACTTCACCGCCGATGTCTTTTGCTCCTTGTCCCCATTTCAATTCAACGATTTGTACGCCAAGCTTTTCAATGGCATATTCTTGGACGCCGAGGCGTGTATCTTCAACGTTCGCCTGGACGATGATCGCACCAAAGCCATTGCGCATGTGGTCTTTATAAAGTGAAACGCGACGCTTTAAGTCAACTGTATCATGAACTCTTCCATTTTTTATTACAGCTTCCATATCCATGCCGACCACATTCTCACCGATTGTCAAACCGGTTCCTGAAAGCGCGGAGCCAATCGCCAAGCCCTCCCAATTATTTTTTGCAATATCGGTTGAGCCGATGCCGGGTATTATCCACGGATAGTGGAACTTAATTCCCTTATCATGGCCGAAGCGAACTTCCAAATTTACATTCGGAAAGATTGCTACATCGCTATCGGCTTTAATACCGTGTGCGCCGACTGCGGTGCCCATGATGTTAAAGTGAGAATAATCGACAGGATAATTTTTTTCTCCCGCCGTTGTGATGACGCCGAACGGCTGAGGATAAATTACTTCGTGACCCCGATAAGCAGATTTGCCGATTTCGCACATTCCTATGCAGCCATCGACGCAGGTTACGCACATGCCCGAGGCAGGTACTATGGAACCATCTGTTCTGTTTTTAGTTAAAGTTGCTGCTGTTGCGTTTATTTTTGAGAGCGACATTTTTTTGTATCTCCTTTCGTTAATCTTTTTTTATTTCACATGCCACACAGGGTTCCATGTAGCACATCATGTCATTAAACTTTTCTTTTTCGATGCAGGGTGGACTTAAGTTAGCGCAGCCGCCGCAAATCGCAAGTTCTGGTTGAGTATATGTACATCTTAACTGGCAAGCCGGACAAACGTAGATACATCCTCCGCATAAACGGCATTTTTCTGATTTGATATCGAACGGCGTGCCGATGCTTCGATGCTCACCTCTCCCACGGAAACCGATTGCGTTGCCAACCATCTGTTCTTTGCACATTCGAACACATAATCCACAAAGGATACAATCTTCATGTTCTTGTCTGAAACGTTGTTGACGCACTTCGTGTGCCGAAGCGATGTCCTGTATAATTTTTGATTGTGGACAAGAAGCGAGCAATAACTCGATCACCATCTTCCGCGCGCGAATGACCCGATTGGAGGCGGTTCTAATTTTCATTCCTTCCTCAACCGGATAAGTGCATGACGAAACAAGTTTTGATTTAAGTCCCTCACCGATTTCAACAACACACAGACGACAAGCTCCATAGGGAGTCAAACCATCCATGTGACACAAAGTTGGAATCGGGAAACCAAGGAATTCTGCAGCTTCGAGTATAGTTGTGCCTTCTTCGACGGAGGCAGGCAGACCGTTCATTTTTATATTAATCATGCTGATTGTTCCTTCAATACATGAGATTTCGATTCTTCATTTTTTTTCTGTGTGAATTCAAGATCGCATCGGAGGCATCTGCCCGCTTCATACTTTGCCTCTTCAACCGAAAGTGCCATCTCCACTTCAGTAAATTCATGTTTTCTTCTGTCGATTGAGATGCGTGGCACCTCGGTTCGTTTTGCTGTTTGTGAGCTACCGTTTGTTTTCATCGGTTCGATGTAATGGTGAGGTAATTTCAATTCAGATGGCTGTTTCAATTCCTCGTTTTTCAAGTAGCGGTCAATCATCACGGCGACTTTTTTACCTGCTGCGATTGCATCTATTACGGTATTGGGACCTGTTATTACGTCGCCTCCTGCAAAAACACCAGGCCGATTTGTACACAGAGTTTCGGAATTAACTACGATTGTATTCTTTCGATCATCGATATCAAGTCGATTCGCACCTGCAACAGTTACGCAGTCGGTATCCGAGCCCTCGCTGATTGCCACTATTAATGTGTCGAGTGGGATGACGTGTTGGGTACCGGGAATTGCTACCGGACGACGGCGCCCGGTGGCATCAAGATCACCTAATTCGTTATTGATACATTCGATACCCGAGAGCTTTCCACCTTCGGAAAGAATTCCGGTCGGTGATACCAATGTCTCGATATGGATGCCTTCCTGTAGAGCGGCTTCAATTTCTTCTTCAAATGCAGGCATCTCTTCACGTGTACGCCGATAGAAAATCGAAACACTCTTCACGTCAGGTTGACGGATTGCAATTCTTGCCGCATCAAGAGCAGAGTTGCCACCGCCGACAATTCCAACACGTCCTTTTGCTAACTTTTCACCACGTACGTTAAAAGCTTTCAGGAATTGAATCGATGGATAAACTCCGGGCATATCTTCTCCCCGTAATTGTAAGCGCAAACTTTTGTGTGCACCGATGGCTACGAATACTGCTTTGAATCCGTCATCGAACAAACTGTCTAAAGTTATCTCACGACCCAAAGTAACATTACATTTGATTGTTATATTATCGTCCAGCAACGCGTCGATTTCTTTCTTAATAACTTCATGAGGCAAGCGATAAGATGGAATTGCACTGAACAGCATTCCACCCGGCTGTGCTTCTGTTTCGAAAACCGTTACCTTGTATCCTTTCAATGAAAGATAATGTGCCGCAGTCAATCCGGCGGGACCTGATCCCACAATAGCTACTGGTGGGAAGTCGTCGGTTGTTTTTGCAAGGCGTAATGGTTTATAAACTGAGGGCTCGATGCGATCTGTAACGAACCGTTTAAGCGCCCGGATTGCAATTGAATCGCCACCGTGAGTTCCTGCTTTACATCGATCTTCGCAAGGATGATTGCATACACGAGAACAAACAGAGGGAAGCGGATTGGCTTCTCTGATAACTCTATATGCTTCCTCAAATTCACCACGCTGGATATGTGCGATGTAGCGCCATGCCTCCGTTCCAATCGGACAAGCGGATGCACAAGGTGCACCGACGATTCCTTTGCATACAAAAGCATCGCATCGCTTGTCGTAGATATGTCTTTTATATTCATCAATGAAGTATCGTAATGTACTTAAAATTGGATTCGGTGCCGATTGACCAAGTCCACACATTGAAGTGTCTTTAACTGTTTCAGCAAGTTCGGCAAGAAGTTTAAGATGACCTTCTGAGCCCTTTCCTTCTGAAATATCTTCAAGGATTTCGTACATGCGCTGAGTTCCTTTGCGGCATGTAAAACACTTTCCGCACGATTCATCTTTTAAGAAATTCATAAAGTACTTTGCCACATCGACCATGCAAGTATCGTCATCCATAACAATCATACCACCCGATCCCATGATAGAGCCGGCTGCAGTTAAGCTGTCGTAATCAATTGGGAGGTCAAACATTTTTGCAGGAATACAACCGCCGGAGGGACCGCCGGTTTGAACGGCTTTTATCTTTGCTTTGCTTACAGGTCCGCCGCCAATGTCGTTAACTATCGTGTTGATAGTAACTCCCATTGGAATCTCAACCAGACCAGTATTTTTTACTTTACCGACGAGACTAAAAATTTTCGTTCCGGCGTTTTTCTTCGTACCAACCTTTGCGAATTCTTCACCGCCCTCGTTGATGATGATTGGAACATTCGCCCACGTCTCAACATTATTAATTACTGTGGGTTTGCCATCGATTCCCTTTTTGACAGGGTAGGGTGGACGCTGACGTGGTTCACCCATTTTCCCTTCTATCGAGCGGATGAGGGCAGTTTCTTCACCACAAACAAATGCACCTGCACCTTTTACTACATTAATATCAAATGAGAAATCAGTACCTAAAATATTCTTACCCAGAACACCAAGTTCACGAGCTTGGCGTAAAGCTATTATGAGATGTTTTATAGCGAGTGGATATTCATTCCTGACGTAGATGATGCCTTCTGTTGCACCTGTTCCAAAAGCTCCGATGATCATGCCCTCGATGATGCTATGTGGATTTCCTTCAAGAACGCTTCTATCCATATATGCGCCAGGATCGCCCTCGTCTGCATTGCAGACAAGGAATTTGCCCTTTCCATTTTTTTGGTTTGCAAGCATTTCCCACTTTATACCGGTTGGAAATCCAGCACCACCTCTGCCACGTAAGCCGGATGCTTTGACCTCTTCCACAACCCAAGTGGGATCGTTTTTTTCAAGAACTTTCATCAGAGGCGAGTAACCGTCGTTTTCAATGTAGTTGGTGATTCTAATTGGATCAACTTTCTCGTTCCTTGACATGATTCTGCGATTTTGTTTTTTATAGAACGGTATATCGGTTTGCTTTTCGAATTTTTTACCCGTAGCAATATCAGTGTAAAATAAATCGGGTAATAATGCACCTTTCCCTATGGACTCGATAATTCGTATCATATCGTTCATCTTCAATTTCGGATAGAAAGTTCCCCGCGGCTCTATGAGGACAGATGGTTCCATTTCACAGTAACCGTGACACCCTGTAACACGAAGATGGATATTGCCCGTTAACTTTTTTGTAATAATCTCGCGTTTAGCAATTCGGATTAAATCATTAGCTCCGCTTGCTTGACCGCATGTTCCGGCAGAGATAATAATTGTTGGTGTGTTTGTATCTTTCTGAGCTACTAATTTCTTTTGAAATTCTTTTAAAGCAGTAATCGAGTTAAATCGTTCAGTTGCCATTTTCTACTCTCTGAAATTAGTTTATTGGAGTGTTGGAGTTTCTATGTCGAGCATATGACTTTTACAGCCACGACGAGAACAAATTTGTATTATTCCTCCGCCGCTAACAATCATTGGAACCATAGGTGCGTTGCACATTGAGCAGTTCCATGCACCGATCAACTCGGTGTTACAATGCGGGCAGAAGAAATTTACAATGATATCTGCTGGGATTTCATAACCCGATTCGATTGTGTAACTTCCGTACAACGATGATAAAAAAAGACATTCATGTTGTTGTCCAAATGAAACAGTTAACCGAATCGATGGATAACCATCAACTAAGCGATCTGCATCCATCAAACTGTGGTTGCATCGCGGACAGTTGACTTCGATAGGGAATATACGTTGGTCTTTTTCAATTTCAACTTTATCCAGCCCGCTACGAGTTTTTTCTAATATCTCTTTAACTTGTCCGGTATTGACGTGAGGAAAGTAATGACCATCGACAACGACGATAGGTGCAAGTGCGCATGCACCAAGGCAGCGAACTGTTTCTAAAGTGAATTCTTTGTCGGGTGTTGTTTCGCCATCACTTTTTATTTTGAGTTTCTGTTCAAACTCATCTGCGATGGCTTGTCCGCCACGTACGTGGCATGCAGTTCCAAGACATACCGAAGCCAAATGTTTTCCTCTCTGTTTCAAACGGAATGCTCGGTAAAATGTGGCGACACTATAGATATCTACTATATCGCGGTCGGTTAGTTCTGCTACTACTCTTAATACATCTTCGGGTAGATAGCCGTACTTTGATTGAATCTCTTCGAGAATGGATATAAGTCCACCGCGGTGATGTTTGTATTTCTCTACGATGGGTAGAACGCTTTCACGATTCATGTTATACTTTCTTCGGTAGTTTTTGTCCTGAATGATTTCTGTTTAAACGATCAATCGTACTGCATCTCTCATAGTTATCAACCTCCTAAGTCATACCCTACGTGTTCAACTCGTCCTATATCAAAACATAATTGATTTAGCAATCTTCGTTCCAATTTTTTTTTAAAAATCGAGTTAACATTATCTTCATTTATCAATGCCTTACAATGTTATTTTTTGAATATAAACAATTTTATTACAATTTACATATCAAGTCTGAAAACCATTTTTTAAATAATTATCATAAATGATATACAAAATGGTACGTTAATATTCAAGAGAATATCCAAGAATTATGAGCCCTCTTGGTTTTGATATTCTACACACAGAATAAAAGTTAATTTGACGAAAGTATAATCATACATCTAGACCATTAATTTGAAAATCGATTAATGGTATTTACAATCAGAGATTATTAATCTATAACGGATTGTGAATGCCATAGAAAATATGGCGTCTTATTTTCTTTTTGCTCTTTCTCTCATTTTTCGATATATTTCATTTAGGAAAAATTATGAAGGTAACATGAGAACATTTTTGAAATCAAAAATACACAATGCAACGGTAACCAGTGCCAATCTAAAGTATGTCGGCTCTATTACTATTGATGAAGCATTGATGAAGAAGGCGGATATTTCAGAATACGAAAAAGTGTTAGTTGTTGATAATACCAATGGCAATCGTCTGGAGACGTACGTAATCAAAGGGAAGAAAAATTCCGGTAAAATTTGTATGAACGGTGCAGCCGCTCATCTGGTGAAGAAGGGAGACGAAGTTATCATTATGACATTTCAAATTTCTGAAAGGTCGCCGAAACCAAAAATCATTATAGTTGACAAGTCGAATAAATTTATTAAGTACACAAAAGAAGATTTAGATAAACTTAAAACTCAGAGCTGTTAGTACGATTATTCTTCTAACTACACGACAGCATTTTGTATCTCGCTTAAAAATTATTTTGGTAGAGTACAGCGATGTTCTCATTTCATCTTTAAGTTGTTTTTCATAATCCTACTTCATACACATCGCCTCAAATTGAAAAACTCTCAACTATGAAAACAACCCAATATTAAATTATCATAAATGAGATATTTCCAAGATTTTCATATATATAATGTTACTAATCGCTCTATCAGATAATGCACCTCTGGCATACAAATTGACAGTTTTTAAGTTGCTTTCTAAACAATAATTCATCAAAATTTTATTGCTAAATTCCACAATGAATATAGGCATACTTAAAGAAGATCCTTCTCGTGAAAGACGAGTAGCATTAACTCCTGCCGGTGTGCAATCGTTAGTAAGCATCGGATGCCAGGTTTTCATTGAGAAAGACGCGGGCAACGCCGCACATTTTTCTAACGAGGATTATCAAGCTGTTGGTGCAATGGTTGTATATTCAAGCGACGAGGTTTTTGGCCGCTCAGAGATTCTTTTAAAAGTATCACCCCCAACCCCAACCGATTGTCACCGGCTTGTCGAATCACAAACATTATTCGCTGCCCTTCACCTTGCGATCGCAAGAAGTGAAGTAATGAACCGATTGTTAGTGAAAAAGATTTGTGCAATCGGATACGAGCTTATAGAAGACCAAAATGGAGATTTACCAATTCTTTTAGGGATGAGCGAAATTGCAGGACAGATGGCGATTCAAGCAGCATCCCGTTATCTTGAAAGCAATTATAATGGACGAGGGATTGTTATGGGGGGGATTACGGGAATTCCACCTGCAACGGTTCTCATAATAGGTGCCGGCACGGTTGGTCGGGCAGCAGCACGAATAGCGTTGGGTTTAGGTGCAGAAGTAATAATACTTGATAAAGATTTTAGTCGGCTGCGCCTTTTATCAAATCAATTCAACTATCGCATTGCAACTGCCATTGCAAATGAATATAACATCAAGAAAGCTCTGCAATATGCCGACGTAGTGATCGGAGCGGTGCTAATTAAAGCAGAAAAAGCTCCGCATGTTCTAACAGAGGAAATGATTAAGCAGATGAAACCGGGATCTATAATTGTCGATGTATCAATTGATCAGGGTGGATGTATTGAAACAAGTCGTCCCACAACATTAGAAAATCCAACCTACATATTGCATAATGTAATTCATTATTGTGTGCCAAACATGCCAGCTAATGTTGCCCGGACTGCAACATACAGTTTGACGAATGCTCTCTTACCATATCTATTAGATATTGCTCAAAATGGAATTGTTCAAACCTTGCGAGATAATGTCGGTCTGTCTCGTGGAGTTTGTACTTATGGTGGAAAGTGTACGAACGAAGTCATTGCGAGACGCTTTGAGATAGAATCGGTTGATATTCTATCGTTACTCGGTCATTAAGATGTATTAATTTGACAAAGATTTTTTTAATAAGAGAAGTATGAATTGGGTATCACAGTACAAACAAAAACTTTCAACACCTGAAGAAGCAGTATCGCATATAAAATCAGGGAATAAGATTTTTATCAGTGGAAATGCAGCCACACCATTCATTCTCATCGAAGCGCTGGCTGCGCGTAAGAATGAACTTTTCGGTGTTGAAGTAAACCATGTATTACTGATTGGTGATGATCCATTATCGAGATTAGGAATGGAAGAACATTTCCGGCATAATTCATTATTTGTTGGACCGGCTGATAGGAAAGCGATACATGATGGGCGTTCTGATTATGTGCCGGTGTTTCTGTTCGAGATCCCCTCACTATTCACAAATAAATTGATTCCACTTGATGCGGTAATCATACAGGTTTCTCCACCCGATGAACATGGATTTATGAGTTACGGTGTTGAGTGCCTTGCAACTAAAGCGGCGGCAGAAAGTGCAAAATTTGTTATTGCCCAAGTAAATGAGCGAATGCCTCGAACCCTTGGCGATTCGTTCATACATGTTTCACGTGTGCATCGCATTGTGGAACATCAAAGTGAACTACCGGAATTATCGAAAGATCCCCCATCGGATATTGAAGTTAAGATTGGACAATACATCGCTGATCTTGTGGAGGATAATTCCACGCTTCAATTAGGTATTGGTGGTATTCCCGATGCAGTGCTTCAATCGCTGAATAGCAAGCGTGATCTGGGGGTGCACACAGAAATGGTGTCGGATGGAATTGTAAAACTGATCGATTCGGGAATAATAACAAACGCAAAAAAAACATTGCATCCCGGCAAGATTATTGCAACGTTTATTTTCGGATCCCACCAGCTTTATTCTTATGTTGACAATAATCCGTATTTCGAGATGCACCCAGCCGATTACACGAACGATCCGTTTATAGTATCGAGAAATGAAAAAATGGTGGCTATTAATTCGGCTATTGAAATAGATATTACCGGACAAGTCTGCTCCGATTCGATCGGCTCGAAAATTTACAGCGGTTTTGGCGGCCAACTCGATTTCATACGTGGCGCCGCTCGCTCAAAAGGAGGTAAACCAATAATCGCTCTTCCATCGACTACGAAGAACAATACAATATCACGAATCGTACCCATGCTGAAATCCGGCGCCGGTGTTGTCACAACTCGTGCCGATGTTCATTACATCGTTACGGAATACGGAATCGCTTATCTTCATGGCAAGAATCTCGGTCAGCGTGTTAAAGCGCTTATTAATATTTCACATCCGGCATTTCGTGAACAGTTGGAACAATATGCATTTGAACAAAATTATTTATCACAATCGTTTTACATGAACGCCGGAAAGGCAAGCTGATAACAAAACGGATTAAGTTATTTCACCATCATTCGGATGTTGTCGCTATGTTGTTGGAAGCAATATCAGTACAATTGTACGCTTGAACATAACAAGAAATCTTCAAAACTAACAGGAAGGTTAGAATCATGATACGCAAACAAGATGCACTAGATTATCATTCTCAAGGTCGTCGAGGAAAGATTGAGGTTATACCTACTAAGCCGTGTGCGACACAACGTGATCTGTCGCTCGCATATTCACCCGGGGTTGCAGAGCCATGTCTGGAAATCGAAAAGAATCCCGATGATGCTTTTCTTTATACTGCAAAAGGTAATTTGGTCGCTGTGATTAGCAACGGTACCGCCGTATTAGGTCTCGGCGATATTGGTGCACTTGCAGGTAAGCCCGTTATGGAAGGGAAGGGTGTTCTCTTTAAGAAATTTGCCGATATCGATGTCTTCGATATCGAAATTGACTCCCACGATCCCAAAGAGATAATCAAGGCAGTAAAACTATTAGAGCCGACCTTTGGCGGTATTAATCTTGAAGACATTAAAGCGCCTGAGTGTTTCGAGATCGAAGAAGAATTAAAAAAGATAATGAATATTCCGGTTTTCCACGATGATCAGCATGGAACTGCAATTATCAGCGGCGCTGCATTGATGAATGCAATCGAGATCGTCGGTAAGAAGTTGAGTGAAGTCAAAGTAGTATTCAGTGGAGCCGGCGCCTCTGGTATTGCCTGTGCGAAGTTCTATGAAACACTTGGAGTAAAGCGGAGTAATATACGTCTGGTGGATACGAAAGGGGTTGTTTACAAAGGACGCACTGAAGGGATGAATAAATACAAAGAATATTTTGCTGTCGATACAGAAGATCGTACGCTCAGTGATGCTATGAAAGGCGCGGATGTTTTTTGCGGTGTATCCGTGAAAGACCTTGTGACAAAAGAGATGGTAAAATCAATGGCTGATAAACCGATCGTATTTGCGATGGCGAATCCAGATCCGGAAATCACTTATCCTGATGCAGTTGCTGCCCGTGATGATGTTATAATGGGCACGGGTCGTTCGGATTATCCGAATCAGGTAAACAATGTTCTTGGGTTCCCGTTTATCTTCCGTGGCGCATTAGATGTTCGGGCGACACAAATCAATGATAATATGAAGGTTGCTGCTGCGTTTTCGCTTGCAAAGTTAGCAAAAGAGGATATACCAGATTCGGTGGTGCGTGCTTATGGAGGAAAGAAAATTGAATTTGGAAAGGAATACATCATTCCGAAACCACTCGATCCACGTGTGTTGTTATGGGAAGCCCCCGCTGTTGCAAAAGCAGCCATGGAAAGCGGCGTAGCACGAATTCAAATTAAAGATTTTGAAGCGTATAAAGATTCACTCGAGGCACGCCTTGGTAAATCTCGTGAAGTAATGAGAGTGTTTATTCACAAGGCACGAAAATCGCCAAAGAAAATTGTGTTTCCGGAAGGTGAGGAGACAAAAATTCTTCGTGCGGCTCAAATTATATTAGATGAAAAGATTGCTCATCCGATTTTGTTAGGAGATCCTAAGGTTATCGAACAAAAAGAAAAAGAATTAGGAATTGATGCTGAAGGAATAGAAATTATCAATCCCACAGAATCACCCAAGTTCAAAGAGTATGTCTCTAAGTTCTATGAACTTCGAAAGCGTAAAGGTATCACTCAATTCGATGCTGAACGATTGCTTAAAACAAACAATTACTATGGAATGATGATGGTGCGCGAAGGCGATGCCGATGGATTAATCTCAGGATTAACGCAGCATTATCCAGATACGGTTCGTCCAGCACTGCAAATTATCGGACACAAAGAGGGAACTGATGTCGTTGCCGGATTGTACATGATGATTTTTAAGAATGAGATCATCTTTATTGCAGATGCGACTGTTAACATCGAGCCGGATTCTGAACAGCTTGCACAAATAGCGATGTTAACGGCAGAAAAAGTTCGTCAGTACGATGTCGAGCCAAGGATAGCAATGTTGTCGTTCAGTAACTTTGGCAGCACTCATCATCCGATGTCTGATAAAGTACGGAAAGCTGTCGAGATAGTAAAGCAGCGTATGCCTAACCTGATGATTGATGGTGAAATGCAAGCCGATACTGCCGTTGCTCCAGAAATAATCAACGAAATATATCCTTTCAGCACACTGAAAGGTGGAGCGAACGTTCTTATTTGTCCGGGCTTAACATCAGCGAACATTGCTTATAAATTATTGGCTCGACTTGGTGATGCAACTGCCGTTGGACCGATTCTGATGGGAATTCGTAAACCTGTGTACCTATTGATTCCCGGCAATGATGTTATAGACATCGTTAATATTACCGCAATGGCGGTCCAGGATGCACAGTTTTCGGAGTGAGTATTTTGGTTGTTGAGAATTTCAAATAAAATCAGTAATCTGTTATATAAAAATCCGAAATCAGCGGAAATTTGTTCATATAAAATAAGGAATTGAAATGGCAGCACGTGGAACCGTGAAGATCGATGTCGAGACTTGTAAGGGGTGCGAGCTTTGTATCGAAGCATGTCCCCAGGATAGTCTCGCAATGTCGAAGGAAATAAATACAAAAGGATATCACTACGCCGTTCTTATCCAGGATAATTGTACCGGTTGCATTAATTGTGCATTAGTATGTCCGGATGCAGTTATCACTGTATACAGGGCAGGGAAAAAGAAAGATCTAATTGCAACGATTACAAATGTGAAGCATGATATTAAAATTATGGTCGATAATCCGGATGTTCCTGCCGGGGAAGGGAGACTGGATGTATGAGTGAAGTTCTATTAATGGAAGGTAATGAAGCGGCAGCCGAGGCAGCAATACTTGCCGGGTGCGATGCATATTTTGGATATCCTATCACTCCGCAATCTGAGGTTATAGAATATCTCTCAGATCAAGGACGCAAACGCGGTATGGTTGTCATGCAAGTCGAAAGTGAAATCGCTGCGATCAATATGATTTATGGTGCAGCCGGTGCCGGAGCGCGTGTGATGACTTCTTCGTCAAGTCCAGGCATCAGTCTTATGCAGGAAGGATTATCGTATATTGCCTGTGCTGAACTCCCGTGCTTGTTGATAAACATTAATCGCGGCGGTCCCGGGTTGGGAACAATCCAGCCGTCACAGGGTGATTACTTCCAATCAGTTAAAGGCGGAGGTCATGGAGATTATCATTTAATAGTATTAGCGCCTGCAAGCGTACAAGAGATGGCTGATTATGTATACCTCGGTTTTGATCTCGCCGATAAATACAGAAATCCGGTTTTGATACTGGCTGATGGCGCGCTCGGACAGATGATGGAAAAAGTTATCTTCCCCGACTATGATCCGAAACAACGTAAAATATCAAAGCCGTGGGCTACAACCGGCAAGACGGCTAACCGTCCCCCCAATGTTATCACTTCACTTCATCTGCAGTCTGAAGACATGGAAAAAATCAATATCCATCTTCAAGAAAAGTACCGTCAGATCGAAAAGAATGAAGTACGATACGAATTGATATCGACAGATGATGCTGAATATCTTTTAGTTGCATATGGACTTTCTGCCCGTATATGCCAGCGGGTAATTGAAATAGCGCGTCAGCAAGGTATAAAGGTTGGTTTGTTACGACCAATCTCTCTGTATCCATATCCGTACGAGATGGTAAGCAAATTGGCAGATCAGGTGCGCGGCATCCTTGTTGTAGAGATGAACGCCGGTCAAATGGTTGAAGATGTTAGACTCGGGGTGAACGGTAAAATACCTGTTGATTTTTATGGCAGAATGGGCGGCATCATTCCGACACCTGAAGATACATTAACCTCTCTCAAGAAATTAATGAATAAGACTCAGCCGAAAAAATCTTCTGAGAAATTGATTAAGGAAAAGGTGTAATATGAATGGAATGCAACAACCAATAAACGGGATGGAAGTAGTTTGGGAAAAACCCAGTACACTGACTGAAACCCGGATGCATTATTGCCCGGGCTGTGGCCACGGCGTCGTTCATAAAGTTCTTATGGAAGTTATTGAAGAAATGGGTATTCAGGATAAAACGATCGGTGTAGCTCCGGTTGGCTGTTCTGTTATCGCGTATAATTATATGAATATAGATATGCAGGAAGCGGCTCACGGGCGCGCAACAGCGGTTGCCACCGGCATTAAAAGAGTGCTTCCCGATAAGATTGTCTTCACATATCAGGGCGATGGTGATCTCGCCGCAATCGGAACCGCTGAAACCATGCACGCTTGCAATCGCGGTGAAAATTTTCTTATCGTTTTCATCAACAATGGTATCTATGGAATGACCGGTGGACAAATGGCTCCTACTTCAATTATTGGAATGAAAACAAGCACAACACCTGAGGGAAGAGAAGTGCACACACAGGGTCATCCGTTTAAAATAACAGAGATAATCGCATCACTACCCGGAACATACTACGTTACGAGACATTCGGTCCACACACCGACCACAGTGCGCCATTTTAAGAAAGCTGTCGAAAAGGCGTTCAAATATCAGCAAGAGAAAAAAGGAACATGCCTGATTGAAGTCGTATCGAATTGTCCGTCAGGGTGGAAGATGACTCCGGTTCAATCGAACAAATGGATTGAAGAAAAAATGTTCCCATTTTACCCGCCGGGCGATTTAAAAGTAGATGGAAAGTTAGTAGAAAAAAAACCTATCCCATCCGTAGCCACAACCGAGAAGAAGGAGAGCAAGTAATGACGCATGAAATTATTTTTGCAGGATTTGGAGGACAAGGAATTCTGTCGATGGGCATGACGCTGGCTTATTCCGGTGTGGTTGAAGGTAAAGAGGTGTCGTGGATGCCGTCATACGGTCCGGAGATGCGCGGCGGAACAGCAAACTGCATTGTTATAGTATCCGACAAGAGAATTAGTTCTCCGATCGTTTCAAAATTCGATGCATTAGTCGCGATGAACCAACCGTCGGTCGATAAATTTGAAAAATCAATAAAACCAAACGGTCTTCTTATATACGATAGCGGTAATATTGTCGTGCCGCCGACGCGCACCGATATTACAGTAGCGCCCGTTGACATCGAATCGGAAGTACTTAAGTTGAATAATCTGAAGGTACGCAACATGGTAATGCTCGGCGCTTTTTTGAGTGTTTGCCAGGTCGTGAGCATCGGTGCGGTAGTTAAGGCATTGCCGAAAGTATTTCCCGAGCGTTATCATCATCTATTAAAAATCAATCAGGAAGCGCTCGAACGTGGTGAAAAATTAGTAATCGAGGCAGCAACACCAATAGCATAATCGAGGATTCTATGAAACAGGATGTGAAGTGTGCGCATGGATGTAAGGAATTTTGTACCGCAATGGAGATTACAACTCTACGTGAGAAGGAAGCTATACTTCAATATGATGCTTTGCGCGATGAATGTGATTATCCCGATGTCAAGGCGATATTGAATGAGTTGATTCTCCAAAGGGAAAAATCAATTCGTCTTCTTGAGGAAGCAAAACAGCTTATGAAATCGAAATTCGAAGTACTGGATCAGATTCAGGATGGCTTTAAAACTTGATCGAAGTCCGAAAACCCAATTCGTTTGGTTGAAAACGGCATGATTTTTTATTGAACTAAGCTAAAATCAGGCATGCGCATTAAACAGAGGTGGATGTTCTTTGTGTAACTTAATAATAAACGAACAAATCGATATTTAAAATGTACTCCATCGGAGAATTTCATGTATCTAGGTGTAGAAGACTCACATAATGAATATCGCCCTCGTCTAATCATCTGGCAATTGACATCTGCCGGTGACTTGCCAGGAATGCAGAATGCCGTCCTATCTCAACACGAATGCCTGCTGATACTCGACAGTATTGCACGTTTCGCGAAACCGATTGTTGTTTTCACAGGTCCAGATATCACTTCAAGAACCGATCTTCATCAGATCGTCAATTATGGCAACACATTGGGATTGAAGACGATTGTTGAAGTTAAACCCGATCAACTCACCGCTAATCTTGCAGAACAATTTCATCAATTCGGATCGCGCGTATTTCGTTTATCAATCGATGGTTGTATCGATGAAGATAGCGAGATGCGCTTCAAGCAGACTCCAAGCTATCTCAAGCTGGAGGGAGCTGTAAAGTTGTTGAGAGAAAAAAATTTTGAAATACATTTCAGTGTTAAAATCGACCAGCCGAACTTAAGGAAACTTGGATATTATCTGGATTATGCTTTTCGCTGTAATGCCCAGGGGTTATATTGTCATCTCTCTTTCGATAAATCTATACCCGAGGTAGCGGTAGGAGACGGGTTTTCTCATTCATTAGATGAATTTATAGGGAGTATATCGGATATGAAATATCTTGTCCCGAGCGAGATGTATTTCTCTCCTCAATGTGTGAAATATATTCCGTATTCAATCGGTGATAATGATTTCGATTTCTCCCATTCGGAACATCCCCGCTGGATTCATTGCTGTCTTGCAGGGAAATCGTTCGCATACATCGCCGAAGATGGAAAAGTATATATGTGCAGTACCCGATGCAAAGAATGTGGCGACCTAAGAGAAAATAATTACGATTTTAAACGATTGTGGTCGAATGCATCCATCCTCAAGTTGCTGCGCTCATACCAGCGTACTTGCGTCCAAACAAGATTGCTGTTCAAGGAGCATAAAATTCTCTTTAATAATCATGATGAGATGATCAATAATTTGATGGAGATAAAACAATGAAAAATAAAAAAAACAAACTTCCTTATTCCCTCGAGACCGGATTAATACATGGTAAATCGCTTACGAAGAAATGGGATTTTAGTCATCACGTAGTTCCGCCGATTTCATCGTCATGCACATTCCGACTTGAATCGACGCGTCGCGGTGCGCTGGGTTTTGCCGAATTTGCCCATCATACCGGTCAGCAAGCCGTCAAATCACGAGCGCCGATTTATATTTATGACCGGCTTGGCGAGCCTAACAAAGAAGTTCTCGAAGAAAATCTCGCCGCCGCTGAAAAAGGGGATATCGCCGTGACGTTCTCTACCGGCATGGCAGCCGTTGCCGCGGCTTTGGGCGCAGTTACCGGCGTTGGTGACGAGATCATAGCCCATAATATTTTGTACGGTTGTACATACTCGTTATTGACAAATTGGTATCCACGCTACCAGATCAGCACGAAGTTTGTGGATATGAAGGATCCCCGAAATATTAAAAAGCTTATTACGTCCCACACACGCGTTGTTTATTTCGAGACGCCAGTTAATCCCACACTTGAGCTTATCGATATCGCGGCTGTCGTCCGCATGGTTAAGGAGGCGAATAAAAAAAGACACAAGACTAGAAAAATATATGTTGTCATAGATAACACGTTTGCAAGTCCGTATTGCCAGCGTCCCCTTGAGTTTGGTGTAGATTTTGTGATTGCCTCGTTGACAAAAAATATATGCGGCTTCGGAACCGATATGGGCGGTGTTGTGATTGGTCCTAACTGGAGCTATGATATTCTTCTATTGTATAGAAAAGATTTTGGCGGCGCTCTTGCCGCAAAGAGCGCTTGGCCTCTTCTGGTTTATGGATTGCCGAGTTTGTCTGTGCGCATGAGACAGCAAATGATAAGCGCCCACGCAATATCAACTTTTCTCCAGAGTGATCCGCGGGTTAAATTTGTGAGTTATCCGGGGCTTAAATCATTTCCACAATATGAATTAGCGCAGAAACAAATGCGCGATTACGATGGTAAGTTTGCGCCGGGAAGTATCCTCTATTTTACGCTCAAGGGCAAGACGCCGCACATTCAGCATAAAAGAGGCGCTAAGTTTATAAATTATGTCGCGAAGAATGCGTATTCAATTACACTTGCCGTCAGTCTCGGGCATATCCGCACTTTAATAGAACATCCAAGTTCAATGACGCATTCGGCTATTCCGCTGGTCGAGCAAGTAAATAGCGGTTTAGACCCGGGAGGTATTCGACTATCGATTGGATTAGAAAAACCAGCCGATATAATTCGTGATCTTGCGAAAGCATTGGATAATTTGTAAGAAGGAAATTTAAATACTGAACATCATTCACTTAATATTTATTGATGATGATTTTGATATCGCTTTCGCTGAAGAGAAAGCAAATTAAATATTATTGATGAGTCGGAAAATACCGATGTAGAATTCGGAAGTAATTAGAATGGCAAAAAAATCATTAGTTGAAATGTTTCTTACTCAGAGCACTCTTGCCATCGTGGGAGTATCCCGCAACGATAAAAAATTCGGTAATGTGATATATAAAGAACTTTCTGCGAAGGGGTACAAAATCCTGCCTGTTAATCCTAATGCGAAACGTATCGGTGAGATACGCTGCTATCCAAGTTTAAAAGCTTTACCGGAACCCGTTGATGGTTTGATTATCGTTGTCCCGCCTGCTCAAACCGAGCAAGTTGTGCAGGATGCCGCCGCTGTAGGAATTAAGCGTGTGTGGATGCAACAGGGTTCTCAATCGAAGAAATCGATGGAATTTTGTGAAAAGAACGGTATTAGTGTTGTGGCTGGCGAGTGTATATTGATGTTTGCGGAGCCGGCAGCATTTTTCCATCGTTTGCATCGTTCCATCTGGAAACTAATTGGGAAATTACCGAAGTAACGAATGTCTAAAGCCGATCATTATCTACAATCTGTTATATCGAAACACCGGAAAGAAACCGGACCAACCTCCTCGCAAGCATACCATATCGTCCAGAAGTTCATAACACGAGACAATCATAAAGAGAAGGTAGTATGACGATGAACAGCGTTATCAATCATAGAGAGTTGTATCGTTTACCGTGGAACTTGTCCGATAACGCTATCTCGTGGCTTGAGCCAACATCAGCATGTAATCTTTCATGCGATGGCTGTTACAGGGAAAATGTTAACAACAGTCATAAACCGTTGGACATTATTCGGGATGAAGTAGAAACCTTCGTAAAGCTGCGTAATGCCGATGGCATCTCGATTGCCGGAGGCGATCCGCTGATGCATCCCGATATTGCAGAGATCGTGAAGTTAATAGCAGATCGCGGCGTAAAACCGATCATAAATACAAATGGGGATTTACTTACAATCGAGCTTCTTCGTGAGTTGAAGAAAGCCGGTGTGTATGGTTTCACATTTCACATCGACAGCAAGCAAAGTCGACCTAAGTGGAAAAACAAAAACGAGATTGAACTGAACGAACTTCGTCTTCAATATGCAGAAATGCTCGCCGAGGTTGGCAATATCTCCTGTGCATTCAACTCCACAGTTTATGAAGACACGCTTCAATATGTTCCTGATCTGGTTGATTGGGCTGCGAAGCATATTAACATCGTGCAGGTGATGGTGTTTATACTTTACCGCCAAGCGGTGCCCAAGCTCCCGTTTGATTGGTATGCAGGTGCGACGAAAGTTGATATGAATGCACTCGTTTATTCCGACACAAGCGCAAGTAAGGTTGATTTAAAATCGCCAGAGGTTGTTGCCGAAATCAGAAAACGGTTTTCTGAATTTACCCCATGCGCTTACTTGAATGGAACAGAGAAACCGGATCATTTCAAATGGCTTCTTACAGGTC
This sequence comes from uncultured Chlorobiaceae bacterium, assembly GCA_964520905.1. Lineage (GTDB taxonomy): Bacteria > Bacteroidota > Ignavibacteria > UBA10030 > SZUA-254 > JAGVIE01. The sequence goes on along the minus strand of CAZFQL010000008.1, from coordinate 32,475 downwards.
GCGTTGGAACAAAAGAACGAATCTATGGATACATCGGTCCGAAATTTATGGAGATAATGCAAACGATGCATCATATTTGGACCGGTAAATATTTAGCATATGAACGTCCGGCGCTTACAAAAAAAGGGAGATCGATGATGTTACTCTCTCCATTCGATAAAGGAATACGTTCGGTTGCAAAGAAATATTTCTCTACTGTACTGACAAATCCGCTGGAGATATTTAAAGGTATCCATTACCAAACCGTAATGATAATCCAGCCGGTAGATTTTCTTGAGAATGGCGCGCAAAATATGTGCGATGGTTGTCCGGACATGACCATATGGAACGGGGAGCTTGTTTGGTCGTGCCGACTTGAAGAGTTGAAACACTTTGGCTGCTGGGTGCGGACAGTACCGAAGGATCATGCAAGTTCAGGGGAGCGGATAACTCACGGGGTATAGAAATTGGTTTTCCTTGCTTCCATCCTATTTTTTCCGTAAATTTATATCGTTTTTAAAATATTACGCCGATCCCACCATTGTTGAATTTGGACGGGATGGCGTTTTTTATCTCGTTCTTGCAGTTTTTTACTATCTTTCATTATAATGTTTGAAGACTTAACCCAAAAATTAGAAACGGTATTCAAGAAGCTCCGCGGTCAGGGAAAGATCACCGAGGCGAACATCGGCGAATCCCTTAGGGAAGTTCGTCGTGTTTTACTCGATGCCGATGTGAATTATAAGGTCGTCAAACAGTTTATCGATGATGTTCAGAAACGATCCGTCGGTCAGGAAGTTTTAACAAGCTTAACCCCAGGTCAGCTTATCGTTAAAATTATCTTCGATGAGCTTGTGAAGTTAATGGGTTCCACGCAAGCAGAGATAAAATATTCACCGTTGCCCCCAACTGTCATCATGGTTGCAGGTTTGCAAGGATCCGGTAAAACAACATTTTGTGCGAAGCTTGCATATTATTTAAAGAGTAAAGGTAAATTCCCGATACTTGTTGCGGCAGACGTTCATCGACCGGCTGCAATCGATCAACTGGAGATGTTAGGGAAACAGATTCAGGTTCCAGTGATAGCCGAACGCGGCAAGAGTGCAATAGAAATTGCTCATGGGTCGATTGAGAAAGCGCGAAAAGCTGTACGAGATGTCGTCATCATCGATACTGCGGGTCGTCTGCATATCGATGAAGAAATGATGCTGGAAGTAGAAACCATCAAAGAAAAAGTTACACCGAATGAAATTCTCTTCGTTGTCGATTCTATGACGGGTCAGGATGCGGTCAATACCGCGAAAGCATTTCACGACAAGTTGGATTTCGATGGCGTTGTTCTCACCAAGCTCGATGGCGACACGCGTGGCGGTGCGGCAATCTCAATTCGGTCGGTGGTCAACAAACCGATCAAGTTTGTCGGCATCGGTGAGAAGCTCGATGCGCTTGAAGTGTTTCATCCCGACCGGATGGCTACAAGAATATTAGGTATGGGCGATATCGTCACTCTCGTTGAAAAAGCCCAGGCGCAATACGACGAACAGAAAGCTCAGAAGCTTGAGGAAAAATTACGTAAATCTCAGTTTACGTTCGAGGATTTTTTAGATCAACTGCACGAGATAAAAAAAATGGGCTCGGTACAACAGCTTCTTAGCATGATCCCCGGTATGAATCGTCTGCCGGTGAATTCTGCGGTTGATGATAAAGCGCTTACCCGTGTAGAAGCGATCATCCAATCGATGACGAGAGAAGAACGGGTGAAACCTCAGATCATTAACGGCACCCGCCGCCGCCGGATAGCAATTGGAAGCGGCACTTCAATTCAGGAAGTCAATAAGATGCTTAAACAGTTCGGTGAGATGCAAAAGATGATGAAGACTTTTTCCAAAGGCAAGATGCCAAGAATGTTTCAGGGAATGAAATTAGCAAACTAAGAAATCTAAAAGTAAATAATATCTAATAAAGGAGTAGTAACATTGGTAAAATTAAGATTGCGGCGGATTGGGAAGAAGAAGCAGCCAATCTATAAAATTGTGGTTGCCGATTCTCGCTCAGCTCGCAGTGGAAAGTTCATCGAAGCCATCGGACAATATAATCCATTGCTAAACCCTATCGGAATCACTTGCAATGAAGCACGTCTCTTCACATGGTTGAAGCACGGCGCACAGCCGACTGAAACAGTACGCAGTCTTCTGCAGCGCAAGGGTTTATGGCTGAAATGGAGATTGGTGAAGAAAGGTTCTGATGAAGCCACGATAACGGCAGAACTTGAAAAATGGCAGGGGCTGCAGGTAGAAAAATTGGGTCGTGAAGTTGAGCGAAAAGCTCGCCGGAAAGCCGCGAAAAAGAAAAAGCGAACCGCTGAAGCGGCGCCGGTGCCAACAGTGCCCGCTCCGGTTGAAGCTACTGCCGAACAGGTATCGTAAAAGAATAATAATCGTTATTCGCTAACTCATAACTGCAACCATTCCGCAATTGACGGCATGGGGAATCTCACAGATACGATTGCGAATTTTGGTGATACTTCGTAGAGATTCGATGGTGTTAACGTACGAATGGAGGACGCATGAAAGATTTCGTCGAATACATCGCCAAGCAGCTTGTCGATCAACCCGATTTAGTGGTTATCGAAGAAGAAAAAAGGGATGATAAACTCATCCTGAAATTGAAAGTTGCGCAGCCAGATATAGGTAAGGTTATCGGCAAGAGAGGTAGAACAGCTTTTGCGTTGCGTACACTGGTTGCTGCAGTCGGCAAGAAAATGGGAAAGAAAGTTTCCCTCGAAGTAGTTGATTAGCTGAGCTTCGACAGATAAAAATATTATTGACCTGCTGTCGAAGAGAAGTAATAATTTAGATATTCCTTTTGCACTGTTAGAATAGTGAACCTCTTCGCCGTAGCAAAAATTGTCGGATGCTTTGGCATCAAAGGATTCGTTAAAGTTCAATTGCTCACGCATTCGACACCGCGGTTGAACAAACTGCGGAATATATTTATCGGAATTTCGGAAAATACCGCAGTCCCGGCTGTCATCGAAGAAATTGTCTTCAATAGAAATCCGGCTTTAGTGAAATTGCAGGATGTGAATGACAGAACATCGGCTGAGAAAATCACGGGTAAATTCCTTTTTGTCGATGAGCAGAATGTAGCGTTTCCCCCAAAAGGATCGTATTTTATACACGAAATTATAGGATATGAAGTCTGGTCGGAGACTGACGAATATATAGGAATATTAACCGATGTTTATAAATTACCGGCACAGGATGTATGGGTTGTTGAAAAGGATGGAAAACAGTTTTTGATTCCCGCGGTAAAAGATTTTATAAAGGTTGTTGACGCGGAAAAACATAAGATTATCATAACGGTAATCGAAGGATTGATAGAAGAGTAGTCGGATATGCGCATAGATATTATTACCGGATTTCCAAAGTTGCTCCGCAGTCCGCTTAACGAAAGTATTATCCGGCAGGCAAAGAAGAAAAAATTAGTTTCAATCCGTGCGCACGATTTAAGAAAGTATGCTCACGATAAACACAAGACGATCGACGATACGCCGTACGGCGGCGGTGCGGGAATGATCCTGAAACCCGAACCGATCTTCGAGTGTATAGAATCGCTTCAGCAAAAACGAGCATACGATGAGGTGATTTACCTGACTGCTGACGGCGATCTTTTTACTCAGAAGATTGCTAATCAACTGTCGCTGAAAAAGAATTTAATATTACTGTGCGGACACTATAAAGGAATCGACGACCGTGTCCGTCAGAAACTTGTTACGAAGGAAATATCGATAGGCGATTATGTGCTGACCGGCGGCGAGCTTGCCGCACTTATCATCGTGGATGCACTAATAAGATTGCTTCCTGGAGTTTTGGGCAATAGCGAATCGATGCTGACCGATTCATTTCAGGATGGTTTGCTCGATTGCCCGTACTACACGAAGCCGGCAGAATATACAGGATTGAAAGTACCGGAAGTGCTTCTCTCCGGTGATCATAAAAAAATAGAACGTTGGCGGCGCGAAGAACGATTGGAACGTACACGTGTTCGCCGCAAGAACTTGATATCATAAAAATAAGGAAAAACTATAATGGAAAAAATGAAGCTGGTCGAAGCAACACAGATGAAGACTGATCTCCCGCAATTTCGCGCAGGCGATACGATTAACGTTCATGTTCGAGTTATCGAAGGTGACAAAGAACGCATCCAGCAATTTCAGGGCGTGGTCATCGGACGGCACGGCGATGGATTGCGCGCAACGTTCACTGTGCGGAAGATTTCAAACGGTGTCGGGGTTGAGCGTATATTCCCCCTGCATTCACCGCGCGTTGCGAAGATCGATGTAGTAAAAGAAGGCAAAGTACGACGCTCAAAGATGTACTATCTGCGCGATCTTGCCGCTAAACAGATCCGCCTGAAAACATCGGGCGATTAAATTTTGTGGCAAAACGTATCGGGATTATCTCGCATCTCTATGCGCAGCCGTTGTTCGGCGGCTTCAAGGGGCGAGAGCATCCGTTGTTCTTAGCTGTTGAAGATTCATTCGCACAACTTGCGATAAAGCTCCGTCAGAAAAATCTTGACGGAGCTTTCTTGTCTCCGATCGATTATGCTAAAGATTATTCAATGTACCGGATCGTGCCCGGGGTCGCTGCAATTTCGGAGGGTGAGAGCGGCGCAATTATGCTTTTCTTTAATGAGAATTTAGCCCGGATAAATACTCTCGCGGTTCATCCGGGAAGCGTTTCGGAAATTGTCCTCGCCAGTATTGTGCTGTCTGAGAAATTCGATATAAGACCGAAAATCATTCCTATAATGCAAGGTGTAGAAGCCGGGCTTCAAAAAGCCGACGCTTTTTTGGCGATCGAAGACGAAGTGTTTAATCTGAAAGATAGAACAAATAAAATGGATCTCGTCGATGAGTGGATGGATATTACGGATTTGCCGTATGTTCACGGGGTTTGGGTCGCGCGTGAAGATGCGTTGACAAAGGAAGAAATAAAATCGCTTATCGATGTGGGAAAAAAAGGTGCTTCAATGTTGAATGAAAATTCGGCGGTTGAATCGCAAGATTCCTTGTTGCAATTCCGCTACGATCTTGATGGAAATGCTTCATCATCTCTTACCGAATTATTCAGGATGGCGTACTACCACGGCATCCTAAAAGATTTGCCGGATGTGAAATTCTTCCAAGTGTAACCGCTAAACTGTATCCGAGACCTCACCTATAATCCTCTCCTAAAAGGAGAGGATGTTTTGCTCTGATGTCATGTTTTATTATTTTCACATGTCTGGTTACTGTACTTCCTAAATCTCTAAAATCGGTAGCCGCAGACTTTATGTCTGCGGAGATGACATCTCTGCACGCAAGCTGTCCGAAGGACTCCTTCGGAGAAGACTTGCGACTACCGGGTTTTTCTGCACATCAAACGTGTAGAAATATACAGAATTTCTTTTGGAAATCAACATTGAATGAATATTGAGAATTCCCGAAAATTTCGCTAAATTAAAAGTTGCTGAAAGCAAACTCTCATCCCGCTTCTTGTTCTTAAAGAAGCGGGATCTGGTAAACATTATTAATTCGTCATGCTAAAAACCCTCTTCATAAAAAACTACGCACTCATCGAGGAGCTCAATGTCGAGTTCGAGCGAGGTTTGAATATCATTACTGGCGAAACCGGCGCAGGTAAATCGATCATCATCGATGCTCTAAGTCTCGTGCTTGGTGAGCGCGCCGATACCGATTCAGTAAGGAAAGGCGCGGAGAAAGCCGTTGTTGAAGGTGTGTTTGATACCGCAGGAAATCAAAAATTAAAAAAGCTTTTAGAAAGTAATGAGATCGATTTTTCAGATGAACTGATTGTCCGACGCGAAGTTTCGATCAAAGGACAAAGCCGTTCATTCATAAACGATTCACCTGTTACGACTTCATTATTGAAGGAAGCAGGCGATTTACTCGTCGATCTCCATGGTCAGCATGAACACCAATCTTTGCTGAGAACCGAAACACACATCGATCTGCTCGATGATTACGGACGGCTGGAAGGATTGGTAAATGAATTCAACCATGCTTACAACAAGGCACACCAAATTCTCAACGAACTTAAAGAGTTGAAAGCAAAAGAACAGCAGTTGATGGAGCGGCGGTCTTTGTATGAGTTCCAGATAAAAGAAATCGATGTCGTGAGTCCGCATGCCGGTGAAGAAGATGAATTGGAAAATGAATTGCGGATTTTAGAGAATGCCGAAAAACTTTTCAGTGCAACCGAGCGGTTATACCAGATGCTGTACGAGGGCGACAATGCGGTTCACGACCGGATTATCCTGGCGAGGAACGAACTTGAGAATCTTGCCGCTATCGATACGTCATTCGGCGAACCGAGAAGCGAGGCAAACTCTGCCGCCGCCATTATAGATGAGCTGGCAAAATTTATTCAGCAATATAATTCGAAAATAGAATTCAACCCTGAGAGACTCGAAGGAATCCGAAACCGTCTCGGTAATATCGCACTTCTCAAGAAGAAATACGGCGGCTCGCTTGAAGCAGTAATCACACTCAGAGAGAATATCGGTCGTGAGTTTGAGTTAGCAAATAATTTCCAAACTGAAATCTCGTCACTCGTGAAGCGCTTCGACACGGAACGAAAAATCGTTTCCGAAATTGCCCAGCGGCTTTCAATCAAACGTCATGAAGTCGGAAAGAAAGCCGGTAAATCGATTGTATTGGCTTTGGGAGAGCTCGGAATTCCAAATGCAATATTTGAAACGGTTATCACGACATCTCCCGCACAAAATAAAGACGAAGCTATTATCAAGCTCGGAAAAGAGTTTCTGACTGCTACGCCGGAGGGAATGGATTTTGTGGAATTTTATATTTCAACGAATGTCGGAGAAGATCCAAAACCGTTGGCAAAGGTTGCATCCGGTGGTGAAATCTCACGCATCATGCTAGCAATGAAAATGATTCTCGCCAAATCCGATAGATTGCCGCTTCTCATCTTCGATGAAATAGATGTCGGCGTGAGCGGCAGAATTGCTCAGGCAGTCGGGCAAAGTTTGAAGAAATTATCGCAGTTCCATCAAGTCATTGCCATTACACATCTTCCGCAAATTGCAGGTTTTGCTGATATACATTTTGTCGTAGAAAAGACAGAAGACAAACAACGTGCCGCCACAACGATCCGCAAGCTGGATATTGAAGAACGTGTTGAAGAAGTTGCTAAACTGATGAGCGGCGCTGAAATAACCGAGAGCGGGCTTGAGAGCGCAAGAGAATTAATGGGAATGGAAAACAATTCAAAAGTCAAAAATAAAAAATAAAGAAGGTGTTAACAGTGAAAAAATATCAAAACAAGAACTTTATAATAAAATACATTTTTGCTTTTATAGCTGTATTTGTTGTCGGGGTGGATGCTCAACAGGTTTTACCAAGAGCCCCAGTTGCTAAGATAATTTCGAAATACGATACACTGCATGAAGATATTCGGGTGGATAATTACTATTGGCTGAGAGATGTGAGCCGAACAAATCCCGAGGTTATCGAATATTTGAAAGCGGAAAATGCTTACACCGATGCGATCATGAAACCGACGGAAGCGCTTCAGGAAACGCTTTACAACGAAATGATTCGGCGTATAAAGGAAACGGATCAGGATCCGCCGTACCGCGATGGAGAATACTTTTATTATACACGAACTGAGAAAGAGAAGCAGTATCCCATCTTCTGCCGAAAAAAAGGTAGTACCGATGCAAATGAAGAAATATATTTCGATCAGAACGAAATGTCGAAAGGCTATCGCTTCTATCGTACAGCGCAGATGGATATCAGTACGGATGGAAATCTTCTTGCATTCTCAGTCGATACCAACGGTTCTGAAAATTACATACTCAATGTGAAGAATTTGGCGGATGGCAATATTCTGAGCGATAGAGTTGAGAACACGCAAAGTCTTACATGGGTGATGGATAATAAAACGATCTTCTATACGATGGAGGACTCAGCGAAACGGCCGTACAGAGTTTATCGTCATACTCTGGGTACAAAATCTTCCGAAGACCGGTTAGTATATGAAGAAAAAGATGCGTTGTACACGGTTGGAATTGATCGTACAAGAAACAATAAGTATATATTTATGGTATCGAATGCTTTTAATTCCACTGAGTGGCGGTATGTTAACGCATCAGACCCTACTGCGGAGTTTAAAGTGATTATACCGCGACAGCCCGATCATGAATACAGCGTCGATCAATGGGGAGATTACTTTTACATACGCACGAATAAAGATGCAACGACATTCATGCTTGTGCGTGCCCCAATCGCCGATCCAACCGAAAATAATTGGGAAGAGATAATCCCATGCCGGAAGAATGTCACGCTCGAAGGCGCTGATTTCTTCGCCAATCACACGATTGTATATGAGCGCGATAGAGGTTTACAGAAGATGAGGGTCATAGACCTGCGTAACGATAGGGGTCATTTTATAGAATTCCCCGATCCGGTGTACACTGCTTATGCTAACGTCAATAGAGTATTCGATACAAACATTTTCCGCTTCAGCTATCAGTCGCTTACTCAACCTGCATCTATCTTTGATTATAATCTGGAGACTAAGGAGAGAAAACTTATTAAACAACAGGAAGTTCTCGGCGGTTATGATCCTTCACAGTATCATTCAGAAAGAATTTTTGCAAAAGCTGATGATGGGATGGAAGTTCCTATCTCACTCGTTTATAAAAAGGGTGTTATAAAAGACGGCACCGTGCCTCTTCACCTGACCGGGTACGGCGCATACGGATCTCCTACACAGCCGACGTTCAGTTCGAGCCGGGTGAGTTACCTCAATCGCGGAATGATAGTGGCATTAGCGCACGTTCGCGGCGGCGGCGATATGGGGCGTGAGTGGTACGATGACGGTAAATTGTTGAATAAGAAAAATACTTTCACCGATTTCATAGCATGTGCTGAACATCTCATCAAACAAAAATATACAAGTAAAGAAAAGCTGACAATTTCAGGAGGGAGCGCAGGCGGATTGTTGATGGGCGCGGTAACGACAATGCGGCCGGATTTATTCAAAGCGGTGATTGCATCGGTTCCATTCGTCGATGCGCTGAATACTATGCTCGATGCCGGTCTTATGTACACAGCACAGGAATATCTCGAGTGGGGCAATCCGAACGAGAAGGTCTATTACGATTATATGAAATCGTACGATCCCTACGTGAATGTGAAAGCGGTAAACTATCCGAATATTCTTGTGAAGGTTGGATTCAACGATCCGCGCGTCAATTATTGGGAAGGAACGAAGTGGGCAGCCAAACTCAGGGCAACGAAAACAGACAACAACATCGTCTTGCTCAAGGTTAATATGGGCGCGGGTCATGGCGGCGCATCGGGCAGATATGATCGGCTGAAGGAAATTGCCTTCGATTATGCCTATATTATAAATCAATATGGAATCTTGAAATGAAAACGGTTTACGTTCAGGATATCTTTGGAAGAGTAATCGAAATTCCAAAGGAACGTTGGTTGCATGTATGTCAACAGCATCCTGAACTTTTAGATTTACAAGATGAGTATAACGGATAAATCTGTTCGATTGTATTATAGGTTTTATCCAACTATATTAGGAGGTAAATATATACTTGTGATTGTTAAGACCAATAAAAGGAATTTTATCGTTACTGCTTACGTAACAGATTATATAAAAGCTGGAGATGAATTATGGAAACGAAAAACTTGAACTTTACTTACGATCAGGTCGGAGATGTGCTTGATATTTCTATTGGGAAACCTGTGAAGGCAATCTCAAATGAGATTTCAGATGATTTTTTTGTTCGCATCAGTCCGAAGACAAAGAAGATTGTGGGATTCTCAATATTGAACTTCAAGAAGAGAAGTTCAAAAAAGAATGGTGAAATCACTGTGCCTATTCATGCTAATTTTAGTTTGTGAAATACTCCCGTAAAAGTTAGATTCTATGGATAAAACGGTAATCAGAAAATTAGATTTACATCAGCGAACAAACGATTTGAATTATTGGTTAAGCCGTTCACAGGAAGAACGCTTAGCCGCTGTTAAATTATTACTCGAACAATATCTAGATTTACACGATGAAATTCCAAGAAGACTTCAGAGAGTTTGTAAGGTTATTGAACGAAAGCCAAGTTGAGTATTTGATCATTGGCGGCTACGCTGTAGCTCTCTACGGTTATCCGCGATTGACGGGCGACCTCGATGTGTGGATAAAACCTTCGTCGGGAAACGCACGCAAAGTGATGAATGTATTGCGTAGCTTTGGTTTCGGCACAGCTGATCTGAGTGAGAAGGATTTTTCAACTGAATATAAAATAATCCAGTTGGGCTATCCACCGGTTAGAATCGATATCGTCACAACTGTCGATGGACTCACGTTCGATGAATGTTTTGCAGTAAAAAATGAAACGATGATTGACGATCTAAAAATGAATTTCATCCAGCTTGATCATCTCAAAATAAATAAGAGAATTGTCGGACGACCTAAAGATATCGACGATTTAGAAAATTTGAAATAATAATCTAAGAATTAAATGGCTCTAAAACTTTACAACACACTCACACGACGGAAAGAAGCATTCACACCGCTTGTTGAAGGCAGAGTTGGGATTTATGTTTGCGGACCAACGGTCTATGGCCACTCACACATCGGTCATGCCAAGAGCTACGTCTCTTTTGATGTGATTGTCCGTTACCTTCGCTATCTCGGCTATAAAACCCTGTATGTTCAGAATATCACGGATGTCGGCCATCTTACTGACGATGCCGATGAGGGTGAAGACAAAATCGAGAAGCAATCAAAGAAAGACCGTATCCACCCAATGCAGGTTGTTGAAATGTATACCCGCAGTTACTTCGAGGATATGGATGCACTCGATGTAGTTCGCCCGGATATTTCACCGCGGGCAACCGGACATATAATTGAACAAATTGAGATTGCTCAAGCTTTGATGAAGAAGGGATTTGCGTACGAGAAGAACGGCTCGGTATATTTTGATGTAACAAAATTCAAAGAGTATGGTAAGCTTTCTCATCGTCCGCTTGATGAGATGGAAGCCGGCGCTCGTGTTGAGGTGAATCCCGAAAAGAAACATCCCGCCGATTTCGCTTTGTGGAAAAAAGCGGAAGCAGGACACATCATGCAGTGGCAAAGTCCGTGGGGAATGGGTTTTCCCGGCTGGCATTTGGAATGTTCCGCAATGTCGATGAAATATTTAGGTGATACATTTGACATTCACGGCGGCGGAATGGAAAATCAATTCCCCCATCATGAGTGCGAGATAGCCCAGAGCGAATGCGCGACAGGAAAACAATTTGTGAAGTACTGGATTCACAACAACATGGTCACGGTCGGCGGACAAAAGATGGGTAAGTCGCTCGGCAATGTCATCAATTTGAAAGATGCTTTCAAGAAGTACTCGCCGCTCGTCGTGAGGTTCTTCATTCTCCAAAGTCATTATAGAAGCACACTCGATTTCACTGACGAAGCGTTGGAGGGGGCGTCGAAGGGATTGGAAAAGTTATTTAATACGGTAAGGAATCTGAGAGAGGAAGTTGGGAAGATAAGAAAATCGGAAGATATGAGGATTGATACACAAGATTCAGGTTTCATCGATCTCGTTGGATTTAAAAAAGCATTTCTCGAAGCGATGGATGATGATTTCAACACACCGCAGGCAATAGGTATTTTATTCGATCTTAATCGTGAGGTGAATACGATTCTGGCAAGTGGTAAAATAGATATAAAAATTTTGCAGAATGTAGATGCATTATATAACGAGTTGGGCGGTATGGTGCTGGGCATTATACCGGCGCATGTTGAAGCTCAATCCTCAACAGGTGTGAGTGAAAATGATCTGATTCAGTTTATCATCGAGCTTCGAGCCGAAGCCCGCGTGCAAAAGTTGTGGGCAATGTCCGATAAGATTAGAGATGGTTTGGCGAAGCTTGGAATTATCATAGAAGATAAGAAAGATGGCACTATCTGGCGGCGCGGCGGCTGATCAGGTTTTCTTCCATTCGTAAACTTCGTACCCGTCGACAAAACGATTTGCCGGTTCAAAACCGATACGGTCGTTCAACGGCTCAATAGTAGGTTTAGCAACGCATACTGTATTTGGCTGTGCGTTTTTTTGCATATGTCCGGCAATATCGATTACCCTGTCGCTAATTTCCTCAAGTGGAACCGATTCATCAAAATAAACAAAACCGGAGTTCACACCGCATCTCACCATAAAATCACGCCGCATCGATTTTACAGTCTTGTTGAATTCTACCAGTCCGTTTATTACTTCACGGGCGGCTCTGACTGCGGCATCAACCGATGTAAAACAGCTCATCACTCCATCAGGCGTCCACGTCGATTTAATACATCCGAATGTCACGAACGTCCTTTCTACAAACCGCTTGTACTCTTTGAAGTCGTGCTCGATGACAGCTTTTTCTTCGTCCTGCTTCATACCGGTTGAATCGACTATATCGATTGCGAGAAATGCGAGGTCTCTTCCCATCTCATCCAACTTTTTCTTTGTTTCAATAAATTCTTTGATGAGCTGCTCACGGTCTTTCTTCTTTGCCGATTTCAATAGCTCGAGTTTCTGGTTTAGCGGAGTGAGAACCACCGCGCTATCGGAAAGATTCATCTGTTTCTTCCACATCTCAATATTGAATTTGTATCTGTAATATTCCGCCCTGTCCTTGAACCGCTCACTCATCCGCCTGAATGTTCCGCTTAGGATGAACATACCGATTATTATGATCCAACGGGACATATCCTTCCCGCCTATCTTTGTGGGAATGTTCTCTTTCACGGTAAGAATTATCGTGCGGTCGACATCCAGTATAGTTCGAATGAAGCGATAAGACGAGGCGTCTTCCATATAATGCAAAATGAGCGGGGCGATGAACACAAGCATAACAATTAGCGAGATTATACTCAGCGCACGGGCCGTTCTTGAAATGGAAATAAGAATTAGAATTTGAGGAGAGCTTTTTTTTGCACCGTTTTGCATCTATATCCTATTCGATTGTTCAGTATAATAGTACCTAACTCGTCATAGAAAGTCAAGCCATCATTGCTCTGAGGTGAGCTTCCACGCTTCGAGGAAGTGCGGTCAGACTGTAACCTCCTTCAAGAATGGAAACAATCCGTCCATTGCAGACTTTAGCTGCAGTTTCCGCAACCATCGATGTCAATTTCCCGAATGATTCCTCTGTCAATTCAAGATTGGCTAAGGGGTCGTCGCGGTGTGCATCGAATCCGGCAGAAATTAAAATTAGATCCGGATGAAAGTTCTCGAGTGAGGGAATGATCTCTTCTGTAAATGCTTCGATAAATTCTTCTTCCCCCGCGCCAGCAAACATGGGAATGTTCAGCGTATAACCTTTTCCATCACCTGCGCCTCGTTCACCCCTGCTACCCGTGTTTGGATAAAAAGGGTACTGGTGTGTGCTCATATATAATACTGATTTATCATTGTAAAATATGTGCTGGGTTCCGTTGCCGTGGTGAACGTCCCAATCGATAATCGCAACACGTTCGGCGCGAAATTTCAGTTGTGCATAACGTGCGGCAACAGCTATATTGTTCAAAAGACAAAATCCCATCACCTTGTCGCGTTCCGCGTGATGACCGGGCGGACGCACTGCACAAAAAGCATTTTGCAATAATCCGTTCATGACTGCATCGGTAGCCGCGAGCACACCGCCTACCGCAAGCAAAGCGACATCGTATGATTCTTTGGATGCATGGGTGTCGCCGCCGTCCAGAGTCATCATCCCCTGTGAACACGCATGCTTCAGAAATCTTATATGTTCTAACGAGTGTACTTGTAATAGCCATTCTTCGGGCGCCTCATCTATGAGCATATGTTGAAGCTGCTGCCAGAGTTTGATTTCCTTAAGATGATTTGTAATCGATTGCAGTCTCCCGGGACGTTCTGGATGCCCTGCGCCTGTATCGTGCTTAAGAAAACTATCGTGATAAACAAATCCTGTTTTGGATGTCATAGTCGATCTATCATAATGAATATTGCAAAAGATAAGAATAGTTTTCATCAGCTTCAAGTTAGGTCGGGTGTTGATTATAACCCGCTGAGTTTCTATATTGAGTATCGACATTTTATCATTTCATCAAAATCTTGCATGACAGAGAACACTTATTCAGGTATATTAGAAATTGAAGGTAAACATGGGGGAAGCCTTAGAAAGTTATCGCTCGAGGTAGACCGCCAGCCGGATGATCCGCGTGTTGCTTCCCATATGATAACAGAATACAGACTGCGTGAGGCTTGCTTAGTTTCGTGCACAATAAAAAAAGGTCACCGCGGGATGCAGGAAATCGCATCGATTCGCACTATTAATGGACTTCATCCGGAAAAATGGAAAAAAAATGAAGAGTTTTCGCGCCGCACTGCCATCGATCCGATCGAGAGGATTAATTTAACTACCGGTCATTCGGATACTTCAATGAGAGTAGTAGATTTACTTTGTCCGATCGGAAAAGGTCAGCGGGCGCTGATCGTGTCTCCTCCGAAAGCCGGTAAGACAATGTTGATGCAGCAGCTCGCCCATGCCATAAGTACGAATCATCCGGAGATCAATCTTATAGTACTTCTCGTGGATGAGCGTCCGGAGGAAGTTACCGATATGCGGCGGTCGATTAAAGGCGAAGTGTTTGCAAGTTCTAACGACAGCGACAGGGAGAGCCATGTACGAATTGCAAGACTCGTATTGGAATACGCAAAGCGAAAAGTTGAATGCGGGAAAGATGTCGTTCTACTGCTCGATTCACTGACAAGAATGGGCAGGGCATTTAATGCCGTTCAGCGAAGCAGCGGCCGGACTATGTCGGGCGGTGTAGATATACGCGCGTTGGAAATCCCGAAAAAAATATTCGGTTCCGCACGCGCTTTTGAAGATGCCGGCTCACTGACCATAATTGCCACCGCGCTCGTTGAAACAAACTCCCGGATGGATGAACTGATATTTCAGGAATTCAAAGGAACAGGCAATATGGAGTTGGTTCTTGATCGCGACCTCGCAGATCAAAGAATTTTTCCGGCAATCAATATTCCCGCTTCCGGAACGCGCCGCGAGGAATTGCTCTTCGGTGCAGAGACGAATCAGTATCAAGCATTGCGGCGTGCACTTCATCGCAAGAAACCCAGAGAGGCGATGCTCACCCTGCTGAAAGCAATCGACAGATTTCCAACCAACCAAAAATTACTCTCTCAAATCTCTAAAATACTTTCTGATGAATGAAGATCGCTTTCGGTGTTCCTGACAATTTCAGCTTCTGGCGGACAGTTTACAGCCACGGCTGGTGTTCACTGCCTCCGTTTGAAGTTGATAAGAAGAACGATTATCTGAAACGTGTACTGCAACTATCGAACGGGAAGATAATAGTAGCGGAGATCTCTCAAACATCAAAAGGTAAATTAAACATCTTTGCGGCGGGAAAGATTTCGCTCAAGGAGAGGCAAGATATTATCGTTCAGGTGAAGGCCTGCCTTAGATTTGATGAAGATTACTCGGAGTTTTACCGTGAGGCAAAAAAACATAGCCATTTCCGGTGGGTCCCCAAAGCGGGCGCCGGCAGACTGCTGCGTTCACCATCGGTTTTTGAAGACGTCGTCAAAATGATTTGTACTACCAATTGCAGTTGGGCGTTGACTGAAATTATGGTGGGAAATCTTTGTAAGAAACTTGGATGGAAGATTGATGATTCAAGATGGATGTTCCCAACTCCTAACGCGATTGCGGAGGTTACAGAAAAATATCTCCGAAAAGAAATCCGAGCCGGTTACCGCGCGCCGTATATTCTTGAACTTGCCCGGCGTATTGAAGATGGTGAACTTGACATCGAATCCTGGCGAACCAGCGCGCTTCCGACCAATGAGCTTTTCATGGAAGTCAGATCGGTAAAAGGAATCGGTCCGTATGCGGCTGGGAATATCCTTAAACTTTTAGGTCGTTACGATTACCTTGGCATCGATAGCTGGTGCCGGAAGAAGTTTTTTGAGATCCACCGGAACGGGAGAGTAGTGAGTGATAAAGTGATCGAAAAACATTACGAGCCATTCGGAAAATGGAAGGGACTTTTCTTCTGGATGGATGTTACTAAGCATTGGTATGGCAAAAAGTTTCCATTCTGATGAACTCTTCGCAAGGTTTTAGTTAAAGCGATGGCAATGATTGAAGAATATAAACGCTCGTTGAAGATGCCCGAGGTGGAGGAAATTTTCGATCTCATCTTCTATCGTCCGCTTGCTTTCGTTTTTGTCAAAACGATTTACAAATTTCCCGTTACACCCAACCAAATAACACTTCTCTCGATGATTATCGGACTTCTTGCCGCATGGCAGTTCTCGCTCGGCACAACTGAAGCTATGATTATTGCGGGATTGTTTTTAATAATATCCAATATACTCGATTGCGTCGACGGTCAACTTGCCCGCTTACAGAAGAGCGGCACACTCCTCGGACGCGTTATCGATGGCATTGCCGATTACATTGTAGGGGTTGCAATATTCGTCAGCATCGGAATAGGTCTAAGCGCACAGGGATTCGTATCGTGGTTAATGGTCATTTTTACTGGCGCAAGCAGTGCTTTGCACGCCATGTTCTTCGATCATTATCAAAGTGAATTTATCTCTGTAGTTCGTGCAGAGAAAAATTTTCCTGAGAAAGAGATTGAGCAATTCACAACTGAAGTCCAACTGATGAGAAGTAATAACCGGGGTGGAGTAAAAATTTTGTTGTTGGCGTTATATCTCAGATACCTCGCTTTCCAGAGAAATGCGAGCATAAAATCTGAAGCTCATTATTACATTCCCGATATTTACCGCAAAGAAAATTCTCTGATGATTCGCCTATGGAGCTTTCTAGGTCCGACTACGAATCGCACAATTCTGATTCTTTGTGCCTTCGCCGGGAGTATAGACCTGTACTTTCGAATAATTCTCGTTATCGGAAATCTCTGGCTGATTACTTCATATCTACTGCAGAGAAGAATTTATCGGAGATTACAGGAGATGTGAAGACATGACGAGACCGGGTCCGATTGCATTTTTTAAACTATCGCTAAAATCGGAATCGTACTATGCAGATGAGATTGTCAACATTTATCTGTTGCGTCCGATCGCGGCAATATTTGTTTGGTTTCTTTATCCCACGAGAATCACTCCCAATCAGGTAACTCTGTTCGCGATCTTTCTCGGATTAGCCGGCGCGCTCGCTTATACGTTCGGAACTCACCATGCGATTGCGGTTGCCGGATCGCTCATACTCGCAAAAGATATTTTCGATGACGTTGATGGTCAGCTCGCGCGGGCTAAGCAGATGTACTTGCGTCGTGGACGCTTTCTCGATTCCATCGGCGATTTCGTGGTCGACGTTGCAGTGTTTGGTACAATAACCTACGTGGTTTATCGTGAGCATCCTGCATTTGCAACGGTTTGTCTCGGATTTCTCTCCCTTGTCGGCATAACGCTTCGTGTTTCATACCATGTATTTTATCAAGTTTCATTCTTCCATCTCGAAGACCGCTATAAGTTAAACCGCATCGCAGAAGAAATCACCGAAAAAGATCGCAAAGGCGATCCGGCTGCTTTGCGCCTTCAACAAATATTTATTTTGATTTACGGATGGCAGGATATGTTGATGTACCGGATTGATAAATGGTGCAAGGGAAAGAATTTTGACGAGCGTTTGTTCCCTACCTGGTACTCCGATCGGTTTGCGCTGAGATTATCCGGACTGATCGGTTTCGGGACGGAGTTCACACTTCTTGCGGTATGCTCGTTTCTGAACGAGCTTCACATTTATCTTTTGCTTAATGTTTTTATGATGAATGGTATCTGGCTGGGGAGTGTTTTCTACCGCAGGTTTATTCTTGCAAAGAATTTAAAATAATTTACGGTGGAAATTAATCCTTCTTCCTGTTGTAAAATCCTAAAATTATTCCAAGCACAACCGACCAGATTGCAGCCAGCCCGATTTGATACGGTCTCGGCAGAATAAATGTAATCGTATGTGCAGGTATCCAGAACCACACCAGCGACAGCAAACCTTTGCCGAGGTTGTTCCAATTCTTTTCTCTCGCGATAGTGTTGTCCAATATCCGGTGCATGATGACGAGGAATGGACCGAACTGAATATTCATTGAAGCGGATACTGCGAACGACCTGCTAAGCGAAGTAAGCTCGGGCAGTAAGCCGTGCTGGATCAGACTATCGACGAAACCCTGGAAACCCACGAAAGCGTATTTAATGCAAACGGCAAGAAACGCCCACTCAGCCATTTTGAGGATGAGAATTTTCCTGCCAAACGGGGGAAAGAATTTTCGTTTGACTATCCACTTCGAGATAATATCTCCCAGCGTACCGAGGATTGCGAATTGCACCATCGCGGTAGCGAGAGGATATTCGGTGACTAATTCTATGTACCAATTCATTGTGCGAAGTAAGGTTTATTTGCCGACTTGAACATACGAAAAATAAGTGCGTTTATCAATTCCCTGACGTGAATTGGTTCGGAGTTGAACAGGTGATAAGTTTTCCCTTGACGCAAGATGGATAATTTTATATCTTGTGGGGAATATTTGACCGTGTAGAGACACCGTGTACGCAGACATAAAGTCTGCGGCTACTGCCCCAAAGCTCCTGTAGTTTGAAACACGAATAATATCTGGTATCGGTTTTCTGAATATTAATAATTCACCTAGTGAAACAAAATACTCACTATTTATTCAGTCTAAATTTAAATGGTACTGTCACCCACACAGCAATGGCTCCACTGTTCATCATAGCAGGTGTAAACAACCATTGCATGGCAGCCGCAACGGATACGTCGTTAAATATCTCTGCGTCGCTTTTTATTACCAAAGCTTTTTTTGCTTTCCCTTCTTTACTGACCAAAATTTTCACCCAAACAGTTCCTTCGATTCCACTCCGTTTGGCGAGATCCGGATAGTCCGGCTGAACGAGTTTTACAGGCACGGGAAATTCTTCGACTTTTACAAAATCAGGTGGATCGGCGTCCTCGATCTTTATGTCGGGTTTTTCTGCTGAAATTGTTCCGCCTCGTTTAATAAATTCATTAATCGAATTTGATTCACCTGACAACTCTTTTTGTGTTGGAATGGTTTGTTCCGGGGAAACCTCTGTCTCCGGAACCGGGATGCCTTGTTTTGCAGTTATATTTGTCGTGGTGATATTTGGAAGAGGTACTGGTGGTTCCTCTATTATGCCAGTCTGAGGTATTTTTTCATATTGTATTAAACGTACAATTACGGCTGGTTCATCTGTGTCATAATATTCGAAAACGTAATATGTGAATATTATAATAAGATGAATTGACACCGAGCTGATTAATGCGATGGATAGATATCGCTGGTAGAGATTTGAAATTATGTTGGTCATAATTACTCCTATATATGTTTGACTAAACATATATATTGCAAAAAAGATACCATGAAAGATCGGCTTTTATCGATGCTCAAAGTATAATTTCAAGACCCGTGAATTGCATAATGCAATTCCACAAAGCCATGGATCGAAGATATTCGTTAACCCTTTTTGGGAATTGAATTTGGGAAGATTGCAAAATACAATATGTATTTAACCCGGTGTCTTCACCTGCCGCAAGAAGATTAAATAGGAGGTTTCTTACTCATTGAGAAGTTTTACTTGACGTAAGCACTATTATTTTATATCTTATGGTGAATAAATATGAACTTTTATGAGACGATGGGATTGTAAAGCGGGTTTACGGTAATGGCAAGTTTAAATTAACCATAGTGAGTTTTGACAAACCGTAGTTTGAAGCACGAACGGGTGGAATCAATCGATAATTCAATAATCGCAT
Source organism: uncultured Chlorobiaceae bacterium (assembly GCA_964520905.1). GTDB lineage: Bacteria > Bacteroidota > Ignavibacteria > UBA10030 > SZUA-254 > JAGVIE01. The sequence goes on along the minus strand of CAZFQL010000008.1, from coordinate 12,593 downwards.
GGGACTAAATTAAAATATATAACTTCAATTATGCACGATGATAAATCAACAAGAGTAGATAATTTTTTTATTAAACTTAAAAATAATCGATTCTTAGCTTTCTTTATAATAATTGGATTGATTGTTATCGGATTAGCAACCGTAACAGATTCATTTGAAAAGCTATACAATTATGCAGTGAAGATAAGTGACTCCAACCGAAATGGGATCATACAACAACAACTTTCTGGTAATATATTCGACGAGATAGGAAATCCACTAAGTGGGGTGATATTATCAATATCAGAATATAAATTGACCGATACGACTGATAGTTATGGCAAGTATGATTTCCTAATAAGTGCTACCGAACCAACTTCAGTAAGAATGATTACAACAAAAGTTGGGTATGAAACAATAATTTCAACTCCAACATTAGGTAACACAAAAAATAATTTTACAATGAGACATAATATTAAATGAATAGGGTAATACTTAGCATATTTTTACTTTCTATCCTTAATTTAATTCAGCTTCAAGCGCAACACCAAAGAGAATTAAGGGTAAAGGTATACACAATTAAAGATGGTTTCAAGGAACCAATAAAAAATACCACCGTCATTTTAGAGGAAAACGAAAGTAAAGATGTTACAGATGATCTTGGCATTGCGAAATTGTATTTATCTCCACACTTGAAAAGTGGTACGAGGATAAATTTACATGTGGATAAGAAGGGATATGTCATTCAGAAACCTTTCGATGGTCAAGAGAGGATTCCCGCAGATCTGGTTAATGATCAAATTAATATAGAAATGATAAAAAAGGGATCACAGAGAATTCTTAATAATATTGAAATCGAAAAGTTAGTTGAAAAATACATTGAAAAAACGAAGGACCAACAAAGAACAGATTTCGGGAATAATAAAGTTGACTTCACAACTTTTCTTAAGAAGCAAGCTTCATTATATGGGTTAGAGCTGCGACAAGTCGATTCAGTTGTTCAGAAATTATGGGTGGATCAAATTAAAAGTAACGAAACATTTAGTAGGGGGCTTGCAGAATTTTCAAAGAATAATTATAAACTTGCTTCTGAATTATTACAAAAATCTGCCGCTGATAAATCGAAAGCATTGAAAATGGTTCGTAGTGATAATGATACGTTGATTGATAACATTGTCTATACATACCGATTAGCCGGAGATGCCTCATACTTTAACTCTGATTATTTAACAGCAATAAAACTATATAATTCAGCTATATCATACATGTCAGATACCTCGAATTTCCTCTGGGCAAAAATAATGAGCGACATTGGGAATTCATATCATGGAATTGTAGCTGAGTATCTTCCAGACAGCAATAAAACTCTGTATTTTAAGCTTGCTAAAAATTCGTACATACGAGCTAGTCAAATAATAACGCGAAGGGATTTCCAAAAGTTTGGGGGAGTACTGCAAATGAATCTTGGTGCCATACTGATCCAAGAAGCTATGTTCTCAGAAGTTGATAATAAAGATAGTTTGTTAAATCTAGGAATAGAGTTAAATAAATATTCACTTGAAGTATTTGATAGAGAAACTCAAAAAGATAAATGGGCAAATGCAATCAACAATATCGGGGGCGCCTTAAAACAACTTGGAATAAATCACAGGGGGACATTAAAAGGTGATAGTTTATTAAAAGAATCAATCAAATCGTACAAATTAATTTTGAAACATTTTAATGGTCCCAGTGACCAGTTATTTAGAAGTATTGCGTTATCAAATCTTGGAGCAGTTCTAGATGAAAATATTGAGCGAACTAATTTGATGGTAAAACGTGACAGTTTGATAAAAGATAATATAAATCTTTATAAAGATGCCCTGAAGCACTTGGATAAAAAACAATACCCAGATTATTGGTCTCTTTTCCAGGCTAATCTTGGTATCGCTTTAACACAAAATGGTAAAAATACTACAAATGTTCAAGATAAAATCGAATCATTTAAAAAAGCTATTGTTGTTTATAATCTATCATTGGAAAATGATAAACTGACTGATAAATCCCGTTATTATGAATTTATCCTTGGGAATCTATTTTCTTTAAGCCAAGCGATATACCAGCAATGTCAACTAAATGAAAAGAGTAGTTGTAATGAAATGTTAAAAAATATACTGAATATTTTTAAACGTGAGGAGCGACAAATACTTCCAGATAGTAACTCCATTGTTTCAGGAAAATTTCAAGGTAGAATTGCTCTAGTTTATTCATATTTAGAGGATACGACGAATGCAATTATTTATTATAAAAAGCTTGGAAGATACTATACGAATTTCTTAAAAAAGAATCCAAATGATCGGGGAGCTTATGATATTGCAATACAAATATATCATGAAATACTGTTCGATTATAATAAATCATATGAGTTAACTACCAATTGGCTTGATAATAACAAATATACTTCATCACCGGTCTTCATCTTTAATCTTTTTACAATCAATCAATATGAAGATTGTCAGCAGCATATTATTTCTTGGTTAACTAATCCAATATATAGTGAAAATAATAAAATGTTAGTCAGAATTGTCGAAATTCCTAACCTTATTGCATTAGGGAATAAATCGGAGGTAGGTAATAAATTAGACACAATGGTTATTATATTAAAAAACCACCCAGAAATAATTACACAGAATATTGCTACTAAAGGTATTGAGCACTTTGTAAAAGAAACCGATTTATTCATACCATATCGAGATTGGCTGATAAATTATATTTTGGCATTTAGCAATGATAATCACAATGATTTAATAAAGAATATAAGTGACCTTAAAAGTAAATTTATTAGAATCACAAAAGATTAAATAATGCAACAAACCAAATGGTTCGAACGAAAATTCGATTTCAGCTCAGCACAGAATATATTTCCATCAATCGTTGAGCGGCTAAGAGGTACGCCTGCGCGACTTGAAGAAAGAATTAAGTTATTGCCGCCACATATTTTAACAATCAAGCATGAGGGAACTTGGTCGATTGCTGAGAACATCGGTCACCTTATCGATTTAGAACCCATTTGGCAGGCAAGATTGGAAGACTTCATCAACGGTAAAGCGGAATTACGTCCCGCCGATCTACAGAACACAAAAACGCACAACGCTAACCACAACTCGAAACCAATCTCAGAACTGCTCACATTGTTCCGTACGGTTCGTAGAGAAACAGTAACAATGCTTGAGAATGTCGATGAGAAAATTATCTTTAGAACTGCAATTCATCCACGTCTAAAAACACCTATGCGGATGATGGACTCGTTTTTATTCACCGCCGAGCACGACGACCATCATTTAGCACGGATAACAGAAATAGCGAGATTAGTTTTAAAGCAAGAGTAGATGTGTCAAACAGAATGAACGAAGTTAATAGCTAGTCTTCAACTCATTTATGCCCACACGAACAAAGTTTATTGTTCTTCACCTTCTCGAAGCACTCTTTGCCTTCCCTGAATGAAAAGTAAGCAAGTGCAAGTGTGCCAACGGCATCGATGTATGGTATCTTAGCAATCTCGTAGATTGCACTGGCGGCAAGTAAAACAATCGACATGTTAACGCAGACCCTCGTACATTCCGCATCGGCAAGTATAGCATCGGAGTTGAGCGCTTTACCCATCCGCCGCTTCCAGTAAATCAATGCGAGCATCACGGCAATAGAAATAATAGAAATGATTACTCCCCAGAATGTCGATTCCGGTTTGTGTCCGATATAAATGTTGTACATACCTGTCGCAACAAGTCCGGCTGTAAGAATATAAAATGCAACACCGGTGATTCGTAATGCAGTTCGTTCAAAATTATCTCTGCAGGCGTCGGGTTGCCTACGAATGCGGATAACCATATGCGCGATGCCGAGTCCGGAGATAGCTTCGATAAAACTATCCATACCGAAACCAAAAAGCGTGAAGCTTTCATCTTGGTAACCGAAGTATGTAGCAACAAGTCCCTCGATGATGTTATAGACAATAGTAAAAATTGCCAGACCGAATGTAATTTTATAAAATTTATCGGTATCGATTTTTGGAGTTGAAGACGGCGGCATAGGTAGGTGACAAATTTATTTGCGGCTGATGTCTATTCGACCGCTTTAAATTCATCCCGGAGTGACTGAATCAATTCTTTGACGGAAGTAATGTGGGTTGCTTTAAACGCATTCGCGCCGGCAAACGCGTATCCCTTCTCGAAATTTCCTTTTAACGCGTTGATGAGAGCGATGATGATACAGTATGGACTGCTGGATATTTCGCACGTCGTAATACATTGAAACGGACATTGCAACGGCTGTTTCTTACCTTGCTTTACTTTTTCAAGAAAACTACTCATGATCGCGCGTCCGGGCATTCCTACCGGACTCTTAATAATTTCAATATCCTCGCTTTTCGCATCTATGTACGTTTGCTTAAATGCGTCCGAGGCATCACATTCATCTGTAGTGACAAAACGGGTTCCCATCTGCACGCCCGATGCGCCAAGCTGCATAATATCGTAAATATCTTTACCGGTATAAATACCGCCTGCTGCTATTACAGGTATCGGTTGATTATATTTTTCTTCTATCTGTCTGACTTCGGTTACAACTTCGGGAATTAATTTTTCGAGTTTATAGTTCTCATCGTCTATCTGTTCGAGTTTAAATCCAAGATGTCCGCCTGCTTTCGGACCTTCCACCACAATCGCGTCGGGAAGGTAGTCGTAATTCTTTTTCCATTTCTCACATATAATTTTTGCCGCTCGTGCCGATGAGACAATTGGGACTAATTTCGTTACGCTGTCTTTTTTCAGAAAGCCCGGCAAGTTAAGTGGAAGTCCGGCTCCGGAAAAAATAATGTCGGCTTTCTCTGCGATAGCCGTTTTTACCATATCGGCAAAGTTCGACATTGCGACCATAATGTTTACACCGATAACACCGGAAGTTTTCTCGCGGGCTTTACGGAGTTCTTCCCGAAGCCCGTGTATGTTCGCCTCTAAAAAATCTTTTGATGATTCTTTGTATAAAAATCCCAGCCCGGCGCTCGAGATCACGCCTACGCCGCCTTCGTTCGCTACAGCGGATGCCAAGCCGGATAATGATATGCCGACACCCATGCCGCCCTGTATGAGAGGAATAGGGATAGTTAAGTCGCCAATTTGTAATGATTTCATCAGATTTTGTTTTTTCCTTCTTAACAAGATAGTCAAATTCGAGCAGAATAAATAATAATGGTAATTAATTTATTAAATTGAATTATGGGATGATATGACCTGCGGGACTTAGTAAAACTCCAAGCCCATAAGCAAGGGCGGCTGTTATTATGCCGACGGCAGTCATCTCTGCTCCGCTCTTCAACCAACCTCGACCTGTTACAATTGTTTTTAAAACACCGATGGCAAAATGCGCTAACGTGCTGATTATTAAACTTACAGCTACAGCAGTCATACCGGTCGTAAAGAAAAATGGAATCACTGGAATCATTCCGCCAATGGCAGTTGATATGCCAGCCGAAAAAGCTTCACGCACGGGATTGGGGAAAGTAGATTCCGACAAACCAAGCTCTTCGCTTGCAAGTATTTTAAGCATGTGCTCTGGCTGCTCGATTAGTTTCTTGGATAATTTTTCGGATTCTTCCTGACTGAAACCTTTGAGCTGATAGAATAGTGAGAGTTCTTCAAGTTCTTCTTCGGGATTTTCTTCGATTTCTTTTCGCTCTCGCTCGATTTCTGCCTGATATACTTCTTTTTCAGATTTGCGTGCGAGGTATGCGCCTGAACCCATTGAGAGCGCACTGGCAAGCGAGCCAGCAAGTCCGGCTACTAAAACTAGATCACTTCCACCAGCATAGCCAGCCATTCCGGAAACAATTCCGAATACAGCGCCGAGTCCGTCATTAGCGCCATAGATTGCCTGACCAATCCATCCACCTGCGCGGACGTGCCACTTCTCTCTGCCTAAAATAGATTCGAGCTGACTTTGAGGATGCGGCGGAACCGTCTCAAATTCTTTCAGCATTTTACTGTGCGCATGTTCTTCTTTCTGTGCTTCCAACAGTGATTCATGGTCTTGCTCAGTCTGTGCTGTATCCAAGAGTGTGTCGTAAAGCTTATCTGCTTCCGATTCACCTGCTTCTAACATCTGAGCGGCAGAAGTAGCATCGCTTTTTAAAATAACCGTTTGTCGTAACCGCTCTAAAAGTGTCAGTTTGAATTGTTCCGGTTCAACGCCGAGGTCTCGCAATCGTTTTGCCCACGTTTCAGCATGACGTTCTTCAGCTTCTGCCATGCGTATGAGTATTGCTTTTTTCTCAGCGTTCTTTTCGCGTTCCGCCAATGCTCGATAGTTGCGGGCACTCAGCATCTCATCACGCCATGCCTGCTTTAATCCTTTAATGAATGTTTTTTTCTTTTCCATAATCTTTCAATGCAAAAATCAAAATTAAAAATTAAAAAATGATACTCAATTTAAAATTCTAGCATCTAGCATCAAACATCCCCAATCACAATAACTCATAATTCATAACTCACAACTCATATCTCATCCTTCACCCTTCATCATTCAATAATCATCCTTCCTCATCGATCACCCATGGTTCGAGCAATTTATCGCCCAGCCCATCTAAAAATCTTGAAGGTTTGGTCAGGATCGTTCCGCTTTCGCGATCGTAAATATTGATCGGATAAGTGATGAATAAATTTTCTTTCGCGCGTGTGCAGGCAACATACATCAGCCGGCGTTCTTCTTCGAGTTCGTCAATATCGTTTACCGAACGAAGAGACGGAAATCTTCCGTCCAATGCATAGATTAGAAATACGCTGTGCCACTCCAAGCCCTTCGCGCTGTGGATTGTTGAAAGTGTGAGATGTTCATCATCGCTTCTGGGCGCTTCAACATCGGCGATACTTTCATTCGGCGGCTCAAGTGCGAGATCCGTGAGGAACGCGCTAACGTCTTTATACCGCTCGGCAATTTGTTCGAACATTTCCAGGTCTTTTTTCCGTTTTGTATGATCATCAAATTTCTTTTTCATCATCGGATGATAATAAGTGATGATGCGCGATGCTTTTTCCGATGGTGGATATTTTTCGTGTGAGATGGATTTCAGCAGGTTGAAAAGATCGTGAACGCTTTCGGGATAAGAATTGTATTCTTTCCAGAACGATGAAACAGAACCGTCGGTACGGTGCCTTAGAATATCTTCGATGATTTTCTCGGCGCTTCTCGGACCGATACCGTCGATAAGGAGGAGAATGCGGTTCCATGCGACGAGGTCGCGCGGGTTTTCAAGTACCCGCAGATACGCTATCATGTCCTTGACGTGAGCAGTCTCGATGAACTTGAAACCGCCGAACTTCATGAATGGAATATTCGCTTTTGCCAACTCAATTTCCAAATCAAACGAAAGAAAAGACGAGCGGAAGAGAACCGCTATTTCTTCAAGCGAAATTCCTTGTTCCTGAAGCTCTAAAACTTTCTGCACCACGAATTTCGATTGGAGATTTTCATTCTCAGCTATAACAAGTTGTGGGAGATTCCCTTCAGCTTTGTTCGTGTAAAGAACTTTTGTGTATTTACGTCTGGTGTTCATGGCAGCGGTTTCCGGTAAATGCCGAAATTAATTACAACCATTTTGCCGAAGACAGTCGATATTGTTCGTTCTTCCAGGACTTTCAGAAGCTCACTCTTTGAGAACCAAACACTCGGGGTCTCTGAATCTTTATCGGCTGGAACATTATAATACGGTGTCATTGAACGGGAGGATTCAGTCGTTGCAAGGTTACCGCTGATGATGATCGGATGATCGGGAAATGTTTGTATGAGTTGCCCCAGACTCGTCATGATACTTTGAATATCGCTCTTAGTAGCTTTCTCAGAAATCTGCGTGCTGATAACCACGATGTCTCTCGCTCCACAATCGACGATTGTTTGCATGGCGGCTTCGAAGCCGGTCGATAGTAAATTTTCAAATTGTAAATTATCGGATGAACGGATAGGATAAACGGCAAAAACGCCGTTACCGTTTTGTCTGCCGGAGATATTGATCGTTTCGCCGAATGCTTTCCGCATCTCTGCCGATGTTGCCAGCTCATCAACAAGATCGATGCGTGTTTGCAATTCGGGATAGCGCGTGATTCCCTGAATTGTAATGAGATCGATGGAATCCTTCTTTAATTGTGCGGCAAATTTTTGCACATCGCTCTTTTCGATTCTTTTAGCATACTTAGAAACGTCAATGCTTGCAAACCGAACCGTGATTTCCCTGACAAGTTCCTTCGTCGCCGGGGGCGGAGGAGGCGGCTCTTCTTTTTGGATGGGTTTAGGAGATGGACAGCCGATTAAAATTAATGCGAGTAAAAAATAGGGAAGAATATTTTTCATTCAGTATCCTTGTTGGTTAATCCAAAGCACGCTTGAGAATTTCGTTTGCCACATTCAGTATTGCCTGGGTGCTTCGATAATTTTCTTCGAGTTTAATAATGTTACAATCCTTGAATTGATCCGGGAATTCGAGAATATTCCTGATCGTCGCTCCGCGAAAAGCGTAAATTGCCTGCGAGTCGTCTCCTACCACCATAATATTTTTGTGTTTATAAGTCAGAAGATTGACCATCTCCGATTGAAGCTTGTTCGTATCCTGATATTCATCCACCATAATGTATTTGTAACGGCTGGATAATTCTGCCCGAACAGGTTCATGCTGTTGGAGAAGCTTGATCAGGTTCAGCAGGAGGTCATCGTAATCCATGAGATGGTGAGATTTTTTGTATTCTTCATACAGACTATGAACTTTCTGAATATCTGGCAGGTCTTCCATGTAATGCGGATAATCGACGTTGAGTAAATCTGAAAGAGAGGTTACTGTATTAACCGATCTGCTGTACAGATCGTACAAAGTCTCTTTTCTTGGAAACCGGCGATCACGCGTATCGAGTTTCAGCCGGGTGCGGATAAGATTCATAACATCTTCTGCGTCACCTTGATCGAGAATGGTAAAATTACGCTCGTATCCGATAAGATTACAATATTTACGCAGGACAAGGTTGGCGAAAGAGTGAAACGTTCCGCCGGATACTTTCTCACATCTATAATCGAGGAGGATCGAGGCGCGGCGCAGCATCTCCTGCGATGCCTTGCGTGTAAAAGTGAGAAGAAGAATATGTTCCGGCTTCACTCCAAGCTCAACAAGATATGAAACGCGATAAACAATTGTGCGCGTTTTCCCGGTACCGGCGCCTGCAATAATGAGATGAGGACCGTTGACCGAAGTAACCGCATCATATTGTCCTTTGTTTAATTCGTTCTTATAATCGATTTGAAAACGTTGAGGATGAACAACATGCAGAACATCCGCGGGTTTTTTTATGGTATATTTTTTCATAAATAAGTATATGAGTAGATGAGTCGTTGAGTATTTAAGTAAATGCGGCAATACCTCTCAACTACTCAAATACTCTATACTCAACTACTTTACTTCCACTTCATAACTCCGACCTTCACAAGGTCTTCGATATAACGGATGACAACCGGATCGGGTATGGCTGAATACTCTGCGATCAGAATGTTCCGGATTTCGGATATTTTTCTTTTCCCATCTATGAGGTTAACGATTTCGAAGCGTTGATCCTCGGTGAGAGTAAATTCTTTCGAATTATACCATTCCGCTTCTTTAAGCGATAGTTTACTTTCAGGGAGCCGAAAATCTACAGGACCTCTTGTCACCCGTACCGGGATTCGATTGTCCTCGGGGTCATTCAGCGCAGCAGGATAATCCGATGCGTAACCGTTTTCTTCTACAAACGACTTTGCCATACCATAAAGAAAATCAAAACGCTTACCGAGGTGACCACGCATCTGATCGGTGAGGGAAACGAGATCCTCGGAAGTTGCAAATGGAAGTATAGATTTTGCAACATCGTAATAATGATTCGAGAGCCGGATAATTCCATCGGCGCATTCTGCCCAAGCCATTGGAAGACCTTTGATGCCGGTTGCTTTTATTTGTACGCGCATTTTCCGCACATAATCACCAAGCGCCAAATATGAATTTGCCTTAACCAGATCAAGTAGGTCAACTGCTTCGGCTGGGCTGAGATTTGCAAGATACCACATTGCCCCGGTGGCGATCATTTCGCTTCGCTCTAATTCCGTTGGATCGACTTTATCCGGTGAATCGAATGTCGTATGATGCGTGTAATCGGAATGGGAAATCATCACCGATGGTATTTTCCTGTCAAGGAACATGATATGATCGCTCCCACCGCGAAATGGAACTGTACGATAGTTTAATGCGCTTCGGCTGCCGTTTGGCGTTTGGATATTCATCATATCTACCATCAGAGCCATATTGTTGGTAACGTCATTCAAACACGAAGGGACGGAACGAGGTGAATTGACAACATAAAGTTTCGAGTGAAGCAGCTCTAAATTCTCACCGACCATATCCATATTAATATTTGCTAAAAATTTTCCGTTCAACGCGGGACCTTGAATTTCAGGATGCGCGTCAATATATGCAGCGGAGCCGTACCACTCAGGAACCCAGAGAAATCGAAAAGACCGGTTCGGGAGCGGAAGTTTTTTGTTGTCGATCAAATGTTTTAGAGTTCGCGCAATATCGAGGATGGCTGCCGAACCGCTGGCGTTGTCGTTAGCGCTTTCCATAGGATGGTCGAGGTGTGCACTGAATAACATTTCACCTCCTAATGCCGCATTGCCCCGGATGTGAGCGACAACCACTTCCATCGAAGAGGGGTGAAGTCCTTTACCGATAACCCGTCCGTGCAGTACTACTTTTGTTCCTTGCTGTAGAAGATATTTAATTTTCTCGCCGTCCTTGTTCGAGATGTTAAATCCGAATGTTACCTTCGATAGTTCTTCAGTCCGGGGCCATATTCCGGTGTATCGGATCATCTCAGGATTTTCCTTACCGCGTTTATCATCGAGGTAACTCACGATAGCTTTAGCGCCGTACTTGACAACCGCCAAACGATGCACATCGTCTCCGCTTCCGGTAGCGAGAACGAATTTGCCCTTTACTTTTTTATCTTTGTAATCTTCATCGCTTGTACCTGCGCCGACCCATACAACTTCCGCTGTGACGTCACCGGTGTTCGAGTATGTCATCAAACTCATCGGAATTTCTTTGAATGAAACAATCTTTTCCTGCGTTGGTTCAACGAAGCTCAATTCGGCATCGGTTACATCCCAACCGGAGGGTGACTGCCATGTCTGGTAGGTGATCTTCCCGTCGGATTTGTATGATTCGATATATGCATCCTTTTCGGAAAATCCGTAGCTTCGTAATTGCTGGAGGATGTAGTTTGCGGCGTCACGGTATCCTTGTGAAGCTTGGACGCGGTGAAATTTCGTTATCTCTAAAACGTGCTGTTTTGCTTTTTCGCCATCGAGTTCCTGAATCAGGATCTCGCGTATTTTCGGATCGAGCAGGTCACGGCGTTCCTGAGACCGGCATATTATCGTAAAAGAGAGAATTGTAAGGAATAATAGAAAAAATCGTTTCATGGGATATTACCTTTAAGGACTTTTTGATAATTTAGTGTTGATATGAGATTACGAAAAATTTGGATGGATTTCAAGTTTGACATAGAGAACCTTGCGAAGGTTTCTGCTAGTAGCGCACAAGCTTCACATTTGCAGGGTTAGCCCGCTGTCAGAGAGTGTAACTAAATTGTGAGCCATGTCCGCTTCGCTCCTCTTTCAATATAGGTTATGTTATGTGCAGTAGTGCCCATGCTTTTATCTCTCAGACAATTCCCAAAGTTCTTTAACGATGAACTTTTGAAAATCTTTGATTTGCTCTTTAAGACGTTCGTTTGTTACCATTTCAGGTCGTGGGTCAACATAGTAAACCCCGTCGAGTTTGTTGAGAGCAATGCTATAGCCAAGAAAATGATTGCTCTTAAATGTTGAATTGATACCGAAAATGCTGTCGCCTTTCGTGGCTCTCTGAACGTCGTGGAGAAAAATAGCTATGACTGGAATCTCTCGACCGAGAAGTTTGGTGAGGAGATACTTGTCAAGAAAAATTTTGTCGATTCTGTCTTTGCTTGTTGTTTTTACAGAGCCAACGATCTCGGAGTCGTGGATAAACTTCGTTTCTGATGCTATGATCGCCTTGTCTTTCGAGAAAACCAAGTCCAGTTCATATGACATCTCATAACCCTTGTATCCGGGGATTGGAATGGTAATGGTACGAGGTTCGCAAACAATCCCAACCTGTTGGATAATTAGCTTGATAAGATTCTCAAAGAGTTGTCCAACTCGTTTTCTGGCAGTGTTCGGATTATCAAACGAGTCGGTTACACAACCGATGGATTGTTGCACTGTGTAAACAACTTTGTTTATCTCTTGCGAATCGAAAAGTGAGCGATAAGATTTCTTCCCAAGAACTGTGCTCTGCAATTTTCGGACATCATCAAGGAGAGAAAGAAACCGCTCAAAGTTCTTGCCTAACTGATGAGGATCTTCTATGAAAAGATTAGTGTTCAGTGGGCGAGAGATACGATGAGAATATTTAGCACCGTATTGGAAGAAAATATAATTTGATCTTGCCCCGATTTTCTGGACAATAAGTTAAGAGAAAAGATACAATTTTT
>CAZFQL010000007.1:162619-176328 GCA_964520905.1 uncultured Chlorobiaceae bacterium | reverse complement strand
ACCGGTGATGAGGAAGGAACTGTTATTGTTCCTCCTGTCGTCGCAGTCACTGTCAACTGGTATGTGTTGAGTACGAAATTCGCTCTAACTGTTGCATCGCCGCTTGTCAAAATGGCTGTTGTACTCAGCGCTGATGGAGTTGCGATTGAAGCACTACCGCTTTCCACCGTCCAACCTGTGAATATGTAGCCCACGTCTGCCAAAGCAGTGATTGTCTCAGGCACGTTGTAAGCAACCGACACAGGAGATGATCCTGGAACCGTGATGGATCCACCTGCGGTCGTTGATACCGTCAGAGAGTACATGTCAATTGAGAAATATGCCTCAATCGTATGTGGTCCGGTCGTTACGTTTTTAAATGTAAAGCTCGTTATCGAATCGACATGAATGTCATCAACGAGCAAACTGTCAAAATGATACCCGAGGTCCGGGCTGAATGTGAATTGTTTGTCGGTTCCGTAGTCCACCGTCTGGGGCGTCGATGGTGTAATTGTTCCACTACCTACCAGGCTAGGCGTGATGGTGTAGGTGTTGATCGCAAAGTTCGCTTGTACCGTTGCATCACCTGATGTAAGCGTGGCGGTCGTGCTGATCGCATTCGCATCGGTTATTGACGCGGTTCCTACTGGGTTCGTCCAGTTTACAAAATGATAGCCCGTGTTCGCCGATGCTGTTATCGTCGTTGCTACACCATAGTCGACTGCGACAGGTGATAATGCAGGAGCAGTAATCGTCCCTCCTGTTGTCGCCTGAACCGTCAGATAGTACACCACCAGCTCACCGATTGCAAAGTCACTCATGGCGGTTATGCCAGTTGCCTCAGTCGTTGTCAAAGTTCTCGTCCCGGTTGTCGTCGAAGACCAGCTTCCCGAATTGTATCGTCGAACAACAAAGTTACCAGGCGTCGCTCCACCATCGAGGTCGCCCGGATTGATAAACGTGAACGTGCCGTTGTACGATGAGAACGTCAATCCACCTGCGGCAGTCAGAGTCCAGTATCGATTGACACTCTTCGATGAGTTGATTCCGGAAGTGGAGATGTTTGCATGTTCAGATGCAGTTGTTGTTGCGGTCACGTTCCCGGCACCTGTGACGTTTGCAAATGATAGCGCAACCGGTGTATAGTTCGTTCCTGTTCCAATTGGAAATGTAAAGCTCTGTGTCCCTGTGGAAAATATTTTTTGAAAGTTTCCAATGATGTGGCCGCTGGTCCTCGATATGCTTCCACCCGATCCGACGCACATCTTATTCGCGCCCGTCGTTACGTTGCCGTTCTGCAGCGTGAGCGTTCCATTCACGGTCTCGTCGGTTAGTAGCGCAATACCAGATGAGTTGTTGATCGTCAGGTTGTTGAACGTCGAGCCGCTCATCGTTTGGGCAGCACCCCCGTTGAATGTAAACGTGCTAGTGTTAGCGTTGAAGATTCCCGAGTTGCTCCAATTGCCCTTTACCTGATGTGAGAATGAACCCGCGCTGAACGTTGCGCCTGAGCCAAGAGTGAAATATCTATTCACTATCAGTGTATTGCCCGCCGTCGCAGTAGCTGCGCTAGACATTGTAAAGTTCCCTGCAAGGTTCATGGCTGAACCAGGCATAGTCTTCGTTCCGCTGCCACTAAGTGTTAAGTTGCCGTAGCTTTGAGCGGGAACTGTCTGGTTCGATCCGTTGTACTCTACAGTGCTCGTTGCATCAAAACTATAGGTATCGAATGTTGGAAGTGTATTCGTTCCTCCAATTTTCAAAGTTCCGTCGGCGCTACCTATGGTTAGTGTTCCGCCCCCTAAAAGATTTTGGGGAATAGTAAACATAGAGGCGTCCAGTGTTCCACTCGAAATGGTGAGATCTGTAACTTCAGTGAGGTTGACTGCCAGCGTGGTTGTAGCAGAAGAACTTTTAGCAATCGTAAGATTTTCGAATGGCACGGCTGTAGAACCACTGATGGTCGACGGCGAGCTTCCTGTGAAGCTTACAGTAACACCGGTGGCATTGAATGTCCCATTGTCAACAAAGTTACCAGAAACATTGAAGGACGCATCTGCTCCAATGATCGCCAATGTAGCAATTGTTAAGTTGTTGAATGTGGTTGTCCCAGTTCCTCCGATGACTGCATTTACACTATTGTTCATTGTGACGTCCGATGTCCCACCATTGAATGTACCATTGTTTGTCCAGTCACCGGATACTGTATGACTTAATCCTGTTCCTCCATTCAATGTCGCACCGCTACCGATAAATATCCCTCCATTTAATGACCAATTTGTAGCGGGGGTAATACCTGCGAGATTAATATTGGTAATATTCACGGAATTGAAGGATGGAGTGCCACCTGATATCGTAATTTGTCCAGGACCACCAAATTCAACTGTCCCGGTGCTCGAAAATGCAGTTCCCAGTAATGTAAGAGTGACTGAGCTGGATGGACTAAAAAGTAGAGTACCACTGCTGCTTATTGTTCCACCATTGTTGAATGTACTATTAAACGCATGTGTTAACGATCCGCCGGCAAACGTCGCTCCACTACCAATGGTAAATGTGCCGCCGGCAGTCCATGCAGTAACCGGTGAAATGCCACCTGTATTATTGATATTTAAATTTGTTAACGTCGGGCTCGTGGCATCGGTGAAGGCAGGTGCAACAGTTCCGTTGAAATTCACCGTTCCCGAACTGTTAAACCCAGAATTCATAGCAATCATTTGCGCACCAGTGCCTGTGAAGGTAGCAGTCCCACTGCTGGTGAAGTTTCCAGTATTTGAAAAGTTCCCTGAGAATGATGTCGTCGTACCTCCAGCCGCGTATGTTCCGATAACATTCATGGTACCGTTAACAACGATATCGCTTGAACCTGTATAACTACCGGAAGTTGTCAAGTTATTGAATGTCGTCGGACCGCTTAACGTCTTACCTATCCCACTTAGTGTAACTGTGCCCAGTGAAGGGGTGAATGTCCCATTGTTTGTCCAATTTCCTGCAACGTTTAATGAGAACGAGCCTTCATCGAGTGTTGCAGCACTGTTGATAAGGAGGTCACCCGCAACTGCTGTAGCGCCGGCAAGTGTCTTTGAGTTGCTGCCACCATTGGAGAGTGTTAGATTTCCGTATGTAACCGCTGCAACGCTCTGTGTTCCCGTTCCGATATATTCCACCGTGCTTGAGTTGGATAACGTGTTCGTCGTAAAGTTTTCTGGATAATTGCTTCCTGTACCAATTTTTAATATCGTCCCTGCACCAAGGGTCAGGCTGCCCCCAGGGGAATTCCGGTTAGCTGTAAATGTTGATAGATCAAACGTTCCACCAGAAACAGTTAAGTTACCATTAACGCCCAAGTTGCCTGTGAGTGTTGCAACTCCAGATTTATTTATAGTTAAATTGTTGAATGTGCTAGCAGCAATAGATTGCGACCCAGATCCGTTGAATTGAACTGTGCCTGCACTCGGAATGAATGTCCCGCTTTCTGTCCAGTTCCCGCCAACATAAATTGTCGTTGAGTTACCATTAAGCGTTGTACCTGTATTAATAGAGACATTGCCAGCAACTGTGAGTGGAGCATTAACTTGAAATGTTCCAGCAGTCGAGAGTGTAAGATTGCCATTCACCGTGGTTTCCGTTGAAAGCGTTGCTTCCCCGCCTGATTTATTGAACGTAAGATTATTGTATGTTATACCACCTGCCACTGTCTGAGACCCACTACCGTCATAGGTAGCAGTACTCGTCCCAGCAGAAAATGGAGCTAATCCTCCGATATTCCAATTACCTTTGACAATGATATTCCCCGCTCCAGAGAAGGAAATACCTGAGTTCCCTAAGTGGTTCAAATCTCCACGTACGATCATGGTGCCAGAACCGACAGTGATATTGATCCGGCGATCGACTGTTCCATCACACAGAGTTAAGGTACCGCCTACATCTAACGTCTGGCCATTTACATTTATCGTATGAGTGACATCCGAAGTAAAGAAACCGCCAAGATTGCCTGTTGATCCCTTCACTGTCACGTCACCGCCTGAAAGGGTCACTGTGACAGTCTGAGCGCTTCCCATCTGGAAGGAGCGTACGGTTGCTGGATCCGTAACTGTTGGATTGTTGGTGAATGCTGTGAAACCGAATCTTACGACCTCAAGGGCAGTGGGTGGTTTGTTCGGGCTGCCGCTCACGATAGTCCAGTTATCGGCATTTTCCCATGCACTACTCACTGAACCATTCCAGTCAAGCACTCCTAATACAGGAGCTAACAGTGTCCATCGAGTAGTAATGCCAGATAAACCAATTTTTTCCACCCAGTTATCCGTTGAGCTGTTCGATGTCTTTGAACTATCTGTCCATACGCCGCCGTCAAATACCCACATCTCCAATTCATCTTCATCGTTTCCATTCAACTCAATATCCTCGTAATGCAAACGAAGCGTAGCAGTATAACCACTACCGCCGGTTTGACTGATTGTATATGTGCGATTAACCGTAATACCCACAGGAGAAAAGTCGCTGGGACCCACAAGCTCAACCTTCACGGTAATCGAGTATGGATTCGTCCCACCACCCGTGAATGTTATGAGGTTATTTGGACCTTCAAATGCATAAGCTGTGCTATTGCTAAACGTGTGCGTACGCGTAATTGTCCCAATGATGGCACCGCTACCTGAGCGGTCTGATGTCACGGTGACTTTATTACTCCCTGTGATCATCTTCCCAGTGGTCATGTTGAGCGTTGCAGTACTTATGTCATCGTTCAGAGTGACAACATTAAGGGCATTATCCTTGTTGATAGTAAGAGTGTTAAACGTTGTTGCACCTGTAATTGATACATCGGCACTACCGAGCATTTGAATCGTGCTTGATCCTGCAGTAAATGATCCATTATTGATCCAATTTCCGTATAAGGTATGCGTGAACGAGCTTGGGTCAAACGTTACTCCTGAGCCGATCGTCAGGTCGTTGTTGATCGTCAAAGCAGCACCGGCGGTTTTTGTGCCTCCCCCAGAAAAAATTAAATTGCTGTAGGTGGTGGAAATTGTTTGCGCACCGCTACCATTGTAATTCACTGTATTCGGTGCTGTCGTTGTTACGTCAAATGTTCCAGATGTGAGTGTGAAAGCTCCAGCAATTCCTAAGATTGAAGTTGCACCCAATTGAAGACTCGTGCCACTGAGTGTAACGTTGAACAGATTAGCCGTACCAGATAATGTGGAAGTACCTGTGAACGTCACAGTGCCAGCAGTTGCCGTTAGCGAACCCGAAACCGAAAGATTCGATGCCATTGAGAAACTGTTGCTGGTCGAAATTGTCCCCGGTACATCCAACGCGTTAACTGTGATTGTCCCCGCTCCACTAATTGTTTTCGAGGTGCCGGACATTGTA
Source organism: uncultured Chlorobiaceae bacterium (assembly GCA_964520905.1). Lineage (GTDB taxonomy): Bacteria > Bacteroidota > Ignavibacteria > UBA10030 > SZUA-254 > JAGVIE01. The sequence goes on along the minus strand of CAZFQL010000007.1, from coordinate 170,976 downwards.
ATCGTACCTGAGGTCGCAGACAATGAGCCATTCACGGTTAAGTTTCCTGCTATTGTGGACGAACTGGTTGTGCCGATCGAGCCAGAAAGGGTCAGGTTATTGAAAGATATTCCCGTCCCGCTAATTGTTTTTGATGCCCCGCTCATTGTTACGGTCCCTGCTCCACCTGTTGTGTGAGTGAACGTACCCGCTCCACTTGTTGAGAAGCCTCCTGCAACCGTAAGGTTCGTACTCGCACCAGCAGTTATTCCATTACCCGTGATCGTCAAGTTGTTGAAGTTGTTCGTTCCACTTCCGGAGATACTAGCATTCGTACCGCTGAAGGTGACTGTGCTTGTGCTTCCGGTAAATATCCCATCATTCGTCCAATTTCCAGCAACAGAGTGAGAGAATGTGCTTCCATTGAACGCTGTTCCACTACCAATGAACACATTACCATTAATGGTAATAGCATTACCAGCAGTCGCAGAGGCAGTCCCAGACATCGTGAAGTTCCCGGCAATCGTTATTGCTGTACCAGGCATGGTCTTCGTTCCGCTGCTGCTGAGGGTCAGGTTGCCGTAAGATTCTGCAGTAACTGTTTGGCTAGTACCAGAATATTCTACAGTACTCGTGAAGCCAAGGGAGTGCGTCGTATAATTCGATGGAAAACTATTAATCCCTCCAATCTTAAGTGTTGCCCCATTCGCAACGATGATCGTCCCGCCAGCCGTACTTCTATTTGCTGTAAACGTCGAAAGATTAAGTGTGCCAGAGTTGACCGAAAGATTTCCATTTATTGTAGTATTGCCACCAAGTGTTTTCGTTCCACTACCAGAGATAATGATATTTTGATACGCTGGCGCATTGTCTACCGTTTGAATTGTACCACTATAGTTAACTGTTGAGGACGATTGGAATAAGCGAGTCTCAAAGCTCGTGTAGTTACCCCCAAATGTTGCAGCGTCCACTTTCAAGGTGGAGGTGCTTCCCGTAACAGTCAGAACATTACTCGTACCGCTACCGGTAATCAGCTTTGTGTTTGGATCAAAAGTGCCTGCTGAGACTTTTAACGCATTAACATCCCCACCTCCAGATGTCAAAGTTAAATTACTTGCCGCTTGAAGAGTTAAGGATGAATTTTTCACTTCGATGGCTTTTAGGTTCGCAATAGAACTTATGGTTTTTACACCGGTTCCATTAAAGATGATGGATCCGTTGTTACCAGTGCTGTTATTAAATGTGCCTGTACAAGTGAAGTTTCCAGCCAATGTGAGCCTTTGGCCCCTGTTTGCGGCGAAGGCAAATGTTCCAGAAATATTAACGTTACCAGAAAGACCCGCACTGGTTGTGACGGTGAAAGTTCTGTTGTTTTTTGCCTGATAGGTAAGTGTGCCAATTACGTTTAGTGCGCCACAAGTACCGTTCACATCAAGTGTGACCGTGTGTCCGGCTTGGATAACAACACTGTCACCTGAGGTCGGTACACCACTCGGGATCCAAGTCCCTGCGGTGTTCCAGCTGCCAGTGGTTACACTTATTTTTAGTCCCGCTATTCCAGGTGCCGTAAATAGGAGAACAATAATTACGATAATAATAGATAAGAAGATTGTAGAGTGTTTCATGGAACTCCCTTTTTTATATTAAGAATATTAATTTTTTTATAAATGAAACGATATTATTAGAAATTGAAAATTGATTTCTTGAGACTGATAAAATATTGATTTGTAGTCTGTTCGAATTCGGAAAATAATTTCGACTGTTTTAACTTATAATAAATTTTATGGTGAGCTTGAGAGAAAAAGTTCCCCTTTATTTTCTCAACAACTTGCGATTAAAAGGTTGTTCTATGTTCCTCTCAAATTTCGAACATGACTTTTTAATTCTAGGTATATTAAACAAACTATTTTTAGGTTGCAAGTATTAATGAGAAGAAATTTTGTGAAAATAATAAGGTGTGATTTCATATTTTTTGATATTTTAAGGTATTGTGAAGTGTAAAGTAGCGATAGGATGTAAGATCGGGATTGAGCGATATCAACACTTACGTGATTTAACCGTTTATTCTCAGGTTTTCGTCACATCAGTATGATTAAATAGGATAAAGAAGTCTTATATAAATAGTTTGAGCAACAATCACGTGTATTTAAGAAACAATTAAGCGAGAGCCCTCCATTGCAACTCCCACCGTTGGTTCAATAATATCTAACTAAGGTGAGAAGTGACTTTGTCTATCAACTGACGCTTTGGAACTGCACCTATGATTTGTTCTACAACCTGGCCTCCTTTGAAGATCAACAATGTTGGGATGCTCCTGATCCCATATTTCATCGCTGTTTGGGGGTTCGAATCGACATCAATTTTTGCTACTTTCAATTTTCCATCATAATCTTTAGCAAGTTCCTCGATAATTGGCGCAATCATTTTACACGGGCCACACCAGATTGCCCAGAAGTCTACTATCACCGGTTTATCTGATTGAATAACTTCATCTTGAAAATTAGCATCGTTAACAGTAATCGGTTTCATCAATTTTCCCTAATAGTAGTTAGATATATATTTTCTTTTGTGGATATAAATATACGGAATTTTATGCTGATATCCTTACAGTCGACAATCCTAATATTGATTCTACGTCGTTTATGAATTCATCGCTTGGCTCGACCGTATATTTTGTCGATTGGTAGAGCTGTGATGTGCCGTCTCCTTCAAAAATAATATTGAAATAGCACGGATACTTCCCTTTATACCGTTCGACAACTTTGCGAAGCAATTGAATCGTGTCTTCCTGAATATTATCCGCACGAATCGACAGGATAATATTTTTTGTAAATTTTTCTCTTACCTTTTCCAAAGGAATCACTTCTTTAACTATTATACGCAGAGTATCACCGCTCTGTTCAGCCGTACCTATAACCATGACCATCGCATCGGGATTCAATATATTCTGATATTGACGGTAAGCATCTGAGAATACAATGCATTCGCCCTTGCCGGAAAAATCCTCCAGCGTCAAGAAAGCCATCATGTTCCCTTTTTTATCAACTTTCTTTTTAATCGAAGATACCACGCCGGCACAACGAACCGTAATGCCAGATTTAATTATAGATGTCTCGCGAAATTGAGCGGTTGCAAAGGCATTGATATCACGTTCATATTTTCGCAGAGGATGTCCCGATACATAAAATCCCAAAACGGCTTTCTCCCTTGAAAGTTTTTCACTTTCACTCCATTGCTGAATCTTCGGCATTGGTGGACATGATTCACTTCTTTTTGTACTTGATGCTGAATCGAAAAGTGACGATTGTCCCTTCGATTGCTGAGTCTTTGAAGTTTGCCCAAACTGAATAGCTTTTTCGATACACTCGAATAATTGAGCACGATTTGAATTGATCTCATCGAATGCCCCAGCCTGAATCAATCCTTCGAGCGTTTTTTTATTGACTAAGCGTAGATCAACACGCCTGCAAAAATCATATAAATTTTCAAATCTGCCCTTTTCAGTGCGCGATTTGATAATACCCTCCACCGCGCTCACACCCACATTTTTTATCGCGCTCAACCCAAATCTAATTCCTTGCGGCGTTACAATGAACTGCACGACGCTTTCATTCACATCCGGCGGCAGAACTTTTAATTTCATCTCCCTGCATTCTTCAATTAGACGAACGATATAATCTGTGTCGCCAATCTCAGTCGACATAGTTGCCGCCATAAATTCAGCCGGATAATGCGCTTTAAGATACGCTGTTTGATATGCAAGAACAGAGTAGGCTACGCTATGCGACTTATTAAAACCGTACGAAGCGAATTTTTCGATCATATCAAAAATTTCGCTGGCGATCTTTTTTGTGAATCCTTTATTCAAAGCCCCTTCAATAAATTCATTTTTCTGTTTTGCCATCAGGTCTTTATCTTTTTTACCCATTGCGCGGCGCATAAGATCGGCTTTCGCAAGTGAAAACCCAGCTATCTCGCTTGCGATTCGTATAACCTGTTCCTGATAAACAATCACGCCGTATGTCTCTTTCAGGGAAGCTTCCAATTTGGGATGCACATATTCGATTCGCTTTTTTCCCTGTTTGCGATCTATAAAATCGCCGATCATTTCCATGGGACCGGGTCGATACAATGCATTCATCGCAACCAGATCGCTAATTGAAGTCGGTTTCAATTTCCGAAGCCAATCCGCCATTCCGGAAGATTCAAACTGGAAAACTCCCACCGTCTGCCCTTTTCCAAACAATTCGAATGTTGAAGGATCATTTTCTGGAATTGTATCGAGGTTGACATCGACATTATGATTCTCTTTGATAAGTTTAAGAGCGTTTTCAACGACAGTGAGAGTTCTCAATCCCAGAAAATCCATCTTGAGCAAACCGGCTTTTTCAAGATCAATCATGTTGTACTGAGTCATTACTTCAGTTTGAGGCGTCTTGTAAAGCGGTACATAGTCTAGGAGTGGACCCGGTGCGATAACGATTCCGGCGGCATGTGTTGATGAGTTTCGGTTCAATCCTTCTAACACAAGCGAGATATTAATAAGCTCCTGGATCTTTTCATCATTACTTTCTTTCACCCAGCTTAATTCCGGATTGGTTTCCAACACTTCAGCTAACGGTGTGACCTTCCCCTGCACAACGGGGATTTGTTTTGTGATGGATTCAGTAACCGACAGCGGCACACCCAATACCCGACCGACATCCTTTATGACTGCACGGGTGGCAAGAGTTCCGAATGTTATGATCTGCGAAACTGAATCGGCGCCGTATTTATTTTTTACATATTCGATCACGCGATCTCTTCTGTTGTCGGAAAAATCGATGTCAATATCGGGCATGCTCACACGATCAGGATTGAGAAAACGCTCAAATAGAAGATCGTACTTCAACGGATCAACGTTAGTGATACCAAGAGCGTATGACACAATACTCCCCGCAGCGCTGCCACGGCCCGGGCCAACCATCACATCCATCTTTCTCGCAGCATCTATAAAATCTGCCGTTATTAAAAAATATCCCTCATATCCCATTCGTGTGATGACTGAAAGCTCATGCCTGAACCGATCATCAATTTCCTTTGTGATTGTCGGGTATCTTTTCTTTAGTCCTTCGAATGATAGCCGCTCGAAATATTCCTGTAAAGTTTGCACACCTGCTTCAGGCGGGATGGGAAATTCAGGCATGAATGGCTTATCTGGCTCAAGATTGTACGTACCGATCTTTTCAGCAATCTCGATTGTTGTTGATAAAGCATCCGGAAATTCTTTAAAAGCCTCAGCCATTTCGGCTTGCGTTTTGAAATATAGCTGATCGGTTTGATATCGAAGCTGGCGATAATCGGTTGTGTTTGCCTGACTCGCATCGGGAATCATCAGCAAAACATTATGCGCGAGTGCGTGTTCCCGTTTTATGTAGTGGATATCGTTCGTAGCAACCAGCTTGAGATTTAATTCCTTTGCAATCAGCGGAGCGTTTTGAAGTATAGGTTTTTCCTTTTCAAGGAAATGGTTTTGTATCTCGATATAAAAATCCTCGCCGAATATTTCTTTGAATGTAGCCGCTGTTGCAAGAGCATCATTATAATGACCGTTAACAAGATCGTGTGAAACCACACCGTTTGGACAAGCCGTCAGCGCAATAAGACCTTCATTGTATTTCCTAAGCAATTCAAGATCTATTCTCGGTTTATAGTAAAATCCTTCCGTATGCCCGTAGCTGCATAATTTGATGAGGTTTTTATATCCCTCTATATTTTTGATAAGCAAGACAAGATGCTGATAAATCCCACGACCAAATCCTTGCTTTACACTTTGGGCATTGATTTCTTTATCGAAGCGCGTACCTTTTGTTACTATGTACATCTCGCATCCGATAATCGGTTTTATTCCGGCTTTCTTTGCGGCTCTATAAAATTCAATCGCCCCGAACATCACGCCGTGGTCTGTGAGCGCCACTGCCGACATCTTATTCTGAACCGCGCTCCCTACCAATCCGTCGATAGTGGCTGCACCATCGAGTAAGCTGTAATGCGAATGATTATGGAGATGAATGAATTCGGGCATTGGAATTTGATATTAATTTAGCAGATGAAAGATAAAAATAATTAAAAGGAAAAACAATAGATTAAAAAAGCCGGCATCTCTGCCGGCTGGATAATAAACTTCTTCCGAATCATAACCTCCTATTATGATTCGAGATATTTTTCTACATAACTGACTACCTTACTGATCTCGACAATATCTCTCTTTCCCGTAGCGCGTTCCTTGAGTTCGATATTGCCGTGTGCTAAATTCTTCTCGCCAACGATTACCTGAAGGGGAATTCCGAGCAAGTCGGCGTCTTTAAATTTGAAACCCGGACTTACATCGTTCCGATCATCGAATAAAACATCTACCAACGATTGCTGTAATTTTTCGTAAAGATGTTCGGCAGTCTGAACAACTTTTTCATTATTCGAATTAACTTGTATCAAATGTACATGATAAGGCGACAAAGCTTTACTCCACATGATGCCGTTCTTATCATGATTCTGTTCGATATAACAAGCCATAATTCGTTCAACACCGATACCGTAACTTCCCATTATTATAGGTTTCTCTTTCCCATGCTCATCGAGATAATAGGCATGCATCGCATCGGAATATTTTGTACCGAGTTTAAAGATATGTCCTAATTCGATGGCGTTAATAACTCGGAGCGGTTTGCCGCATTTTAAACACGGCTCACCAGCATTGATGGTGCGTAAATCGTAGTATCCATCTACTTTAACGTCTCTTTGCAAATCGATATTTCCGATATGATAATCATTCTTGTTTGCGCCGCTGATCAGATTGTTAGCGCCCTCCAACCGTTTATCAACGATGATTTTAAAACCCTGAAGCCCGAGCGGTCCGATCGAACCGGCATCGGCGCCTGTCAGTGTCTTTAATTCTTCAGTCTGTGACGGACGTACAACGCTCTTGATGACCGATAGTAATTTCGTTTCATTGAGCTGATCGTTCCCCATCATCAATATTAATATGGGAGTTTTATCCTGCATGTAGACCAAAGATTTTGCAAGGCGCTGTTCATCGACTTTTAAGAATTCCTTCAACTCATCAATCGTACCGACGTTTGGTGTGTGGATTTCTTCGATAGGTTTTTTCTCACCAGCGCGCTGAGCTTTGGGCATGTTTGAAGTCGCTACCTCGAGGTTCGCAGCGTATCCGCATTGATCACATAAAGCGCACGTATCTTCACCCGATTCCGATTCCACCATAAACTCCTGCGACGCACTGCCGCCCATAGCACCGCTCGAAGCTCCGACGATGAAGAACTTCAAACCCGCACGGGAAAATATTTTCTTGTATGCTTCGGCATGAAGATCGTAACCTTTATCCAATCCTTCCCATGTAGCATCGAGTGTGTAAGCGTCTTTCATGATAAATTGTCTGCCGCGTATTACACCCGAACGAGGTCTCGGTTCGTTTCTGAACTTCATCTGTATCTGATACCATATCTGAGGTAAATCCCGATACGACTTGATATGGTTTTTCGCAATCGAACAAATCACCTCTTCGTGAGTAGGCGCAAGCACAAGCGGACGGTTTTTCAGGTGAAACATCGTATCGCCGAAATCCTTCACGCGCCCGGTTTCTTCCCAGAGTTCAATCGGATTTAATGCGGGAAGATGGAATTCCTGCCCGCCAATGGCATCCATCTCGTCGCGGATAATCTCCATGACTTTCTTCAGGATTCGATACCCGAGTGGAAGGAACGAATAAACTCCGGCTCCAAGCGGTCGTATCATCCCGGCTCGAAGCATTAGCTGGTGACTCGGAATAAAAGCATCCGATGGTATTTCTTTCAGTGTCGGTATAAAGATTTTACTTAATCTCATTCAGTTTTTCTTTTTGATATTTTTGATTGATTGTACCCTTAGATCGTTCCCGCTTCCATTTCATTCCAGCGGGATAAACTTCCCTCCGGCCTGCGGTTTAGTCCCAAATTGACACGAGTTAACGAACGTAGTGAAGTTAATTTGTTCGTCAATTTGCGGATCCCGTTTCAAGCGACAGTTTGAAACGGGAGAAACCGACAGAGTGCGGCGGTACTTACTTTATTTTTTTACTTTTTCCTTTTGCATTGATCTTGTACCCCCGAGAGTCGTTCCCGCTTTCATTCCATTCCAGCGGGATAAACTCCCCTCCGACCAACGGTTTAGTCCCAAATTGACACGAGTTAACGAACGTAGTGAAGTTAACTTGTCCGTCAATTTGCGGATCCCGTTTCAAGCGATAGTTTGAAACGGGAGAAACCCACCAGTCGTTGGGGGCAATTAACTTGTACCCCCGAGAGTCGTTCCCGCTTTCATTCCATTCCAGCGGGATAAACTCC
>CAZFQL010000007.1:0-162519 GCA_964520905.1 uncultured Chlorobiaceae bacterium | reverse complement strand
CTTGTACCCCCGAGAGTCGTTCCCGCTTTCATTCCATTCCAGCGGGATAAACTCCCCTCCGACCAACGGTTTAGTCCCAAATTGACACGAGTTAACGAACGTAGTGAAGTTAACTTGTTCGTCAATTTGCGGATCCCGTTTCAAGCGACAGTTTGAAACGGGAGAAACCCACCGGTCGATGGGGGTAATTTACTTGTACCCTCGAGAGTCGTTCCCGCTTCCATTTCATTCCAGCGGGATAAACTCCCCTCCGACCTGCAGTTTAGTCCCAAATTGACACGAGTTAGCGAACACAGTGAAGCTAACTTGTCCGTCAATTTGCGGATCCCGTTTCAAGCGAGAGTTTGAAACGGGAGAAACCCATCAGTCGTTGGGGGCAATTTACTTGTACCCCCGGGCAGAGTCGAACTGCCGGCCTGCGGTTTAGGAAACCGACGCTCTATCCATACTGAGCTACGGGGGCGAAATTGATTTCCGATTTCTGATCGATTAAGAGATACTTTCTCTTTACACACAGTACTTAATACTCAAATACTTTTTTCAATATACCAAAATCTTGACGTAGTCTCAAGGAAAAAATAAAAAGCTCAGCTTGGAGGCAAACTGAGCTAAATTATAAAGCTGTGATTAACTTAAGTGGTGATTATTAAAACCCCATATATCATGTTAACTATTAACTGATTTTTGTTCTTTCGCTATCTGCTTCGCTTCATTAAGATCAATCTTTGCTTTATAACCATGTTTACTTAAAAGGTGAAGAAGGTGGTTCCCGTTAAGCAATGTAATAGGTTTACCTTTTGCGAATTCAAATGCATCAGTTCCATAGTTTGATGTCGTGACTATATTCCTTTTGTCGCGCCCTCATTCAACAATGTGCCATATAAATCACGTACTGCAGAAACGCCCACAACATTAGTATACCTCTTGGCTTGAATTACTATCTTACCTCCTCTAATCGGATCAGGGTCGAACGCAATTGCATCCACGCCACCATCTCTACTTGCTTGTGTAATCTTCACTTCACCTCCGTTTTTCTGAAATTCTTTTTCAAAAAGTTCTCTTATAAGATGCTCGAACTCTTCCCAGTCCATAGCTGCAAGATTTGAGCCTTCATTTAGTCTGTCAGCAACATCATGAGACTGCACGAACCTTTTGTCTTCATGACTAATGGAAATAATTGGGGCAACCGCCGAAAGGGTGTGAAGTTTGGAACTCCCGATTCCTTTAAGCAGGCGAAAACAACTCTTTGGGTCAACTTTTGATAAATCAAGCTGCGTAAATTCGTTCTTGCTCGCTTGTATGGTAATAATACATGCTTTAATTATTTTCCCAGTTGCCTTATTGACTGAACTTACCCATCCATTCAAAACAACTGCATCGAGAACATCAGCATAATCATGCTTAAATAATTTATGACTGGTAAGCAATATGAGTTGGTATATAATGTCATCAAATAATTTCTCACGTTCTTTGTCATTGAATAGAACTTCTATTATTTTTTCCTGTGTCTGATTAAATTTAACAATCTTTATATTTGGAATATCATCGGGTGAGGGAAGATAAATATCAATAGCCAATATCTTTACAGTTGGGTCATATTCCATTAGAAACTGTTTCGTATATGAAACACTAAAATCCACTTTTTCCAAAATCCTCGTGAACCAATAAATGACAGTTCCGGGCAGTTTCTTTTCAATTCCTTTGGAGTAATTATCAATGCTTAGATTGTACTCATTTTGTTGTCTTGTGAATAATACTTTTTTTTGTCTCCAAACTTGAAGCTCTTCTTTATATTGGCGGGTAATTGTTTCATTCTCTTTCTCTATCTCTTCCTTTAGTTTTTCCCAATTCTCATGATCCCGCTCAAATTTTTGTTGTCTAAGTTCCTCTACTTTTTCTTTGAGTTTCTGCCAGTTTCTATGTGCTTCATTAAATTTTTCCTTTGCAGCTTCCAATTTCTTTCGCTTACGTCGTGGAAACAATACATCTATAAAATCGATTTCGACATGGTACTCTTCGTCTGTAATATTGGGCTCTGGTGGAATGCGCCCATACTGTGGTCGCTCTATTCCATCCTCAAAAGTCGTTTTTGTTATGTTATACTCGTAATCCGATATCTTTGGCTCTACGGGTGCATATTTTAAAGGCTTTATAACTTCAGGAATAGTAAATATGGAGTGATCTTTAAAATGATCCCACGTAAATTCAATTTCTCCTGTCAAGGATTTTGTTAAAATATTTTTTAATGACCTGATATTATCCTCAAGGCTGCTGTTCACCATACGAATTACCTCCCTCACAGTGTCATTGTCATATTCGAATGAGAATGATGTAACTGGATTGTTCTTTGTTCTAGGAGCTAATCTCGTATTGATTAATAGCAACACGGCTTTATGCACTAACTCACTTGGAGTTTCCGCGTTTATTGGCTCAATGGCATCGCCAAGATAATTTTCAATTTTAAGAGAATACATATTATTTTTCATTGAGGTCATCCCTTCAGAGAATAGATCCCGGATGCATAATTATCATTCTTCCCCTGCTTGTACTAACAAGCCACGCCAATGGCTTTCTTTTCAAAGACACAAACAGAAGGTACTATTATTTTCCCGTTCATGGCGTTTCTGTCAGAGTTTATAAAATAGATGCAAACTAATTTTTCATATAAAGATAAATATTTTTACTGTTTTCAAACTTCTCTTCCGGATAATCTAATTTACTTGGTAAATCATACCTATGCTTTTTAAAGATAGATTCAGTAAATTTTGAGCCGAATCTATAAGCAGCATTTGAATTTGATTCGTTCGTTAACTGTTTCCGACTTATTTTTTCTCGATTTCCAGCTGCGATACCAACTGTAACGAAGCTATCAATTACTGTGCTTGAATTATCAAGAATCCATATCCGATATTGTGAATAGAGACACATATCATTGTAACTTATTTTTGTATATCCAATGCCAAGAATTCCAAATACTGCATATTTTGCAATTACATCATCAACATCTTCTGCTGGTTCATACGATAATCTCTCGCACACACCTCTAATCTTAAACTGTGCATTCGAACTATCGGCACTCGTAATAGCCCTAAATGGATTAGGGTATGTTCGAATTTTGATTTTACCCTCAAAGTTTTTTTCTATTACATCAATTAATTCTCCATTGATAACAGTATTGCATAATTTTTCATAAGGCACAAATGCATTTGTATTTTCATTAGTAAGATTTTCAAGGGGATAGATGTAAACTGATTGCCTATCTTCAGCCGGTATCGGCTTGAGAATAACTGGTGAGCAGGAAAATAATAGAATGGATAAGAAAGATATGAGGTATAAAGATTTCATGTAAATGTTCTCCAATTTTGCTCTAATATAGTTTATAATTTTTTTAAAATCAACACCTTTAGTTCGAGAACTTTGAAACCCCATTGACAGTTAAATACAATATTTTAGGTTAGTAAAAATAAAACCCCAACCGTTTTGGCTGGGGTTTGAGTTTAATACCTACTTAAATAATTTTTTACTTCAGCAACAACATCTTCTTTATCTGCGTAAACGATTTGCCCGGATCAAGTATGCTTGTTGCATCGAGCCGGTAGAAGTATATTCCACTCGCAACACTGTTAGCGTTCCATTCTACCGATTTATATCCTGCGGCTTCTACTGCGTCCATCAACACATCAACAACCTGTCCCAGCACGTTGTATATAACCAACTTCACTCTGCTCTCGCCAGACAGGGCATATTTCAACGTGGTTGTAGGATTAAAAGGATTTGGGTAAGCATTCTCAAGAGAGTACCCTTTCGGGACTTCGTGCAATGATGCAGCCACCTCCGGAGACGGCGGAGGTAACTCTGCCGTGGAGACGATCTTGATTCGATTCTGCGCAGCGATAGAAGAAGACGAGGATAAAATAAGTTTGCCTTCTTGATCCGCTTTTATCCAGTACCCAAAACCAGAGTATATTGTATCGGTTGCTAAATAGCTACCGTTATATCTGAAGAAATTACTTGTAACAATACCCGGAGGAATGCTTGCAATGGACAATATCGGAACCGGGTCAGAAAGAGAACCAATCAAATTCCATCCTACAACAATATCGATCGTATCAATAAGGCGAGGAACCCCAGCAATTGCGACTGTCTGACTATCATTGAATTTTAACCAATAACCCTTCCTTGGCAACAATGTATCTTGGGGGAGATAACCACCTGGGGAAGAGTATTCAAAAGCACTTGATACCGAGGTAGGGAAAATAGAATTCTTTAGACTATCATTGACAGAAATAGGAAGCGAGATCAAATTCCAGGATTGATTAATCTGAAAATAGTAAGAGTGCATAGCAGTATGAAATATTCTTACCTCGGAAAAAATTCCATAACCCACGACATTCTTTGAGCGTAAACGCCAGTAATACATCGAATTATTTGATAGCTGCCCACACAATTGTGATGTGTCAATGAGCGTGGAATCATCGAAAAGCACGACCGAAAATATTGAATCGGTTGCAACCTGAAGATGATAGCTCTCCGCTCCTGTTGAAGAATGCCACCGAAACAGTATAAGCGTTTGCATGTCCACCGCACCCGCAGGCGGAACAATAAGTACAGGGGGAGCGGGTTGTACCGGATACGATGTAGTTGTAAAACTCCTAATACCTGAATAAGAACTTGTGTTGCCAATGTTTTTTGCATTCACGCGCCAATAATACTTCGTTGCATATGCCAAAGGACCAATCATTCTTACAGTATCTGTGAGAGTCGAATCATTCACAATTAGCATCGTGAATACCGAATCAGTCGATACCTGAACGTGATATGTTTCTGCCAGCAGAACTTTTTTCCAGAGGAGGATCAGATTCGTGCTGGTGTTTAATTCATCATTGGATGGTGAGAGGAGAATTGGAACCGTTGGCGGATCAGGCACTAACTTATAAATCCTGCCATCTACATAACTACAAAAATAGAGTTCACCATACTTGTCTACACCAAATGAAGAGATAAGCACTCCTGTGTTCATTAGAAATGTGTTTGATGGAGGGCCAACCGGAGGAAGATCGAGCGTCCAGATTTTTTGGGAACAATAATCAGCATAGATATATTTTCCATAGAGAGAGGAATTCGCAGACCCCCGGTAAACAAATCCACCTGTGATTGAGCACCCGCCGATAACGTGACTGTACTCCCATATCGGCATTATGAGACCCGTAGCGTTACAACCTGAGGGCGGATTGTAGCAATGCGCTCCTTCAGTAATATTCCAACCGTAATTACCCCCACTCCGGATTGTGTCGATTTCTTCCCAATTATTTTGACCAACATCGGCAACCCAAAGCGTTCCTCCTTTTACCATATCAAAACTAAATCGCCATGGATTCCGCAAACCGTATGCAAAAATTTCTTTCTTTACAGTTGACGACGTATCGGCGTAGAATGGATTGTCAGGAGGAACCCTGTAATTTTGTAAACCCATAGTAGAATCAACATCAATGCGAAGAATTTTACCCAACCATGTTGATTTGTTTTGTCCGTTACCCTGAGGATCTCCGGCATCTCCACCATCACCGAGGCCGATATACAAATATCCATCGGGTCCAAAGGCAATTTGCCCACCTTTGTGATTACTGTAAGGCTGATTAATCCTCATCAAAACAATTTCACTACTTCGGATTGTTGAATCAGGATTTATTGCACTGGACTGGAACCTCGATATAATCGAGAGGTATGGCGAAGATCCAGAAGGATTGGTCATCGTGTAATAGACATAGAAATAGCCATTTGTATTATAATGAGGATGAAATGCAAGACCTAACAATCCTAATTCACCACCAGACGCTATACTATCATGAATATCTAGGAATTTTTTCGATGTTATTGCTGAAGGATTATTGGGAAAAACATATATTACGCCCGCCTGCCCAACGACGAACAACCTGTCGGTGCTGTCACCCGGATGATACAGACCTACCGGACTTGAAAATGTTAGATTTGGGAATGCGTCTTTCATTTGCACCTGTGTGTATAGAGGAAACGACAGCACAACGAATAAAATTAAAAATACACTAAAAAAAAGACTGAACTTCCATGTAAACATGGTGGACCTTCCGTAATGATCTGGAATGCGATATGAAAATGTAAACACGGGATCAGTGCTAAGAAGTTCCTCTCCGATTATGCTTATTCGATATCGCTTTTCAAGACTATCATCACAAATACAAAACCCCAACCGTTTCTGATCGGGGCGCTCTCTAATCCACCTGCACTAACCAACTTGCTAACTGCGCTGTGAGCTGTGAAAAAAGACACCTCTTCATTACCTCTTTAAAACCGTGAACCGAATTGAAGAGAAAAGAGAAAAGCGATATTATGCTTAGATGAGTTCTAACGTGCGATAACGTTTTAATTTCCCGTTAATGATCGCAAGGAGAAGATCCAGATCGAGAGGTTTTGTTACATAGTCATCAACACCAAGCTGAAATCCAGAGCGGACAATCACGCCGTCATGCAAGGCACTCATAAAGACGAATGGAATTTTGCGTAAATGGGGATACTCCTGCACTGACGAAAAAAATTTGAATCCATCCAGTTCTCCTTGGGGAAATTTAATATCGCTTAAAATGAGATCAACGGAGTTGTTTTTTAGTTCATGTAAGGCTGACTCTACATCGAGCGCTGTAATTACCTGAAACTCATTCTCTTTCAATGTATCCGCAAGCAAGCGTAGCAACACCTCATCGTCATCCACAACAAGGAGCCTGCCTTTTGAATTCCCTTTCTTAAGACTCGATTTGACAAACGATGCGATAGATGCCTCCTGATCCTTCGTGATGCAAAATTGTCGTTTGATCTCTTCCAATTTCTTTTGGTTTTTTAAGGTTATTTCACCCGAGAGAATCCCCCTCTGGGCATTGGTCATATACAACTCGAGGCGTACATCCGACTCAACCAAAAAATGCTCATCAAAGGTCATCTCTAATAGCTCTTTCAACCGCATCAATCGCTGTGCATTCTCTACGGAGGGTTGTCCCTCTCCATAATACTCATGCATCTTTTCCCGGTACAACGTAATTTTCTCTTCCTTGGTTTTTGGTAATTTTGTACCTAACATCTCGAGCTTATCATCATACTCTTTCGAGATTTGCTCAAGTCGATGGAGAAATGTTTGCTCCATGTTCTTGCGAAGTTCGTCACGCACCCCTTTGATCGCATTATTATTTTCCGCGACAAGAGAATCGTACTTATGCTGCAAGCTTTTCTTTTCAGCCTCAATCATTGCCTCTGCATCTGCCTGAATACGTTTTCGCTCTGCCGCAATTTGCGTTTGCACCATCCCTTCAAATTCCTTCTCAAGGTTTAGAATAGACTGCCTCCGGTTTTGTTCAAACTGCTCAACCATTCGTGCCGCACTCTTCTCGGCATTGTGAAGCTCACGGGTAAATATTTCCTTATATTTCACTTCAATTTCCTGACGTATTTTTTTCTCAGGTTGCGTGGAAAGAAAATGATTGTTTGGTTGCGACAAAAATGGGCTCTCACTTTTGTTGCTCAGTGTACTGTTAAGTCTGGACTGTTTGATAAGATGTGGATTTTTCTCCAAATACCGTATGCGTTCTTCAAATGCTTTTAGGTATGGATTGGATGGTTCTAATTTTCGTGCCTCCGCTAAACGAGCGCGAGCCTTATCAAATATTCCATTCCTGATCAGGGAATCAACATCCCGGACACATTGACGAAATTTTTCTACTGTCTCCTCTGGGTTTAATCCGGCAGGAGATTGCTCAAGTTGACTCATTGATTTTTTACTTTCTGTCATCAACAATACTCTCCATTGAAATCTTGTCCAAGAAGGTATAAAAAGTCTACAACAATGTCAAGCACCTTTTGGCAGGAGAACAACCTTTCCAAAAAAATTGTTGCATAATGGGAGCGGGAATTCCAGAGTGACCTTACTCCCCCCTTCGCGCGAGGCTCGCACATCGATTTCGTTGAAAAAATCCATCCTGCACTAACCAGCCCGCAAACATACGCCGTGAGCTATGGAACAAACGCCTCTTTCATTACGTATCAAAGATAGTGAACATTGTTTTTGCAGTTTATTTTTTCTATCTTCAATACGAATAAAAGAAAGTACAAAGGTTACTTCATGGATAAGAAACACGCTATTCTTATAGCGGAAGATGACAAAGAGACTTCAGCAACTTTAGTAGAGCACATAACAAACGAGGGCTACGATACTATTGCCGCTCTTGATGGTGAGGAAGCTATGTCTCAGTTGGCGAAGAAAAAGTTCGACCTCGTAATTCTCGATTTGAAAATGCCGAAAGTCGGCGGTTTCGAAATCTTAAGTCACATTAAAAAGAATACACCCTCCACAAAAGTTATTGTGCTAACGGCATACGCTGATAATAAGAACACTGAAATTTGTAAAAGACTCGGCGCCGATCATATCCTGACAAAACCATTTGATCTCGAGATATTATTCTGGACGATCAATATGATAATTAAAAAGTGAAGTAATTAATTCATCAAAGTACCGATCCATCCCTTCTTGTAGATTCCCCCCTTATACAATTGAATTCCATCACGGATAAATTACACAGCGTGATCTTTATGTGGTAAAAAAAATCCCGAATCACTGGGATTCAGGATTTCTTCTCATTACAAAAATTCGATGAGAACCGGGGGCTTACTAAAGCCTCTGATTGAATTTAATAATCCCGCTAATCATTGTCAACATTATATTGCTTGTTCTTCATAATATTTTTAATAGTTCATCCTGCCCCACGCCCTCACTCATATAATGCCCTGCCCGCAATATTTCTTTCTCCATTTAACCCTAATTAAACCACCATTCTGCATAGCTTTATCCTGCTCGTGATTCAGGATACCCGATGTGATTCATCGAACGAATAAGCTCGAAATAATATGCGAGATTGGTCATCAGATTAGCGAAGTATAGTGAACAAATAGATAAATGGAATTTCATATTCAACAATAATATCCTAAAAATATGAACGATTATATGAAAGTAATATTTTTTGTTTTGATCGGCTTTATCCGAATCGACAGTGTTAATTGTCAAATGCCGATTATTTCAGAGCCGATTGATGCATCAGCGAAAATATTGGTATCTCTCGAATCAAAACCACTAGCGATTTCAATCGCACGAAACTGCAACTTCCATAATCTGCGGCCCGGGTTCAACTATAAAAGTATTGCCGCTGAGATTGGAACTCCGAACAATATTATTCCTTTCAACGGTGATGAACAATTCGAACCTGCCCGAATTGAAATTGACGGAAACCCTTTTTCAGCAGTCATAGTTTCCTTCCAACTTGTGGGGAAGATTTACAACAATGAAAATGAATGGGACTTCATAAGTATGGCTTACGACAATAATTCTGCAAGCGTGGTTGACGAATCTACAGGAGATTATCATTTTTTCAACCCACTCAATGGGACACAGATACATTTGCCGGAGAATGGCAGAAAAGCAGTCATCTATTTGGGTGGTAATCCGATGGTACCATCTAACGCTCCGGCGGGTACATATATCGGTGAAGAAATTATCACGGTATCTTATACGGGGAATAGTATTTAGAAAATTGAAATCCAACTCATGCACGCCATGAGTTAATCCTTCAATAAGATAGTCCAGAAGGATGCACCTTGATCACTGCATTCCGCACAGCATCAGTTTCGATAACTTATCAAAGCTCTTTCAACGGTTTCGTATGTACCGAACACCCGTATAAGCTTTGTAATAGTGAGTATATCGTGTAGATGTTTATCGATTTGCGCAAGCCGTAAGTCGCCGCCCACGCACCTCATCTTCTCAACCGCCGATATCAGAATACTTAGTCCTTTACTGTTTATACGGTACACCATGCTGAGGTCCAATATTACTTTTTTAATATCGTCGCTTGCTAAGCTTCTAATTTTTTGTTGTAACATTGAATCATCGTTTTCATCGAGGAGATTGCCCCTTATAGATACAATGGCAACATCATTTTTAATTTTTTCGGTTATGTGCATATCTCATCCCTTCCTGCTTAATCTTATCTGTCTGAATCATGTACCTGTAAATACGCCGTTTTGTACAGGATGTTTCAAATTATTGACAGATAATATTCGCAACTGACTTCGAAGAATTCAAGTGAAAGAGGTTTCAGATAAGGACGAAGATTGAATCGTGATTTTACCGAATGTGAGAGGTTATACAAAAAGAATCCTGGATCATCTGATCCGGGATTCTTTTATCGCTACATTAGGGGGTATTGAAATTTGCCACGAGAGATTTACTTGGTGTACCATAATCACAGTGCTGTGGCAGAATTTCAATTTTCTTTCATTTCCGGTCTATGTATTTTTTTACTGTTATAAGAAACCAAACTTGAATGATCCGCTCCCTCTCCGGTCTTTAAGTCTTTATTCATCGCCCGGTACAGCCAACCTGCGACAGTTGAAAAAAACATGACCACAATAAACGAGAAAAAGAACACATATGCGATTTGCAGAATATCCATCTTTCCTCCTCAGGAAATTTATTGTTGATAATTGATTATAATGTTTTTGTTATAATTTAATAATGGAATAGAAATTATCCTGTATTCTTTATCACTGAAGCAACGTTTTACCCGATTTTGTAACCCGCAAAAATCTAATCCAAAACAAAAACCCCGAGTAAGTAACTCGGGGTTTGCAAAATTCTAAGTCTGATACAAATTACGGCTTCATAAACTATCTACCTGATCAGCATAAGTTTCTTCACATCGCTGAAATCACCGGTATTCAAACGGTAGTAGTATACTCCGCTCGATAATCGAGATGCATCGATAGGAACAGAATATCTTCCGGTTTGCTGTTCACCATCAACGAGTGTCATTACTTCCTGTCCAAGCATGTCATATATCTTTAACGATACTCTGCTCACTTTGGGTAGATCGTAAACGATAGTCGTGGTCGGGTTGAACGGATTGGGATAATTCTGTTTCAGTGAATATACCGCCGGGCGATTATCACGGTCATCGGATACACCGACTGCATTTTTGATGTAATTCCATTTCACCAACGCGGCATCAGCGCTTTCCTGGAATTCTATCAAATTCTTTCCGCCTAACAACACAAAGCCGATCATCTTCGTTGCACCATCTGCGATGTTGAACGGACCTGATGAAATCGTAAAATGAATATCGTTGAGACTATCGGTATAAATGGTTCCACCACTTAACCATGACCATTTTGCCGCGCGAGTTGTGATAAGATTTGCATCATTTACCAAACCGCGATATCCAACTGTTCCTTCGAAAGCTCTCGCACCGCAGTAAACGGTATTGGGTGTGCCTTCATTCCAGGCATAACCAAGATTTTGGATCGGGTCGAAAGAAGTCCTGTTATAATTCCAGGGGTCTGCCTGATTTCCGAGAATATCCCAATCGAAGAACAAACCGGCATATAAATTTGAGATTGCCGCGCCTGAAGTATTCTTAATATCATACCGGAGAATTACATAATTGCTGTCAGCCGGCGATGCGAACGCGTATGAGTACATTTTTACCTGCAAACCGATCTTATTCGCTACCGGTGCGGCAGCATCTGTAAACATCGCGCTTCCATCCTGGGCTGAGATAATACCCGGTGTGATTAAATCGTATATTTGAGGAGAAATAAAATCACTATCCTGACTGGAACCACTACGAACGACATCGACCAATTTTATAGATGAATAACCGATGATTAATCCACCCTCGTATAACTGGTTACCGCCGTTGAAAACGAAGCCGCTGCCGTAAGTGTTGGTGATATCGAGAAATCCGATCCGGCTTCTGTTTGTCAAGCTTACTTCAATATTATTTACATTGTGCGTTGCAAATGCGGGACTGATAAAAACAGAGAAGACCTGGGTATCGATGTAACTTCCATCTGTCATCGTCAGTTTAAACATCACAACGTGCCCCGGTGGAGGATAAGCATTGACGTGAAGCATGAAAGGTGCACCGCTATTATCTGCTGTACCATTTGTCCCAAGCACCCCAATCGGGAAACTGCCATTGATAATCTGGATGTTTGTATCCGACGTACTAAGAGTAATCATCGCTGACGAGCTTGTCGGCTGGAGATAATTGACAAAAGTAGCAGTAATAGTTGCGTCCTCATTTGCCTCTAAAATTTTATTATTATTTCCTCCGATGGAATCGCTGATTGCATTCGATACCATTCGTAAAGATGGAGATACAAATGTTAATGCATTGTATGCATTAATACGTCCTCTACCTATTAGGTTCACATAAGATGGATTCAGAGCATCGATATTGTCGGCACTGATACGAACCTGCTCGCCGATTTGTAACCCTGTGTAAGATGGAAACCGCGATGCAACCAGCGCCGCCAGGCCCGCAACCAACGGTGTCGCCATGGATGTACCGTACATAGATGCATATGTGTTCGAGTAGTATGTGCTGTAAATATTATCGCCCGGGGCAGAAACATCGATGAACTCGTTGTACTCTGAATATGAAGATTTCGTGTCTGTTGTTGTTGTAGCCGCAACTGAAAATACACCGCGATAACTTGCCGGATACTGTACGGGATTACCGGAGCTTGCATAATTTCCCGCCGCCGCTACCACGAGTGCGCCATGTGCCGTGACCGTGTCGATGATCTCCTGCTCGAATTGTGAGGCACCGGAGCCGCTCCAGCTCAAATTAATAACTCTTGCGCCCATCATTGCAGAATATAATATTCCTTCAAAACCAAAAATAATATACTGGTTAGGATCGTTGTCGGAGATTACCTTAACCGGTAACAATTTACACTTATATCCTATTCCGGCTATCCCGACTGCATTATTTGTTACAGCAGAAGCTATACCGGCTACGTGAGTACCGTGCGCTCCGTTTGTACTGGTCGGAGATGGATTATTATCTGCAATAGGATTAAGATAAGTGGCGCCACCAAAATCCCAGCCATGGTAATCATCGATCATCCCGTTTCCATCGTCGTCAAAACCATTATTTTGTTTATATCCGCCTAATCCATCGGATCCGTACTCGCCGGAATTGATAAAAATATTCGCCTGTAAATCGGGATGAGACCATTGTACTCCTGAATCAACAATACCGATCACGACAGTTGTATCACCTGTCGATATACACCATGCGCTATCGGCAAGAATCTTATTAAGCGCCCACTGACTGCTGCGGTACGTATCGTTCACCGAACATGCCGTTACATCATCAAGCTTGTAGATGAACCATGGCTCCGCATACTGAACTTCGGCTTGCTGCGATATCTCTTCGGCAACTTTGAATGCATCGATAGGTGAAGTATATCTTATCACGTAAAAATTAGACATATCTACCGACCTGCCCTTTGAATCGATAAAATTTTCAGGGAAGATTCTTTCCACAGACTGAACGGAGTAACGTTGAACAAAATTATCAAGAGCGGCAATACCAAATCTGTTGGCAGATTTCATCGAAACAGATCCGGGATTCAATTTAACGATGACCCGATCGGGTAAGTAACTGCTGTTCTCTTGTGATTTCATGACTACATTAGAAATGCCATCTAAGGGAAGAGATTTTCGCTGTCCTCTATTCGGGGCTGAGGCAAAACTGAATGATGAGACTAAAACAATGATGGCTGCTAAGAAGATGAAACGATTAATGTTCATACCGATTCCTGATATATTGGATTAGAGTGAATGAGTTACAATATAAATGTACATATAATTTTTGGGATGACAAACTATTCTTTATAGAGTCGATTATGGATAATATAATCTTCAACAGCTTGTGGCACCATATAATGGATTGAGTGTCCTAACTTTACACGCCGCCGGATATCCGTTCCGGAGATAGCGATCTGCGGAACATTTACAAAGTTCGCAGAGCGGGCATATTTACTTTTGAGTGATCGCGATTCGATACCCGGTCTGTTCATAACAACTAATGCAGATTTTGCTAAAATTTCATCAGGAGTTTTCCAACTTTCAAAATCCATCAAGTTATCCGCGCCGATGATTAAAGAAACCTCGGTACGCGGATATCGAACGACTAACTCATTCACTGTGTCGATTGTGTAGGAGACGCCTCTACGTTGTAATTCGATGTCCGATACTTCGAAATGTCTGCTTCCTTTTGTGGCGAGCCGGGTCATTTCCAATCTTACCGGTGATGGCGCAAGCAATGTATTTTGTTTATTCGGCGTCTGGGCTGACGGTATGAACAGTATTTTATCGAATTGGAGAATATCTCTTACACTCTCGATAACAATTAAATGACCCATATGCGGAGGATTGAACGAACCTCCAAATATTCCAATCTTCATTCTGATAATCTTTTCAGTTTGTACTTTTTTTCCAGCATCTTGAAAACAGCGTACGTCTTTGATGGAAATTCTACATTAGATTTATCGAACGCTTCTATATTTTTCATCAACAACATAAGATTGTCCGTCGAGTCGAGGGAATTGACCGGATTCAATAGAAAGAGCATCGTCTCAAGTAAACATATATTTTTCATAAGGAGAGACGATTTGTTTATGGGGTCTCCCTCCGTCGAATCAAAAATTCTGCTATGATCCATCTTCATTCCAATCAGGTAGCACTTTCCCTCGATTGTTGGACCAACTACAATACAATCATCCTCATATCCTAACTGGATATAAGTTTTCCGAAGTAAAGCTCTGGATATTAACGGGTTATTGTCCAATATAATAACGACGTTTTGATAACCATGATGGAAAGTGTTTTCTACTGCACTGCACACCTGGTCTGTGAGAGGAGCATTCGTCAAATCGAATAATTGAATCCTTTGCCGAAAGGGCAGGAAAAAATCGTCGGATAGTTCTTGCGGGTTGCGATATATCAATATATCTACATTCACCATTCCGCTTGCGTTTTTAACAAAGTCTCCTATAATGGCAGTGAATAGTGAATCGAGTTCTTCCCATGGCAGGGTGGCAAATGCGCCGTCCGATCGAGAACGATCAATTTTAGGTGTGTGTGAAAATATTAACAATGCGTTATGATGTGACATTTTTATTCTGCACTATAAAAATTTATTGATGAGTAATTATAGAAATGTATTGGCAGAAAAGCAAACCCATCTGTGTCAGCCAACATTGATCTCTTCGAAAACTTTCAGAAGCTGTACTGCAAAGTTTTGCCATGAATATTGTTTTACCCGCTCAAGCCCTTTAGCTTTGAGTCTTTGGCTAAATTCGACATCGGATAAGATTTTTGACATCGCCGCTACCATCTCATCAGTACTGTAAGGATCGATCAATAGCGCCGCATCACCGAGCACTTCAGGCAGAGACGAAACATTCGATGCTACAACCGGAACTTCACATGCCATTGCTTCTAATGGCGGAAAACCAAATCCTTCATAAAGAGAAGGATATACAAATAAATCCGCCATGCTGTACAAATTCACCAAATCTTGCTGCGACACATAGTTTAGAAAGTGTACCCTATCTTTCAGCCCGAGCCGCTCGACTTCATGAAAGATTCCGGAATACATCCATCCCTTCTTGCCTGCAATTACTAACTCATGCTCAAGATGCATAGACTTACACAAGTGAGCGTACGCCCTGATCAGTCTTATTACGTTCTTTCGCGGCTCCAGGGTCCCGACGAACAAAATAATATTCTTGAACAATCCGAGTTTTTTTCTTGTATTTGTTAGAAGAGCCGGTTCGGTAATTTTTTTAAAATATGAATCGATCCCGTTGTGAATTACTTTAATTTCATCTTCCGGAATACCGAGCAGTTTAATGCAATCATCTTTCGTCGCTTGAGAATCAGCTATTATCCGATCGGCGCTGCGAACCGATTGCCGCACAGCCAGTGTCTTATAGATACGTTTCCCGAATGGAAATGTATCGGGCATTGCCATGAAAGCCAGATCGTGAATCGTAAGAACAACGGGAGAGGTTTTTTTAAATAGCGAAGCAGTATGATCCGGATAAAACATAACATCTACATGGCACCGTTTAGCTTTGGCAGGCAGTATGAATTGTTCCCAAAGTATTCTCTTCCACCCTCTATTTATAATTTGTGATGTTGGAATCATCCGGGATCGGGAATCTTCCGGCAAATTAATATAATCAGGTGAAGCGAAGATATATATTTCGTGATTCTTGTTTTCTGCAACGAGATGTTTGATGAGATTCCTTGCATATGTTGCTACACCCGCATCAGAACCTGAAACTATTTGCGCATTGAAACCAATCCTCATACGTTCCTCCTTTGAAGAATATACTCATAAACTTTCAATGTCTGTTCCGCTATGTGTTTTTGAGTGAAGTGTTCGATAACGCGAGAGCATCCGCGCTTCCTGAATTGTTCCTTCATGATAGGATCATTCATAATTATCTCCATCTTATTCCCCAGATCATCGGCATCTCCCTCTTTGAAAATTAAACCGGCATCACCGATAACATTTGGAATTTCACCTGAATCGGATCCGATCACCGGCACACCGCAAGACATGGCTTCAATTAGAACACGCCCAAACTGTTCCTTCCAATTCGATCTCGTCAACGACGGCAGAACAAGGCAATCAAGACAGTTTAAGTAGAGAGGAATTTTGTCGGATGAAATGTCACCGGGCATTTGCAATCTATCATTAATATTGAGAATCCCGGAAGTTTCAAGAATTTTTTTCTTGTATGGTCCGCTACCGATTAGAAGCAGCCGTGCAGTTCGATCTAATTTTGAAAATGCTTGAAGAAGAGTTTGGATTCCTTTCTCTTCAACAAAACGACCGACATAACCGATCACTTGAACGTTTGAAGCGCCAAATAGCTGAACCTTGAGGGAACCGGCATCGCGTTTCGAGTAAATTTGCGGGTCGACACCGAACTGGGGAACGATGAAAATCTTTTTGGAGAATCCTTTTTCGCGCATCACATCACTTGCTTCCAAATTTCCAGCAATGGCGGTGTGTACATTATTAAATGCATACCGTTCCAATGCCGAGAAGGGGAAAGGATATTTCTTCTTGATGTTCTGCCATGTGAAAAACAGCGTACGGATATTTTTCTCCTTCGCTATTCTGATTGCCTGATAAGTAACTAAACTATAAGGTTCTTCATCGATATGAATAATGTCGGGATTGATTGAAGCGATAAGAGATTTCAATCCTTGGTAAAAGTGAAAATGATTTTTTCCGCTGAAGTAGATAGGCAACAAATGAATCGTGTAATCACTTGCCTCAGTGACTTCCGGTTTTTGGCGTCCCCATGTCTTCGGAACGATCAGATGTAAGTCGATTCCTAAATTCGCCAACTCCGAGGTCTTCTTATGGTAAGCGCCTACAACGAGCGCTTTTGAAATCATCAGGACGCGCATCTATAGTTTCTCTCCCGAACAGTAACAGGTTAAAAAGGAATTAATCATAGGATAGTGTTTTATTTTTCAGCGATGACAACTAAATCACCGGTAAAAATATAACCCATAAACCATAGACGCAAAAATATCTTCGCTATTTTCTCAAAAATATTTTTGCTTGGTTCTTCATCGGTAAACGTCTGCACGCTTGCAAATCCTTGACGGAGTAACAGAAACTCCATTAATTTTTTCGGATATGGACGGACATGGGTAATATCGAGCCAAAACCGCTCGGTAGTACGCAGGTCCTTAGCATTAGGAGTTATGAATATTATTGTACTTCCCTTCTTTAAGACTCGAAAACTTTCGCTGATTAGCTCTAATGCACCGGTGGGGTCGAGATGTTCGATTACATGAGCGCAAAAAATACCACCTAATGAATTTGCCTGAAGATTTTTTAGGTGAGAAATAACTTCACCGGAAACTGCCTCTAAATTTTTTGATCGACAAATCTTAACAGCTTCATTTGAGAGATCGAGACCATAGGCAGCGATACCGGCATCCTTGAAACGGCTTAACATAATGCCGTGGCCGCATCCAATTTCCAAGACTTTGCCTTGTGCGCCTTGAAAATACCTGAGATATTTCAACTGATGATGGAGTGTCATCTCTTCGGTACCCCAATGATAAAGTACCCGATCTTCTATTGGTGTTTGAATTTGTTCCGCCATGTTCTCAACCTCTTACCGATGAAATTATTCATTAAATAAGAAACACAAATGAACTGACTGACCGTGTTAACTGCTTCAACCAGAACGACGGTCATCGCCCCACCGCGAATCCCGAACTTCTGTAGAAAAATAATATTAAAGACAACACACATCGCCAAATTTACCGATGCGATGATAGTAATGATACGAAATTTTCCCAAAGAATTCATGATAGCCGTTAGCTGCATGTTTACAGCTTTGAAGACCAACGACCAACCTAAAATCTGTAAAACAGCGCCCGAATTTTCATATCCTTTCCATATTTTCGCTACTAACGAAGGTACGAATAAAGACAAGACCAACGCACCGGCAATTGCAATTCCAACCGCAGGAATAATCACACGTGCAATTGTCTTTCTTGCTTCCATAGTATTTTCTCCACTCCATAATCTGGATAGAGATGCATAAAGGGCGATAGACAATGAAGAAAAAATCAATAGAAACGGTTCGACGATCCGCGAGGCAACGGCATACTCACCGACGGCTCCTTCTCCGAGATACGAGCCGATCATCAAGCCGTCGAGTCGAAGATAAATGACAACAATAATTCCACTGATACCTACAAAGATACTTTCTTTTAATGTCGAGCGTATGAGAGGAAAATCAAATTCCAAATGAACACGGTGCTGCGTTGTATATAAACGTGTTATCAGGTATAGCGTAATAAATTCGCCTAATGGAATCGCCGCAACCAAAATTATCAAAGGAACATCTAACAACATACCGGCAAGAGTAAACAATCCATATACAGTTACTCCTATAACATTGCTCATAATGATCTTTATCATCGATAGTTTTGCCTGGAAGTAGCTGTTGAATGCGTTGATCAACAAGCCGGTGAAGATAGAAGAAGCGACTACGAACAAAATCTCTACACCTCGGACATTCCCATAAATCAGATAGAACAATAACGGTGCAACGAGAAAGGAAATAGTTGAAAGGAGAACTTTGATAGCGAGAATGTTATTTAAAAAATTTTCCGCTCCCCTCTCATCACCTGCAATCCGTCTGATACTGACGGTATCTATACCGAGATCTGCTGCGACTTTGAATATTTCGATGAAGGGGATAGCAAGAGAGATGTAGCCAAATTCTATTGGACCAAACTTCCGGGCGATGAGAAGAAGAATAACAATCCGTACAACACCGAACAATCCGCGGATGAGAACGGTGGCTGAAGTATTTTTGATGATTGAGAAAAGATTACCGGATGCCATTGGGATACCGTTTAGCTCCACTGACTAATACTGAGCGCCATGTTCATGATCATAACCTCCTGAATACCATGAGAAAATGGCCAACCGAAAATTCCACCGATCAGAATAGCGCTAATACTTGCAATCATCGCCGCCCTAACAATGCGATCTTCCGAGGACTGAGTCGCCAACATTCTCCCGATTGCTTCGCGGTAAAATATGAACAAAACCCAGAGGAATGCCGTTATGCCTATGATTCCGGTTTCAACAATTATCTGGAGAAACATATTATGGACAAGCTCAACATCTATCGGTTTGCTATGATTGATAAACCATTTTTTGGTGGAATCGTTATAATCCACCTGCATCGATTCAATAAGTTCGGGAGAAGCATACTCAGGCAAGCGCGATCGAAAATTTCCGATTCCAATACCGCCGATAGGATAATCGTACAACATCGAAACCGCTGATGCGATGAGCATCGATCTCTGCGAATTTGAAAAATCGCGATTAAAAAAAAGACTGTTAACGGCTGATTTTTTGCCGTTAATATTTTTTTCGGTGTAAATGTATGAGTAAGATATATCGAGTATAAAGATCGCCGCAGAGATGCAAAGAACGCTTACCGGAATTATAAATCGTTTCAACGGTAAGGTTTTGCGCAAGAAAAACATCATTAAAATAAGCCCGCCAATGAAACCGATCCAGCTCGCTCTCGAGTAAGTAGCCATAACGCCGGCATTCACTATAAATAAAAATGTCAGTATCACTCCCTTCTTCCGGAAAAACAACATTGATCGAGTACCGGAGATTGTTTTGCTTTCCCGTTCCGAAGTAGAAATAAGATATAAACCAAACAACAGAGGAATTATCCCGCTCAGAAATCCTCCAAGAGTATTCGGTTGAGAATAAAAGCCGTGCGCTCTTAGCCGCGTCTCGGTGATCAGGAAATGAATCGGGTCACGGATGAAGAAGTATTGATATAATCCGATAATTGATCCTACCAGCGATATTACTGCAAAGATCAAAATCACGGGGAAAGCAATATTATGTTTCCGGTTTTCATTCAGGGCATAAAGGAATAGTCCTGCCATCCAAATGAATTGTATAGTTTCTCGTAATGAGACCAATTTATTCTGTGCCGTGGTGATACTAAAGGCGCAGGCAATAAAAAATACCATTACGGGTATGAGGTGTTTTTTATTGATTAACTTTCCGGGAAATTTGATCACATCTATTAATGTCAGTATTATTCCGAGTGATAGCAATATTTCCGAGATCGTAACACGAACTATGCTGATCTTCCAAACGATATCGAAAGGAATCGCTATGATGCCGAGGAGGAGTATATAATATGAGATTTTTTCTTTATTCATTATGTTGATTAAAAGATATCAGGAATTACCCAGCCTGAAACGGGTAGATAAGCAAATACGCATCGATCCTATTTAGATTGTGGGGTGGATGGCAACTTCTTAACCCTCACCTGCCTGATCCGGCGCTGGCTTTTCTTAACCACGGTGAACTGGAGATTGTTGTAGCTTATCTCTTCATTCAATTCGGGAATATGACCGGTAATTTTACTCAGGAATCCATTCATGGTTTCATATTCCGGCTCATCCGGAATCTCCACCTCAAATTTTTCATTGAAATCTTTGATATTCATGCGTGCATTGACCAGCGCCACACCATCGGTGGATTGCTCCACATCCTTCAATACTTCATCGTACTCATCGTGTATCTCACCGACTATCTCTTCGAGAATATCCTCCATCGTAACGATGCCCTGTGTCCCGCCAAATTCATCTATCACAACTGCCATGTGCATCTTCCGTTCCTGAAGTTCTTTCATGAGCTTGCTGATTTTGATTGCATCCGGAACGAAATACGGCGGACGGATAATATCCTGCAGAACTATAAGGTCTCGATGCTCAAGTAAGCTGATCAAATCCTTTGTATAAATAAGTCCGACGATATTATCTATCGAGTCTTTGAACACAGGCATACGGGAGTAACCTTCTTCGGTTACTATTTGTATCAATCTATCTCTCGGAGTATCATAGTTGATTGCCACGACGTCCGTACGAGGCACCATGATTTCTTTCGCGGTTGTGTTTGAAAACTCGAAGATACTCGTGATCAGCTCTTGTTCGGTTTTGTTGAAGATTCCACTTCTTGCTCCTTCATCTACGATGATCTGCAATTCTTCCGGTGAATGGAGTAATTCAGTTGTACTTGATGGTGGAATTCCAACAAGTTTTAATAAAAAATTTGCCGATCCATTTAAGAGCCAGATTGCGGGCTGAAATATTCTATAGAACAACTGGAGCGGGAAGGAGACGATCAGCGTTGTTGCTTCGGGATGTCGGATCGCTATCGATTTCGGAGCTAATTCACCAAGAATTATATGGAGAAAAGTAAGAATACCAAAGCTAATTGCAAATGAAAATGCGTGAATTGCTTTTTCGCTGACAATTCCGATACCCATAAAAGGTTCTCGCATCATATCGGCAAGTAACGGCTCGCCGACCCAGCCGAGACCTAAGCTTGATAATGTTATTCCTAACTGTGTCGCTGAAAGATATGCATCAAGATGGTCAACAATATTTTTCGCTAATGTTGCTCGTCGATGCCCTGATTTAATTTTTTGTACAAGTTGGGTAGACCGCACTTTTACAATTGCGAACTCAGCCGCAACGAAAAATCCGTTTGCGAAAACAAGGAGAAATATAAAAATAAGATTGCCAACAATTTGCGAAAGCATTTTTTTTGTGTTTTATCCCCCTGTATTTGAAGAAATTATCGATTTCATGGTTACAATTTACGAGAAAGTGAGATGGAAATCAAATGAGTGAGATGAGAAATTGTTCTGCACGGTACACTTGTGCCAGTCAGGATAAAACCAGAAGCTATATCGTGAGCCATACCATTACCAAACAAAAAGACTTCCACTTTCGTGAAAGCCTTTTTATGGGTAGTATAAAATTTGTTATTGCAGTTCCTTCACGATTGCTTTGTACTGCTTGGCA
This sequence comes from uncultured Chlorobiaceae bacterium, assembly GCA_964520905.1. Lineage (GTDB taxonomy): Bacteria > Bacteroidota > Ignavibacteria > UBA10030 > SZUA-254 > JAGVIE01. The sequence goes on along the minus strand of CAZFQL010000007.1, from coordinate 140,186 downwards.
AACGTGTTGGCTTCAGTAGGCTTAGGATTACCCATCTTCGTGAGCAGTTGGTTTACATGGGCAATCCGGTCTTCATCGAGCGGGTGAGTTGAGAAGAAACGTTCCAGCGCTCCGCCGCCTCCCCCGCCTTTCTTTGCCATCATTTTCTCGAAGAAATAAGTAATCGCTCCCGGATAATAAGATGTAGTTTGCAGGTACTTCATCGACCATTCGTCGGCTTCGCTTTCGTCTGCGCGGCTGTTGGCAAGCAGGGCGAATCCGGTGAAAAGATTTGCGGTCACTTCGGCGACTTGCGAGGGGTTCTGTCCGAGGATTAAACCGATCAATATCTGGGCGCCGTATTGTTTCGTCATTCTGTTTGTTGCGTGGCGCCGTTCTGCGTGAGCGATCTCGTGACCGATTACGCCTGCAAGCGTTGCCTCGTTATCGATAAACTTCATCAATCCGGTATAGACATAGATATAACCGCCGGGAGTGCAGAAAGCGTTTATAGTGCTGTCATCGTGTATGATCTCATATTGATAAGCATATACACCGCGTTTGATGATGCTCGGTGAGGCAAGTATCTTATTACCCACACTCTCGACGTATTGCTTAACTTTCGGCTTGTTGGTCAGGATGGGATACTGTTTCGGGTCTTTCTTGATTTCTTCATCGATCTGTTTCCCGAGCTGCATATCTTCCGAGTCGGGAAAGATGTTGAGAGTACTCAAGGTTCCGCATCGGATGCCGAGCAAAGTCAGAAAAATGACGACCGACGAAATAATTATTCTCTTTCTTTTTCTCATAATGACTCCTCTTGATGTTTTAATATGTAATTTTTTCTAAGATCAATCCTCTCGCCGGCGCCGCCATCCCGGCAACAGAACGATTTTTCTTTTCAAGTATGTTTATCAAATCATCGAACGGTATGTATCTTCTTCCGATATCTACCATAGTCCCGACTAATGCCCTTACCATGCCGTGCAGAAAGCGGTCTGCGCTTATTGTGAACCGCAGTAAGGAATCTTCTTCCTGCCAAATTGCGGAACTCACCGTACAAAAATGATTATCGACATCGGAATTAGCTTTGCAGAACGATTCGAAGTCGTGTTTGCCGGCTATTGCCGAAGCGGCATTTTGCATCAGATCTATATCGAGAGAATATTTCACATGCCATGAATAATTTCGCAACAATGCAGAAGGATTGCGGGTGATTGTGTAAGAATACAGGCGTTCCTTCGCACTGTATCGTGCATGAAAGTCGTGCGGAACTTCATCTACATTATGAACTACAATATCTTCTGCAAGTAAACCGTTTAATCCACCCTTGATCGAGAGAAAATCGAGTTTCGTTTCCGTCCTGAAATTCGCAGTCTGCCCGCGAGCATGGACACCGGCATCCGTTCTGCCTGCGCCGATTACGTTTACCTTCTCTTGCAGAATCTGATGAAGCGCAGATTCAATCTCTCCCTGAATACTTTTGCCATTATCCTGGCGCTGCCAGCCGACATAGTTTGTACCGTCATATTCAATAAGAAGTTTTAAGTTTCTCATCGCGTTAAGCGTACATCTGGACTTGTTTACTTCGCACCGAAAAAATAATCCTAAAAATTCTTCTTAAACGAAATCATAATCCCATGAGGATTGGTGATTCCGCCCATCACATTTGCGTGAATGTCGATTGAGCTTGCCGCATCGACCTGTCTGTTATGCAGAACAACAAGTCTTGCCGCGTCAATCGCGCTGACGATATGATTGATGATGATAGCGGCAGCGACAAATTTTGTATTGTTGAATGCCTGGTCGCTGGATATTCTAAGATTACGGAAATTAAGCTGATTCGCCTTGGTATCCCAATTCCAGGCTAACGATGAATTTTCATCCATTACTTTATGCGGTGTTCGATCGCGGAGCATCTGCTGGTTATAATCCTGAACACTCATATACTCTCCGATATCGATGAAATACCGATCATTTTTTCCGCTCAACGAAATATCGGCATGCTGAACAGCGTAGCTACGGGCATCATCCTGTAACCATCGTCCGTATTGATCGAAACCTATTAGAGTGACCCAAAGGACACCTTCGGCGATAGTAAAATATTTTCCGCGTCCGTAATTACCGGCATACATTTCACCCATTCCGGGAAGCAACAGCGAATAGAGTATTGCTGTTGGAACACTTTTCTTTTCACCCAATGTCAGGTTCAACTCTGGTGTACCTGATAATTTTTGCATTTGTTCTTTGAACAAATTATTTTCTTTTGATACGTAAGCAGGCTGTGCAAGCAGAACCTGTGAGAGTAACAACACCGCGAGTGTCGTCAATAAGATCGTTTTCATGATGGTTCCTTAAATGATGATAAGACAGATGAATTCACAAGCGACGGACCGGGTATGAATTCCGGGGGGCAATCCTCACCTGAAACACCGTCGACTTTTACGGCGAGGCAATGTTCTTCCTTTATGGAATCAATTTTTACATAATGTATTTGATTTGTGAATGAATCGTCTCCGGGTATTTCAACCCGAATGTAGTTAGAACTTAAACCTGAAATAGTACCATTTCGAACCGTTCCTTCAAAAAGAATGGGAATCGATTTTCCGATGAACGAAGAATAAAATTCCTTCCGTTTTATGATTCCCAGGTTGCGCAGTGTTTCACTGCGGTCGAAGCGAATTCTAGGTTCGATTTCGTCTGTAAATCCCGCCGACAGCGTATCGGGTCGTTTAGAATATGTGAACACGTGCAGATACGAGATTGGCAGTGATGAGATGAAATTATTAGTTTCTTGAAATAACTCGTCGGTTTCACCCGGGAATCCTGCAATAACATCGGCGCCGATTCCGGCAGTCGGGTCTTTTTGTTTGATGTACGTTATTAATTCTCGATACTCTTCGGTGAGATATCTTCGTCTCATTCTTTTGAGAATAGCATCGCTCCCGCTCTGCAATGGAATATGAAAATGATTACAGAATTTTTTCGAGGCGAGTATGAAGTCGATTATCTCTTTCGATAAAATGTTCGGTTCGATAGAACTCACCCTTAACCGGTCAACGCCGTCGACACGATCGAGTTCTTTCAACAGCTCTAAAATATTTGTGCCGATTCTCTTTCCATAATCGCCGACATTGACTCCGGTGATTACAATTTCTCTGTAACCCTGTTCTGCAATCGAACGGGCTTGACGTATTATATCGGAGATTGAAGAACTTCTGCTTTCACCGCGGGCAAGAGGAATTGTACAAAACGAACAATTAAAATCACAGCCATCCTGGACTTTCAGAAACGCTCTTGTTCTGCCGCCGACTTCGGCAGAATATGCGGGAGCGAAATCGTGGTCTTCATCGATGCAAGAGACAAAAACCTGAGGATTGCCTTTTTTTGCGAAACCATTTGTGTAATTGAAGATGTTAAATTTCTGTTTCGAACCGACGATAAGATCGACTCCGTCTATCGCTGCAATATCATCCGGTTGTAATTGAGCATAACAACCTATGACGATCACATATGCATCTGGCGAGCGGCGAAACGTTCTGCGGATAAGCTGTCGGCATTCCCGATCGGCTCGCTCGGTCACGCTGCATGTGTTCAGAACAAAAACATCAGCCGGCTGATCGATTTCAACTACTTCAAAACCACGCTCTACAAATTGGCGGCCTATAGTCGATGTTTCCGCAAAATTCAGTTTACAACCGAGTGTCTGGAGTGCAACTTTCATATTGGTTTATAATACAAAGAGTTGTCTAAAAAGACAACTCTTTGTTCATTCATTCTGCGATTGGATATTACATCAGGAAATCTGATGTTGGAGATTCATTGAATTCCTCTGGCGGAACTTCAATGGGTTTGTTTGCAATCTCCACAACATCCTTTATCGTCATTGGAGGCAGTTTATGTTTTGAAACGTATTCGTCGATCGTTTTCTGCTCTTTATGTTTTAGGAATTCGACGGCAGAGAGAACTATTTTTTTGCTTTCTTTGTCGAACTCGACGACGTTTAACGGAAGCTCGTCGTTGACATGGAACGCATCGGCAATGTTCTTAATCTGCGTCATTGCAAGCTGTGAAACCGGAACGAATCCATCGACACCGAGAGGTAATTCAACAATAACACCCTTCTCGATGATGCGAACAATCTTACCGGTAGTTTCAGTGCCGACCTTGAACGCTTCCGTGAATGCATCCCATGGATTATCCTTCACCTGCTTATGTCCGAGTGAAATACGCCGCTGGTCAACATCGACTCCGAGTATGACAACGTCAATCTTGTCGCCTTTTTTCACAACTTCGCCGGGGTGACGGATTTTCTTTGTCCACGATAGATCAGAGATGTGAACCAGCCCATCGACTCCTTCTTCAAGTTCAACGAACACACCAAAGTTCGTTAAATTACGAACCGTGCCTACGTGTTTGGAATCGATCGGATATTTTTGCAAAAGCGTAAGCCATGGATCGGGTTCAAGCTGTTTCATGCCTAACGAGATTTTCTTATTTTCCTTATCAAGACTCAAGATCACGGCATCGACCATTTGTCCCATTGAAACGACCTGCGAGGGATGTTTGATGTGCTGTGTCCAGCTCATTTCGGAAATGTGAATTAAACCTTCAATACCTTTTTCGATCTCAATAAATGCACCGTAATCCGCGAGAGAGACAACCTTGCCGGTGACTTTGGCTTTCGTATTAACAGGATATTTCGTCTCTATATTTTCCCATGGATGCGGCTGTAGTTGTTTTAAGCCGAGCGATATGCGTTTCTTCGCTTCGTCGAAATCGATTACCACAACATTAATCGTTTGGTCGAGTTTAACGACTTCAGAAGGATGATTGATTCTGCCCCACGAGAGATCGGTGATATGAATAAGACCGTCGACACCACCGAGATCTATGAACACACCGAAATCGGTAATTGCCTTAACTGTACCTTCAAGTACCTGACCCTTCTCGAGACTGTTAAGGATCGCTTTGCGCTGTTCCTGCATTTCCGCCTCGATGAGAACCTTATGACTGACGACAACGTTTTCGTTCGGATGATTGATCTTCGCAACTTTAAATTCCATCGTCTTACCGATGAACTGATCGAAATCGCGTACAGGTTTGATATCAATCTGTGACCCAGGCAGAAATGCATCGAGTCCCATCAGATCAACAACCAATCCGCCCTTGATACGGCGGGCGATTTTTCCCTGAAGAATTTCTCCTGTTTCAAATGCTTTGACAATTCGCTCCCATGTGCGCATGAAATCCGCGCGCTTCCGGGAGAGCACAAGTTGCCCGTCTTTATTCTCAACACTCTCGAGGAAAACTTCGACCTCGTCACCGGGAGAAAGCTCGTCGATGTTCGGGAACTCGGTTATAGGAACGAGTCCTTCCGATTTAAAACCGATGTCTATTGCAACAGCATTATCGGTGATTGCAACGATCTTGCCTTTGATGATCTGAGCTTCCTGAATATTGCTGAAAGTCTTATCGTACAGCTTGGATAATTCCAGGTATTCTTCTTTGGAATATTCGCGCTCTTCGATACTTGCAATACTAAATTTTTTGGGGGTGGTTTTTGCTGGAGTGTTAATTACCGGAATAACTGACAGATCCGAAACGGGTGTTCCTTGAATTGTGGAATCGTTGTGCTCTACTGCCATTAAATCTCCTAAAATGTGATTACTACCATTTATACTAAATGATCAAAGTGTTTTCATGCCGCAGTAAAGTCATCGGTTACCCGCGTCATGTAACAACCTTGAAGGTTATTGTTATTTTATTTTATGATGACTGAAAAACTGTTATGTCGTTACGGGTTGAGAGACGGGAAACATAGCTTCGATTTTATGTTTCACTTTTTCCATCAACCATTGCGGCGTGGATGTAGCGCCGCTGATGCCAACTTTATGTACATCTTGAAACCATTGAGGATTCAATTCGGATTCATCCTCTACAAAATATGTCCGCGGATTTGCTTCCAGTGAAATATGAAATAACACCTTACCATTCGAACTAACTCTGCCCGCTACAAAAATCATAATATCGTTTTGACTTGCAAACTCGCGTAACTTTTTATCTCTTCCGAATACCTGTCCGCATATAGTATCTTTTGCATGGAACTCGCTCGCTTGTTCCTGGAACGTTTCAACTATCAATTCCTTGATCCGCTTTTGAAACTCTTCCTTTAATTGATGGAAAGTCTGTTTATCCATCGTTGTTTGAGAGAAAAGTACCGTCTTCCGTCCTAAATCTACTTTATCTATTTCCTGAAGCGATTTTATTACGATCGCTTCACCATTTGTCTGCCCGACTAGCCCGATTACTTCGGCATGATCTATCTTACCATAGATAACGATTTGATAACCGCTGTCGTAAAATTTCTTGATGCGTTCCTGGACTTTCTTCACTACAGGGCATGTGGCATCGATAATCTCAATCCCCAGTTCACGTGCTTTTTCAAACGTTGAAGGTGGTTCACCATGGGCGCGTATCAATACTTTGCCGTCTTTGACGCCCGAAAGATTTTCATGCGTGATGGTATTCAGTCCTTCATTCTGCAGGCGGCTGATCTCCATCGGATTATGGATGATATCTCCTAAAACGTAGAGCTTTGTATCCTGCTGATTATTTTTCAATTCGGATTCAGCAATGTTGACTGTTCTAATAACACCCCAACAAAATCCTGCACTCGCATCAATTCGTACTATCATCGTTTCGCAATTATCTCTTTAGCTTTCTTCACAATAAACTCAACCTGGTCTGTAATCCTTAGATTGGAAGTATCAAGGATTATCGCATCATCCGCTTTACACAATGGACTTATATTTCTTTTCGAATCCTTTCGATCACGTTCGATAATTTCCTCAACGAGCCGTTCAATATCTACATTTTCACCTTCTATTTCCAAATCTTTTTGCCGACGGCGCGCGCGCTCTTTTACATCTGCGATCATGAATATTTTAAGATCAGCGTCGGGAAATACTATCGTTCCGATATCTCTTCCATCAAGAACGATTCCGCCGCGCTCACCCATACGCCGCTGTTCCCGAACCATCACTTCACGAACCTTCTTAATCGAACTGACCGCACTAACTGCTTTTGTAACAGCTTGACTTCTGATCGCTTTTGAAACATCTTTATTATCAAGGAACACTTTTACCTGATCCTCATTCTGCTCAAGTCGAATATTCGTATTTTGGGCAAGATAAGAAATTTCTTCCTCCGATTCAATATAAATTTTGCTCTGGAGGACTTTTAATGTCATCGCTCTGTACATAGCCCCAGTATCAACATAGAGAAGGCCTAAATCCTTAGCTACTAATTTTGATGTGGTACTTTTGCCTGAAGCGGCAGGACCATCGATGGCAATGACTAAATTCTTCAAATTTTGTTGATATATAAGGATTTCAAGCAGGTAAATATACAAAATAATTGAAAAGGAATCAATCTTTTCATATGATTCTGATGAATTTATTATATTATCGTTATGCGAAAATTATCACATCAAGAAATAGCCAAACAGCGATATACTATTGAACAACTAAATTATGAAAAACGTTTTCCTATTTATGTTCTGCTTGATAATATACGAAGTCTCTACAATGTCGGCTCGATTTTTCGAACAGCGGACGGCGCACGTATAGCAAAACTTTTCCTTTGCGGATTTACACCCCACCCGCCAAGAAAAGAGATTGAAAAAACCGCTTTAGGCGCTACGAATACTGTCCCGTGGGAATATCATAAAGATCCTGTTGAACTTTTGACCCGTCTCAAAATTGAAGGGGTAAGCATCTGTGCACTTGAACATACAGATAAGAGTATTCCGTATTTCGAATTGCCGGACGATGTTTTTCCACTTTGTCTTATCATCGGTAACGAGATAACCGGCATATCAAAAGAGCTTGTAGCTCAAGCCGATATCGCCGTTGACATACCGATGTTCGGGATGAAACAATCTCTGAATGCGGCAGTTGCGTTCGGTATCGCAGCTTTTGAGTTTGCAAGAAAAGCTAAACGACTCTAAACCGGTATTCCGGAACGAACCGACAAATCATCCTTCATCCAAAACCTCGCGTATTCTCTGCATTATTATCTCTGCAACATACGGTTTTTGTATAAAGTCTTTCGCTCCGGCATTCACAAGCTCAACTTTCAAGTTCGGCTCAAAATATCCGCTGGCTAAGATCGCTTTCACGTCGGGATTTATTTCTTTCATCTTCATGAACATTTCGTATCCGCCAAGTCGAGGTAAACCCATATCCGACAGGATAAGTTGTATCTGCTCCTTATTCTTCTTATACAAGTCTAACCCAGCCTGACCATCGCTCGCTACAAAAACTTTATATCCCTGATCTTCGAGTATAGATTTCAGCAAGCTGGCAAGCATCTCCTCATCTTCTACGATCAGGATAGTCTCATTGCCTTTGGTTACAGTTTGAACTACTTCTTTTTCAGATATCTGGATTTGATCAGTCCCTTCAGCCACGGGAAAATATACGGTGAACATGGTTCCGACACCTTTTGTACTGTCAACCTCCACATATCCATAATGGCTATTGACAACGCCGTAAACAACAGCTAATCCCAAACCTGTTCCTTTGCCTAATTCTTTCGTCGTGAAAAAAGGCTCGAACATACGATTCCTTGTTTCTTCATCCATACCTATACCGGTATCTCTAACACTGACATAAACATATTCATCGGCTTGTGCGACAGCAAACTTAAGCCGAAGCGCATCTTTTCTAATAATACCTGTGGATATAGTGAGAGTGCCGCCGCCTGAACTGCCGGGTTTATTTTCTATGATTGCGTCTCTGGCATTCAAACACAAATTCAGGAGTGCCGCATGAATCTGGCTCGAATCAGCAGTGATGAGTGGAATATCTATGATCAGATCGCTTATTATGTTGATGGTTTTCGGAAACGTTTGCTTCAGCATCTCGATTAATTCATTTACCAATTCATTTAGATTTACAGATCCGAAAGTTGTATCACCTTTCCGTGCGAACGTTAGCAACTGACGTACGAGATCTGCCCCGCGCTGGACAGCCTTCTTAATCGTTTCTACGCCTTGCGTAAGTCTTTGTTCGTCATGCTTTGCGGAAGTAAGTATAGATGCGTATCCTAATATAATCCCAAGGAGATTATTAAATTCATGAGCAATACCACCGGCTAATGTGCCTATGCTCTCCATTTTTTGTGCTTGCCGGAGCTGATCTTCGAGATTTTTTCTCTCTGTAATATCTCGGAGAAAAGATCTATAGCCGATAATGCTGCCATAGGCATCCCTGATTGCAGACGAATTTTCCAGAACGATCCGCTTTTCACCGTGTTTGAGTTTAATTGCTATCTCAATATCCTTCACAAATGTATATTGAGCCAAGTGATCTGTGAATGACTCTCGGTCCACCGGATTATAGTACAACTCCCGCGCGTTACCAACCTTCAATAATTCTTCTTTCGAAGAAAAACCGAACATCTCAACTCCTGCCGGATTGATATCGATAAGATTCCCTTCTGGAGTAGTCAGAATGATACAATCTTGCGAATCCTCGAATAATGTTCTGTACTTCTCTTCCGATTGCTTTATTAGTTCTTCAGCTTGACGACGTTCTGTAACATCAAGCTGAGTACCCCACCACCCGTAGAGAGCATCTTCCTTAATAATACCGACAAAATTATTCAAGAAGATTTTAGAATTTCCATAACGATCTCGTTCTCGCGTTTCAGCTTGTGTCATTCGATAACCGGAGCGTATAAAGTTTTGAAATATTTCATAATTATGATGATCTTCCGATACAAGCATATCGCTGAGTTTTAATCCGATAATCTCACCCGCTTGATTGTATCCGTACATCTGAGCCATTGCATTGTTGCATTCAGCGAGATAATAATGTTTGAAAAATAATCGAATCTGTTCATCCTCAGGCAGCAGTAATGAAATCGGTACATCTGTTGCAAAACGCCATATTCCTTCAGAACTTTGCTCGATGAATGCCCGGTAACGATCTTCACTTTTTTTAAGAGCATCTGCCGAACGCTTACGCTCAATTGCTTTAGCAACCTGAGTCGATACAAATTCAAGAATTTGTTTATCACGTTCAGTATACGCGGCAGGATCGGTATAGTGTTGAACAACCGTAACTCCGATTGTCTTACCTTCGACAACAAGCGGCACTCCCAACCATATCGGACTCGGAACGCCAACAAGTTCTGCCTCGCCGCGTTTCTCCAATTCGTCCGTTACTTTTAAATCACAGAGAAGTGATTTTCCGGTACGAAGGACGTATGCAGTTAATCCTCTGCTGGGAGGACCCGGCTCTGGGGGGACATCGACTTCATCGACGAAGTATGGAAAGCTCAATAAATCATTCTCTTTATCATAGAGCGCGATGTAAAAATTTCTTGCATACATCAAACCACTGATTATGGTATGTATCGCGCTAAATAATTTCTGAAAATCTGCGGCTGAACTCGTTTCTTCAGCTATCCGGTACAATGCAGATTCAATTTCCTCTGCCTGTTTAAGTTCCGTGATATCGCGCGAACTACCGATAGTGCCTACAATTTTCCCCTGCTTATTTCTCATAGGAACTTTTGTTGTCGAAAACCATCGAGTTTTGCCTTCGATTGTTGTTACTTTTTCTATCTTGCCGAGGAGCGGCTCTCCAGTCGTTATTACTTTTTTCTCATCATTAAGGGCAATGGCGACATGTTCCGGAGCGAAAAAATCAGCGTCGGATTTGCTAACGGCTTCCTCTGAATTCTGAATCCCGAGAATATTACACTGCGCTTTGTTTACACGCGTGAACCGCGAGCTGATGTCTTTGAAATAAATCGTATCGGGAATGCTGTCCATCAATGTATGCCACAGATCTGTCTCGTAGCTCAACGCATCTTCAGCATGTTTGCGTGCGGTAACATCTATTGCAGTGCCGAAGATATGTTCAACCTTTCCTTCACTGTTTTTGATAGGAATATAATTTGTATTCCAGATGACTCCCGCTACCTCAATGTCAGCTTCTCCCCACTCTCCGGCATAAGCTTTTTTAACCATCTTTAATATTTCTGGATTGTTCTTGTATACTTCATAGATAGACAGTCCGACAATTTGATCGGGCTTCAAACCCAATTTCTCAAGTCCTTTTCCGCGTGAAAGAAGGAAATTGCCTTCGCTGTCTAATTCGAATGCGACTATATTCAAATTATCGAGCATGAATTGTAATTTAGCGGCAGTACTTCTGTATCGTTCCTCGGATTGCTTGCGATTGGTTATATCCCGCGCAATACCAACTAAAGCCACCGGTTTATTCAACTCATCATGTACTGTTGAAGTCCACAATTCGATTGGAAATTCTGCGCCATCCTTGCGACGGTTGAGCAACTCACCGTTCCACCCGCGCTCGAGCGTTGCTTTCTCCATCTGCTTCAGTATATCGGCAGGATTGTTGATTGAACGAAGTACGCTGATATCTTTGCCCAACAACTCTTTTTCTGAAAAACCGTACATTTCACGTGTCGCCGGATTCACGAAGATGAGTTTGTTATTCATATCCGTTAAAAGAAATGCGTCTTTGGTGCATCCGATCGCGTGCGCAAGAAGCCTGAGTTCTCTCTGGGATTCCGTCGCTTCGGTAATATCACGCGAGAAAATGATAAGGTTCATCGGCCTATCTTTATCATCAATGAGGCGAATTATTTTTGATTCAAGAATACGGACATTGCCACCGGAAAGAGATAAGCGGTGAGTAAAGTTCACAGGTGAATTGCCTTCCGCCGCAGATCGAATACCGGATTTGACTAACGTCAAATCATCAGAATGGACTTCTGTTGTATAATCTGTGCCGATTAAAGTTTCCGGGTGACCTATCAGCTTATCATAAGCGGAATTCGATGAGATTCGCCTGCCTTTTAAATCTGTTACAACTATCAGATCGTTAACATTCTCGGAAATAACCCTGAGAACTTCTTCAGCTTGTTTTAAAGTTTTTACCATATTTATCACACCTTCGATTTAAATTCTATCTGATAATATACTCAATCAGGATTTCTGTGTTGACGTATTCTTTTCTAATGCTTGACTTCATATGCTAATGTAAAAAATTCTTCTTTCTCATGCGTATGGATCCTGATCACGTCGGCACGCACAAGTCTGACCAAAATTCTCGAAGCCCGGCGATCGCTAATATTTACCAGTCTGCCAAATTCACGCACAGTAATTCTTTCATGTTGTTCGAGGTGCTGAAATAGTCGACGTTCATTTTCACCGATTGCCACTGTCAGCGGTGGTGCATCGGGATTCTCATCTTGAAGAATCTTGACAACCTCTTTACTTGCCATGACAGTTTTATCGTTAACCCGAATATAAACACGCGTATTCTCATTATCCAATCGGTCCTGAGGTCCAAGGAAATAATGAGGTTTCGTACGGCTTTCTGCAATGATACAGACAATAACATCTTTACCGTTAAAAGGCACAATATCGATTTCAGTCCGAATCGGCGGATCGCTTAGATCACTGCCTGCGATTTCAATCAATTCAATCTCTGATTTTTCGCTCTCCACGCCCACTATAGATCCATTGTCACCCACACCGAATAGTATGGTGCCGCCCTTAGTATTCGCGAACGAAATAAGGGTCCGCGCAATTTTTTCTGCCGAAGAGATACGCCGCTTAAACTCAATGTTGAATCCTTCTCCTTGTTCGATGATAAGATTTACATCATGAAAATTCATTTAAGGTAGCGCCCTTCTCCAGACATAAACAAAATATTGTTACCATCCGCGCGCATCCAAACGTGCCATAATTATTTTTTTCCGGTATGTTACGTAGCGATTGTTATCATTCGGTTTATGTCGCAATGGGCTTGGCAAAACGGCTGCCAACCGCGATGCTTCTTCGCGGCTAAGGTCTGACGCATGTTTGCCGAAGAATGCAAGCGATGCCGCTTCTACACCGAAGATGCCATCCCCCCATTCAACGATATTGAGATACAACTCCAATATTCTGCTTTTCGATAATTCATCTTCCAAAGCCGTAGCGATTATTATCTCTTTCAATTTTCGAACCGGGTCTTTTGATGTCGATAGATATAAATTTTTCGCCAGTTGTTGAGTGATAGTACTTGCGCCCCTAACAAATTTCCCTTTCCGAATATCTTTTTTTATAGATTCCTTCAATTCAAACCAATCGATACCTTCGTGCTCATAGAAAGTACCGTCTTCCGCCGTGATTACAGCGTGTTTGATGGTTTCATTCATTTGGGATAACGGGATCCAAACCTGTTTGATAAAATATTTTTTTCCTTTATCACGCGCTTCGTCATTCCGTTGATCCATTAAAGCTGTTACCCGCGGATTCATTCTGCGAAGCTGGACGATTTCGCTACGGTTCGGTAATGAAAAATATTCAAGTGCGGCTATCAATACAAATAAGATGACAAAGGCAATAAGTTTGTTCTTTCTGATCCAATTACCGACTGAACGAAAGATAGATTTGACCCGCGATAGCCAGTCAAGTTTTGCAGTCGATATTTGACCTCTTTCTGTCATCGATCATTGTGCATTAAGATAACCTTGAAGAATTAAAGCGGCTGCCATGGAATCGATAGTTCCTTTGATTTGCCGCGCTTTCTTTTTCACATTCATATCACGCTGTGTCTGTTGAGCGATTTTAGATGTAAAGCGTTCGTCTAACCGCACTACTTCGATCTTTATTTCATTCTCGATCAGTTTGATAAACTTTTCGACCTCCTCGGCTTTCAAACCTTTTTCGCCTTTTAGATTGAAAGGCATGCCGATAATTATTTTAGCTGGCTCATACTCACGAACTAATTTTTTCAATTCGGTAATTGCCGCAGAAGTATTGCTAATAACCGTGATCCCCTTTGCAATGATGCGGAGCGGGTCGGATATAGCTATTCCAATCCGTTTCGTTCCATAATCGATACCGAGAATTCTATACAACTGCGACATATCTGCTAATTATTTATGATCGGTGATTTTTCTGCCGTTAGTATGGAGTCGGATTCTCCATCCAGTGGTTTGGAGAGAAATTTCTTCAGCAGTTTACTCGGTTTAAAATGTGTTTTACGCCGCGCCGGCACATAAATTAATTCGCCGGATTTAGGATTTCGCGCTTTCGGTTTTGATTTTGTGGGTTTAACTTCTATCACGCCAAAATCTCTAACTTCAATACGAACAGAGGGATTCGCGGTCATTAATATTTCCCTGATCGCAGTGAAGACCCCATTAACTAATTTTGTTGAAATCGAAATATCCTCATCACATGCAGATGCAACGCGTTTAATGATATCCCGCTTGGTATAAGTTTTTGTTTTTTGATTGCGTACAGTCATAATTCCCTCGATTTAATCACCCATTCGTTTTGCTTTTGAAACACCCTTGACTTTATTGAGACGCTCGGTGATACGCTCAAGGTGAGTTTTATCTTTGACATTAAGCATAATCGTTCCTTCGAAAACGGAATCCCGCACGTCGATCTTCACCGCGCGAATATTAGTGCTCTGATATGTCGATATTGAATGGGTAATATCGTTCAGCAAACCGGGCCTGTCTTCACCGGTGATATAAATTGCGGCAACATATTCACCTCCCTCGGTGGAGGGCCAGGCAACCTCGACAACCCGCTGTGGATCGGATGCTGCCATAAGCACAAAATTGTGGCATGATTTCAGATGAATCTTTATTCCATCGCCCTTCGTTACATATCCCATGATCTCATCTCCCGGGATCGGATTACAGCACTTTGCATAACTGTGCATGAAATTTTCTTTTGTGCCGAATAATGTAATGCCGCCTGTAATGTTCCGAGCGGTTGTAAGAAATCTATTGAAAATGCCATCGCCCTTTTGATCATTCTGGAATTCTTTCTGAGGATGTTTGAGCTTCAATTCAATTTCATGAATGAGACTATCCGGATTGATTTCCTCGCGCTGGAGTTTTAGATAGAATCCGTTCAGGTCGGATACTTTATAATCATGAAGATATTTTATCAGATCGTCATCGTTTAGATGCAATTTCAGCTTCTTAGTGCGCTTCTCCCATATTTCACGCCCGATGTTTAGACTCTTACGCTCTTCATCCTTGATCCATTTACGAATATGAGATTTTGCTTTGTGTGTTACGACAAATTGTTCCCAGCCAGTATTCGGAGTTTGGTTTTTCGACGTGATAATTTCAACCTGATCGCCGCTGTGAAGCTGTGAATCAAGCTGGACGATTCTGCCATTCACTTTCGCACTCAAACAATGATCGCCGATATTACTATGCACTGCGTACGCAAAATCCACGGGGGTCGCGCCTTTCGGTAATATCTTCAATTCACCTTTGGGAGTGAACAGATATATCTCATCCTGATATAGATTAAGTTTAAAACTTTCCATCAATTGTTTAGTGGGGGCTTCATCATCGGCATGCTCGAAAATTTCACGAACCCAGGAAATCCAATTTTCCAGCTCTTCATCAAGTGTCGTCAGATTTTCTTTATACCTCCAGTGCGCCGCTACGCCTTTCTCTGCAATCTCGTGCATGGGAAGCGTTCGAATTTGTACTTCTACCATCCTGCCGTCGGGTCCGATAACCGTAGCATGAATCGATTGATAACCGTTTTTCTTCGGCACCGATATATAATTTTTGAATCGTTCCGGTATCGGCATATAAATGGATGTAAGAATACCATAAACCGTGAAGCAATCGTTATTATTTTCTGTGTCAAGAACGAGCCTGACAGCGAAGAGATCATATATTTCATCAAACGGCTTATGCCGGTTCATCATTTTAGTGTAGATGCTGTACAGATGCTTGGGTCTGCCTTCGATCTCGAATTTCATTCCCTCATCTTTCAACCTCTTTTCAAGCGGCTGGACAAATTTCTTGATGTACGATTCCCGTTCCTTCCGTTTTGCTTTTAATCTGTGTGCAATATCTTCATAGTTCTGCGGGTGGAGATATTTAAATGCAAGGTCTTCTAATTCCCAACGGATTTTAGCAAGACCGAAACGGTGTGCAAACGGCGCATAGATATCGAGCGTTTCTTTTGCCAGACGAACCTGTTTTTCTTTTGGAAGATACTCGAGCGTGCGCATGTTGTGAAGACGGTCGGCAAACTTCAGCAGCATCACCCGAATGTCGTTTACCATAGAGATCAGCATCTTCCGATAGTTTTCTGCTTGAATGACTTCATGACTGCGGAAGATGTCGGATATTTTCGTGGCGCCATCTACAATTTCAGCGATAGTATCGCCGAATTCATGACGAATATCTTTTATTGTGAATTCTGTGTCTTCAACTACATCGTGCATTAGCGCACTTGCAACAGATACATCATCCAACGGGATTTCTTTCGCCACGACCATTGCAACTTCATATGGGTGATTGAAAAATGGATCGCCCGATGCACGGATATCATTCTTGTGAGCATCAAGACTAAACTCAAACGCCCGACGAATCAAATCCTCGTTGACGGTGCGAAGGTTTTTCCGGCAAACAGCCAGTAAATCTTCGAGCTTCTTTTTATATAAACCATCTCTCATAGATTGAAAGCAAAAAACAACCTAACTTACCAAGGTTGCAAGTCCTTTATAATCCGATACTTGTTCTAATGAAATATACTTGGATGGTGGGTGAATGTCAAGAAAATTGGTGGGGACGATTCTGCATGAAATCACTTATTATCTGATGAGTATTACCTTCTTTCTATCAACTGCATGATACCCGGATTGATTCGTGATTGATACTTGGTAGATATAGACTCCGCTAGCGTTTTCTTTTGCGTTCCATATCTTCTCATTATACCCGGCTGGTAAATCATCTTCGATGAGAGTTGCCACTTCTTGTCCTAGTAGGTTAAAAATATTCAGTTTGACTTTCCCATCTTGAGGTATTTGAAAACCGATAGTTGTTGTCGGATTGAATGGGTTGGGAAAGTTTTGATACAATTCAAACTCCTTTGGCTGCTCGACCGATATTTTTATTTCCTTTCTCCAACGATTCCCATCAATCGTAACGATATTGAATGATAGTATTTGCTCTTTCTTCACAGGTGCCTGCTTATCAACTGAAAAATTAAATTGTACCGATTTCTCCTCCCCGTTTCTTAAGTCAGAGATGATATGCTTGTTCGGGGATAGGTGTATCCACTTTGGCAATTCACTCGGCTCGATGGAAAGATTAGATATTGGACTTGATGAACCATTTTCAACCGAAAGCTCTATGCTGTTGCTCTGCGACAGAAATGGAACATAGTATATATTAGCCGAATTGTTCTTCCCTATATCTTGCTGGGAAAATATCTCTGTGTTAAATACGTGGGTTACAGCAAGAAGTAGAATAAAATTGAAATATCGTAAATGCATAATTTCTATCCTTTCAATTCGTAATGCATGGCTCTGACGCCTGGGCTTCGATGTAAATTAAATTATCGGCAGCACTATCAATGCTGTATTTCCCCAAACCGGTTAATGGAATTCTTTTTTGATTCTTCTTCTGATCGATCAACCAGTACTGAACCTTGTTCCCGGATCGTACCTTCCATTGCAGAGTAATCGGAAGTACAACATCCTTTATCTTGATTGGTATCTTTACGACAGATTTGTTCGGAGGAATTATCTCTACAAATTTCCCCGATTTGAATCGCGCATGAAATGCACCCTTGGGAGTTTCAGGCGGTAAATCATAATCGGGATGACCTAAGTGCAAACCTCTTCCTCCGTTATGAACAAAAAGATTTTGCCTGTTACCGTTAGCATCACTTATTGTAAATTCATCGAGTGATGCAGTAGATGTAGCAGGCAAGCACGGATCGGAAGACGGTGCGCTTTGTGTTGTGAACGACCGAACACTTGACCATGCACTTGTTCCGTTGCTGTTCGATGCATTCACTCTCCAGTAATAAATCGTACTATATGATAACGCACTAACTTGTTTCGATGTTGCCGTGATGGCTGCATTATCGAAAACGAGAGTAGAGAAACTGGAATATCTTGATACCTGCAATCGATATGAAGTTGCGCCGCTCGATGAGTACCAGATCAATGTCGGTGATGTCGAGATATTTGTGGCACCGTTCGCAGGTGAAGCGAGTGTAGGTGTAGGTGGCGCACTCGGCGGACTTTGAGTTGTAAAACTCCGTTTATTTGACCAGTAACTGTAACCATTTACATTGTAAGCTTTTACATGCCAATAATATTTTGTGTTATATGATAATGGTCCGATTTGGTAGGATAAATCGGTGATACTCTCTTGATCGATCACAACAAAATAAAAGTTAGAATCCGTGGCTGCCTGCAAACGATAAGTATTGGCGTTCTCAACTGCATACCAGGATAATATTGGTGACGTTGATTGTCCAGTCGCGCCATCTGCGGGTGATTGGAGAACAGGTTTCGATGGTGCATCCGGTGCAGGCGGCGGCTCAATGACATTCTGGGATCCTTGAGCCGATGCATCTTTTCCTATGATTAACGTACCGCTACCACTGACTTTAACCCAGTACCCTTTCCCGGGTAAAAGGGAATCAGGTTCAAAGTAAGCACCATCGAATCCAAAGTAATTTAATGGTACGGCATTCTCGTCATGAACAATTTTTGTGATGGGTATCGGTTGAGACACCGAGCCAATCATATTCCAGCCGGCTTCGACTGCAACATATACTGTATCGATCTTCAAACCTGTATAATCTATATTTTTACTATACGGATATTTGAGCCAGTAACCGACACCATTTTTAAGTGTATCTTTTTCTACATAACCATAGCCATTTAGATATGCAAACGCAGATGAAATCGCCTCAGGATAGACTGAATCTTTTCTGGGATTTGAAAGAATAAGCGGTGAACTAACCATATTCCAATTTGCATTGATGGGTAAAGAAAGCGTTGTAATAGTTGAGAGCCGCTCAAGAATATATTGTGAATGGTAGTGGAGAAACTTCCATCCTTCGAGTGTGATTGTTCGGGTATCTCCATCGAGTGAGTCTCGATACTCTTCATCGACTTTACTTTGAAATGCAAATATCTGTCGAGCACAAGTTGTAGAATCACCTGCAATAAATGCACTGCGAGCATTAGTGAGATAATTAGAAAGCTCCGTAACAAACGCGTTATCTCCTACCCAACCGTAACTTGCTACTTGTGTTTTGAAGCTGATGAGAGTATCAAGCGAGGCAAGTACCGATGTATTACTTGGCAATGGTACTGGTATAAATCTTGAAACAATCCAATATAGATCATCAAGTATCTTATTTGCTGTTTCAACACTCATTCTATCTTTTGCAAATTTTATAAAATGCGGCTGTAGATACCTGATCGAATTATTAGTACCTGGCGTTCCATCTCCATCAAACCATGGCATAATTTCGTATCTGATATTACTATCAGGCTCAATCGGTATAACCCACATTACTCTCTCTGGTTGACCTTCCTTGTCAACCCTACGTAATGCCATAAAATACTGATAGCGTGTTTCTCCCGTCGTTGTATGAAATAGTTGATCCAATAATTGCACAGCATAAGGTCGGTCAAACTGGCATAATTCATCCACACCTGCACCCAACATTGCTTTCTCAGGATGTGAGCGTATATATTGCTCTATCAATGATCTTGATTCATCACGGAAACGACTGTCACGACCGTACAATCCTATTGAGACCACTGCTCTAAACGGATTTTGAGTATATGCATTTCTGACAATATCAAAATAATTGTATTGACCGGCTTCAGCCATTAACTCGATAGCTAACATTTTATCGATTAAATGTCTATTATCATTATATTGTATCACACTATCCATGCCTATAATTGCACTTTGATCACCTAAAAATCCCTTGATATATTGTAATTGGAAATAGTACATCCAAAACCAATCACGATCGATAACTCGTATGCTGTCGACCCAACGCTGCATGTTTGTTATTATATAATCTTTTTCGCTTTCACCATATAAATATGATAGTGCTTTTGCTGCCTGTGTTGCCAACTCATACCGCGGAAATGGGACCATATCTCTTTTTAACATTAACATTTTCAAATTATTCCTATCCCGATCAACAAAGAAATTCAGGTTCTTAAAATTCCAAAGCCGCTGCCCATGTGTAAATGTGATTAGGACTGTTGTCAATAATATAAGTATCGCTATCTTCTGTTTCATTTTTAAATCTCCAGATATTTGTTAAAAATTACCTATGACAGGGAGGCACAATATGGGTCTTTACCCAAGTTTTAATATTGTCAATAATCTGATCATAAACTGGCTTAGCGGCACGCCTTGCATTAGCAAGATCAATAGGTTTAGATGCACCATTTGTATAAGATCTTGATAAAATATTTAGGATTTCATATTTTGCACCTAGAGCATTTTTTGCACATGGATACTCAAGTGTGGAAACTGCTTTTCCATAAATCTCTGTGTATGCACTATCTATGCTTGTTCTTAGCGAATCAAGCTGGTCTCTGCCATGCTGAGCTTCATGTATTAATATAGCCGAGCTAAAGTAGTACTTACTAAATCGCATTACTCTATTGCTTGGCTGGGCTACGGTAGAATCATGCGCTCTATCTCGAACATATTCTATCCATTTTCGTAAATCGTACCAATCAGGACAATTAAATATTATTTGGCTTAACAAAGGATAATTAGTTCCATCACCCAAGTCTATTAATCCGTTTGCACGGATTATACTATCACAAATAGATTGAAATATCGGGACACGAAGATTACGTACATTAAAATACCATTTATTATTTACACCATCCTTACAAGGCGCAATGTCTATACCAGATAGACCCGGATAATAAATTGGAACGGAAGATTGTTGTAGATTTATTGGTATTTGAGTTAGCATTTGCTCGAAACCTACAAGAACATCTCCTTGAGACACATTTGCTAATCCACATACATCACCAACAAGCACAGTGCGTGGTTCATTGTTATCAATCCAAGTAAAGGAATCACCTTCGTGAAGTATCTCCACGCTACTTGTATCGAATTTTTGCGATTGTGGATTGTTCACAATGCACTCTGTCCCAACTGGCGAAGTATAGTTGACCGTTGGTCTTGAACTAGGCACACTCCTGAATGTATTGTTTCGATTATCCGTAACAACAATTGAATCGTTGCTGCAGTCCAACAAAAAACAGGGCGGGTAAGAGAAAGGAAAAGATTGTGGACATGAGAATTGTCGGTCCCCACGAAATATGTATGATCCTTCATCATAAACATTAAACCGTAATATTGCACATCCTTGTTCGTTCACATCATGAACCGTATTACCAATTGAGCTATCAGTGTATGCATTGCTGCATGGGCTTAAAACTGTACGGACTATTCCAAATCCTTCGCAAGCCCGATAGTAATACTTTACAGTAACGATCGTCCCGTTTGTATCGGTAATCGATTGTAGTTGGTCGTGTGGTTTTACTTTGGGCGATGTGTGCTGGGCGGTCTTTGGATCAATGATTATTTTTTCTCGAATCGTCACTTGTGCAACAAGTGTTGCCGAAGAAAGCAAAATTAGGAAAGAAAGTAAGAGTATCCGTTTACAACTGTGAAGTGTAGAAATTAGAATCATAGTCCATATCCCGATTATGAATGCCCAAATTATCCACTTATTGTACCGAGAAGTTACAATAAAATTTTTCATTTGTCAAGTGTTATTTTGAATTTTAGGAAATGAATATAATGATGTACCGTTATGGTAAGAGAACAACCAAAACCGGAGTAACTTCGCCTCTAAATGTGCTACTCCGCCGTCCCGAATATCCGATCTCCTGCATCACCAAGACCCGGAAGGATGTATCCTTTCTCGTTGAGTTTTCGGTCTAAGGCACAGGTATAAATTATCACATCGGGATGAGCTTTCGAAAGAACACGAACACCTTCAGGCGCGGCGACAAGACTGACAAAACGAATTCTGCGAGCGCCCTTTTCTTTCAATACCGTCACTGCCGCAGCCGCACTGCCCCCTGTAGCGAGCATCGGATCCAGAATCAGTACAAGAGCTTTGCTTAAATTTTTTGGCAGCTTGAGATAGTAATCGACCGGCGTCAAAGTCTCTTCATCGCGGTACATCCCGATATGCCCGACACGTGCGTTAGGCAAGACCTCTACAAAACCACCCACAAGTCCAAGTCCAGCACGGAGAATCGGAACAAGTATGATTGAATCGGTAACTACATATCCTTTCGTTTTTTCCAATGGAGTTTGCACGGTGACTTGTTTGAGGTTTAAATCTTGCGTCACATCGTACGCCATAATACTTGCAGTGCGCCTTAAGATTGCCCTGAAGCTGTGACTTTTTGTTTCCCTGTCACGGAGGATTGTAAGATCGCGTTTTACTAACGGATGGGAAAGTACAATTAAGTTCTTCATGAGATCGGGGAATATTAGATTTTTAATTTTGGATTAAGATTTAAATTTTTCTTAGCTTTGTTCGCCGCCAGCAAGATCGGATCCCACAATGGTGAAAACGGCGGAGAGTAAATCAAATCGAAGCGTGAAATATCATCGACCGTCATATTATGCTGGATTGCCACGCCGAGTATGTTTGCACGCGAGACACAACCGTTTCCACCGAAGAGATTAGCACCAAGCAATTTTTGTGTTCCTCTATCTACAATCAGCTTGATTACAATTTTTTCGCTGTCGGGCATCATGCTTACTTTAGATGTCGAGGTAACTAACTCTGAGATAACCTGAAAACCATACTGCCGTGCTTCTTCCGACCCTAATCCGACTTGAGCGATCTCAAGGCTGAACAATTTTACGGCTCCGGCACGTATTGCGCCTTTAAAGACCGCTCTTCCTCCCGCGGCATTCTCACCGGCAATCGATCCCGTTCTACTCGCTATAGTTGCCATAGGAATATACATCGGTTTGCCGGTGATAATATTCTTTACTTCACAACAATCACCCGCCGCATAGATATCGTCGATGTTGGTTTGTTGGCTCTCATCGGTAACAATCGCGCCGGTCGAGCCGATACGTATTTTCGCTTCCTTCGCCAGATTAATATTCGGTTCAACATCAAGTGATAAGATAACAATGTCACATTCAAACGATCCTCGGTTCGTGATGACGTGACGAACTTTTCCGGAATTGTCTTGCTGGAATGCTTCGACCGTGGTGAATGGAACAAAATGCACATCGTTATCGAGTAACTCCCGAAGAACTCGCTCACGTGTCTCTTGTTCAAATCCTTCCAGCGGATGACTGATGCGGTCGATCAAGGTAACATCAATTCCGCGGGAATGAAAAGCTTCTGCCATCTCCAATCCAACATATCCTGCTCCTATAATTACCGCTTGCTTCGGCTGTTCGGTTTGAAGACATGCAATTATGTTAAGAGTATCTTCACGGGTTTTGATATGAAAGACATTCCTTCCATTTTCACCGCCGATATTCAGGCGACGCGGTGCGGCTCCAGCAGCGATTATGAGTTTGTCGTATTCAAACTCCACCATCCGATGTGAACGTAAATCCCTTACAATTATTTTGTGGTCGCCCGTGAGGATTTTTTCAACGTTGTGAAGCGTCTTCACCGTGATACCTTTTTCTTCTTGCAATTTATCAGGAGAAAAGATTACCAATTTCTTTTCATCATCAATTACGCCGCCAACAGCAAACGGCGCTTCACATATTGCATAAGAAACGGTATCTGTAGCTTCGAAAAGAGTTATATCTGCATTGGGATTAGTTCGTTTCGCCTTCGCGGCGGCGCTCGGACCGGCGGCAAGCCCGCCGACTATCAATATTTTTTTCTGGTTGAGCGCCATCGAGTAGTCAATTTTTCTTTTTGAAATAAAGTGAAATCGGAACGCCGATAAAACCGAAATGCTTTCTGATCCTTCCCTCTAAAAATCGTTTATACTTTTCTTCAACGAGTTTCGGTTCATTAGCAAAGAAACCAAACGCCGGCGGATTTGTTTTTACCTGTGTGATATACTTTATTTTGATTTCCTTGCCCGATTTTGATCCGGGTGGTTTCTCTGCTATATCGTGCAGCAATAAATTGTTCAGTTTGTTTGTTGATATACGCTTTGTTTGTTCGGCAAAGACATCCTTTGCAAGCTCAACCAGTTTATAAATTCTCTGTTTTTCCAATGCCGAAATAAAAATTACCGGAATATAATCATATTCTCTTAAAAATTTCTTGATCGATTTTTCGAACTGCATAGCAGTCAATTCATCCTTCTCGACAGTGTCCCATTTATTGACTGCAATAACGACACCACGCCGCCGCTCGATGATATCCTCCAGAATACGGAGGTCCTGTTTATCCATTCCCGCTTCAATATCGATCATCAGAACTGCTACATCGCATCTCTCAATACTTTTGATGGCGCGAAGCACGCTGTAAAATTCCACATTCTCTTTTATCCGGCTTTTCCGTCGCAAGCCGGCTGTATCGATCAAAATTATTTCCTCTTTTTGATATTTCAAAACAGAGTCGATGGAATCGCGAGTGGTGCCGGGAATGCTCGTCACTATATGCCGCGATTTATCCAACAACGCATTTACTAAAGATGACTTCCCGACATTCGGTTTGCCGATCACAGCCAGCTTTAGACGTTCATCCTTTTCATCTGCTGATCCACTTAAGAATTGTTCAGTAACCTCATCGAGAAAATCGCCTATATTCCGACCAAGGAGCGCTGATATATTAATCGGTACACCGAGGCCGAGTTTGTAAAATTGCGCTACATCGGTTTCACGTTTATCACTATCAACCTTATTAACAACAAGATGAATTTTCTTCTGAGATTTTCGGATAATCGCGGCAACTTCTTCATCAAGCGGCGTGACACCCTCGGTTGCGTCAACGATAAAGATTACTGCATCTGCTTCATTGATCGCGATCTCAGCTTGTTCGCGAATCGCCTTCTCGAAAAGGTCTGTCGAATTTGGAACGTAACCACCCGTATCAATCAGTGTAAATGATTTTCCCGCCCATTCCGCTGAAGCATAATGGCGATCTCTCGTCACTCCAGGCTTATCATGTACAATTGCGTCTCTTGCACCGACTATGCGGTTAAAGAGCGTAGATTTTCCGACGTTTGGGCGGCCTATGATGGCAAGTATTTTAGACATATAATTTTTTCCGCTTCATAATACGAATTTCTGTTCACAGATTCAATTTATGGATAACCGACATTGCTTCACGAGTCATGGATTATTCGCGAGCATATTTGATTACAGAACTTAGTTCAGCGCTGTATCTATCAAAACCTATAGACTTGCTTATATATCCGACAACTCCCATCTGAGAAGCGAACGTGATATCTTCTTCACGGTACGATGTACTTAATATAACTATCGGAATTTCTTTAAGATCTACATCTTCTTTTAAAAGTCTCAGAACTTCCCTCCCGTCACGCTTGGGAAGATTTAAATCGAGGAGAATCAAGTTTGGCATCGGATATTTTTCGCAATCGGAATATACCCCTCTCCTGTATAGATAATCCAGAACCTCCTGTCCATCTCTGACGACTAAAAACTTTGCCGGGACTTTATTTTGTTTCAGAACATACTCGGTAATTTTCTGATGTGAAAGATTATCTTCGACGATAAGAATGTTCATTTATTTTCCGTTTGTTTATTTTGCGATTTATTCGTAATTTGATTCGTAATATTCGGGGCGTGGCTCAGCCCGGCTAGAGCGCTTGGTTCGGGACCAAGAGGTCGGCGGTTCAAATCCGCCCGCCCCGACTCTTTTCCATACAACTATTATGTCCTTCACTGTATACATCATTCAGAGTTTGATAACTGATCGTTATTATGTCGGGCAAACTCAGGATTTATCGAAACGCCTCATTGAACATAACAACGGCAAATCTCTATCAACCCGGCACGGTAAACCGTGGCGCCTGATTTTCCATAATACATTTCCTACTCGTTCACTTGCCCTTCAGTTCGAATCTAAAATTAAGAAACGTGGAATAAATCGATTCCTTATTGATCAAGATAACGGCTAAAGCGTGGCGCCTTTGGCGCCAAGGTCGGCCCCGACTTACGAAACATAATATTTTGTTACTTCCGAAGCAACATTCACGAAATCTTTTTCGCTATGGGCATCAAACCATTTTATTCTTTTATCCTGCCTAAACCAAGTTAACTGCCGCTTCGCATACCTTCTGGAATTTTGTTTGATAGATTCTATCATCTTCACATAATCTATCTTTCCATCGAAATATTCAAAAACTTCTTTGTATCCCACTGTCTGGAGCGCGTTCAACGCAGGCGGATAACCTAACTCCTTCAGTCGTTGCACTTCGTCAAGAAGGCCGCGTTCAATCATCATGTCTACACGCCTATTAATCCGATCATATAAAATATTTCTCTTCCAACTGATGCCCGCAAAAATAGGCATGAAACTGATTTCAATTTTCGACTTCTGAAGTTGTGAGATGGGAACCCCTGTTAATGAGTACACTTCAAGCGCCCTGACAATTCTCCTCGTATTTGTTGGAAGCATTTTCGAAGCGGCTTCAGGATCGACAGCTCTTAATTCCTCCAGCAGTTTCTCCGCTCCTTCCCGATTCAAACGATCATATAAATGCTTTCGTATATCGGAGTCTGGAGGTGACCCTTCGAAGAATCCATCGATCAGAGATCGGATGTACAAACCTGAACCGCCAACAACCATTGGCACTTTCTTACGCTGTAGAATATCATCGATGATAAGACGACCTTGTATTCCGAATTCACCGGCATTAAATTCCTGATCAGGAAATAATTCATCGACAAAATAATGTTTGATCTTTTGACGATCCTCAATATTCGGTTTTGCCGTTCCGATATCCATCAGTTTATAAATCTGGCGCGAATCGGCTGAGATTATTTCTGCATTGAGGTGTTCGGCAATAATCAATGATAGCGGAGTTTTTCCTGAGGCAGTAGGACCGACAAGGACAATTACTTTTGGAGGTTCGATGTCAGGTGTTCGCTGTCTGATATTTAATGCGACCATCGCACAAAATTTTTCGGGGAAAATTTTTTATCGGGTATACGACATTTATTTTCATTTCCATCCCTTTTTGCCTATGAGCGGAACAAATTTGAAACCGTGAGCTTCTTTGGTTTCGAATTCATTTTTAACACGACGGATAATGTGGATATTTTGAATATCCATGTCACCAATGGGAATTACTAAGATTCCACCGTCCTTCAGCTGGTCGAGAAGTGGCTGGGGAGTTTCAGGAGCGCCTGCAGTGACTATGATACTGTCGTATGGTGCAAAATCTTTCCATCCTATTGTTCCGTCTCCGCATTTAGACACGATCTGATAACCAAGCGCCTCGAAGCGTTTTCTTGACACATTTAACAAATCCATGTTCCGTTCGACCGTGTAAACGCGGGCGCCCATTTCGGCAAGTATCGCCGCTTGATAACCTGAGCCGGTTCCAATCTCGAGTACTTTATCACCCGGCTTCACCGCGAGCATCTCAGTCATAAAAGCTACTGTGTATGGCTGTGAGATTGTTTGCGAATGACCGATGGGCAATGCACAATCATCGTAAGCGCGATTCAATAATGCTTGCTGAACGAAATCTCTTCTATCGACAACAGACATCGCCTTCAACAATCGCTCATCACTTATGCCCCGTTGCCGGATGAGATCGATCATCTCATCGCGCTCGAAATTAAAGCGGGGGGCGGATTTTCGATTTGAATTAATTATCATTTGGTTAATTATGTACTTTCAAGAATCTCATCTCAGATTTAGCCGATTTACCCGGCATTATAGAGAGACGAGTATAAAGTTCGTGCCGCAATTCCTGGATCGTCAGTCCACGCACAAGAATACCATTATCGGCTATCGATATCTTGCCAGTTTCTTCTGATACCATTATGGCAACCACATCCGCTTGTTCCGAAATACCTAATGCTGCCCGATGGCGCATACCAAGCACTGTATCTCCGATATTTGAAGTTTGCGAAAGCGGAAGTGTAACGCGCGCTGCCTCAATTATTCTGTCATGTACTACAACGGCACCATCGTGTAATGGTGAGCGCGGATTGAATATCGAGACAAGGAGCGCTTTGCTTATTCTTGCTTGCAAAGGCGTTCCGGTATCGACGAACGTTCTGAGGGTTGTCGAACGAACCACTACCACGAGCATGCCGTGATGTTTCCGCGCTAATTCAGATGCCGCGCTGATAATTTCTTCGATCGATTCTTCTACATCAATCTTAAAAAATGATCGAATTATTCTCGTTCGTCCGAGAAGCACTAATAATCTTCTCAGTTCCGGCTGGAATAGAATGATGAACGCAATCACCCAGATATCGGTAAGCGTTCTCAATATCCAGTTCATCGCTTTCAGATTTGTTGCTTCGGCGACGAAGGAAAATGCAAGTATCAGAAGAAGCCCTACAAATATCTGAGCCGCTACGGTTCCTCGTATAACTAAGTACAATCTGTAAAAGATGAACGATACCAGAAGGATATCGAAGATATCCACGATAGTGACCGTAAGGAATCCTATTTTGAAGAGTTCCATAAATCAGATCAACGGCAGTAATATGAAATATAAAAAGTTAAGCATGAGCGATAGCATCTACGATTTGTGAAACACGTTTTATTTCTTTCACATCATGAACACGGAGTATATTGGCACGATTCATAATGGCAACGGCAGAAGCAGCGGCAGTGCCTTCCAATCTTTGATTGATCGGGAGATCCAATATTTTCCCGATAAATGATTTTCGGGATGGACCGATCAAAATTGGGTATTCAAATCTCTCGAACATTCGAAGGTTTTTGAGAATTTGTAAATTATGTTCGACTGTCTTACCAAAACCGATTCCCGGATCGATAATGATTTGTTTTATACCGTTACTCTTTGCAACTCGGATGCCTTCATCTATGTATGAACAAATTTCTTCGATCAGATTATCATACACAGGATCCGTTTGCATTGTTCCTGGGATTCCTTTTATGTGCATAAGGATAACAGAAGCATTGTATGAAGCTGCCACTCCCGAAATACGGGGATCCATATGCGAGCCGGAGATATCATTTACAATCACAGCGCCTGCTTCAAGAGCGCGCTCAGCTACAACTGATTTATAAGTGTCGATTGAGATCGGTGTTTTCGTGCTGTTGACAAGTTTTTCGATTACCGGCAAAACCCTTTTCAATTCTTCCGATGCCGGGACAGATTCCGCGCCCGGACGTGTCGATTCTCCACCAACATCAATAAAATCTGCTCCCTGTTCTATCATCTCAAGTCCTCTATCCACGGCAGACTGCGTATCATAAAACTTCCCACCATCTGAAAATGAATCCGGTGTGACGTTTAGAACTCCCATAATATGAGTTCGAGACTTCAGATCGTACTCTACAGCGCCAAATTTATATATCGATGTCACAATACCTACTATTGATTATCAATATTTATCGTGAGAGAAAAAAAGGGTATCACTCAGGATACCCTTAAAATCTATTGCGGTTTTTTCGCCGCTGCCCTTGATATCTTCTGTTTCGCTTTAACTCTTTGGACGTTTTTTCTGTGTTTTTTACTCGCATTCTTTTGTTTCTTATTCACAACAATTCCTTTGCAAAGTGTTTGTAAAATAATTCCGCTTGAAGAAAATACAAGTTTTTCTCATATAAAGCAAGGGATTTATACGCAAGCGGTTATCTTAGACTATTCGAAATCCAATCTAATGTTTACAATCTCAGGACGATTGCCCAATCGTACAGGCGGACCCCACGTCCCGATTCCGCATGAAACATAAATGTTAGTTCCTCCAATTTTCTTATACCCGTAACTTAATTCGTAAACAGCATCGGTTATGAAATTGAGGGGCCATAACTGTCCACTGTGCGTGTGACCGGACAATTGCAAATCGATACCATTTTCATTTGCAGTTGCCAATTGAAACGGTTGGTGATCCATCATGATAATAGGATAACTCTCATCTACACCGGATATCAACTCTTTTAAACTTTTTCGCTCCTTGTTTCCAAATCGGTTAGCGCTTCGATCCTCCCGACCCACAAGATAAGCAGTATGGTTGAGCAGGACTGTTTCGTCTCGGAGGAAACGAACACCGTTCTCTGTAAGATATGCCACCGCATCTTCCACACCGCCGATGTATTCATGATTTCCTGTTACTGCGAAAACACCAAACTTCGATTTAATGTTTCTAAGACTCTCGCCTAAATTTTCTTTGATGACCGGTTTGAGGTCTTCATCGACTATATCACCGGGAAGGAGAACGATATCCGGATCCAAACTATTTATGATGGAGACTATATCGTCAAATCTACTTTTTCCAATAATCGAACCAAGATGTATATCTGAAGCGGCAACGATATTCAAGGATTGCATGCCGCGCCCTTTTTTGGAAACTGCAAGATTTATTTTCTTGATGACAGGATTTATTGCATTGATATGCCCGGCGATTAGCGAAGCAACGACTATTATCAACACGGAGAAAAACAATATCTGCTTCGTCTGCTGATAATTATTAATTATATATTTAGGGTATACCGGTATGAGGGAATTCAGCAGCCGAACGACATCGAACAATACAACTGCGATAAAAAAATACAGCAACGATGCAAGCCAGAATGAACCTATCCACACGAAGGTTTTACTAACAGGTGATAGCCAATAATTTTCCAATATCCTTCCTAAAAAGAAAGACAGCGCCGCGACGATAAAAATGATAATATAATGAATACGGTATGGTGCCGTGTGGGGTATAGCCTGAAAACCCCTGATGAAAATATAATAGTTTAATAATCCGTAAAGGGCAAAAAAGATAGTATAGAATCCGATGACGAAAATAGGTTTCATAAGAAAATAATGAAGATGCTGTTCGGTCCGGGTGAAAGTTTGTTGTCTATTGTTTTGACATGATTATTGATGCGTTACAACGTGATAACAAATTCATAAAAAGTAAGTAATCATTTAGCAAGAATGCGATTGTAATGTTCCTCGTACATATCAACGATTCTCTTTTTATTGAATTCCTCCACCGCCCGCTTCCTGCTTGAAGCCGCAAAGATTTTATATTTAGTTTCATTCGTCAATAGTTCAACGGTATATTTAGCCATGCGCTCAATATCACCAATCTCCGCAATATATCCTGTTTCTCCGTGCACGATAAGTTCGGGCAAGCCGCCGACGCTCGAAGCAATAACGGGTAATTCACATGCCATCGCTTCAAGTGCCGAAAGTCCAAAACTTTCGGACTGACTTGGAATCAGGAAAAGATTTGCCATAGAAAGAAGAGGAACAAGTTCAATCTGTTTTCCGAGGAATTTGACGTCATCAAATACTTTCAAATCACGCGCAAGCTGTTCGCAACTCGAACGATCGGGACCATCACCGACAAGGATTAATTTGGACGGGATTTTCTGACGAACTATTTGAAATATTTTAATTACGTCATGAACTCTCTTCAGAGGTCTGAAATTGGAGACATGAATCAGAATTTTTTCCCCGTGAGAGGCAAGACGCTTACATGTGTCAGGAGAAACTACGCGTTGATATTTATCGATATCAACAAAGTTAGGAATAACCTGAATATCTTTCTCTATCTTGTAATTAATGAGAGTCTTTTCTTTAAGGAATCGAGAAACAGCAGTAACGCCATCGCTTTGTTCGATGCTAAACTTCATTACTGATAGGTAGCTCGGTTCAAGACCAACGAGTGTAATATCGGTACCGTGAAGAGTGGTTACAATTTTTAGTTGATTTTTTCCGAGAATTTGTTTTGCCAGATAAGCACTGGTTGCATGTGGGATCGCATAATGTGCATGAATGATATCAAGTTTTTCGAACTGGGCAACCTCGACAATTTTACTCGCAAGTGCAGGTGTGTAGAGAGGATAATCGAATAATGGATAGTTAGAAATCTCGACTTCATGATAGACGATATTATCGCTGAAACTATCAAGCCGGAAAGGCATTGCATAACTGATAAAGTGAATACGATGACCTCGTTCAGCCAACGCTTTACCTAATTCAGCTGCAACAACACCACTACCACCATATGTGGGATAACAAGCTATTCCAATATTCATCTTAAGTCCGTACAAAAGTTAACAATAAAACTAGCGAATGGCAAGATATTTTAGAACGCAACACCGAATTGGTAACTTTTAAGTAAACCAACCGTTTAAAAGAGGAGTCTAATGTGAGTTATCACACTTTAAAAAATTTTAATTCCCGCGGGGATTGTTTTTCTAAATTTTTTGTTTATATTATAAATGCAAAAACTCAAATCCCCGAAAATTATTCAAATTTAGTACATTTTGAAAGGTATTAGCATAGTGAAACAAAAAGCAAAGGTGATTGGCTTGGTTATTACAAGTTGCCCTTGTTGTGGAAACCCGATTAATTTTGATCGGCAGGTTACAAAAATTTGTGCATACTGCGAAGAAGTAGTACACATTGACCTTGATAAAGTTGAAGTGAGTCTTCACGGACCCACGACTGAGAATCGCAGGGTCAAGATTAGTGTAAACTGATAATCGAAGAATTTAACATCACGAGATTCCGGCAACGGAATCTTTTTTTGCATTGAAATCGGACTTAGTTAGTCGTATTTATATTTTAATTTAAACATGTTCCAGTTATCAAAAAAAATTGAATACGCCCTGATCGCTATCAAACACATGGCATACGGACGTCGTGGGCAATTGTTCACTACCAAAGAAATATCCGATAAATATCAGTTGCCATACGATCTGCTCGCGAAGCTTATGCAGAAACTTTCCAAACACAGGATTATCGAATCATATCAAGGAGTGAATGGCGGTTACATATTGTCTCGCAATCCCGTAGAATTAAAAGTCTCTGAAATAATCTATGCTATAGAAGGCAAGACGGCGGTCACTATCGTACAATGTGAATCTGAAACGCCTGAGAACTGCAGTATCCATACAACCTGCACAATAAAAAATCCTCTCATGAAATTGCAGAGCAACATTAATAAAGTTATCGATGAATTGACTGTCATGGAAATGTTTTGATGAAACTACTGATTTACATGGATTATCACGCGACTACTCCTGTCGATCCGCGAGTGCTGGATGCAATGATACCATTCTTTTCAGATAAGTTTGGCAACCCGGCAAGCCGCCAGCATCAATTCGGTTGGATATCGGAAGAAGCAGTTAATTCTGCGCGGGGAACAATTGCGAAACATATAGGAGCCGAATCACGTGAAATCATTTTCACTAGCGGAGCAACCGAATCGAATAACCTATCTATAAAAGGCATAGTTGAATCATTAAAGCAGAAAGGTGATCATATCATCACTGCCGCAACAGAACATAGATCGGTTTTAGATACATGCAAAAAATTAGAAAAACTTGGTACCAGAGTTACATATCTGGGTGTGAATCAATTCGGGCAAATCAACCTCGACCAGTTAAGCGAATCCATAACACCGAAAACGATACTGGTTTCAATCATGACGGCGAATAACGAAATAGGAACGATACAAAATGTTACTGATATAGGTAATATTTGTCATGCTAATGGTGTACTCTTCCACTCAGATGCCACACAGGCAGTTGGCAAAATTCCTATTGACGTTACTTCAATGAATATCGATTTGCTCTCCTTTTCAGCTCATAAAATGTACGGACCTAAGGGTATCGGCGTTTTATATGTTAGAAGTTCGAACCCGAAAGTAAAACTTACGATGCAGATGGATGGCGGAGGACACGAGCGTGGCATTCGCTCAGGAACTTTAAATGTTCCCGGAATCATTGGTTTAGTTAAGGCTCTGGAAATCTCAATCCATTCGATGGATGATGACACTGAACGCATTAAACGATATCGGGATAAGATGTACAACGCTTTTACAACTCGAATCGATAAGGTTCAGCTTAACGGACATCCAACTGAACGACTTCCAAACAATTTAAATATCAGTTTCCTCGGTGTAGAAGACAATGCACTTATGATGAGCTTGAAAGATATTGCTTTATCAACAGGATCGGCTTGCAACACAGCAGATCCGGAACCCTCTCATGTTTTAAAGGCATTGCATCTTCCCCAGGAACGGCTGCACTCCGCGATCCGTTTTGGACTGGGCCGGTTCACAACAGAAGAAGAAGTTGATTATGTGATCGAACGAGTGATCGAAACCGTTGATAAACTCAGAAGCTTATCCCCATCATTTTCGAGATCAAAAGAAAAAGTTCAACAACAACAATAATGAGGATCCATGAAAGAGACTGAATTCATACTGAATAATCAAACTGATTTCCTTATATTCTTGAAGTCAAGGTTTACTATCATCCATAATTCAAATTTCTTCTTCAGGGATTTCCATTATGGCATCATGGCTTTTCTGAAAGAACATAATATGAAAAATACCTATCAGTTCTCCGAGGTGGTTGCAAAAGAAACGGGCTTGGCATTCGAGAATAACAGAATATTTAAACGGATTGACCATCAATCATGGGTTGTCAATTACCCTGACTTTGCACTCCCCCGACAAGATAAGAAAACGGCGCAATAAATTTCAAAAGATTAATATTTTTATGACCGACAAACCAGATACAATTGAAAAATTTGCAAACAGCGAATACAAATGGGGATTCATAACAGACATCGAAGCCGATACAGCTCCACGCGGTTTAAACGAAGACATAATACGGTTCATCTCCGCTAAAAAGAAAGAGCCGCAATGGCTTCTCGATTGGCGATTGAAAGCGTACCGTCATTGGCTGACTATGACAGAACCCAAGTGGGAGAATGTGAAGTATCCACCGATCGATTATCAGGATATTATTTATTATTCTGCGCCGAAGCAAAAAAAGAAACTTCAAAGTATCGATGAAGTTGACCCAGAACTGATAAAAGCATACGAAAAACTTGGAATACCGTTGGAAGAACAAAAACAATTTGCCGGTGTAGCCGTAGATGCGGTGTTCGACAGTGTATCGGTTGCAACAACTTTCAAAGGCAAACTTGCCGAGGCGGGCATTATTTTCTGTTCGTTTTCAGATGCAGTTCAAGAACATCCGGATCTTGTAAAAAAATATCTCGGATCAGTTGTACCATACAACGATAATTTTTTTGCAGCGCTGAATTCGGCAGTCTTCACCGATGGATCATTCTGCTACATTCCAAAAGGGGTTCGGTGTCCGATGGAGCTATCGACCTATTTTAGAATAAATGCCGCACAGACCGGACAATTTGAAAGAACCCTGATCATCGCCGAAGACGGCGCCTACGTGAGTTACCTCGAAGGGTGCACAGCACCGATGCGCGATGAGAATCAATTACATGCGGCTGTAGTTGAACTTCTTGCACTTGGTAATGCACAGATAAAATATTCAACGGTTCAAAACTGGTATCCCGGTGACAAGGACGGCAAAGGAGGAATTTATAACTTCGTCACTAAACGCGGAAAATGCGCCGGGGCGAATTCAAAAATTTCATGGACGCAGGTCGAGACCGGATCAGCAATTACCTGGAAGTATCCGAGTTGCATACTGCAAGGAGATAATTCAGTCGGAGAGTTCTATTCCGTCGCTGTTACAACAAATTACCAGCAAGCCGATACCGGAACAAAGATGATACATATCGGCAAGAATACAAAAAGCACAATCGTTTCAAAAGGGATATCCGGTAAGTTTGGCCAGAATTCCTACCGCGGCTTGGTAAAAATTCAAAAAGGCGCTACAAATGCTAGAAATTTTTCCCAGTGCGACTCCCTCCTGCTCGGTGACAAATGCGGCGCTCATACATTTCCATATATCGAAGTGAAAAACACGTCATCCAAAGTTGAGCATGAGGCATCGACATCAAAAGTCGGCGAAGATCAAATCTTTTATTGTAAACAACGCGGGCTATCGGCGGAGGATGCTGTTAATCTGATCGTCAACGGTTTTTGCAAAGAAGTCTTTCGCGAATTACCGATGGAATTTGCAGTTGAAGCTCAAAAATTACTCGGTGTAAGTCTTGAAGGAAGTGTCGGATAGTAAATTAATCTAAAAGGATAAAACAAAAAATGCTGGAAATTAAAAATCTACATGCGTCAATAAACGGGAATGAAATTTTAAGAGGAATAAATCTGAAAGTAAATGCCGGTGAAGTGCACGCCATAATGGGACCTAACGGTTCGGGTAAAAGTACGCTTGCTCAAGTCCTTGCCGGCAGGGAGACTTATGAAGTAACCCAGGGTGAAGTTCTTTACAACAGAAAAAATCTTTTAGAGATGGCTCCTGAAGTTCGAGCACGTGAAGGAATATTTTTAGCATTCCAGTATCCGATAGAAATTCCAGGTGTGAGCAATACATATTTTCTTAAGGCAGCGCTCAATGCTATCAGGAAATACAACGGATTGGACACGATGGATGCGGTTGATTTTCTAGTGCACATGAAGAAGAAAATGAAATTGATTGAAATCGAGCAAGACCTACTCAACCGTCCTGTAAACGAAGGATTTTCCGGCGGCGAGAAAAAACGAAATGAAATTTTCCAGATGGCGGTTCTCGAGCCAAAACTCGCCATACTCGATGAAACCGATTCGGGTCTTGATATCGATGCCCTCAGAATCGTTGCAGATGGTGTAAATAAATTACGCCGACCGGATAATTCCACAATTGTTGTGACTCACTACCAGCGCCTTCTAAATTACATTATCCCCGAGTTTGTTCATGTACTCAAAGAGGGACGAATAGTAAAATCCGGAGGTAAAGAACTTGCTCTGGAACTTGAAGAAAAAGGTTACGACTGGATTAAAGAGGAAACAGAAGTTCATGCATAAGAATGAACAAGTGGCTCCTGAGGGAGATTATAGAAAATTCTTTTTGACTGACTTTGAGCTGTTCGAGAAAAACCTCAACGGCGATTCGAAATCACCTATCCATTCGATGAGACGTTCAGCAATGGAATATTTCAGTGAACTGGGATTTCCAACCACTCACGATGAAGAGTGGAGATTTACCAACATCACCCCTATTACGCGTGCGAGATTCAAGCAAATCCTTAAGCCGGAAACAGTTAATGTATCGAACGAGAATTTGAATAAGGTATTTTTACATAGCATCAGTGGAATCAGACTCGTGTTCCTAAACGGTCGGTACTCAGAACAGCATTCGAATATCAGCATACATTCAAAGCAATTAAAAATAGGGAACCTAAGTGATTTGTTAAAGTCAGAACCTAACCTTATTGAACAGTCCTTGGGGAAATACGCATCGTTTAAACAAAGTGCATTCACTGCATTGAACACTAGTTTCATCGATGATGGAGCTTTCGTTCTGATTCCGACAAATACTGTAATTAATGATCCGATATATGTTGTTTACATATCAAGTGAAATCGATTCTCCATTTGTAATACATCCCAGGACGCTTATTATCGTTGGAAAAAATAGTCGTGTATCAATAGTGGAGCATTACATAGGTCTCGCGGAAAACACATATTTCACTAATGCCGTAACAGAACTAATTGTTGCTGACAAAGCTGTGGTCTCACATACAAAGTTACAAACAGAAAGCACAAAGTCTTACCATATAGGTTCAACATACATCCATCAACAATCGGGCAGTAATTTAACCTCTAATACTATTATGATCGGCGGTGCGGTTGCGCGCAATAGTATTTTTGTTACACTCGACGGAGAATACATTGAAAGTTCGCTGAATGGATTATCGCTTGCCACGGGTGAACAATTGATCGACAATCATACTGCCATCGACCATGCAAAACCCAATTGTGCGAGTCACCAGTTATACAAGGCAATACTCGACGGGAAATCAAAGGGTGTATTCAACGGGAAAATTTTTGTCAGACAGGATGCCCAAAAAACCGACGCCAAGCAAACGAACAAAACGTTGCTCCTCTCAGACAATGCGACTACGAACACCAAGCCGCAACTTGAAATCTTTGCCGACGATGTGAAATGCACACACGGCGCAACTATCGGGTACCTCGATGCTGATGCTATTTTTTATTTACGATCCCGTGGTATCGAGGAATCGATCGCGCGCGATATCCTAACCTACGCGTTTGCCAACGATGTAATCAATAGAATATCGATTGAACCGATCCGGGAATTCACGAATCGAATTTTATACACACGGCTCAAACAGGGACGACTCTTAGAAAATATATAAATGAGAACTGCAACAGACATAGATCAGACCGGCATCATCAAGAGATCATTCGATGTTTCTAAAATCAGAGAAGATTTCCCAATCCTCAGGCAAATGGTGAACGAAAAACCGCTCATCTATCTGGATAACGCAGCGACAAGTCAAAAACCGCAGTCGGTGATAGATGCGATGACCAGATACTATACCGATGAAAATTCAAACATTCACAGAGGCGTTCACTTCCTAAGTGATAAAGCAACACAATCGTATGAAGCCGGAAGAATCAAGATTCAAAAGCACATCAATGCCGCGCACGCTCATGAAATAATTTTTGTCCGAGGTACAACAGAAGCAATAAACTTGGTCGCTCAAAGTTACGGAAGATTTAATTTAAAGGAAGGCGATGAGGTTATCATTTCAGCCATGGAACATCATTCTAACATCGTTCCCTGGCAAATTCTTCGCGACGAAAAAGGAATCGTGTTGCGGATTATACCGATCAATGATAAGGGTGAGTTGTTCATTGATAAATACGAAAAAATGTTCAATAGCCGGACAAAAATGGCAGCGGTCGTACATGTTTCCAACGTCCTTGGAACAATCAATCCTGTTAAGCGGATGGTTGAGATCGCACATCAATTCGGAGTGCCGGTTCTACTCGATGGCGCTCAGGCAATTCAACATTTAAAAGTTGATGTACAGGAGCTTGACTGTGACTTTTATGCATTCTCCGGGCACAAGATGTATGGACCTACCGGGGTTGGAGTTCTCTTCGGGAAAGAATCTCTTCTCGAAGCTATGCCTCCTTACCAAAGCGGCGGCGATATGATCAAATCCGTTTCATTCGAGAAAACCATTTATAACGATCTCCCGCATAAGTTCGAAGCGGGAACTCCAAACATCGTCGGTGGTGTTGGAATGGGTGCAACGATCGATTACATCCGCCAAATCGATTTCGACGCTGTATTGAAGCACGAGCATGATATATTGGAATATGCGACCCAAAAATTACTGGGCATCAGAGGATTAAGACTAATTGGAACAGCGAAAGAAAAATCGAGCGTAATATCATTCGTTATTGAAAATATTCATCCCCACGATATTGGGACGATACTGGATGATGACGGAATCGCAATCCGCACCGGACATCACTGTGCACAACCGCTAATGAAGTGCTTCGAAGTACCCGCGACAGCACGGGCATCGTTTGCGATGTACAACACTAAAGAAGAGGTCGATGCACTCGTCAAAGGAATTTATAGAGTCATCGAGGTGTTTAGTTAATGACAGCTCTGCGAGAATTATATCAAGAGGTCATTCTCGACCATAACAAAAGTCCGCGCAACTATAGACGGATGGAAGATGCCGATAGGAAAATCGACGGTTATAATCCCCTTTGCGGCGATCATTTTACACTTTTTGTGAAAATTGATAACGGTATCATTGCAGATATCAGCTTTGATGGAGCCGGATGCGCAATCTCTAAAGCATCGGCATCGGTTATGAGCGCGGCAGTAAAAGGAAAAACAATCGAAGAGGCTGAAGAACTTTTTAAGAAATTTCATTCACTTGTTAAAGGCGAAGCGGACCCGCTCGAAAATTTTGAAACTCTCGGAAAACTTGCCGCCTTCTCGGGCGTGTCGGAATATCCTGCTCGTGTAAAATGTGCTACGCTCGCATGGCATACATTACATTCAGCGCTAACATCAAAAGAATTTCGTGTATCAACAGAATAGCATATGGAAAACAAAATATTAAGTTCGATTGAAAAAACCGTGATGGAGACGCAGGTTGTCGAAGCGCTCAGAACCTGTTACGACCCAGAAATCCCGGTGAATGTTTACGAACTCGGACTTGTGTACAATATCGATATTAACGACCAAGGCGAAGTAACAGTAAAGATGACGCTTACATCTCCGTCATGTCCGGCTATTCAATCACTTCCCGGAGAGATTGAACAGAAAATCCAAACTGTTCCCGGAGTAGCCGCTGCTTATGTAAAAGTTGTTTGGGATCCGCCTTGGGATCCGAGCAGAATGACAGAAGCCGCCAAATTAGAACTCGGGATTTTTTAATTAATCATAATGTTACTATTGGAGGTTCTTATGCAAAAATATAATTGGTTTTTACTCGGATCGATCATAGCCCTCGTCTCACTAAGTTCAAATTGTTTTGGACAAGCTTTGCGGCATTCACCGCCACGTCCAGCAACATATTATAAAGCGATGGAAATATTAAGGAGAGGTATCAACGTAGTCATCACTGCCGACTCATTTAGTCATAAATGGGGGATAGAGATTGACCGATTAGAAGATGCGGCACAAAAAGGGGTGCTTGCAGCGGGCTGGGGATTCAATTCTGCTAGCGACCAATACATCACAGTGACAATTGATTCGTTAAAGCAACGCGGCGATTCATCTTGTATATTTAAAATTGATGCGAATGGTGCACGAAAAACCGTTGAGATAAGGAAAAACAAACCGGAGCTTCTATATCCAATTATCCACCAACTCATTTACGGTATCGCGAAGCAGATGCGCAAGGAAACTATTCGAGACAACAAGGATGAACCAGCGCCAAACGATAATATTCACAATAAACTCATAGGTTGGTAGTGAATCGCCGCAAATTTGTAAAGGCATCAATACTCGGTGGGATTATATCTTTAGCAGATAAGAATTTATTTTTCAAACAACAACAAACAATAAAGGAAGGAATATATATGTCATACGAATGGAAATTCAAACCGCGTCCGTACTCTGATGAAGAAGCTAAATCACTTTTAAAAAGTGTTGTTTCTATTGAGACTACGGATTGGCATTACAACACGCACCACAAAGGTTACGTTACTGCCCTGAACACAATCGAGAAAGGATTGGAAACTGCAGACCGCTCGAAGGCAAATGGTAACTACAGCGAGGTCGGTGAATTGAAACGACGTTTTACCTGGAATCACTCAGGCGCATT
This sequence comes from uncultured Chlorobiaceae bacterium, assembly GCA_964520905.1. Lineage (GTDB taxonomy): Bacteria > Bacteroidota > Ignavibacteria > UBA10030 > SZUA-254 > JAGVIE01. The sequence goes on along the minus strand of CAZFQL010000007.1, from coordinate 99,154 downwards.
ACTACACGATGTATATTGGGAAGTATTAGGCGGCGATGGTGATCCTAAAAAAGGACCGGATATTCTTGCGGCGATTGAGAAAGAATTCGGATCGTTCGATAAATGGAAGGAAGATTTCAAAGCCACAGCGGTCTCTGCAAAGTTAAGCGGCTGGGGTTTACTTGTGTTCGATCGCTTGTACTCAGGCCGTTTACTTAACGTTCTCGTCGATGAGCATCAGTACGGCGCGATCTGGGGCGGAGTGCCGCTCATCTCACTCGACGTTTTCGAACATGCATACTATCACAAAGATGGTGCGAAACGAGCCGCATACATCGACAATTACTTTACGAATTTGCACTGGGAAAGAATCAACCAACGCTATAAAAAATTCGTATTGGGTCAGTAGTAGTAATAATTAATAGTGGCGGGCAAAAGGTCGGTGATGAACCGACTTTTTTTGTTATTCCCCTTTGATTTTGCGTAAAAACGACAATATGGGAGTATTTAATCTAAGACTCTTGAAGTTCAATTAGACAATCTCTATATTAGAGTTAATTCATTATAACCAACATCCAAACCCTCTGACGTGAAACTATCTACGATCTGTTTTCTAATTTTACTTATTCCTGCAATTCTGATTGCCGAATCAGGTGAGCAGTATTCTCAAATTAAAGTGTTGGTTCCTGATCGAACAACACTCGACCGCATCTGGAAAACAGGAATCGATTTCGAAGGTTCACGCGGGAAGATTGGCGGCTGGATGGAATTCACGACAAATCGACTTGAGCGTCAGAGACTGACGGCAGAAGGTATTCAATACGAGGTGATTAAAGATGATATCAGTCTTCAATCAGAGACGGGATACATTTCAGGTACTGTTGACGCACTCGGATTTGGTTTCGGAAGCATGTCAGGTTTTTATACTTATAGTGAAGTTCTAAAACAACTCGACTCAATGAGAATTCTCTTTCCTAACTTAATCACAGCGCGAGATAGCATCGGATATACGCATGAAGGGCGAGCAATATGGGCTGTTAAGATTTCTGATAATCCGAGTGTCGCAGAAGATAATGAACCTGAAGCGCTTTACACCGCACTGCATCATGCGCGCGAACCGGAAGGAATGATGACTGTAATATATTACATGTGGTGGTTACTCCAGAATTATGGAACTGATACCGATGCCGCATATCTTGTCAACAACCGGCAGATGTGGTTTATTCCAGTCGTTAATCCTGATGGATATTGTTACAATGAATCGCTGTACCGTCCGGGTCCGCCTGTTTATTTCGGTTACTGGAGAAAAAACAGAAGAAATAATAGCGGAAGTTATGGGGTCGATCTGAATAGAAATTATGGAACTTACGAAATGTGGAACGGACCTAATGGTGGATCAAGCACTTATCCGAGTGATGACACCTATCGAGGTCCTGAACCTTTCTCGGAACCTGAGACATTTGCAATAGCTGAGTTCATGTGGTCACACAACATACAGTCTTGTTTAAACTATCACACATATGGAAACTACCTCATATTTCCGTGGGGTTATCTTACGACGGAAACCGATGATTCATTGAATTTTAGAGAGTTCGCTTTCGATATGGTAAGCGAAAATCGGTATACAACCGGAACGGACCAGCAAACTGTAAATTACTCCACGCGGGGAAACTCCGACGATTTTATGTATAGCGGTACCATGACAAGAACCTATGCCATGACGCCTGAAGTAGGAACATCCGGTTTCTGGCCCCCCACTAACGAGATTCTACCTTTAGCTGTTAAAAACTTGTCCGCTAATAAGTATTTGTCATATGTCGCCGGTCAATACACCATCTTAAAACGAATCGAGATAAATGATCCCGATAATGACGGTCAGCTTACTTCAGGTGAAATATTTACTCTTTCTACTACAATCAGGAACAAGGGTCTGAAGGATGCTGAGAATTTAACCGTGACGATTTCCTCGAGTCTGCCTGGAGTTACGTTCAGTATAAATTCAGTCACTCTATCATCAATGCTTGCTCGTAGCGATTCAACAGTGAATTTTAGTGGTATGGTAATACCAGATTGCCCGATGACCTCAGCGGTAAATTTCTACTTCACATTTACATCGACCGATGGATATTTTCACCGCGATACTGCCTCAACGATTATAGGATCACCTATCACCCTCCTCAATGATAGTGCGAACACAGGAACAGGTAACTGGAACATTGAAGGCACATGGGGAATAACATCCAATTCACACACACCTCCCTATTCATTCACAGATAGTCCTTCGGGATATTATAGTGGATCAGCTTATAATTTTCTAACATTAAGCGCCCCATTAGATTTGGCTAATTATGATTTTTGTACTTTGAAATTCTGGACAAAATGGGCTATTGAACCAACGACTGACTTTGCCAAGATTGAAGTTTCATCCAACAACGGCAGTACATGGAAAAGTTTACGCAGCAAACTCTCACGCCCGGGATCCGGCTATGGAATACAATACTCAGGTACTTGGGGATACGATGGTTACACTCCCGGTCTTGATTGGGTCGAACAAGAAATTGATTTATCACAATTTAAAGATCAACTGATATCACTCCGGTTCTCGCTCATATCCGATGGCAGTGATAATCGCGATGGCTGGTATCTCGATGATATCCGCATCGTGGCATATCGACCAGCAATCCCAATCCTCCGATTGAGTGATAATGGTGTAGGAATAGATTCGCTCATTTTCGGTGAACTTACACATAGTACCGCTGGAATTGATTCATTATTAGGGGAAAGAGAATTGCCTCTGAAACCCCCGCCCGGCTCGTTTGATGCCAGATGGAGAATTTCGGGAACATACGGAACAATCCTCGACCTACGCGATACTCTGAGCATAGACAATTCATCTAATCAGTATATTGCAGAATTTCAACCGGGTCCGGATGGATACCCATTCACGCTCAGATGGAATCCTCAATCATTCTCAAGAGGTGGATGGCATATGCGTGATGGAACAACTCATGGAACATTATTGAATATCAATATGTTAGCAGATACAGGAGTCATAATCACGAATGACGCTATTAACTGTGTGGAGATAACACACACTATGCTTGATACCATAGTGTTCCCTATTCTCTCCGGATGGTCTATGGTATCCGTACCGATGATGACTGATAACCGGATGAAATCCCAATTATACGTTCATGCTGTTTCAGATGCGTTTGCGTACGAGGGAAGTTATGTAGCAAAAGACACGCTCGAATATGGTAAGTCATATTGGATTAAATATTCAAATGCCGACACGATACAGTACACAGGAATACCAATCACTCGTGACACGATCCAATTACCCGCGGGATGGTCGATGATTGGTGGTTTGGGATGTCCGACATTAGTCTCACAAATGAAGTGTGATCCTCCACCTTGCCGGCTTTTCGGGTACAATGGCTCGTATAATGAACAGGAGTTATTCAATCCCGGAGAGGGTTTCTGGATTAAGGGACCTCGGAATCTTATAATTTCATGTATAAAACCATCGGAAGCATTGGAGCATAAAATCAATTCTACTGAAATATTTCAATCATTCAATTCAATTACGATATCAGACAACTCCGGAAGGGGTACGAAGCTTTATTTTGGATTGGATATGGATGGAAATGTATCACCTGCCGATTATGAATTGCCGCCGGTTCCGCCGGAGGGATCTTTCGACGTCAGATTTGCATCGCAAAGAATGGTAGAACTGTTTTCCTCTCAAACAGATAAAACATCAGACGCAACGATTCTGATACAATCATCTTCTTATCCAATAAAGATCGATTGGAACGTTCACAATACCGGAATCGAACAATTTGAATTGACTGATGCAAACGGTTATATTGGAATTCAATCTATGTTAAATGAAGGATCAATGTTGATAGCGAACCCTGATGTCAAGTCGGTTACTCTTAAAAAAATAACGTCCGAATTTATACCCGTAAAATTTTCTCTATATCGTAACTACCCAAATCCCTTTAATCCTTCTACAACAATACAATTCGATTTGCCGGCTCGTTCGGTTATTTCGCTAAATGTATTCAATGTAGTCGGGCAACAAGTGGAATCACTGATATCGAATCAGGCTTATGCCGGTGGCAGATACTATTTCAATTTCGATGGAAGTAAACATTCATCCGGAGTTTATTTTTATCGCCTAACAGCTCAACCGCTGGATGGTGATCCTATAGTTCAATTAATGGATAAGATGCTTCTCGTAAAATAACATCACAAAGGTAATCATAAATGAAACGCATATTTCTGTTTCTCGTCCTGTTTCTCGTCCTGTTTCTCGGAACTCAACATATCCTCCAGGCACAGCAAACATCATGGCAGTGGGTTAATCCTTTACCGCAGGGCAATGCCATCAACGGCATTACCGCGATGAATAAAGATACTGCCTTTGCAGTCGCCAACAATGGAACAATAATTAAAACAACCAATGGCGGAAAGACATGGCAAGTGACGCCAACAGCCGCCGGCATTACGGAAGCATTTTATAATACACAATTCGTTTCTAAAACGGTTGGGTGGGCAGTTGGAGAATATGGAAAAATTCTTAAAACAACTGATGCTGGCAATACTTGGTTTATACAGTACATTTCTACGACAAAAGATATTTTTACATCCGATTTTATTTCAGAAAGCACAGGCTGGATTGCAGGCGCTCAAGGGATGATCTATAAAACAACTGACGGCGGCACATCATGGGCACAGCAAAATAGCGGCTTAACTGTAACTTTGTACGGTATGTTTTTTCTAACCACCACTACGGGTTGGGCGGTTGGGACAGAAGGTAAATTAATAGCGACTACCGATGGCGGGAACACTTGGGTCACTAAAACAACAAACACGGTCCAAAATTTGTACAATGTCCAATTCATTTCTTCATCTGTAGGTTATGCTGTCGGCACATTCGGAATGATCATCAAATCGACGAACGGAGGCAACACATGGGTTCCGCTGGCAAGTGGAATCGATTATAGTTTATATGGACTCCAATTTACTTCACCTCTCATCGGTTATGCAACCGGCAGTTTTGGCGTAATGATAAAGACTACCAATGGGGGTTTTTCTTGGTTCGAGCAAACGAGTAACACGTATAATGATCTTTACGGAATAAGTTTTTCATCGTCAACAACCGGTTGGGCAACTGGTGACTTCGGTACGATAGTAGCCACAACGGATGGGGGTGTAAATTGGATTTCTCAATCGAGCGGCACCAAAAGCATTTTAGATGCGATCTCTTTCTCCGGTCAGTCATTCGGTATCGCTGTTGGTGAAGAAGGCACTGTTGTATTGTCGCAAGATGGAGGAACCTCGTGGGCACAGCAGACAAGCGGTGTGATCCAAACACTTTATGGAGTTCACATGATCAACAATACCACCGGATGGGCAGTCGGTGATAGTGCCGTTATTATTAGAACAACTACCGGCGGCGGATCTTGGACTGAACAGAACAGTCACACAGATCTGTCATTATACTCGGTATTCTTTATCTCTCCTACAACTGGTTGGGCTGTCGGTGATTTCGGAACTATCCTTAACACGATTAATGGTGGACTCATTTGGAAACCGGAAACATCCAATGTTTCTGTACCGCTAATGCGTATAAAATTTTATAATTCAAATATCGGTTGGGCGGTTGGTTACGGCGGCGAAATATTAAAAACTATAGATGGCGGTCATAATTGGATTTCGCAAGTCAGTAACACAAGTCAAACTTTATATGGAATCGATATCGTTGATGAGAATACCGTATATGCATCGGGTGATTTTGGATCGGTCGTTTCAACAACTGATGGCGGGAACATCTGGACTCCGGCAACTGTTGACGGATGGGCGAGTCTATACGGGATAACATTCATAAATCGAACAACAGGATGGGCAGTCGGCGACGACGGAACTATAGTCAAGACAACTGATTTGGGCGCAACTTGGTCTGTCCAAAACAGCGGTACACAAAATACTCTCTGGGATGTGCTACTGGTAAAAACTTCTTCCGGCGGAGGAACACTTTTCGCCGCAGGCCAAGGCGGAACATTGATATGCTCTGCAATCTCCCCGCTTCCCACTCGCAGATGGACCGGCTCAGTGGATTCTCTTTGGACATCTCCCGCTAATTGGATACCTGTAGGTGTGCCGGAAAAAGGCGATAGCGTCTATATTCCTGTAACAGCTAACAGACCGGTTCTGCGCAGTCTTTTACAGCAAATAAATATTGGAGGCTTGCGAATAGATGCCGGAGCAAAATTAACGATCGGAGGAGGTCTTGCCCAACTTGCGGTAAGCGGAACCATAAAGATCGATGGTACACTCGATATCGAACCGACATCTTCGCTGGAGATAATTACGGGAGACAATCTTGCATTCGGAACATACGGCAGTTTAAATCCCGCAAAATCAACTTTCGTTATCTCCAATAATGCTCAGCTGCGCGGATCATTCTTCAACATGTTTATCACTAATAATGCTGTCGTTCAATCACTCGGCAATATTACGATAAAAAATAATTTAACCCTGCAAACAAATATTTCTCTTCGGCAGTATGACACCCTAACAATTCAGAATCCTGATCCGCAGGGGTTTCAAGGAGTTGGATTCATAAACGGTGGAACTATCAAACGCGCGATTAATCAAGGCGCATCATATGAATATAGATTCGAGAGCCAGTTAACATATGTAAAATTTCATCCTGCCGGCACTCTTCCTGATACCGTCTTGATGACGAGTTATCCGAATACATTAGGTCCAGGTTTATCAGATACTGTTTTTGTAAAACGGTATTATTCGATTTCGGCAATCGGCGGAAGCAACTATCTTTCCCAACTATCTCTGCGATATGATACATCCGAAACTTCCATTCCGATCGATTATCTGGGCTTATTCAGAGATTCAAGCGGTATTATTTTCAATATGGGGGTCAGTAATTATCTTGATAGCGATGTTGTTGCTATAAGTCTCGATTCAGTTTCTAAATTCTCCATCTGGTATATCGGCAGAAGTGAGTATTATTGGAAACATCCTCAACAGTTCATGGATAGCTTAACTATATCGGACAATGGATCTGGAACGACGACGTTGATTTTTGGCGCCGCGCCCGGTGCGACAGATGGCATCGATCCCTATTGGCAGGAAGTACTGCTCGCACCGAAACCATCATTAGGTTTTTTTGATGCACGATGGTCGATCCCTGCAACGAACGGAACCGACATCGATATCCGCGACATACTAAGTTATACACACCAGCAAATAACTTATACCTGCACATTCCAGCCGGGGTCCGCCGGGTATCCTTTCACGCTCAATTGGGATAATACTATCTTCCCTTTCGGAAATATTATTCTGAGAGATGGCACAACTCACGGTGTAAAATTTTCCATAGATATGAGAAATCAGAATTCACTTATCATAACCGATCCAACCGTCACTTCATTTGAAATTGTTTACAATGCACCGTCTTATTACTTATTCAATCAAGGATGGAACATGGTTTCCATCCCCGTTAATTTAAGAGGCGATAATTATAAGACGACAATCTTCCCCACTGCGATATCAAGCGCATTCGGGTTTACCTATCAATATTACAGCACAGACACTCTGGCAAACGGATGTGGATATTGGGTAAAATTTATCGCACCCGAGCTTGTACCATTCGACGGTACGGAACTTACGACCGATACTTTTCACCTGAACGAGGGATGGAATATGATAGGTTCAATATCATCGCCGGTACCTATATCAACTATTCAGCGACTTCCTTCCAATATGGTGCTGAGCGATTATTACTCTTTTACTACTGCTTACGTTTCGACCGATTCCATAAAACCATCTAAGGCGTACTGGGTCAAGACTAACCTGCCCGGTAATCTCATTCTTACAAAGTCCGGCACGGTTTATTCTAAGGAAAATAACAGGTATGATGCAGATGTGCTTCACCAGTTAAACACTATCACAATCGCCGATAAAAATGGCGGCAAACAAATTTTATACTTCGGTGAGAAAGGGAATTCACCGGCATCGGAAGGCGGATACGAACTCCCGCCTCTGCCGCCGAATGGAATCTTCGATGCACGATTTTCTTCTCAGCAGGCAGTAGAATTTATATCGGATCAATTGCGACGATTGACTATCGATTTCCAAACTGAAGCATACCCTGTTACCGTTAGCTGGGATATTAAACAATCATCGATCCAATCAGTGAGTCTGATAGATATTTCGTCCGGTAGATGTCTGAATCAATCGAACGGTTCACGCGCCGGAAGCGTTCAAATATCAAATCCATCGATTCGATCCATCGCGTTGAACGCTGATATTTCAAAACTCATCCCGAAAGATTTTTCTTTGAAACAAAATTACCCGAACCCATTCAATCCATCGACTGTTATTGAGTTTGCACTACCAAGCAATGCAGTTGTAAACCTAAAAGTATACAACCTACTTGGACAGGAGGTATCGGCACTTATCAACGACAAAGGAATGGAAGCAGGAAATCATCAGATCGAATTCGATTCGGGCAGTTTGAAAAATGGCAGTGTCAACAGTTCCGGTTTATATTTCTATCGCATATCGGCAAAGAGCGCTCAGAAGAATTATGTTGAAGTTAGAAAGATGCTTTTATTAAAATAACATCAGGTAGATTCTGAAATATTTCCTGATCTACGATTGGAGTATCTCATTTAAGAAACTTCTTGCAAGATTTTCAGATTTTACGTATATTTAGAACGGATTTTATTGCAAAAGCATCGTTTTTAAGCTATCCGGCTAAAAAATTAATGATTTCTGCCTATCAATATTTCTTGAATGTCTGAACTTAAATTATTTACTGGCAGGTCAAATCCCGAACTCGCTGAGAAAGTAGCCGCGAAAATCGGCATACCACTCGGCAAATGTGACGTAACAAATTTCAGTGACGGCGAGATTTGGGTAAAATTCAATGAGAACATTCGCGGCACCGATGTATTCATATTGCAATCAACAAATCCGCCAGCAACGAATTTGATGGAATTGCTGATCATGATAGATGCCGCTAAGCGCGCATCGGCACGAAAGGTAACAGCAGTAATCCCGTATTTTGGGTATGCCCGGCAGGATAGAAAAGATCAACCGAGAGTTTCGATAACGGCAAAACTCGTTGCAAATTTGATCGTAACCGCTGGCGCTGATCGTGTTATAACGATGGATTTACATGCGCCACAGATTCAAGGTTTTTTTGATATACCGGTCGATCATCTTTATTCATCTGCGGTATATATAACGTTCTTTGCTAACAAAAAAATTCCGAACCTTACGCTTGTATCACCGGATGTCGGTGGAATCAAGATGGCGCGCGCCTTTGCCAAACGATTAGACGCCGATCTTCTTCTGATCGATAAGAGGCGACCAAAGCCGAATCAATCGGAAATTATGAACATTATCGGTAATGCAGAAGATCGGAATATTCTTATAGTGGATGATTTAATCGATACAGGCGGAACGTTCACAAGTGCGGTCAAAGCGCTTATGGCTTCAGGAGCAAAATCAATATTTGGCGCCTGTACCCATCCGATATTTTCCGGAGATTCTCTTGCCCGGATTGCGGATTCCGAAGTATCGAAAATTTTTGTTACCGATTCAATCCCGCTCAGTCAGCAAGCGGCTGTAATGCAAAAAATAGAAATTCTCTCTGTCTCAGAATTATTTGGTGAAGCAATTTTACGGGCTTATCGCAATGAATCGATAAGCTCATTATTTGATATCGACAAAGGATAAGAAAAGGAAAAAGAATGCGCGAATTAACATTAACTGCAGAAGTTCGAACACTGATCGGCAAACAGGTGAATAGTCTCCGCCGTCAGGGAAATATTCCCGGAGTGTATTATATTCATGGTGAAGATAATATACCCATCATGGTCCCGGAAAAAAGTTTGAGACCGCTGATCCATACTTTAGAAACTCACATTATTAATCTGAAATTGAACAGCGGCGTTGACAAAAATTGCATCCTCCGAGATATACAATTCGATGCTGTAACCGACAAGCCCATCCATTTTGATCTTCAGGGTTTAAGGGAAGATGAAAAGATTACGTTGGAAGTTCCGATTGTTATTACAGGCGGTATTCCGTTAGGCGTACGCGAAGGCGGTGTACTCCAGCAAATTATTCACAGGCTTAAGATTGCCTGCTTGCCAAAATTTATTCCTGAACATATTGAAGTGAACGTTGAAAATTTAAAGATCAATAATTTCGTTCACGTTTCCGATCTTAAGGTTGAGAATGTAACCATTCTTGAAAACGAGAATAATTCGATCGTCGGCATCATGCCTCCGACAGTTGAGAAAGAACCCACGCCCGAAGTGGTTGCCGAAGCGCCAGCTGAACCTGAGATCATCGGAAAAGGCAAGAAGGTTGAAGAAGGAGCGGAAACCGAAGGCGCCACAGAGAAAAAAGCTGAAGCCCCTGCAAAAACTGCCGCTTCTGCAAAAGAAGAGAAGAAGTAAAAAGGATTTTATACGATCGATAATGTACGGGTCATCGTTGGACTGGGGAATCCGGGATCTTCTTACGAAAACACTCGGCACAATATCGGTTTCGCAGTCATTGACGCTATAGCACATCGAGTAAATATAACGCTCTCCGAAGGAAAAGGAGAGTATATGATAGGTTCAGGAACAATAGGCAGTAAAAAGATTACGCTCGTCAAACCTTTGACGTATATGAATAACTCGGGTACTGCCGTAAGAGAAATTACAGAATCTCTCGACATAAACTTATGTCAGTTGCTCGTTGTGACGGATGATTTCAATCTTCCGCTCGGTAAGATTAGACTTCGTAAACGCGGAAGTTCCGGCGGACACAACGGTTTATATTCTATCATATATCACTTGAGCACAGAGGAATTCCCCCGGCTCAGGTGCGGTATCGGTGTCGAACCGGTGCTTGAAGAAAAAAGCAAAGCGTCAGATTTTGTTCTCTCATGTTTCACATCAGATGAGATGAAAATCGTGCAACGGCTTATTCTGGCGGCACAAGAAGCGGTACTAACCGCAGTAACAGAAGGTTTCAAGACAGCAAGTAATCGCTATAACAACATACAAGTTTAATTCACCCTGTCTCGGAATTTATCGCTATCATCAGGGGTAATTATTTCGAGATCAATTATAAACGTCCGAAGGGAACATATATGGAACAAGTAAAAAAACCTTACGAAATCACCTTCATCATCAACGCGTCACTTGAAGATTCTCAGATCGAAACTTTCATAACTCAGGTGACAGAGTTGATAACCAGAAACGGCGGTGAAATCACCGCGGTAAACAAATGGGGAAGAAAACGGCTCGCCTACACTATTCAGAAGAAGAACAACGGTTACTATGCGAATATAGAATTCGTTGCGGCAGGAGCATTGATTCCTCAACTTGAACGCATGCTATCGTTAGATGAGAACGTTATCCGATTTTTGTCTATTCAACTTGATCAGAGAGCGCTCGATGCCCGCAAGCAGCCCCCTCCAATCCTCGAAAGTATGGTTGAACCGATACTTATAATTCCGGAACCTCTTTTCGAAGATGAAGAAGATGTGGTTGCTCCTCCGGAAACCAAGTGAACGACTCAGTCAATTATGAGCTATCGTTGAAGCATGAGGAATAACCATGGCTGATCTAAAAATGCCTGAGATTAACAGCGTTGTTATTGCAGGTAATTTAACGAGGGACCCTGTTTTCCACCGAACTACAAGCGGTACTCCTGTAGTAAATTTTTGTATAGCGTCGAACCGCAAGTATCGAGACGCAGCAAACCAGTGGCAGGAAGATGTTTGTTATATCGGTATCGTTGCCTGGAATAAGTTAGCCGATAGTTGCAATAATCGATTAAAAAAGGGAAGCGCAGTTTTAGTAGACGGTGAGCTACATAGTCATTTATTCAAAAACGACGACGGGCTGAATCGAAGCGTCGTTGAGATTAAAGCGCGCCGGATACAATTTCTAAACAAGAGAACAGTCTCCCCGGAATCGTTACATAACAACAGTCAATACAATCATAACGAAGAAGAGCCTTCTATTGTTGAAGACGATTCATTCGATAAATTCTTAACTAGTGAAGAATCACAACTTTTAAAAGAACAACCAACAGCATCACCCCAAGGATAAAATAATATGGCAAAACAAGACCAACAAATCAAAAAGTATCGACCTTGTCGATTTTGTGAGAATAAAGAAATTTATATCGATTATCGAGACGATAAGCGTTTAGTGAAGTTCATCTCCGAGCAGGGAAAGATTATCCCGAAGCGAATTACCGGCACTTGCGCAAAGCATCAGCGCCAGCTTGTTCATGCGATTAAACGCGCGCGCCACCTCGCACTTATCCCTTACGTCTCAGAAACAATAAGATAAACTACGACCATAAAAGGAACATTATGAAAATCATATTACGACAAGATTTCGAAAAATTAGGAAAAACCGGGGATGTCGTCGAAGTTAAAGATGGTTATGCCCGCAACTACCTGATTCCGAGAAACATCGGTTTTCTCGCAAATGCCGGCAATCTTCGCAAGCTGGAAGAGGAAAAGAAGCAGCATACTTCAAATCAAACACGTGCATTACAGCATTCTAAGAAGATGGCATCGGAACTGGAAAAAATTTCGGTTACATTAAAAGTAAAAGTAGGTGAAGATGAAAAACTTTTCGGATCGGTTACGTCTCAGATGATCGCTGACGCACTCCTTGAAAAAGGATTAACCATTGATAAGCGGATCATCGAACTTGATGAACCAATCAAAGCGCTTGGTATATATACAGTAAATATTAAACTTCATACCGAGGTTGCCGGTAAGGTAAAAATCTGGGTGGTTCGAGAGTGATTACTCTCGAACTTTAACCCCGGGAGTGAAATCTTTTTCATCCAATCTGCATCTAAGAGATTAGGAGAGCTGATTATGATGAGCTTTCTATTTGGATTTTATTTCATCATGTGATCGTCAGTAATTGATAGGATTTAATATGGAAAATGTCGGTATACTCACTGCTTTTGTATTCGGGTTAATCTCATTCATCTCCCCATGCGTCCTCCCGATAGTCCCCGGATATCTCTCCTTCATCTCAGGTGTGTCATTTGAAGAGATGCAAAATACCAACAGCAGTTCTGCGATCCGAAAAAGAATTATACTGAATGCCCTTTTCTTTATACTCGGCTTTTCTCTGGTTTTCATCGGTCTGGGCGCATCAGCGACTGCCATCGGACAATTTCTTCATGAACAACAGAACTTAATAAGTAAAATTGCCGGTGGTCTGATAATAATATTCGGAATTCATATGACAGGAATTTTCAAAATTCCGTTTCTGAATTATGAAAAGAGATTCCATACTAAGGGAAAAAGAATTAGTCTTCTCGGCGCTTTCCTCGTCGGCTTTGCCTTCGCATTTGGCTGGACTCCTTGTATCGGACCGATTCTTGCAGGCATTCTTGTACTCGCAAGCCGTCAGGAAACAATCGGACAAGGGATATTATTACTTACATCCTACTCTTTAGGTTTGGCGATACCGTTCTTTCTTACTGCTCTAAGTCTGTCCGCATTTTTTAATGTCTTCAATAAATTCAAACGACACCTTCATAAGGTTGAAATAGTCGGTGGAATCTTATTGATCATAATCGGTGTTCTAATAATGACAAACTACCTGACACTACTGTCCGGATATTTTGCTAAATGGTTTCCTTTTTTGAGTGAGTTAGGATAGATGACAAAAGAATTAAAGAAATTAGATGAAGTAACGATTCGTTTTGCAGGAGATTCCGGCGACGGAATGCAACTCACCGGATCCCAATTCACAAGTACTACAGCTTTACTTGGCAATGACCTGAGCACCCTGCCGGATTATCCCGCCGAGATTCGTGCGCCTGCCGGAACGCTCTTCGGCGTAAGCGGTTTCCAAATTCATTTCGGTAAAAAAGAAATAAGCACTCCGGGGGATACATGCGATGTATTGGTTGCGATGAACCCCGCGGCTCTGAAAGTTAACATACGCAGTCTGATCGACGGCGGTGTTATCGTCGCTAACAGGGATGGATTTAATGATAAGAATCTTAAACTCGCCGGCTACGAAAAAAATCCTTTAGATGACGGATCGTTGGAGAAATATCAAGTTCATGCAGTAGACATAACAAAATTAACCACGAACGCCGTTCTTGATCTTGGGCTATCTACAAAAATTGCAGAACGGAGTAAAAATTTCTTCGCTCTCGGCATGATGTACTGGATGTACACGCGTCCGATGGAATCCACTATCAGGTGGATTCAGGAAAAATTTAGTAAAACACTTGAATTGGTCGAAGCAAACATCCGAGTTCTGAAAGCGGGATACGCATTCGGCGAAACGACCGAAATCTTCCACGCTCACTACGAAGTTGAAGCCGCCGCTTTAAAACCGGGTACATACCGTAGTGTAACGGGCAATGAAGCTGTTGCTTGGGGATTGATTGCGGCTTCAGTCAAATCTGAATTGGATTTATTCCTCGGCAGTTATCCAATAACACCGGCAAGTGAAATTCTTCATGAGTTGGCTAAACACAAAAATTTCCGCGTTAAAACTTTTCAAGCTGAAGATGAAATTGCCGGTATCAATTCCGCTATCGGTGCATCATATGGCGGGGCAATCGGTGTTACAACTACAAGCGGTCCCGGTATGGCGTTGAAGACAGAAGCCATGGGACTTGCGGTGATGCTGGAATTACCTCTCGTGATCGTCGATGTACAGCGCGGCGGACCAAGCACGGGCTTGCCGACCAAAACCGAACAAGCGGATCTTCTTCAAGCTGTTCATGGCAGGAACAGCGAGGCGCCGATTCCCGTTCTCGCTGCATGTACTCCTGCGGGATGTTTCGATGCCGCTTATGAAGCTGTTAAATTGGCAATTGAACATATGACACCGGTAATTCTACTTACCGATGGTTACATTGCCAACGGAGCCGAACCTTGGTTGATTCCACCTGTAAAATCATTACCGGATATCCTGACAAAATTCCGAACGGATCCGAATGGATTTTTCCCTTACATGCGGGATGAAAAAACACTTGCACGACCTTGGGCTATTCCTGGAACTCCCGGACTCGAACACAGAATCGGCGGATTGGAAAAAGAAAACATCACCGGCAACGTAAGCTACGATGCTGAAAATCATGAGTTGATGGTTAAAATTCGACAGGAAAAAGTCGACCGCATTGCGAATTACATTCCGCTGGCAAAAGTCGAAGGCGATGAGAAAGGTGATCTACTCGTTGTAGGTTGGGGTGGAACTTACGGGGCTATTAAGACTGCCGTGGAGGAGAAACGCCGGCAAGGTAAATCTGTTTCGCATTTACACTTGAAGTATGTTTATCCATTCCAAAGAAACATAGGAGATATCCTCAAGAACTTTAAGAAAATATTGGTCCCCGAGCTAAACCTCGGACAGCTTGCGTTACTTCTTCAAGCTAAATATTTGATTCCTGTAATCAAATTGAATAAAGTTCAGGGACTCCCATTTAGAGCAATTGAAATTGAACAGAAGATAGATGAAATTCTGAAGTGAGCGATTACGATGAAATTAGTAGATAAAATAATAAAAGATGCGCCGATTATTCCGACGAAGAAATACACTGCAAAAGATTTCCAGTCAGATCAGGATGTTCGCTGGTGCCCCGGCTGCGGCGATTATTCCATTCTTGCGCAAGTTCAGCGTGTACTTCCTGAACTTAATATTCCGAGACACAATCTTGTTTTTGTTTCAGGTATAGGGTGTTCAAGTCGTTTCCCGTATTATTTAGATACTTATGGATTCCACGGCATCCACGGAAGAGCGGCTGCGATTGCCAGCGGTTTAAAAGTTGCGCGCCCTGATCTCTCAGTATGGGTTGCTACCGGTGATGGTGATGGACTAAGCATAGGCGGAAATCATTTTATACACATTTGCCGGCGAAATATTAACGTAAAGATTCTCCTCTTCAACAATCAAATTTACGGACTCACGAAAGGACAATACTCTCCTACTTCGGAGTTCGGTAAAATCACCAAATCGAGTCCGTATGGCGCTCCCGATCATCCTTTCAATCCATTGCTCGTTGCGCTCGGCGCAGAAGCATCGTTTGTAGCACGTTCACTCGATCGCGATCCGAAACATTTACAAACAGTCATCAAACGAGCGGCGGAACATCAAGGGACTTCCTTTGTGGAAATATATCAAAACTGCAATGTGTTTAACGACGGCGCATTTTCCACCTTGACCGAGAAAGAAACAAAAGAGGATAACGTCGTTTACCTTGAACATGACAAACCGATGATATTCGGAAAAGAAAAAGATAAAGGAATCAAACTCGAAGGTTTCACACCAACAGTAGTATCTCTGAAGGATGGAAAATATTCCGTCAGCGATTTGATCATCCATAATGAAAAAGATACAATGCTCTCTTTCATTCTCGCCCGTATGTCGAATATCCCGGAACTCCCGCAGCCAATCGGAATCTTTTATGCAGTCGGCAGACCGCTTTATGATGACGTGGTAACTGAACAAATAGACAAGGCGATTGCAAAACAAGGCATCGGGGATTTAGAAAAATTATTGAAACACGGCGAGACCTGGACGATTAAATAATATCATGACAGGGTGTTAATACACACGTCAATGCAGGCGAGAAGAGATTCTCGCCTTTTTCATAGAACAAGATGAGATAATTATTATCATAATTCTGACTTATTTTTATTATATTGCTCAATGATTTCAGATTTAAAACAGATCGAATCCCTAATTAGCCAGCACCAGAACTTCGTCATAACAACCCACGTCAATCCCGACGGGGATGCGCTCGGCTGTGAACTCGCAATGAGAGCAGTTCTCACACAACTCGGGAAAAACGCTGTCATCATCAACCATAATACAACACCCGATAACTATTTATGGCTTGATCCGGAAAAGAATATCCTGCAATTCATACCTGAACAGCATCGCGATCATATTCTTAACGCCGATATTATTTTCATTCTCGATGTCAATCAACCGGACCGGTTAAGAAGCCTCGAACCGTTTGTAAAGCAATCCAAGGCGATCAAGATTGTAATCGATCATCATCTCGAGCCGCACCCATTCGGCGATCATTATCTCATCGACAATGATGCTACATCTACCGGAGAAATAATTTATAAGATGCTGAAAGAGATTAATGAAGTCACTATCGATAAAGAAATTGCCGTTGCACTTTATACTGCGATCATGACCGACACGGGATCGTTTCGATACCCGCGAACCGATGCCGAAACTCACAATGCAATCGCACAACTCATCGAGGCGGGCGCGGATCCAACCGAAATTTTCGTCAATGTTTATGAGAATTGGACTCAAGGACGGATGCGTCTTCTCGGTGAAGCCCTCGATACACTCAAGACCGAGTACGACGGCAGACTCGCTTACATGATCTGCACGCAAAAAATGTTTCAGGGAACAAACACGACAGAAGTTGATACAGATAACTTTACAGTTTACCCGATGAGCATTAAAGGAGTAGTTGTCGGTGTTCTTATCAACGAGCTTCATAACGGGGTTAAGATCAGTTTCCGCTCAAAAGGAAATATTCCAATCAACGAACTGGCAAAAGAATTTAACGGCAACGGTCACCTCAATGCCGCCGGAGCTCGACTTTTCGATAAAAAGCTCGATGAGGTTATTCCGCTTGTCATAGAGAAAGCAGGAAAGTATATGAGTACAGAGTAGTTGAGTATTGGAGTGGTGGAATAATTGATGGATTGACGGATTATTGTTTTGACATAACCTGCATTTTGAGACGTGAAACATGAAACTTGAATCGTAAATATAAGGATTATTAATATGAGATTAACAGCACAGAAATCGACATTACGACAAATTAAAGCCGATGCCGTCACGGTTTTTGTCCGGGAAGATAAAAAACTATTCCAGCAGGAGATCGCCAATCTGAGAAAGATTCTGGGAAAGAGAATCGATACAATCATCGCGCTTGAAAACTTCAAAGGAAAGGAAGCAGTAGTTCTTTCCATCCTGACGGACAAGAAATTAACCGCTCCACGATTATATCTTGTCGGACTCGGTGAAGAGAAAAAACTATCTCACGAAAGCTACCGCCGTGCATCTGCCGCTGTAGCAAGACAGGCACAATCATCGCGCATCAAACATCTTGCTTTTAATCTTCCGGCTTTTGGTCAAACCGACAGCAGGAAAATCTCTCATGCAATCGCTGAAGGCGCTTATCTATCACTCTATAAATTTGATAAATACCAGACGAAAAAGAAAGATGAGCTGAGCAAGATTATTGAAATTACAATTTCCGATCCTGCCGAGTCAATTGTCAAAGATGTAAAGAAAGAACTTAACGATGTCCGAATCATCTGTGAAGCGACAAATTTAGCAAGAGACCTTGCCAACGCCCCCGCCTGCGAGATTTATCCCGAAACATTGGCAAATGCAGCCAAGAAATCTGCCGAGCAATATGGATATAACATAACAATCTGGGATAAAAGGAAGATCGAGAAGGAAGAATTCGGCGGACTCCTCGCTGTGAACGCAGGCAGTACGAGACCTCCCCGCTTCATCATCCTTGAGCAAAATGCTGACAAGAAAAACCTCGATACTATTGTGTTGGTTGGAAAAGGTGTCACTTTCGATAGTGGTGGTATTTCCATCAAACCATCTAACGGGATGGCTGAGATGAAGATGGATATGTCGGGTGCGGCGGCAGTAATTGGAACGATGGAAGCGGCAGTGCGATTGAAATTGCCCGTTCATCTTGTTGGATTGATTCCTGCAACAGAAAATCTACCGAGCGGCTCGGCGATGAAACCCGGCGACATCATTAGGCATTACGGCGGCAAGACATCTGAAGTTGATAATACAGATGCCGAAGGTCGGCTCATTCTAGCTGATGCTTTAGCGTATGCGGCAACATATAAACCAAAAGCCGTCATCGATCTTGCGACACTCACGGGTGCATGTGTGGTTGCGCTTGGCATGCACGCAACCGGCATGATGGGCAACGATGAAGAATTGATGGCAAAATTGAAAACCGCAGGCGATAAAATTTTTGAGCGGGTATGGCAATTACCGCTTTTCGATGAATACGAAAAACAAATCAAGAGCGACATTGCCGATGTGAAAAATGTCGGAGGCAAATGGGCTGGTGCAATCACCGCAGGATTTTTCCTGAAGAAATTTATAGGTGATTATAAATGGGTTCATCTCGATATCGCAGGAACAGCGATGCTCGAAGAACAGCACCCATACGCACCCAAAGGCGGCTCAGGTGTTGGTGTGCGTTTGCTTGTGGAGTTTTTGAAGAGTTGGAAATGAACTATTTTATTCCTTGTCTTATCTGACCCCTTTTGTATTTACCACTCCCGCTTTCAGCGGGATGTTCCACTTCACAAGGGGAAAAGTTTTGGCGTGCACTGCAACGTAAAACCGTCACCTTACTAGATTTGAGTTGGGGTGTCAGTCAGCATTTGAAGGCTTTATTTTCTTTCTACGTTCAGACAATTCTTTAAATGCGTGCTTGATAGGATTATCAGTGACACCATCGGGGACGATCACATTATCAGGATTCTCAACCACGCAAATTTCCATATCATTTTCACACAATTGCCATGCCTCAATTACCCTTAACTGCTTCTTAAGTATTCCTAGCTTATTATTTATCGTGGGCCTGCTATAAGGACCAGAAGCATTAGCCGGTGCCAGAAGATAAGTCTTAACGTGTTCATAATTATCTAAGAAGCGATCGAGATTCAGGGTATCGTTGGGAGCCATACGATGAAAGCGTGATGCTATAACAAATCTTTTACCAACTGGTTCAGTTATGAGGACTTTATCGTTGATTCCAATGAATACGGCGTAATGGGCAGGATTCTGTCTATCAATTCCTCGTATGATTGATATTTGAATTTTCTCTGAGAGATCCTTATGGCCTATTTCTTTTTGCCATTTTTCGAAGATTTGGATTCCAGCATCTGCATTTTTAAATAAAACACACAACCATGGTGGCTCGTGATATGTTGGTTCGGTGATAAAAAGTGTTCCTTGCCACCCAGCTTTGTTCCACAGAGACGGTTCAATAATTGAGAACACTTTCTGATCTTTATGCTTCATCTCATCCAGCGATGGAGGTTCTTTTGTATGCTTAAGACTTGCAAGTTTGTTTTCCACTTCAATACTCCCCATTGGCTTAGGCATTTGAAGCCCGTGGTTCCAAGGGAAATCCCTTCTAATTGGAAATCGTTCTGAGACTTTCTCGCTTTCCCAATCTGAGATTGAGTAACCAGAACGTGTACCAAGGATATTTTCCGTCATCGTCCCAATGTTTGTGAAATCAAAAGCACGACTTAACAAATCCTCATCAAGGATGCGCTTCTTGAAATGCTCAACAGGTTTATCAGTTATACCAATATGAAATACAATTGTCATAACTGTTTCTAATAACCAATCACCGAACCGTTCATGCTCTTCCTTTGAATTGTAATCAAATCCTTCAGGATGTGTAATTACTAAGATTGGTGTTCCTTCATCTTCTTTCGTCTCAGGCTTCTTGATTTCTTTTAAGCTATGGGATTCATTTAGATAGATCCTGAATTCGGATCTTATCGGCATAAAGTCAGAAAGGCTTGTAGCAAGAAAAGATTCCAGTGCGGCTAAGATAGTCTCAGCCAAATAAATAGAAGATAATGAATTTTCGAGATCAACAACTACTTGACAGCCAAGAACACACGAGTGAAACACTACCCTTCTTTGGAGGAATAGTTCAGAACATTCTGGTATATCCTCACTTTTTGAACCTGTTGTACCCTCAATGAACATTTCTTGAATTGATTCACTACTCTCGGTCTCTGGAATAACTTTCTGTGCTCGGAGGTAATCTTCATAACCGAGCGCATAAAGAAGTGAGAACCATGCAGTATTCAACCCACGCCTTTCAATGACTTCAGGTAAAAAATCAAGCCACTTTAGGTTAGAAACATCCATACGAAGAAATATAATGCCAATAAATAACGATTGAGCATCACGTTGAGCCTCATAAGTTTCTTTTTCTTCTTCAGTTGTGAGAACTTGACTAGCAACTAAATGCGCCATATCCATCCAAGACAGGGCGGGTGGAATTCGACCAAGTTGCAGTTCTATCCATACCATTCTCATAAAGTACTTCAGAACGCGTTTCTCGATTTTACCGTCCTTCACAAACGTAGAGAAGAGTTCGTTCGCCGCAGCAAGGACACAACCCCGAGCGGCCCATAAGAGACCAGCTTTTTCATACGTCATCGTCAAACCAGCAAGAACGGAAATCAATTCCTGCTGGTATTCTTCTTTGGCAAGTTTACGCCTTGCTCGTCCAAAATACTCTATTGCCTCGTATGTTTTTCCTGCTTGGAATTTCTGAATACCACGCTCTAGCAGGATACGACCAGCTTCACCTTCACTTTTTCGCTTCTCAGCAGTTGCTACTACGGTTTCAAGCAAAACATCGTATTCTGCATTGTCTGACAAAAAGTCGCCCAGTTCACGAACAATTCTACTAAGTGGATCAGCAGGAAAAGCATGAAGATTTTCACTCCCTATGATGATTGACCTAATCTGGTTCAAGATACGGGTCAACTCATGCGGTGTATTCAGCACCCTGGTGATATCCATGTAAACTCTGAGTGCTTGAGCCTCAAGAGCATTTGTTGGTCGAGTAGAATCTGCTGCAAGTTGATTTAGTGCTTTTTGAAGTCTTGAAGTTCTCTCTTCGATTTGAGCTACATCCTGATCCAATGAACCGACATGCACTGCGGTATTAAGAATCTGCCAGAGATTAACTAACCGCTCAAGCTCTGATGCCTGATTGGATTCAACCGTTAAATCTTCAATTTCCTTATATAGACTATTAAGTTTTCCAAAATCATCATACCACCAGTGAGCCGTCCACGCTTCCATATAAATGATTCGGGCTCTCTGTTTAGGGATTCCGGCTTTTTCTGCGATTCGCTTTGCTCGCTCAAACCGTCCATCAATTTCAACTCTTGGTAATTCCAGCCCACGTGCGAGAATGGCTGCTCGTAAACAATCTTCGGCTAATTGATAATCTAATCCTTTGTATTTTTCTGGATCCTGGATGCTATTTTCCAATTCTTCCAACTCGGTTTTCCGAGCCACGTCGTTAGGTCCTAAGATCATTCTTGCGTGGGAAGATACACCTTCGAGTCTCAACGTTTCAATTGCAATATCTAAACGACGGTGTTCAAAGACGGATTTCATTATCCAACTGCGATCTAAGATGCGTACTGGAATACCATGCTCTTTTTCCAGCTTTGCTTCAACATCTGCTCTTACATTATCCTTCACAAATTGATTTGTAATAAAAAATGCTTGCTTATATCCCTTTCCTGTTTTTGCGATTTTCTTAATATCTCCGTTAACTTTAGAGCGCCAGTCCTCCTTGGCACTAAATGCGAATCCCCAACGCTCCATGCCCGCCGCTTTTCCAAAGCCTTCATACCATCTCTCAGAGATTTCGTCCGCTACCGGATAGGTTTCTGTATCTACCTTACTATCTCCACCCCCAGTTGGTCCTGTCTGGGGAAGGAGATTTGGGCAAATCTCCTTTTCGGCAAGTCTTCTGCAAAAATGCTCAAACTCAATTTCCTGTTTTCTACTCGTAAGTGTCTCAAGATGATATTCAAATACCTCCTTGGAAATCCGTGCTTCTTCGAAGTACTTGGAGTCAGAGTAAAGCTCAGGTCTTCGTCCACGCATGAAGTCCGAGGGCTTATACTCGAAAGTCTTTTTATTTTCCTGTTCGCCTAGTTTCATATGTTCAAGTTTATTTCAAGACTATTTAAGAATATCTATGCCGCCAACCTCTTCGCAAATTCAGTCAACTCGTTAATTTCATTTTCACCAAACAACTTCTCCACTATATTCTCTCCATATTTCATAACGGTTTTATTATGTTTACTATTCCAATCATCCGCACTAAAACTTTTAGGGCATGTTTCCACCCTCATTTTTCAATCTCCTATTGTCCAGTAAATATAATAATTTCTTATTGAGAATCAACGTAAAATATCTCAGCTTTTTTTATCATTTTACTTTTCTGGTTATTTCGTTATCTTAGTAAGCAAATAAAACGGGACGTGCCGATGGTGATTCTCTACGGCTTTTTTATCAATCCAAGTTAGTGTGGGCATAAGTTTTAAATAACTACTCCTTGCCTTCTAGCTTCATTCAAAATATCGTTTCCATATAATTTTAAAATTTCAATTTCTTCTTCATCAATTGCTCCACCAAGATATGACATGAGCCAAAGTCGTAAAAGACTGAAGAATTCATCGGACAGCATTGCCGGATTTGTATTGGCTGGAAATTTTCTTACTGCAAATACATGTGCTATTTGAATCAACTCAAAACGTGCAATGCTTTCCTCGATATGAAACATTGGAAACGGTGGGATATAAAATTTACTCGGATATTGAAAAGCCTGAGCACTTATAACAAACTCTCGGTGAATTTTTGGTTTATCAACCGTGTAAAGCGGCACGCAGATCATTAGTTGCTCGGATTCATTCGTCGCCCAACGAGTTGGTCCTTTTGCAATAATAATTGCAGGGCGCATTTTCCCTTTGACCGCAAACCAATGTTCATTTACTTTCAAGCCAAGGCTTTTTATAGGTAATTTAAATTGTCGTTGGTCAAGGGGGCTGATGATCGTAGGAAGTTCACCTTCACTCGGATCAGCAGACACATTAACATCAAGAATTAATTTATCTTTGTTTGGGTATAAGGACGGAATTTCAACAATCTCCCCAACGGTAAACCCTACTGTAGGTCCAGCTTCAAAGCTGGTTTCCACAAGTCCCAATATGTCAATGCCCTTGCGTGTCAGAGTCTGTCTGTGGTTTGATTATGATCTTTAAATGCTGCAAGGCATCCGCATTAACCTGTTCCTCTTCATCCCAAGCTTCCATAGCATCGCTGTATCCCTTGTCCTCGTGTTGTTCTGTTCTGTTTTGTTCGCCAAGTCTTTTGAGTGTCGGGGCAATTCGTTTCCTCAACTCAGCAACCTTTTGCTCTGTTTCTTTTGAAGCTTTAAGAGGAATTACAACCTGAGTATTTTCTTTTTTTATCGTTGTAAAATCTAGTACATCTCCCCGTTTATCAACTGCTTCCATCGGCTCTGTTTCATAGTACACGTAGTCCAACAAATCCTCAAGCGATTTATCTTTCCATTGCCCAACTATCTTCTTAATAATCAAACTCACTTTGGTGTCGACTTCAGATTTATACCGGCTTAACCCTTCAGCAACCTTGAAGAGAATGAAGTCTTTCTCATCCTGCGTTTTTATTTTCGTCTGTTCAAATACCTTATCAGAAAGAATATCTTCTAGCTCAAGGGCATATGGACCGTAATGATAAAAAAGCCAATTTAGATCGGTCAAACGTTGGTTGCAATTTCTGTAATATTCTACTTCGGCGAGGTAGAGTAATTTTATGAGTTGTGTTTTCCCAAACGACTTGTGTTGAATTGATGATTCTTCGAGAATCTGAAGCAATATATCTTTAGTTGATGGCATGAATTCCTGTGTTAGAAAATATCGGTAAAAAAGTGCAATGATGCAACTCTATACATCTTGACGTTATTATACTTGAAAACACTTCTCTCTAAGCCATTTTAAATATCGTGTAATTTCATTATCTTTATTAGCGTTTGAAACAATTCGAAAGATTGAAATATTGAAAAAATTCTGGTCGTACACACTCAACATTAGTTTATTTGTTCTCACGTTCTTCACCACAACACTCGCCGGAGTGCAGTGGTTAAACAAAGACCCGCTGGAGCTTGCCAATTTCTGGTATGGTCTTCCCTATTCAATCAGTATTCTGGCTATGTTGTCGGCGCACGAGTTCGGTCATTACTTCGCCGCGAAGTATCATAAGATAAGCACAACACTTCCGTATTACATCCCCGCGCCGCCGTTTCTTGTGAATCCGTTCGGCACGCTCGGCGCGGTCATACGCATCCGCTCAAGTTTTTCATCCAAGAAATCTTTATTCGATATCGGCATTACGGGACCAATTGCCGGCTTCATCGTTACTATTATTATTTTAGTGTATGGATTACTAACGCTCCCCGACAAATCCTATATTTATTCAATCCATCCGGAATACTTACCGTCAGGAGAAATTCCAACAAACGGATTTTCATTCGGGCAGTCGATTTTCTTCTACGGCATAACGAAGCTTTTCACCTGGAACGGCTTCGTTCCGCCTATGAATGAAATCTACCATTATCCGTATCTTTGTGTCGGCTGGTTCGGGCTGTTTGTTACGGCGCTTAACTTAATGCCGGTAGGTCAATTAGACGGAGGTCATGTTATGTATGCACTCATCGGCGGGAAGTGGCAAACCATCATAGCAAAAATCTTTTTCGGTCTGCTGATTGCCATGGGATTGCTTAGCTTCATACCGTTCTTCGGATTCAAGCTGTATCTTGGATCTATAGGATGGCTGCTATGGGCGGCAATTTTATACTTCCTGATTAAGCTGAAACATCCGGAGATAAACGATGATACTGTACTGACTCCAACAAGAAAATTCTTGGGATGGTTTGCTTTCATCACTTTTATACTTACTTTTCCACCGGTGCCGTTCATAGATTTTGGAGTGTAAGCAAATTTGTGGGGTGTCTCAGTTTCAGAGGAGAGAAATCAACAGCAGACCTCACCTATAATCCTCTCCTAAAAGGAGAGGATGAAATAGCTCTGCACTCGTATTAGCGTAGGCAATAACGCCCTCTCCTCGTAGGAGAGGGCTACGGGTGAGGTCTGTTCATCATTGATCGCTCTGAACATTTTTCAAACTAGTACATTACTCAAATTTGACTTTATGGAAAGGATTTCTTAGTTTTTAGTAGTTTAAATCCTCAACTTGTTCAATTATAGCAGGAAACTTACGATTCTTTGTTACCAAGTCACTAACTAAACAACGGTAACTTTTTGGAGAAAGCTCACCGAGCGAGTCTTTATGTTACGTTCTGACTACTCGGCTTTTTTATATTTCAAATCAACCAATGAAAAATCCTTTAATCATCATCTTCATTATCTTAATCCTGACTGCTCTTTCGTGCGAGAAAGACCGTAGCGGGCTAATCGACACACAAGGAGTACCGCCTTATGTTACTACAGCGATATTGAATACATATTATCTTCACATAGATACAACAAGCTCAGGTGCGGTTGCTCATCTGACAGATGGAAAATATAAGATTACTATCGCTCTTATCGCTCATGTCGAGGATGCGAATGGTGTCAGCGACATAAAGCAAGTATCTTACAGAATTTATTCACCCGTATCGCATGATGTTATACAAAGGGGGAATTTGTCCTTTTTGCCGGATAGTTCATTGCCGGACGAAGCTGTTTATAACACTAACGCATCGTTCACAATGGAGCGTTCATCGACCGGTATTTACATCGTCGAAATGTTTGCGCAAGGTCAGGAAAATTCTATCGGTAATTCGATTCAGTTGAGTTTACTGATTGCGAAGAACAGCGGACCTCCGCACATCTGGAACCTTTCTGCTCAAGATACATTTGTTCGTCCGCTTCACGGCAGGACACTCGTTTATTTCCGTATATCTGCGAGTGACCCTGATGGTCTTGCGGATATAGATCAGGTTTATTTCCGAAATCTCAGTTCTGTAAATTCCAGCACCAAGAATCCATTGTACGATGACGGCAATTTCTCTACGGATGGAGATTCAGTTGCGGCAGATGGAAGATATTCGACTCTACTGCAAGTAGATTCATCAAACACATTAGGCTCAAAATTATTACGGTTCTATGCAATCGATAAGTCGGGTTTCCTCGGAGATTCTCTTGATCACACAATCACGATTATAGCGCAATGATCAAACAATTGAATACATATATCTTTCTGATGCTTGCCGTTGCAATCGGAATTCCATATACGATGAATGCACAATCGAAATTTCTAAAGGAATTTTCAGTACCTCCCTCCGGAGTTCGCTTAGCACTTCCGCCAAGCAACAGCATTTCACATATTGCAGTCTCCGATTCCGTGCTATACATCGGCACAGGCAGAGGATTTGCAAGAAGTGTTAACGGCGGTCGCACGTGGACAAGTTACCGCACTGATCCTGCGTTTGCAAATGAAGGTATATTCGCGATAGCAGCCAACCGGGAAACCGTTTGGGTATCTACCGGCTACAATACGGAAATCAGCGGCGGAAGCGTACAGACAGGCAGTGGTTATACTTTCAGTGTAAACGGAGATACGGGTTGGCAGCATCTGCCGCAAACGCTTGACAACCGCGGCGACAGCATTTTCAGATATTGCATCCCTGATTCAATCTGCATCAACGACTCGGTTTGGTTTTTACCAGTTCTTGTGCCGGAACAGAATGTAACATTCGATATCGCTTTATCGGAAGGTACAGTTTGGATTGCCAGTTGGGCAAGCGGATTGCGCAAATCGACCGACAACGGCGCAACATGGCAGCGCATTCTTCTCCCATTAGATAATATGGATACGTTGAGGGTGAGCGATACATTATGGACTTATGGTTCAGATGCGATAACGAGGTACTTTAAAAAGTTCGATCCACGAAAGAACAATAACCTGCTGGCATTCTCTGTTCACGCCAGTGACCGGAATACAATTTGGTGCGGTACTGCCGGGGGCATCAACAGATCGACCGATGGCGGAACTACATGGATAAAATTCAACCATCGCAACCAATCACATCCGATACTCGGAAACTGGATCATTGCGATCAGAGGGCAGAATTTCAACGGCACAAAACGTATCTGGACGACAAACTGGAAAGCAGAAGACAATGCTGAAGAATTCGGTGTAAGCTACACGGATGACGACGGTAATTCATGGAATAATCTTCTCAATGGTGTCAGGGCTTACGATTTTGCATTCAAAGATTCCATCGCCTACATCGCCACCGATGCGGGAATTTACCGAACGGATAACAGCGGAAAGAGTTTCATTAAAATATCAAACTTCACAGACGCTTCGGTTCATCAGTCGATACTTTCTGCTCAGGTCTTCTCGGTTGCGGTAATCGGCGATACGGTTTTCCTCGGCACGAATGAAGGTTTCGTACGAACAATAGACAACTTCGAAAATCCCTTCGGCTCGGTATGGACTATCGGACGAACTTACGAAAAGGTCGGGGCATCGAGTAAAACTTTCGCATATCCGAATCCGTTCCAGCCAAAAACGAATCTCTCCGATCCCGAAGCATATGTTAGAATTCATTACGGCGAAAAACATACGAGCGCCGGATCTTCAAGGGAAGTGTCTATCGATATTTTTGATTTCGGAATGAACCGTGTTCGAACGCTAATTAATAATGCAACGCGGCAATCGAACATGGAGATCGATGAAATGTGGGACGGAAGAGATGATGAAGGCAGGATTGTGGCGAACGGCGTTTATTTTTATTCCGTCAAGATCGATAATGACGAACCGATATTTGGAAAAATTTTAGTACTGCAATAATATGAAGCCTTATTCTCGATATATCGTTTTACTCCTTCTTTATACAACGATCGCTTACACGCAAAACGCAGGCACAGCAGGCGCGTTCGCCCGTATGGGTTTTGGCGCACGCGGAATGGCGATGGGTAATTCAATGACGGCAGTCGTTACCGGCGACATCAGTACATACTATAACCCTGCGCTGTCGGCATTTTCGGAACACCGGACTGCCGCCGCATCATTCGGTATTCTATCGCTGGACCGAAGGCTGAATTTTCTGAGTTACACACAATCTGTAAAACCGAAAGCAGGTTTATCTGTAGGATTGATCAATGCCGGAGTCGGCAACATTGACGGACGTAACAGCGACGGCATTCATACGGAGGATTATTCCACATATGAAAACCAATTCTATCTTGCTTTCTCGAACCGGGTTGACGAAAGAGTTTCCCTCGGCGTTGCGGTAAAAATTTATCATAGTAAGTTATTCGAGGAAGTAACCTCAACAACCGTCGGTTTCGATATCGGCGCCTGCGTGCAAATTCTAGATAATCTATACGCAGGTCTTTCGATTCTGGATATAGGTTCAAAATACAAATGGGATACGCACGCGATCTATCCAGATCCCGAAGGTAAAACGACTACTGATAAATTTCCGAATCTTCGCCGCATCGGATTAGCGTATTTACTTCCTTCGAATATGGGAGTTGTATCGGCAGAATTTGAAAACTCATCTGAGAAAACAAACATTGTTCGTATGGGAGCAGAATATAATTTCATGGAATATTTCAGCGTCAGAAGCGGCGTAGATCGTATCGATTTCAGCGATAAAGCCACAGGAGCTAAACCTTCGTTCGGTTTTTCCGCAAAAAAATCGTTCGGTGATTGGACACCGGCATTAACGTATGCTTTTGTTTTTGAATCCTATGCACCCCACGCAATGCATATCATAACTTTATCAACCACATTTTAGGCATCATGAAAAAAATCCTTTTTTTAGTTACCGCATCATATATACTGATGAACGGTATTTCATACTCACAAACAGGTCAAACGGGTCTGGCGTTTCTGAAGCACGGTATCAGCGGCAGAGCGCTCGGAATGGGTGAAGCATACTCGGCAATTGCCACAGACCCTTCAGCAACCTACTACAATCCGGCGGCGCTTGCTATTTCGAAAAATGCCCAGATTCTCCTTATGCACAAAGAATGGATCGAGGATACGAAGACGGAATTCATCGGCGCATCTATTCCGGCAGATAGATTTTCATTCGGTTTCAGTTTGAATGCTACCGGCACAGCAGACATTCAGGTACGAACACAACCCGGAGATGCTCTGAGCACCTTCTCATCACATGATGTCGCGATCGGTTTTTCTGCCGCTTATCAGATAGATACATCGATAAATATCGGCGTTACTGGAAAATATCTTTATGAAAAGATTTTTGTCGAGGACGCTTCAGGATACGCTGTTGATTTAGGCGGATTGTACCGAACGCCCTGGAATTTCGATATTGCACTCGTGATAGCTAACCTCGGATCGATGAACAAATTGCTATATGAATCAATAAAACTTCCCACAACCGTTCGCGGCGGTATCGCTTATCAATTGGGCGTTGAGAACATCGATAGCAAACTGACTTTCGCTTCGGATGTCGTTACATACACGCGTGAGAATAAAACACATTTGCATTTAGGTGCCGAGCTTAGTTATAAAAATATGCTTGCCCTGCGTTTCGGTTTCCAGACAGGATACGAAGCAAAAAATATTTCCGCAGGATTCGGTATTCATTACGGAGTTATGCAGTTGGATTATGCATACGTTCCTTTCCGTTACGATTTAGGATCGACACATAGTGTGTCGCTTGGTTTTGAATTTTAATTATCAGGATAGATTATACTTATGAAAACGAAAATAACAGCATCACTTATTCTTATCATTCTTCTCGGAACTACGGCGGTATTAGCCGGGGATAAAGCAGAATTAAAATGGAGAAAATTCGATGCCGGCGTTGCAGAGGCAAAAAAGGCTAAGAAAAAAATACTCATCGATGTTTATACCGACTGGTGTAAATGGTGCAAAAAGCTCGACTCAGAAGTCTACACAGATCCCAAGGTAGTCGATTATCTGAATAAATATTATATCCCTGTTAAGGTAAATGGCGAAGGGAAAGAAAATCTAAAATATAAAGGCGAAACAATAACAGAGAGCGGACTGACCCAGAGTTTCGGCGTTACCGGATTTCCGACGATACTCTTTATGGATTCAAATGGAGATGCGATAAATAAATTAGGATCATTCGTTCCGGCAGATAGATTCCTCCTCATAATACAATACATCGGCGGGGAGCATTATAAGAAAATTAGTTTCGAAGAATTTACAAAGAATAAAGGTGTTCAACCGAAAAAAAATCCATATTAAACATAGCTTGAGAACTTATGCCCTCCTTTTAATAAGATTTAAATATTCTCTTTCAATTTTATCGAGTATCTCACTTTCTAAAAAATTATCCTCCACCCTCTTTCTACCTGCGAAGCCGAATTGGTTTCGTAATGCATCGTTGGTTAAAAGTCGTTCCATAGCGTCATACAATCTTTGTTGATCCATCGGCGGGACTAACAATCCACAAACTTCGTTCTCAATTATATCCGGAACTCCTCCGGCATTAGTGGCAATAACAGGCAGCCGGGCACCGAGCGCTTCAATAAAAACATAACCGAACGACTCTGAATACGACGGGAGGACAAAAATATCGAACGCTGATAATACGCGCGGAATATCGGAGCGAAAGCCCGGTAAGATCACTTTATTCTCCACTCCCAATTCTTTGATGATATTTCCTAATTCATGGGCAAACTCCGGTTCGCCAAAAGTTGGTTCACCTACGATGACTAATTTAATAGAATTATATTTCGCACAGAGTAAAGCGAATGCCCGTACTAAATCTTCCAGCCCTTTTTGCCGATCAATTCGGCTCACTGTTCCGAACACAATCTCATTCGATGTTAATTGCCAATGGGATCTTAATATTCCGCGCACACCTTCGGGTATGTTAAAATCTTCAAGCCTTACGCCGCCGGGGATAACAACTATTTTATCTTTCGTTATTGGGCAAGTATCAAGAACATTTTTTGCCAAATAAGTGGAGAGTACAAATATTTTTGAGACTTTAGCATAAATCATCTTATGGATGACGCCTTTTTTAGAAACACCCGAAGAAACTTGCTTATCTAAGATAATTGGCAGTGACCGCGATAGAACTGTTATCCAATAGAGATGAACCAGATCCCGTGACAGGTGACAATGAATAACGTCTATCTGCCGATCATTGATAATTTTCATCAGCTTGATCACCGCGGCAGGATCAAAGTGACGAATGAAATTAATCGGGATCACTTCGACTTCTGTATTTTGTAATTCTTTTGTTATCCGGCTTTTCGGATGGGCAGCGAAAATGATTTCGTGACCTCTTCGAGCAAAATTATTTGCTAATTTAACCGCCGCCATCTCTGCCCCTCCCCATGAGCGTGAAGAAGAAATGTGCAGTATACGAATTCTATCGATCATTTTACAGGTTCACCGGATTTGTTACGCTCGATTATTTTTTTGATCGACATAACCATACCGACCATTATCCAGAACATCATGAATATTTCTGCATCGCCAAAATTCCATTCGAACATACCGTTCACATGAAACCCGACGAATGCGGCAATCGCCCCGAGTGTGAATGATTCGTACAGCCAATCGTTATTCGATAATTTGTATGTATTCCATAATATTTTCCAAATCTTGATAAACCAGAAAAGAATAAAAGTAAATCCGACAACTCCAAGTGTTATCAGCCACATAACAATATTATTATGTGCATGACCAAAACCAAAACTACTGTGTGAATACATTCGGCTCAAAGCCATCAGGTTAACATCACCGACGCCAAATACGGGATGATCACGAAATATTTGTAAGCCCACTCCCCACATCTGGAGACGCTCAGCGTTACTTGGATCGTTCGGATCGAATATCGAGATGAATCGTGCATGCAGTTCCGGACTTCCGAATATAGCGATACCGGTAGCAACCACAGCAATGACTGCAACAAGTTTTTTATACCTGATTAAGGCAATAACAAAAATTCCTGCTATCGCCCCCATCCAGGAACTCCTCGTAAAAGTGAACAGAAGCGTGAATAATATAAACCCAATCCCGATGATAGAGAGATACCTGATTCGCATCGGCGTTTTTTCATGAAGAGCGAACGGCGTCATCAGTAATATCATGAACATCGACAAACCGCCTATTGTCATGTAGTGATTATACAGACCGAAACGTTTCAGATAATGCGAGTAGTCGGAGAATTCTGCAAGAATCGATATTGTGCTGAAAATCCCCACCAGTGCTGCCGACACAAACCATGTAATAATAAGTTTCTGAACCAGCAGACGGCTATCGGCGAATCTTATTACAATATAAAAGATAGGAATCAGAAGAAGTCTCTTCTGTATATGCATCAGCGCATCAAATGAATTGAATGCAAAGATTGTGGTAAACGCTTCGAAGTAAAGATATATAATAAAATACATATCAAGCGGTGTCTTTTCAATATTATCTTTCTTCCTTACGATAAGAAACAACCACAGCACAAGTCCGCTGAAATATGCAATCTGAGAAAATGCTATGGAAAATGTCGAGCATAATACGAAAGCGAATGTACAACCGACAATAATATTTATTAGGATTTTATTCCCGGTTCCATTAGTTGAACTTATATTGTGATCTATCATAGATTTATTCGATTGTATAAAGTAAGCCGACCTTGTCCTTAATCATTTGATTTAAGTATAATTCCGGTCATATGGTTAACTCTCTTGAAATGTATAGTAATAATTTGCAAAAAAATTCCATAACATCACAGCTAATGTTGCGATACCTTTTGATACATAGAAATTCATTTTAAATTTATTAGTCAGAATGAAGAGGATCATGTTGTTAATCCCCAAACCGATTGCAGATATCATAAGAAATTTTGAAAACTGAGTTGCAATAGCCGGATCAATGCTGTGGAACGTCCAGATTCTATTTAAGGTATAATTACTTGCCGTCGCCGTCAAGAATCCGGCGCTATTCGATATATACTTATTTATCTTAATCTTCTCTTTGCATACATACGTAATCCCGAAATCGACGAATACGCCCGAGAATCCGACAATACCGAAACGAATGAACTTTAAAAGAAATCCTATAGAAATCATTTCCGCCATGTTAGAGTAATTATATAATAAGGAAAAATAATTTATGATCGAGATTAACCGATAAATTTCTAATTGATGATACCCGCTTTTTCAATTCCTGGAATACCTCATTGTCATCTCATTATGAATTAGAGCGCGATTATATACTTGTATCATGCCCTTCACCTGTTTTTCGAGCCGGCTTTTAACTACCGGATACGAATTTATTAGATTTATCGCAGACATACTATCCGGCCCGTACTTTATTACACCAGTACTCGTTTCACCATTGAACGACAATGCATACTCGCTGCTAAATATTTGATAACTATCTAAAAAATTATAAACAAAACGGTGCTTACTTGTATCAAATATACTGTTGCCGAATGCAATATACTCCCTATCATAGCGTAAGTAATCCAGGATCGACGGCATGATATCGATTTGCTGCACAACCGATTCAAATGTACCGATTAAATCGCTCCCCTGATGGAAGAAGATTATCGGCAGGGCGTACATTCCTACCTGTGAACGGTAAAAAGGATGTTCCGTTTCCGCCGGTGTATGATCTCCGGTTATAACAAACAGAGTGTTATCGTACCAATTTAGAGACGAAGCAGTTTCAAAAAACTTCTTCAATGAATAATCTGTGTACATTATTGTTCTTTGAATCGGCGTCGTTCCGCCTTTAAAATCATTTGCATGCTTCGGTGGAAGAGAATATGGATGGTGAGATGAGAGAGTAAATATCGTGGCACAAAACGGCTCAGGCGTTTCATTCAATTTCATCGCAGTATATTGGAGAAACTCCTCATCCGGAATCCCCCAGTAACCATCGAAATCATTTTCATTGTTGTACTCGGTCCTGCCGTAATATTTTTCAAAACCTGCCAGCTTGATGAAGCTGTCAAATCCCATCGTACCGTTAGTTCCGCCATGGAAGAAAGAAGTGCTGTAACCTTGATCGCGCAATATACTTCCGATGCTGTTAATCGCATTGCTCTGGTAGACGGAGAAAATATAAGAATCATCCATCAGGTTAGGTATGCTTGCAAGGATAGCAGGAACCGCCTCCATCGATCTTGTTCCATTTGCATAAGCGTTAGTACAAATCAGCCCTTGATAACTAAGCGAATCCAGAAACGGCGTATATCCCGGATAGCGATTCAACCTCCCGATAAATTCTCTGGAAAGACTCTCGACGATTATAATGACCACATTCATTTTCCTGAAGGTACCATCGGAATGTTTTCGTTTATGAATTGGAACAAGCATAGCCGCTTCGTCATCAGACATATAGCGAACCTCGGCAAGCCCTTTCCTGCCATATGTACGCAAGATTGTGAAGGGAGTATTCAATACGAGTGAAATATTTTTGGGATTTACATCAAGGGCGGCATCGCTCATTTTTATCGGTTTTAACTGAAACCCACCCCTCGCACCAATTATAAACGCGGCTCCAAAAATGATAAGCATCGCAGATTGAAATAGATATTTAATTCTGACTTTATTAGAGCGCCGCTCCGTTTTGCGGTAGAGGACCTCAATAATTATTATCAAACCGATCAGAATTAAAACGAGATACCAAAAATCCTTAAGATATTGAAGAAACAACTGCGACCAGTCACTGCTCATCCCGAAAATATCGTATGTAGTTCTTTTCTTAGAATATTTGAAATACTCGATATCAATTACCGAAACCAACATCATAAAAACAGTGGATAGATGGAATACGATCTTTGTCATCAACCGATACAACCTGCCATCACGGGATGGTATAGGAATGAGATGAAGAAATATAAATAAGAAGTTATAATAGATTATCGCAGAGACATCGAAGCGGATGCCGTATATGAACGCGGCGATGATCTCGGATAATGTACTGTCTGAAAACACTTCTGTATTGAATACATAAAAAAGGGCGCGACATACCGTAAAAAGAGCAAGTACAATAAATAACCGTTTGAAGAGTAACCGGAGGTAAAATGTTTGATGTAGGATGGTTTCATTCATTTGAAAGGATAAATCCGCTTGATCTACTTTAATGGCAATGATTTTATATTAATAATTTTTTCAATATATTCATTCTGCGGTAAATTAGCAATCGCAGGTATCTTACTGATTAAATCTGGTATAACTGAGAATACGGTTATCATAATACTAAAATAATTGCTTGTATGTTTTCAATATCTGGAGCCAACCGGATGAAAGAATATCTAAAAAATATATGGATTAAGTATCCTTACGGAACTGTCATGGTAATAGCGTTGATAGTTCGGCTGATCGCGGCAATCTTTGCAAAAGGATACGGTATGCACGACGATCATTTCTGCGTCATCGAAGTTGCCCAGAATTGGGTGGATGGAATTGCTCTGCCGGATCCGAAAGATCCCTCTCTAAGAAATTTATTCTATATCGGCTTACATTATTTGTTGTTCAGCGGATTTGAACAGGTCGGGGTCTTCGATCCGCAAATTAAAATGTTTATCGTCAGGATCCTCCACGCGATTTATTCTCTTCTTATCGTCTGGTTTGGTATGAAAATTACAGAAGAACTATCCGATAAGAATACTGCAAAATTTGCAGGCATCCTATTGGCGCTTTTCTGGATCTTGCCATTTATGTCCGTCAGAAACCTCGTTGAGATAGTGTGTATCCCCCCTCTCATGATCGGCGCTTATTTACTGATAAAGAAAAATCAAAACAAAGAATTGCTTTTCGCAGTCTCGGCAGGGGCAGTTTCCGGATTTGCATTTGTATTGAGATACCAGACAACTTCATTTATCGGACTGCTTGGATTGCTGCTTCTTATCGAAAGAAAATGGACCCGACTGATAGGATTAATGGCAGGATTTATAGTTATCTGTTTTATCGCTCTCGGAATCCCGGAATACTTTGTGTACGGCAAACCATTTACAACTTTCATCGAGTATCTTCGTTATAACGCCGACTCAAAGAACATGTACGAATACACAACGAATGTCTGGTATACTTATGCCGGAACAGTGCTCGGCTTTCTCATCCCGCCAACGAGTCTAATGATATTCTCCATATTCATAACGGCTTGGAAAAAGGCACGTTATTTAGTTTTACCGACAGTCGCCTTTTTAATTTTTCATTCTATCTACCCAAATAAGCAGGAACGATTTATACTTCCGGCTATCCCTTTCATTTTGATCGGTGCGACTATCGGTTGGTATTGGTTGAAAAAAGAAATGAAAGTATCTTTGACATGGGACCGGATTAACAAATGGCTGTGGCGGTGGTTCTGGGTTGTCAATGCCTTTTTACTGGTATTGACATTGTTTACTTATTCTAAAAAAACTCGCGTCGAGAGTATGCGATTCTTCTACGACAAGCCCGAGGTAAAAGCCATTCTCATCAATGATGAACTGTCTTCTATCCCGATGATGCCATTTTTTTATATGGGAAGAACCTGCCGGATATATGAAGTCAGCCGAGAAAAACCTCTTGATTCTTTAAAGATAAATTTTAATAACGGCAAAGCTTTACCGCCCTCTTATATTATCTACATGGGAGATGATCACTTGCAAGAAAGAATAGATAAGTTGAAAACATTATTCCCGGAACAGATATTTGTAAAACAAATAAATCCGAGTCTTGTTGACGATCTTCTTTACATGCTGAATCCTAAATACAATATAAACCGGGCTGTTTATATATATCGCGTTCCGAATAAAGAATAACTTATTTTATTGTCAATCGTTGTTTCTCAAACCTGGAATTGCAACTCGTACAATTTCTTGTAAACACTGTTAGTCTTGGAAAGAAGAGAGAGATGCTTGCCCGTCTCCACTATCCCTCCGTTTTCAATCACTATGATACGATCGGCGCGCTGGACAGTAGATAATCGGTGGGCTATTATGATAGATGTTCTGCCGATCATGAGACGTTCGATTGCCTGCTGAACGAGAATTTCAGATTCTGTATCAAGCGCCGATGTTGCTTCGTCGAGTATTAAAATGGGAGGGTTTTTTAAGATTGCACGCGCGAGCGAGATGCGCTGACGTTCGCCGCCGGATAATTTTACGCCGCGATCACCGATGACAGTATCATATCCTTCCGTGAAACCAAGTATGAAATCATGAGCATTGGCTACTTTTGCCGCCGCGACTATCTTTTCGAATTCAACATCCTGATGCCCGTAAGCTATATTATTCCGAACCGAATCATTGAACAATATGGTCTCCTGCGTCACGATACCCATTAGTGAACGAAGTGAATCCATCGTGATGTTGCGGATATCAACTCCATCGATTAATACATGTCCATCGGTCGCATCATAAAATCGTGGAATCAAATCGACCATGGTTGACTTACCGGCGCCGCTTGGTCCGACTATCGCGATTGTTTCACCGGCATTGATATCGCAATTGATATCTTTTAGTACAATCTCACCCGATTCGTATTTGAAGTAGACATTTTCAAATTTAATCTTGTTATGAAAACCGGTAATGGCAACAGCATTCGATTGATCTATAATCCGCGGCTTGATATCTAAAATTCCAAAAACCCTATTGGCGGCTGCAACTCCCTCCTGTATGCTGTTAAAAACCAACCCAAACGATTTCAACGACGGCAACATCTGGGCAATAATACCTATATATAGCAGTAGCGCTCCCGGTGTCATCGCCGTTGTCCCCTGGATTACGTTCTTCCCGATAAACCAGAGGATGATGGCTACAGTTATTACACCAAGAAACTCAGTCAGCGGGCTTGCAAGATTTTTCCGTCTCTGAATTCCTCGCATGGTTTTAAAATAACTGAAAGTATGATGTTTGAATTTATTGATCTCAAACTCTTCCATTCGGAAAGCTTTAACTACTCGCACGTTGGACAATGTCTCTGTTAAAACAGAAATCACGTCAGCCATTCTCTCCTGCGCTAGTTTGCTCTCTCGGCGTAGCATTTGTCCCAATTTCGTAATAAGAAGACCCGTAACAGGTAATAATACACACATAAACAGAGAGAGAGACCAATCGAAGAAAAAGAGTACGAGCGTAAAAAGTATGATCTGCAATGGGTCACGAAACATGCCATTCATAGCAACCGAAAGAGATTCCTGAACAACTTTTACGTCATTAACAATCGTTGATACGAGATTTCCTTTTCTTTCATTATTGAAGAATCCCATCGATAGTTGGTGCAGATGAGCGTATAAATTTTCACGCAGCCGTCGTGTAACTCCCTGCTCAACGGTTGACATAAAATAACCTTGAAAGTACATGAACAAATTTTTCATGAAGAACGTCACTATCAGGATAATACATAAACCGAGGAGCAAATCTATGCGATCATAATTTAATACCAATTGCTGAAGACGGAGTGTGGTATACTCACGAAGCTGGAAGAGATTGAATTCGACAGGTTTCTGATTGACTTGTGCCGGGGGATTGAATACAATATCCATGAACGGCATGATTGAAGCGACCGAAAGAGTGGCAAATACAACAAATAAAATATTGCACACTGTTGAAGCCGTTAGCGGTTTCCAGAATTCCTTCAGGTATTTAACTATACGAAAGTATTGCTTCATGGTGATTTAATATAACCAAATAGAGAGATTGATACAAGGATGTAGGATTGATGATGGAAGATTCAGGAAATAAGATTTATGATTTAGGATGTAAGTTTCGCTCCTCCAAAGGAGTCCTTTGGACTGACGGAGCTTATTTTATCTTCTATTATTTTTCTATTGCGCCAGAGGTGCATGAGCCTTTGGCTCAAAACATTTCGTCCCGAACGGTACTTTATTATCATCGCATAACAGCTCCGTAGGAGCGAGATGTCGATAGAACCAACCAAATCAGAGGAAAAAGCTCCAGAGGAGCGGCACAATTAATCATTTGTTCCTTCAATCCATTCGAAGACATATTTATCGTTATAATCTATTGTGAATTTCTTCAGCATCTCTAAATATTCTTGACGGAATGTTTTCTTAGCATGATGTCGTTCTTGATTCTGAATATATCGTATCACTGTATCCAATTGTGAGTGGGAATTTGAAAAAGCACCGAATCCTTCTTGCCAATTGAATCTTCCTCGCGTTAGCCGTTGTTCGTTGATAAACTTCGATGAATTTGACTTAATATCTCGTATCAAATCCGATAGGGCAATATCTGGTTTCATACCAATGAGAAGATGAATATGGTCGGGCATACTATTTATCACAATTAACTTTTGCTTCTCGTTCTTAACGATCCCAGTGAGATATTTATGCAATCGTTCTTTCCATTCCGTTTTAATCAGACTCTGGCGACCATGTACAGAAAAAACAATATGTATGTATATTTGTGTGTATGTGTTTGCCATAGAATCAATCCTTATATGGTTTCGCATCTAATGGAGCTTGATTATTTTTTTATACTATACTATAAACATCTCGTCCCTACGGGACTCCTATAAATCATCATCGAATGAAAGCTCCGTAGGAGCGCAACATTTATAGCACAAGCTGAAATCATATTTCCTATTTTGTCTCGCTCCTTCAAAGGAGTCCTTTGGACTGACGGAGCTTAATATATTTCGTTTATTATTTCTATATACGTTTCGTCCCTACGGGACTCATGTAGTAAAAATATTTTGTTATTAGCTCCGTAGGAGCGAAATGTTTGTAGCACAAGTCAATAAAGCAGGAAAGCTCCAGAGGAGCGACACAATCAGCATCTCCTTACCACAATCACCGAGATATCATCCGCTTGTTCAGCTCCTAAAGCAAATCTATCAACTGACTTCAGTATTTTGTCCATAATTGCCGTGGCTTCTAATCCCGATGCATTGTTCAATAATTCGGATAATCGTTCTTCCTCATACATTTCCTCCTGGTTATTCTTTGCTTCAGTTACACCATCACTGTAAATTACAATTGTATCGCCATTCTGTAATAGGCATCCTCCTTGAGTGAAACGAGCGCCGGCAATCATGCTAAGTCCGGGTCCGTTTCGCGTAAGCCGTTCTTGTTGATTCCCTTCTTGTCGAATCACAATTGCAGGTGGATGCCCACAATTAACGTAGCTGAGTTTTCCTGTTTCAAGGTCTATGATACCGAAGAAAAGAGTGACAAAGATATTTTTAGCTGTTGATGATAAAAGGTAAGCATTAAGCTCTTCGATTAATTTTAAAGGTTCATTAATACATGAAGTAACACGAGTGCGGATAGAGCCATGCACACCCGACATTACAAACGAAGCACCAAGTCCTTTACCCGACACATCCCCTAACGCTACAACTACTTTTCCGGGGACTGCCTCGAAGATATCGTAGTAATCACCGCCAACAGCTTTTGCTGGATTACAGATGCCGGCAAACTCCCAGCCCGCAACAACCGGCAGTTGTTTTGGAAAGAGGTTTTGTTGTACTGATCTCGCAATCTCCAGGTCTCGTGATTGCTCGGCTTCTCGCTTAGCAACCTCCAACAGTTCTGCATTCTCCAGCGAAAGTCCCATTTGTCGGGTAACTGTCGTTAGTAAATCTCGATCTTCTTTGCTGAATGGCTCTTCTGAGAGTTTTCCGCCAAGTGCCATGATACCAACGAGTCCTGCGCTTCCTTGAATTGCGATGAAAAGTTCGCAGTCAAGATCGAGTAATCGTTTGTCTCCTTCAACTTCGGGGTTGAGTTTTTCGGGATAGACGATTGCCCAACCCTTCTTTTCTTCCAACTGTTTGATGATGGAATCCTCAGCTTTCAATACAAACCCGCCCCCAGCGTCATCCCGAACTCGGTTCGGGATCTGAACGTTGCTTTGTATAGATGCTGAAACGAGTTCAGCATGACGGGTAGGACTGGATTGCTCTGGTTGAGTAAGTTTCACTCGCTTATCTTCAATTGTTAATTCACATCTGAATTCATCAGACTTTCCATGTTTCAATAGCATCATCACTCTGGCTGGATGGAGTGCTTTGAGAACAGTCGAAGCAGTCAACTGAAGTATCTTTTCTCGTTCCCGTAACTCAGATAATTGTTCGTTCAAATCCATTAACAACTTTCTCACGTCCAACGCTTCGCGGAAGAACCGTCGGTCGATGGCAGGCATGAGTTTACGGTTGACTCGGTTTAGTGTAAATACTCCTAAGATTCCAAGTCCAAACGATAATCCGCTTACGAGCATTGGTGAGCTTGCCCATGTAGTTCCACCATGACTGATAATTTGATACAGAATTAAAAAGAGAATAATACCTTCTATGACTAACGCACCTTTGGATAAGAAGAGATATTGCAGACCTTTCCGAACGATGAACTTAATGCCGAATATCTTACTCGCAAGTAGAGCGTATGCAAAGGAGAACGGAATAGCAAAGAGCCCAACAATTAAGCCGAGCATCATGGTGAGAAACATAACCTTCACAATGACTCCACTGTCATCACTAATAGGGGTCGACAAACCAGAGATAAGAAAGATTGCAATTCCAACGAGGCACATGCCAAATGCTATCGCGGATGTAAGAAACCCGAACTCGATCACTTTTATCCTTGTTTGCGGACTGTCGCGTGTCTCTTTACGCTGTGAAACGAACAAAGCGATTCCGAGCACACAAACAACACCCACAAAGATGACGTATCCGTTTCCGGCAAATCTGTTCAGCGGGTCAATAATCTGGATGACTGCCTGCCATCCGAACAGGCGGGCGAAGTTATCAGTATAATTAATCAGCGCAAGCAGACCGGGGACAAGAAAGAAGATCCATTGCCATTTCCACAAAAACCTACCGAACCGTGAAGGATTCGGAAAGACGGAGAATACTCTCACACCCATAGGCAACCACAGAGCTTTGCTTGTCATGGAATAAATCGTTCCGATGACTAATCCCCAATCGGGTAAATATTGAAAACATACATCGCACGACGCGGCGGCGATGCATTGGAAAAAGATCGCACATTCGAATGCAGCTGAATTGCCCAGTCGGAGCCAGCCAATCAATGCCCCAACAATGAAGAAAACAGGCAGGAGGAAAACTCCGATTTCCAAATAATTATCCTCCATGACCAGAGCAACTTCCTCAGTGTGTCCACTCCTTTCCACTCGCACTTGCATCTTAGCCCGCGCCAATACCAGATCGTATATTCTTGGATCTTCCTTGATCTCCACACTATCCACGGCTACGATCTTGTCACCGACTCTAAGCCCGGCTTTCGCTGCGACTCTTGCTGAATCAACCTTGATGATAGTGAAACCACCGTTTTCTCGAATCAACTTCCGCACGCCATAGACTCCGACCGTGTCTTTATCCAACCTCATCCCCGGAGACCCAGTAGTGACTCCTCCAATCCAGATTACGAAAACGATCATACTGGTGAGGTAGATCGTCAGCAACGTAAGACTGGCGTAACGAAACGCCATTGTACGGGGTGATGGGGTGTCTTTCGATGGTATCATCCTGTCTCCAATTTCCTTCGTGTTAAAATGATCGACACATCATCCGACTGCTCCGCTTGCCCGATAAAATCACTTACCGATTTCAGTATTTCTTCCATCATTTGAGAAGTATCTAATCCTATTCCTTCATTGAGCAATTTAATCAATTTTTCTTCCTCATACTCCTCATTCTTTTCATTCATCGCTTCGGTTATGCCATCGCTGTAAACAATGAGCGAATCACCTGCTTTCAATGTCGATGTCCCTTGAGTAAACTGAACGGTGTTCATCATACCGAGTGCAAGTCCGGTGCGTGTGAGCTTCTCTATTTCACCATTCACTTTCCGAACAACTAACACTGGTGGATGCCCGCAATTAACGTAGCAGAGTTTTCCTGTTTCAAGATCGATGATTCCAAAAAACAAAGTAACAAATATGTTCTTCGATGTCGATTCGAGCAGATATTTATTCAACTCATTGATTAGCCCGACGGGATTGTCGATTGACTTTTCTGCGTTTGTTCGAATCGTGCTGTGAACACCCGACATAACAAACGAGGCCCCAAGTCCTTTACCCGATACATCACCCAATGCAATAACCACTTTCCCCGGTACCGCCTCGAAGATGTCGTAATAATCTCCACCGACTGCTTTGGCTGGTTTACAGATGCCGGCAAACTCCCACCCCGATGGCGTTGGCAATTGCTTTGGAAAGAGATTCTGCTGAACTTGTCGAGCGATATCCAGTTCTTTTGAAAATTCTGCTTCTCGTTTCGCGACTTCGAGCAACTCCGCATTTTCAAGTGCCATCCCCATCTCATGGGCAACGGTAAGCAAAAGCTCTCGATCTTCTTTGCTGTATGGTTCTTCCGAGAGTTTATCTCCGAGGCCCATTACTCCTATCAGTCCCGAGCTTCCACGCAAGCCAATCAACAATTCACAATTGACCGCTGATAATCGCTGATCCTCATCCTTTTCAAGATCAAGTGTTTCTGGATAGACGATTACCCAGCCTTTTTTTTCTTCCAACTGTTTGATAATGGTATCATCA
This sequence comes from uncultured Chlorobiaceae bacterium, assembly GCA_964520905.1. Classification (GTDB taxonomy): domain Bacteria; phylum Bacteroidota; class Ignavibacteria; order UBA10030; family SZUA-254; genus JAGVIE01. The sequence goes on along the minus strand of CAZFQL010000007.1, from coordinate 54,979 downwards.
GTCTTGAGCATCCCACTCACTAAGCCGTCATTCCGAACTCCCGCCTGCATAAGCGAAGCGGCGGGCAGGTGGTTCGGGATCTGAACGTTGCTTGGTATGGATGCTGAAACGAGTTCAGCATGACGTGGTTGGGTTGGCTTCGCTCGTTCATTTTCAAGTGTCAATTCACATCTGAACTCATCAGACTTCCCATGTTTCAAGAACATCACAACTCTTGCCGGATGGAGTGTCCTAAGAATGGTATTAGCTGTTTGCTGAAGTATCTCCTCCTGCTCTCGGATAGCTGATATTTGTTGATTCAAATCCAAAAGTAATTTTCTCACATCCAACACTTCACGGAAGAAACGCCGATCAATGGCGGGCATGACTTTGCGATTGACTTTCCCAAGAACAAAGATGACCGCTAATGTACTTCCTACTGACAAACTACTCACAGCAAATGGTGAACCTGCGATGTTCTCTCCTCCGTGCGTGATGACTTGAAAAACGACCAGGAAGACGATGATGCCTTCTATGACCAACGCTCCTTTGGATAAAAGCAGGTATTGCAGACCTTTGCGGATGATGAACTTAATGTCAAATATCTTACGGGTTATTATGGTGTACGTTACAGCGAGCGGTATAGTACCAACAGCGAGTGTGGGCGTGAAATTCCATAATACAACAATGATGTTTGCCATATTTTGGGACAGACTTATGTTGGCTCTACTAAATACATAAAGGGCAACATAATATAAGACAACGCCAAGCAAACCAATAAGAAAAGAGAATTCTATAATTTTAAGCCGGTATTCATGTCTATGCCGCGTTTCAATATGTTGAGAGATGAGTAACGCCAAACCTACAATTAAGGCAAATAACAAGAGCCAATTATCGAATTTGTGTACCCACTCTATGAAGATTGAATCGAACAAATTTATGTCCAATCCGAGCAGGTTAACTAATTTTGGTGAGAATTCGATAATTGCGGGAGTAAGAAAAAAGATGAAGGCTATCCACTGAAATCGGAGAAATAATCTTCCCAGTCTTGTCGGATTTGGAAACACTGAGAGAACACGCAATAACAGAGGTATACCGATTCCATGAGCAAGCGCGAAAGCAGCAAATGTAGTTATCAATAACCAGGCAGGCAAAATTGCACTAAGGCGGAACCAATCAAATTGCATACTATTCGCCATACATCCTAAGAGGAGAAAAAGAATGGAGATTTGAAATGCGACCGAATTACTCGGTTTCAACAAACCAATAATACAACCAACGAGCAATAGGAGAATAGAGAGAAAAAGGTAGGGAGTATCAGCAACTAATCTGAACGTATCGAATGTATAGACACCTTTGACATTTCCAACTGAAAATGCCCATGACCCCTGTCCACCCCACTTCATTAAAGAATCAGGAATTGCAAAAGAACTCTCGATTTGTGAGACGATACCATCGCGGATGAATTTAATTTCTAATTTTTGGCCCTTGGCTTTTTTAGAGAATGCGCGATAAAATACTTTTGGATTTTCTTGAAGCGATATTCCATTAATTGCGGTAATCTTGTCACCCGGTCTAATTCCCCACTGAAAAGCTAGAACGGATGAATCAATATCAGAAGCAACGGTCAAACCACCATTTTTCCGTATTGAATTAATCTCATAAATGTTCCCAAACAGCATTGAAGTATCACCAGGACTTCGGATGTAATTTAAACCTAACGCACTCTGATTACTTAAGAACTTAGGGAAAGCATCGAGTGACCAAATCCAATGAATAACAATGAAGGTAAGAATTACCGTTAGCAATGCAACTAATGAGCAACGAAATACAAGTGTTCGTTTCGATATGGTATCTATTGAAGAATTCATGATATCTCCTCTGTTCTCCGCGCTAAAATCATTGACACATCATCCGACTGTTCCGCTTGTCCAATAAATTCACTCACTGATTTCAGTATCGCTTCCATCATGTGTGAGGTATCCAATCCAAGAGTTGTAGTGAGCAGCTGAGTTAATCGTTCCTCTTCGTACATTTCCTCTTTCTCATTCATCGCTTCGGTGATGCCATCGCTGTAGACGATGAGAGAATCACCTACTTTCAATGTTGATGAACCTTGAGTAAACTGGACGGTGTTCATCATACCAAGTGCAAGTCCGGTGCGGGTGAGCTTTTCAAATTCACCATTCTCTTTCCGAACAACAAACGCAGGTGGATGTCCACAATTGACATATTTCATCAAGCCGGTTTCAAGATCAATGATTCCCAAAAATAAAGTGACGAAAATGTTCTTCGATGTTGAACCTAGAAGATATTTATTCAACTCATTGATTAGCACAACGGGATTATCGATTGATTTTTCTGCGTTTGTTCGAATCGTGCTATGAACTCCAGACATGACAAACGAAGCCCCGAGTCCTTTACCTGATACATCGCCTAATGCTACAACTACTTTCCCACGCACTGCTTCGAAGATATCGTAGTAATCTCCACCGACTGCTTTTGCTGGTTTGCAGATGCCGGCAAACTCCCAGCCCGCAACAACCGGCAGTTGTTTTGGAAAAAGGTTTTGTTGAACTGATCTCGCAATCTCCAGGTCTCGTGATTGCTCGGCTTCTCGCTTAGCAACCTCCAACAGTTCTGCATTCTCCAGCGAAAGTCCCATTTGTCGGGCAACTGTCGTTAGTAAATCTCGATCTTCTTTGCTGTATGGCTCTTCTGAGAGTTTCCCGCCAAGTCCCATAATACCAACAAGCCCTGAACTTCCACGAATGGCAATTAACAATTCACAATTGACCGCTGATAATCGCTGATCTTCATCCTTTTCAAGATCAAGTGTTTCTCTGTTAACGATTACCCAACCTTTCTTTTCTTCCATTTGATTGATGATGGCATCATCGGTTTTCAACATCCCACCAATTCCCGCGTCATGCTGAACTGGGTTCAGCATCTGGGCTGAGCTTGGTTCAGATCCTGAAACAAGTTCAGGATGACGGGTTGGGCTGTGCGTTGTTGGCTTCGCTCGTTCATTCTCAAGTGTTAATTCACATCTGAGCTCATCAGATTTCCCATGTTTCAAGAACATCACAACTCTTGCTGGATGAAGTGCTCTGAGAACCGTATTAGCTGTTTGCTGAAGTATCTGTTCTCGCTCTCGGATAGCTGATAATTGTTGATTCAAATCCAATAGTAATTTTCTCACATCTAACACTTCACGAAAGAAGCGGCGATCGATGACGGGCATGAGCTTGCGGTTGACTCGGTTTAGTGTAAATACTCCTAAGATTCCCAGTCCAAACGAGATGCCGCTCACAAGCATTGGTGAGCTTGCCAATGCAGTTCCACCATGACTGATAATCTGATACAGAATTAAGAAGAAGATTATGCCTTCGATAACTAACGCACCTTTGGATAGGAAAAGATATTGGAGACCTTTACGGAGGATGAAGCGGATGCCGAATATCTTGCTCGAGAGTATAGCGTAAGCGAATGAGACCGGAATTCCAGAGAGGGCAATAAAGAACAAGAGTATAAGAATGATAATCCACACTCCTTCTAGTTCTATCGAGACTTGAAAGAGGTAAATGACGGCATATATTACTACCGGAACCAAAATCGCAGTCAGTGATGAAAGAAAGCCAAGCTCTATCACCTTGATACGCGAATGTGGTCGACCCCGCGTCTCAATCCGCTGGGCGAAATAGAGAGCAATGCCGAGTGAGCACACAGTAACGATGAAGACAACTGTCAGGTATCCGTAAAAACTATCAAGCAGTTCCCTACTTTGGCTGATAAACTGCCACTCATACAATTCTGCAAATCTACCTCCGTAGTCGACCATGGCAATGAAACCCGCGATCAGGAAGAAGGTCCATTGCCATTTCGATAGGAATCTGCCTAATCGTGAGGGATTCGGAAAAACAGAAAACAGCCGCATAGCCATGGGAGGTACCAGTGCCTCGGTGATCATGGAATATAACATAGCGATAGCCCACGCCCACTGTGGTAAGTACTTGATAAAATCATCACACAACCCTGCAGCGAATGCAAGGAGAAAGATCGAACAGTTGAACGCAGTCTTATCCGCCGGCCGTAACCAGCCGATCAATAATCCGCTTAAGAAAAATAAGGAAACAAGGGCGGTGAGCAAGGGAATCCCTATTACTACGTTCACAGGGAGGTTTAGGTATACTTCCATCTCACCCTTATTACCGGCCACCTGTACGAGCATCTCTCCGTGCACTATTGCCCGATCATACACAGTTGGATCATCCTTTAATTCAACTCCATTCACGGCTGTGATTTTATCTCCGACTCGCATGCCCGCTTTTGCTGCGACACCTGCGGAATCAATCTTGATGATAGTGAAACCACCCTTTTCTCGAACCAACTGCCGCACGCCATAGACTCCGACCGTGTCTTTATCCAACCTCATTCCTGTCCTGCCCATGCTGAATCCTCCAATCCAGAACACAAAAACGATCATGCTGGTGAGGTAGATCATCAGCAACGTAAGACTGGCGTACCGAAACACCATTGTCCAGCGCGATGGGTTTTGTGTTAACGGTGGCATTTTCGGTTCCTCAGTCATTGATCTTATCCAACTCTTCCTCAACGACTTCCCGAATGTACTCTTCGTTATCGTACTTCTCGAACTCAAGTGCCTTCTCAAATGCCTTCTTCGCCAAATCTTCCTGCCCATTCCGGAGGTTGCACAATCCAAGTCGGTAGTAGGCAAACGGCGGCATCCACGATTTATTCTTGATAGTCAAACCCGTGGCCTGCATGTACTTGTTCGAAGCTTGCGTGTAGTCTTTTTGTTCAAAATAGGTGGAAGCAATCTCCCATAGAATGTTGCCCTGTTGGTCGTCCGTGAGATCCTTCCGTGCGAGCAAAGCAAATCCTGCATCGAATCCCTTCGTATAGTATCCAGCACTAAACCAGTTCGACATTTTCTCAAACTCAATGTCGTACTCATTCATTGGTTGTTTCAGACGTTCTGAAGCATATGCTGGCGACTTCTGATAGTATGGGAGTGCCGAATCTCGATCTCCCATCATTTCGTAGCACAAGCCAATGCAATAATGAGCATAGAGCTGTTGTGCTGTATCTAATGTGACCGATGTTATGAACTTTGTGTACGCCTCAATCGCCTCCTTGTACTCGCTCTTGAATCGATAGCAATGCCCAAGCCGATGGTACCCTTGCGTGATGTATCGTTGAGCTTCCCAGTTTGTCATGGAAACTGACTTCTTGAACACAGGAATTGCTTCATCTACTCTGCGCAACGAAAATAGGAGAGCATAACCATACCTTTGAACATAGAACGGATTGTTCGGATAACTCTCACTCAATTCTTTGAGATATTGCACTCCTTTCTCTGTCTCACCCTCCCACTGGTAAAATTGAGAAAGCCACCATCGTGCTTCGTTCCGGGCGTATGTCCCCTTCCGTGCAGTCCGTTCGAGCATCCTCAATCCTAATTCACGATCTGCATCGAAACCGATAGCGGTGGCAATCCATCGAAATGCCTTGGGTATTTTGGATAGATAGTAGTTGAACAATCCGACTCCCATCATGGCATCGTAATTCTTTGGATCGATTTCGAGCGCATCACACAGGTAGCCGTATCCTTTCTTCCCATCCCAAACCGCGGAGAGGATTTCATCTTTTTCCGACTTGACAATTCCTCTGTATCCGTAAATTCCGCCAAGGTAGAAAAGAGCGGCAGAGTTCTTCTCATCGTTGTCGATGACGTTTTCAGCTACTTCTATTACTGAATCCGAAAGTTCTATGAAGCGATCGTAATCGGTTTCAACGCTCATGAACTCAAACCGATAGTAGGAAATCATTGCCTTGAAAAAATATCCTCGCGGGTCCTGCGGTGCCATGCGAATAACATCATTGAACTTCGCTTCGGCGGTAGTGAACTTGAAGTTGTAGAGTGAATCGATTCCTTCCATCGTTCTCGTATGGACGAGCGCCCAATCAGGTATGTGCGGCGACTGGCTAAGTGCTCGCGCAACCACCAATACGACAACAAAAAGAACTACTAATGTTTTACGAACCATGTAAGTATTCATCAACCTGATCTTTCATGAAGAAATGGATTTCTGTCGTTGAGCAATAATAACCGAAATATCGTCAGCTTGCTCGTGCGTACCTGCAAACTTATTAACCGATTTCATTATCTCTTCCATCATTGAAGCAGCTTCCAACTTCGATGCTGTATTCACAACCTTCACCAAACGCTCTTCATCGAAAAATTCTTCTTTCTCATTCATCGCCTCAGTGATACCATCGCTGTAGACAATGAGTGAATCACCCGCTTTCAATGTCGATGATCCTTGAGTAAACTGAATGGTATTCATCATACCGAGTGCAAGTCCGGTGCGTGTGAGCTTCTCTATTTCACCATTCTCTTTCCGAACAACAAACGCCGGTGGGTGGCCACAATTGACATATTGCATTCGACCGCTTTCAAGATCGATGATTCCCAAAAACAAAGTAACGAATATGTTCTTCGATGTCGATCCAAGAAGGTATTTATTCAACTCATTGATTAGTCCGACGGGATTGTCGAATGATTTTTCTGCATTCGTTCGAATCGTGCTGTGAACACCCGACATAACGAACGATGCCCCAAGTCCTTTACCCGACACATCACCTAATGCCACAACTACTTTCCCAGGCACTGCTTCGAAGATATCGTAGTAATCTCCACCGACTGCTTTTGCCGGATTGCAGATGCCGGCAAATTCCCAGCCCGCAACAACCGGCAGTTGTTTTGGGAAAAGGTTTTGTTGTACTGATCTCGCAATCTCCAGGTCTCGTGATTGCTCAGCTTCTCGCTTAGCAACCTCCAACAGTTCTGCATTCTCCAGCGAAAGTCCCATTTGTCGGGCAACTGTCGTTAGTAAATCTCGATCTTCTTTGCTGAATGGCTCTTCGGAGAGTTTTCCGCCAAGTGCCATGATGCCAACGAGCCCTGCGCTTCCTTGAACTCCGATGAAGAGTTCACAGTTGAGATCGAGTAATCGTTTGTCTCCTTCAACTTCGGGGTCGAGTTTCTCGGGATAAATTGTTACGTAGGATTTCTTTTCTTCTAACTGACGGATGATGGAATCATTTGACTTCAAATAATTAACATCGTCATGCCGAACTTGTTTCGGCATCTCATCACTGGCAAGTGGCTGGGATTGAGATTCTGAAATAAATTCAGAATGACGGGTTAGGCCATTTGTCTTTCCAGATGGGGCTTGCTTCGCTTCATGTTCCTGCACGAGAACACATCTGAAATGCTTTGCTTTTTCTTCTTTCAACAAGAACACTACTCGTAATGGATGGAGTGCTTTGAGAACAGTCGAAGCAGTCAACTGAAGTATCTTTTCTCGCTCCCTAAGCTCAGATAATTGTTCGTTCAAATCCATCAACAACTTTCTCACGTCCAAAGCTTCACGGAAGAATCGCCGATCGATAACTGGCATGAGTTTGCGGTTGACTCTCCCGACGACTGCGATTACTGCCAGTGTGCTTGCAACTGCTACACCGCCTACAGCGGTGGGTGAATTGAGAAACTCTGTTCCGGCATAACTGAGGATTTGAATGACGATGAAAAAAACAATTATACCTTCTACAAGCAATGCACCTTTGGATAGGAGAAGATATCGGAGACCTTTCCTGACGATGAAGCGGATACCGAAGATTTTACGTGTAAGGATTGTGTATGCAAACGAGATTGGAATAGCGAGCATGCTGATCAAAAATGGGAAAATAAAAATAGTCAATAAAACCACTGAAATCGGACGGGGAATATCGTCCAATGATTTTAGTAACATTGACCCAATTAGAGCAAAAACTAACGCCGCTAATGCAGATAATCCCCAGAATAAAATGCTGAACTCAATGATTTTCAGTCGAGCCTGGGGACGATCTCGAGTCGCTTTTCTTTGTGAAAGGTAAAGTGGTATTATAAGTAATAACAACGCAACAAATAATGCAGCTCCAACCGGTTCAAACATTTGAGCCACCTGTTGAGTCAATGGTATTATAATTGACCACTCAAGCAATACACTGAGATTTTTAGTATAAGGTATAAACGCGTTGAGGCTAAACAGCAGAAATGCAACCCATTGCCATCGCCACAATACTTTACCGAAACGCGATGGATTTGGGAAGATCGAAAATAATCGTAAACCCAACGGAAGACCAATCGCCGCCGTAATTGAATTTAAAGTAATCACAATTACTATCGCCCAGTATGGAAGCAATGAATAATAAACCTCTTCCTTAAACCCTAAGCAAAGGAAGAAAACCGAACATAGAAAGGCAATAGAGTCCCTGGTTCTCATCCATCCAATTAGTCCACCAACAACGAAGCTGAGAATCCAGAATAGAACCTGGAAGTTATAAGTCAGATAAGATAAAATGCCTTCTTTCTTATCAAGGACAAGAACTCGATTCTCCTGCGTACCATTTTTTATTAATCCGATATTCAGCGTGTCGCCGTAAGGAGATTTCGTCCAAATTTTATAAAACAATTGGGGTTTATCTTTTAATTGAGTTCCATCAACCGTAACAATTGTATCTCCAATAAAAACACCAGCCTTCTCTGCTATACTATTGGAATCTACTTTCTCCACAATTACAAATCCTTTACTCCTAATCACTGATAGGGAATCGAAGGGTTTCTCTTTCTCAATGCCCCTTAACGAAATACCAGTAGAGCATGTCACGAACCCCTGTTCACTAAAAAACACTATTAACCAAATTAAGATATAAAACGTCAAAATTGATAGGGTTGTGTACCGGAACACCATTGTCCAGCGCGATGGATTTTCTCTCGGTGTAATCATTCTTTCTCCAATTTCCTTCTTGTCAAAATGATTGACACATCATCCGACTGTTCTGCCTGCCCAATAAACTCACTCACAGATTTCAATATCGCTTCCATCATGTGTGAGGTATCCAATCCAAGAGTTGTAGTAAGCAACTGAGTCAATCGTTCCTCTTCGTACATTTCCTCTGTTGAATTCATCGCTTCGGTGATGCCATCGCTGTAAACTATGAGCGAATCACCTACATTCAATGTCGATAACCCTTGAGTAAACTGGACAGTGTTCATCATGCCGAGTGCAAGTCCGGTGCGTGTCAGTTTCTCTATCTCACCATTCTCTTTCCGAACAACAAACGCCGGTGGATGCCCGCAATTGACGTATCGCATTCGACCGGTTTCAAGATCGATGATTCCTAAAAACAAAGTAACGAATATGTTCTTAGATGTAGACCCGATTAGATATTCGTTTAACTCATCAATTATTTCAACCGGATTATCAAATATTTTTTTTGCTTGCGTTCGGATAGTGCTGTGTACACCCGACATTACAAACGAAGCACCAAGTCCTTTGCCTGATACATCACCTAATGCTACAACTACTTTGCCGGGGACTGGCTCGAAGATGTCGTAGTAATCTCCGCCAACTGCTTTTGCGGGTTTACAGATGCCAGCAAACTCCCAGCCCGACGGAGTTGGCAATTGCTTTGGAAAGAGATTCTGCTGAACTTGTCGAGCGATATCCAACTCTTTTGAAAACTCTGCTTCCCGTTTTGCGACTTCGAGTAACTCTGCATTTTCAAGCGCCATCCCCATCTCATGGGCAACGGTGAGAAGAAGCTCTCTATCTTCTTTGCTATACGGTTCCTCGGAGAGTTTATCTCCAAGCCCCATAACTCCAATAAGTCCGGAGCTTCCACGCAAACCAATTAACAATTCACAATTGACCGCTGATAATCGCTTATCCTCATCTTTTTCAAGATCAAGTGTTTCTGGATATACAATTGCCCAGCCCTTTTTTTCTTCCATCTGGCTGATGATGGCATAGTCTGCTTTCAATAAAGCGTCACCCTGAACTAGTTTCAGGGTCTGGGCGCTGCCTTGTTCAGATTCCGAACCAAGTTTAGAATGATGAAATGGCTGGAATTTGCGTTCCTCGTTTTCAATGGCAAGGACTGATTTGAATTCTGTACTCTTCCCTTCCTTCAATAGCATCACAACTCTTGCAGGATGCAGTGCCTTCAACACCGTTGATGCAGTTTGTTGGAGAATCTTCTCACGTTCTCTCATCTCAGATAATTTTTCATTCAATTCCATTAGCAATCGTTTTACATCTAACACCTCACGGAAGAACCGTCGGTCAATAACCGGCATGAGCTTACGATTGACTCTTCCAACGAATGCGATTACCGCTAGTGTGCTTGCTACTGCTACACCACCGACGGCTGTGGGTGTATTAAGAAACTCTGTCCCGGCATAACTGAGAATTTGAATGACAATGAGAAAAACAATTATGCCTTCAACAAGCAAAGCGCCTTTTGATAAGAGAATATATCGGAGGCCTTTGCGGATGATGAAGCGGATATCGAATATTTTTCGGGTGAGAATCGTGTAGGCAAATGCGAGTGGGAGTGCTGTATATAGAATAATGGGAAATATCAATCCAGCAAAGTAGTATGTGGCTTGCCATGATGTTGGAAGGAAGTCATAGACAGGTGGTGCAAGAAGATAAAGACTCATTCCCGCGATAGCCAGGATCAAACCCAATTCAATTATTTTGAGTCTCGATTGTGGCTTGTTTCGTGTCTCGATTCGTTGCGCAACAAATAATACAACCATCACAAGAACAATTGGTGACATGACCCATTCATTCAGATTACCAAGAATCTTTGCTACCGGATTCAGTATAAGCCAAGTTTCTTTCCATCCATGGATAATCGTTAACCACTTTGTACAAGCCGTGATTATGTAGAGGAACGAATACACATAGAAAACCCACCTCCAACGCAGAAGGCGTTCACCACCTCGTGAACGGTTCGGAAACCTGGCAAAAGCATGCAGTACCAAGGGAAGAGCCAATCCGATCGCAGTCTCTGTGAAGCAACCAAGGAGTGACAAGACCTGATATGACAACGCCGCCAGAAAGTATGTATTAGTCAGTACGGCGCCTAAGCCACTTGCGAGTAGTACCAGCGAGCACAAGAACGCAGTTGCATCTCGTGGTCGCAACCAGCCGATTGTGGCACCCACAATGAGAAAGATAAAGTAAAACAGGATCCATGGCAACGTGCGCATCCAAACAACCTTGGCAACAGATCCTTCGATAATGTAGTTCCATAAAGTGACGCGATATTCAGGCCGCTCTCCCAACGATGCGTATAGTGTCTGCCGCACCCCTTCTCTGACTACTTCAATGTCCACCTTTTGGTATGCGTCCGTGGCATCATAGCGCCACATGAATTCTTGCTCATTGGTTACACGGCCGCCATTGAATCCCACAATGATATCTCCCGCCTGGAGCCCGGCTGCTTCAGCCGGCGCATTTTCTACAACCTTTACGATCCGAATACCGTAGGTCGTATCTCGTTTCCATCCCCCGGTCGTATCGGATGGTGAACGTCGGTATGTTCCAAGATAGCCTCTCGGTTTTGGAAAATTATCAACGAGAGGAATTGTGCAATTACGGGTGATGCCATTTCTGATGAACGTGTACCTGACTTCGTCGCCTTCACGTGCACCAATGAACGGTCGATAGAATGCTTGAGGTACTTCGGTGAGCTTCTGTTCGTTGACTGCTACGATGAAATCTCCTGCTCTCAATCCAGAGCGAAAGGCTTCTCCAACCGAATCGATGGCTGTGATTGGGATTCCTCCCATTTTTCGTATTTCCAAAATATCTTCAAGGTCACACGAGAACCACATTGAATCAGAACTGAACCTCGGTTTAAGATGTGTGTAGTTGATGAAGGCACCGTTTAGCCACACCTCTGTCGTGAGAATGCCTGCAAGAGCTAACGTCATGATAGTGAGAATCAAGTAGCGGAAGATAAGCTTTCGTTTCGATATTGTCTCTTTTTGTGAAGTCATATTTTATCATCCATTATGAACGCAATAATATAGGAAAAAGGAAGTAAATTGCAATTCAATATTGGTGTGGTGGCAGGACTTACGTCCTGACACTTACACTGCAAACTATGTACCCGAAAAACTTTGTTTGTGCCAGGTGGAAACACCTGACACCACGGAATAAACTTATTATTTATTATGGTTTATTTCGATCTCATCCATCGGCAAAATCGGCATCGGCTGACCGTTATGCTTCAAGCGAAATCTCAGATGCTGTATTACAGGATCATCTTCTACACTAAATGGTAGAAGCTTCGGCATGAATCCACTCATATCGAACCAACCTTTCTCAGGCAACTCTACGATATCAACATCAGCTTTTGAACTAATCCCTGCTCGTTCCCTTGCTATTTGAATAGCGGTTTCAAGTCCACCTAATACATCAACTAACCCATTTTCCTTTCCATCATAACCAGACCAGACTCTGCCCTGAGCAATCGGCTCAATGTCGTCAAATTGTTTCTTTCTGCCTGAGGCAACTTTTGAAACAAACTCTTTATACATCGTTTTGATTTCTGTTTCAAGACGTGAGCGCTCTTCGGGTGTGAAATCTCGGTCGGGTAATCCAACACCAATAATCGGCAGCGTCATTCCAAATCCCAGATCGGCATGTTTACCGACTTTCACATGATCTGTTGTCATCCCTAATGAATCTTTCAATCCTTTGTTATACGCCCAACCCGCAATTACTCCAATTGAACCGGTGATCGTATTTGGCGCGGCAACAATCGTATCACCATACATTGAGAGCCAGTAACCGCCTGAAGCCGCCACATAACCCTGGGATATTATGACCGGTTTTTGCTCCTTACATTTCTTCAATGCCTCTGCGATATAATCCGATGCCATACCGTCGCCGCCGGGAGAATCGACACGAAGTACAACAGCTTTCACGCGGGTATCGTTGGTAACTGCTTCAACATCTTTAACAAGATTACGTGCAGTGATTCCCTCATCCATTGCACATGCACCCAGCGCATAGATGATAGCGATCTTCGGTTTTTCTCCCCATCGATTATCGAATGGTAACTGAAATTTCTCCAATGAACCGGCGCCAACAAAATAATTATCCTCACCTTCTAAATTTTTAACAACCTCTTTCACTTTTTCCCATCTTCCAATTGTGTCGATCAATCCTTCTTTCATCGCTGAATCGGGACTGAAGAAAACGATATCATCGACAAATTGATCGAATCTTTCAGGAGAAATTTTACGTACTTCACATATTTCTGTCTTGGCTAATCTGTAATAATCATCGACAAGCTTCTGGCGCTGTTCTCTGTCTGCATCCGTCATCTTATCGCGCGAGAACGACTCAACCGCCGATTTATATTTAAAAAATCTCAACTCATCAAAACCGATACCCAACTTTTCGAGAGTTCCTTTTAAATATGTTCTACCCATTATGTAACCTTCAAGCGTCAAACTCCCGGTTGGATCCATAACAATTTTATCAGCAATGGATGCGAGATGATAAACATCTATATTTAGACGATCAACAAACACCACTACCCGCTTCCCAGCAGATTTAAAATCTTTTAACTGCTCACGAAGCTCCCAATACATTTCCCGATTACCAATTATTCCTGATGTATTGATTGCGATTCCTCGTACACTTGGATCATCTTTCGCCGCTTTTATTTGCTCAAGGAGTGAGGCAAGCGTGTTTGAATTGTCGAAAAATTTATAACGCTGATATTTGATGGGACCGAGAAGATTCATATCGAGGTATTTCTCTTGAGGAAATATCTTTGTCCCAAACAGCGTCCGATCGTACGCTCCTAAACGTACACTATATGATTGATAACCATATTTACTCTTGTCGTTGTAATAAGATTGAGTGCTGATTCCGAGATTACCGAAACTGAATTGAAGTCCGATAGTAAAAGCTTTGGTATCAAAATATCGTCCGGTAACTCGGACTCCGGGTATCATCTCTACCGCAGTACCAACGCTCCAGGCACCGTCTTTTATAGATTGATAGTTTTCTATTGCATAATCGGTGAAGATTGTAACGATCTCATTCCCAAGTGGTCGTGCGGCTAAATCGAGAACTGCTTCCTTTCTATCACCGCTCAATGCGGCTAAACCAACAGCGCCAACTGAAACATATTCATTGGGTCTGATGAGAGTGCCAATGGAAATTATTTTTGAACGCTGGAACAAGGATGTATTACCACCCGACCACCCGTATGATAAACCAAAGCCGGCGCTCCTATTGCCAAGTGCAAACGATAGTCGATAATCGGTAACAGCATCTTGACCTTCTTTTTGATGAATCAATCCGAACCCGACATGAGGTATTGCTGTGAACAAACCCCAGCGATTGAAGTCGTTCCACTTGCCGCTGGCATCAGACCAAGTAAACATTAAATCGGGTTGATGCAGATATGTGAGAAGCGCAGGATTATCAAATCCATAGAGACCATATTTCAGCGCACCGGGCGAGGTCAATGAAAAATTGTTTTGTGTGTGATAAGTTGGAAATCCACTCTGTGCACAAAGTGAAAAAGTGAAAATGCCAACAAACAAACTTAACATTATTACACGTTTCATATTTACTCCTATATTATTGTAAAGTTAATGTAATTCGAGATTATTTTCTTAAAAATAATATTTCACACCGATATTAAAATCGATTCTGAATAAATTTTCTTCCCCGAGGTTTGCGCTTTCACCATTGACTTTGGCATCTTTCAGCGTACCGCCCAGATAAGAAATCCCGAATCCTAACGCCCAGTTACTACTGAGCATAAAATCCAGGCTTAATAATCCGGTGTAAGCAAATGTTGATCCTTCTATCAGGTATGAATCATCGAGTAGTTTTGCGTCGTTATTATATGATGCAACCCCCAGACTGAAATTACCGATGAGGAGAATATCCCCATCACTTAATATTTTTCTTCCGGCCATTCCTATGCCGAAGAAAGAAATCGCGATGTCGTCTTCCATTATCCCAGGACCACGAGTAGTCATCGAAATCGGATCATAAATATAAACTCCGCCCATAGAATTAGAAGTCATAAACCTGGAATAACCCAAGGAGACACCATATTCTTCGCTGAAGAAATAAGAAATATTTCCCGTGATATTAAATCCGCTTTTCAATTTATTCACGTAGTCTTTAAAATCGTTGGGAATATTTTCATCAAGTTTTGCCATACGATAGCTGTAACCACCCTCGATATTGATTCGTACATTTAACGTATCCACAGGATCATATGTATATTGATAGGATGGCTTGGTTACAGTTCTGTCAGTTCTTTGCTCACGGACCATCTTAGGTTCAGATTTACGTTTAGTGGTTGGAGCAGTTGAATCTCCCGCAGGAGCAACTATTTCTTGTGTATTTACTTTGGTATCATCTATTGATTTTGAAGGTTGATTTACTCCTCGCATTTTATATCCCGAAATACTTTGTATTTCGGTTGATTTAAAAACATAGGTGCTTCCACTTCGTGTTTGTACGGTGACTTGTTCACCCGGAATATTCTCCGTTATTTTTCCTACGACTTTTGTTCCGTTTGACAACACTACCTCACTGCTATATTCATCCACTTGCGCAGTAGCCATGCCAACCGCAAAGAAAATAATTCCGATCAGGAAAACAATTGTGATTTTCATAGAATTTCTCCTTTAATGATTTATTGAATTATATGATTTTCCATCATCTTTTTACATTCGTTCCAATTCATCCCAAACAACTCATCGTTCCTCTTTTAAAAATAAATTATCAGACTTAATGATTCTGATGTCCCGGATATTTCCACTGGTGTAAGACTTATCCATACATCTGCGATTCCTGCGAGTAAGAAAAAAGTCCCCATAGCAACGTGAAAAATTTTTGCATCTTTATCAGACGTATTAGACCATTTATAATTATAATACGATAATACAAATGCAACACCAGCCACTGGAAGGAATTTCATATTACGATATTCATATTTCACATTTAATTTTTCGGGGATATCTTTTTTCCACGGGATGTCATTTCCCTCTGTGATATCATTCATTGTTTTGGGTGGCGAAAAGTTTTCAATAACCATTTTACTTGTTGAATCATACGGGCGTTTCACGATTTGATAAACAGTTGAAAGTGGAAATGACTTCAAGCTGTCCTCAATAACTACATTAATGCGTCTATCTATTGTATCTTTAACCATTACATTTTTAAAAATATAGCCGCTCTTGAAATATATATCGTCGGCGAAAAGAAATTGGTTAATAACGATAATACTAATGATAGTTAATAAATATTTCATGATACCTTCTCCTTGTATTACTAAGTACTTTATTATTTAAAAAGTAAAAGTTTCTTCGTTTAAGTTCTGTATAACTATTAGCTTTAATTAGACTTGTCAATCCTCGTTTTTGCTTAATTTCATATATGCCTCTTTACTAATCCAAAATTAACTTCAATGAAATAGAACTGTTCGTTAATCCTTTAACCATGAATTCAATTGTATTTAAGCATGTGCGACTCATCTTCAGATAGGTTTCCACCGGTAGAGGTGAGTCGCACTTTGTTTTTTGATAAACCTTATTCTACATCACTCAAAAATTGTATGCAAAGCCGATCCATGGGATAAACGGAAAATTTTCAATACGGGAACCTAGCGGATGGATTAATCCGAAATCACCCGCTACTTTGTCACCGAAAAATCGAATGCCCAAGGAGATAAATTGTATATCGGAATCTGGTGGTATCCAATTTTCTGAAATTAATTTCAAACTGTTTGATAATCTAAATTCACCACCGATAAGTATGATTGGTTTATTTGTTAGCTCACCACTTGCAAATCCCCACCCAAGTCCACCAGTAAATGATGCTTTTTCATTTCCGTACGTACCAACACCATAAACTATCCCCAATCCCTCAAAGCCCCCTAATGTTGAATTAATATATAATACACCACCAGCTAAATCGAGGTTATCAGTATGTATTGGTGTGATTTTAGGTGCAAGATAAAAGATCTGAAGTGGCGCTCCGGGGAAAAGCGACATTCCTCCTGCAATTGAAACAACGTCAGCTATGCCAATGGCAAGCATCGGGAAGAATATTTCGTAAGCAGAAAAGTAACCTTTACCCGATCGTAGTGAGCGCGCAGTCGGTGCAAATAATAAACGCGTATTATTTGGATCTGTACGATAGTATTCTCCGTTTATAATTTCTCCAGCAAGTTTTTCGATACTGGAGATTTGATTTTTAGGTATTGTCATAGTTAAACCTGATAACGTGTTAAAACGGATCGAATCTCCTTGATCATATTCGATAAATCCGATGAGTTCAGAACCATCATTTAGGATAATGCTCTGGACTTTTTCTTTCTTTTTCTCAATCTGTTGTTCATTTTCTGTTTCTTGACTTATTGTGTGAACATGCAATAACAATAACATTGAAAGCATTATGAATAAATACTTTTTCATTGTTTTACCCTTTCTTTATATTTTTGTGATTGTTAAATTAGTTGTGATTTATATGTTATATGCTTTTCAATTTCACCTCAACAACAATAGCTTCTTCGTCTCAACAAAGCTACAAGCAACAAATCTGTAGAAGTACACACCGCTTGGCAACTTCGAAGCATTAAACTCCACCTCGTACCTTCCCGCTTCTTTTTTCTCATTCACCAATGTTTCAACCAATTACAAACCAATGTTAAGACATAGAGAGATCGCATTATTTCTGTCATTATAATATGGGTAGATATGAATTCTGTCGTATAAATGATTGCTTACCGGGCGATTTACATATTCTTCATAGAGTTCAGCAGATCGTTCTATTGAATTGTTACCTAATATGGCAAAAACAATTCCAGGAATAATTAATGCTCCGCCTACGATGTAATACGTTGTTGTTGAAGGTTTTTCACCGTCCGATTTTCTAAAAAGGTCTATACCTAAGCCATACCCAACGGAAAACCCAGCAGCTCCACCAAAAATCATTCCAATGGTTCCATATGTCTTACCAGAGTTATACTCAGATAACGCTGGTTCATATGAAAAGATTATATTTTCATATCGATCATCATCAAGCTCTCTCCAGGTAACTCCATCCCAGTACTTTTTATTTTCACGATCATATTTGAATTTCTCTTGAGCGTGAATGTCGTATGATACCAAGCAATTGGTAATCATGCTAAAAAACACTGCCAAAAATATGTATCTCATGACCAATCTCCTTAAATTATATGATTAATATTATGAATTAGTTTATGATACTATATAATGTTTTGAGTTTTTTCTTTTTTCAATCCAATGTTACATAAAATCCTATCTCAGTAGCATTAATTTATTTGTCTCTATAAATTTGCCTGCTTGCAACCGATAGAAATATACACCGCTCGTTAATCCTGATGCATTATACTCCACTTCATATCTCCCCGCTTCCCGTTTCTCGTTAACGAGTGTTGTCACTTCTTGCCCAAGCACGTTGTACACCTTCATCGTTACAAACGACTCTTTGGGCAACTCAAATCGGATTGTAGTACTCGGGTTGAAGGGGTTGGGATAGTTCTGAGAAAGTAAAAATTTGTTTGGAAAAATAGCTCGATCTTCCACAACACCAACCATCGGTTGCTCATATTTAACGAGTGAATAAACATTCCCAATTATACCGTAGGTACTGTTACCGGCAACATATACATTGTTTGAACCATCTACCGCAACCGCACACGGATCATCATAAGCATCAGCTATTGCCTCTGCGTTGAAATTGGCACGCCAAAGCGCGTTGCCATCAGTATTATAGTTGCCTGTTACGATCGAGACGTCACCATCTACGTACGCCTGGCCGATGGTACAGATGTTGCCCGAGCGATCAATGGTGATATCGGTAGCACCATAGATATTTAAATTATTATTGACAGACCATTGCAGATTCCCATTCGAGTCGAACTTAACGGTACACCAGCCTGTGACATAAACATTCCCGAATGGATCAACCGCTCCAGCTCTCGCCTGAAAATGGTAACTAGCATAATAGCGGTCACGCGCTACCCAAAGTGATTCGCCGGAATTTGTATATTTAATGGCAAGATAATCCATATCAAAATTGGGATCACCATTGTAACTGCATCCCATCACGTAGACATGACCAGATGCATCTATTCCTAAACCAACGGGTACATCTGACATTTCGTTATCGATACCATATGCCGCTGACCATTGTTCTTGACCCAAAGAGTTGTACTTTGCAATGAGTATTACGCTGTTATCATTCGTATGGCAGATCCAATTGCAGCATTCATCAAGGGGGAAATCGCACCAACAAGAATCGGCTATGCACGTCGTTACAAGACCACCTGTGGTCGCACCAACGACATACACGCTACCGGAATCATCTGTCATTACATAATTCGCCTCTTTATCACCTTCATAATCGTGAGTAATTCGCCATTGTTCGGAACCATTAGGATAATGCTTAATGAGGAGAAAATCGCTACCTGCAACATACACATTACCTTCACCATCGATTGTCAGTGAATTCGCACACTCACCATACACACCAGAAAATGCATTCACCCATTGCTGTGAACCTGATGAATTGTACTTTATTGTACTTGAACCAGTCACACATACATTCCCGGCAAGATCCACTGCAATAGCAGTCGGCATGTCAAAAGTATTCGTACCGCTGTTATATCTGGCAAGCCACCGTTGATTCCCTAACGGATCATAGCTGGTAGTCAAGATATCACAGGAGTATAAACCCTCGGCACTATATCCTGTGACATATGAATTTCCAGAACTGTCCACTGCCAATGCGACGGCATAATCGTTTGAGCTCCCGATGTCCCCCCACCGCCGTACCCACTGTTCGGCACCTGAGTTAGCATACTTTACTGTCGCTATGTCAAATGCACTTCCTCCGCTTACGTAGATATTCCCGTAGCTGTCGATACCAATCCCAGCCGCTAGTTCTGCCATCATGTACCCTTCGGGACCATCGTACATAGCAACCCACTGCTCAATGCCTGAAGAATTGTATTTGACGGTTGCGAAGTCCCATGAGGTAGTGTCCGACGACCAGATAGTACCAGTTACAAAGATATTTCCACTTGGATCGAGAGTTAAGTCAACCGCTTCACATCCCTGATATGCTGCACTCTCATATAGTGCCTCCCACTGGAATTGTCCTTCGACGTTGTACTTTACTGTTGCATATTTCCTTTCACTTGTTCCAGTTACATACACATTTGCTGTTTTATCAAGTACCATCGCAACCACCTGATTATTGAGTGAATCCGGTCCATTATAATGAGTGGTCCATTCAAACATTCCTAATGAGTTATATTTGACAACAGCATAGTTGTAGTAGTAGTTTGAGGAGTCTGAACAATTTCCAGCAACATAAATATATCCTGAATCATCGAGTGCAATATTGACAGCAACATCATAACTGCTGCCATACCCATTGTATCGTGTTTGCCACTGCTCAATACCGTTTGAGTCATATTTAATTGTGACGAAATCATTGTGCTGGTAGTAACTTGAATCGTAGCTTGATCCCGTGACATAGATATTTCCATGTTTATCGAGAGCGATGTCAACCGCCTTATCCGAATTCAGAAACCCATCGTAACGGACGACCCATAGCTCATTTCCCGATGGATCATATTTCACGGTTGCGTAGTCATCAGAGGTTCCCAATCCTACGCTTCTACCAGTCACGAAGACGTTGCCGCTTCCATCGACAGCAATAGCTGAAAGTTGGTCATCCTGATTGCCTAGTCCGTTATATCGGGCAGACCAGAGCAATTCGCCGTTTTCATTGTATTTAAGTGTCAGATAATCGTAGTGGCCGGACGTACCTGCGATACCTGCCGCATATACATTACCAACGCTATCAATATAAACTTGAAGTGCACCTGCTTCTTCGAGCGGACCCGGATCGTATCTTGAATGCCACGCTTCATTACCATTCGCATCATATTTAATTATAAGTAAATCACTTTCAAATGAGGAGTTTGTGCCCAATCCAACCATATATACGTTTCCAGTAGCGTCAACTTTTATATCAGTGGAAATTTCAAGCGAGGGTGACAAGCCGGATCCATAGTGCCTCACCCAGGCTGGTTGGATCGTATCGGTGACGATATGTGAAGTGATTGGTGATGTTCGTTTCGGAGGCACAGTAAAGCTCGAAGGTGTTATTTCTTGAACCGATTGTTTCAAGAATTGCAGCAGATCAGCACCTCGTTTCTCGTGTAACATTCTTCTCAAACTATCACATATTACCGTGTTCAACTTTTCAGAAAACAAATCTGCTCGATGGAATTTACTTGTCATTCTTTCCGTGGATTTTAGATATCTTTCTGGAGGATGGTGATCGTTGATATTATGCTTAATAGAATGCGAGTAACACAAACCACCGAATAAGAGATTGCTTATAAGAATCAGATACCATGAGGATCGTTTCATGATGCACCTATCTTTCTTTAATTGATTTATCCTTAGTGAAATTAGAAGACCTGACTGTCCCAACTTTTTCACTCACAATTGGTTTTTGTGATGCGGGTAGCGGATTGCTGATATCTATCTCAGCAAACCAACTCTGGTAGCCTTCTCCAGATACTCTACAATTCGTTCGTCCAACACAGTAGGAACGATTTCCCGACACAACAACAGAATTAAAACCACTCTTGTACTTATCGTTTCCGAAACTCATGTTCGAGAGTATGCCTCCTGTGGTAACGTCAATCTTCGAAAGAAGACCGTATCCGAAAGTCCTTTTACTCTGAATATACAAGAAATCTGAAGTCACTCCAGTTATCCATACTGCGTTACCAATTACGAAACAGTCGACATAATCCTCGTCGTATGCCGTAAGAGTGAACGCCTTAATCCAGTTGACTTGACCTAGTTTGCCTATAGATGCCACTAAGCCAGCGTCCCAATACCCAGAAGAAGGGTTCTTTTCCTTCTCGATTTCGGTCCTTCCAACAACGATGATATTCCCATCTGAAAGGATGATGCCATCTCCAGTATATGTTTCTGTTCTGAATCCAGGTCGATGCACAATATCCTGGCTCCACAGCACTCCAAGTGTATCGCTAAGTCCCAAAACCACCACATTGGTAACAATTGAATCGTTGAGGTAGCGCTCACCCTTAACAAAGTAACTTTGGGGTAAGAGAGTCAAGTCTTCCACCGCTGCGCTGAAACTAATCCATGGCAACGAACTGAATGTCGATTCTTCTCTCTTCATAATTGTACCATTGCTCATGATACTAAATCGGACTGCCCACGGATAATAAATACCAAGCACCTTAGCAGCACCGAATCCAACAAACTGACAACTATCCACACTCTTCGAAGATATTGCAACTGTGTTAAGCCAAACATCGTGATCGGTGGAGTGTAGTGTGAGCTCACCCATGACCGCCCCATCGGTTCCGTTGCACAGCAGCACTTTTCCTTCATCGACATCTCCGTCCACATTTGAATCAAATCCTCCAACCGTGAGTAAGGCATTAGTTATTTGTCCCGTATTTTCTGGGATGCGAAAAATATCCCTCGCCCAATAGACAGTTCTCCGAGTCCATAGTTCATTACCCAATTGGTTCAATTTACCAACAACATTATACGAATTCATTCGACCCGTAAAAAAGAATCCTCCATCGACAGCATCGATAATCTCATAAATAGTACTCCCCTTTGTTGAATCCCCTGAAATTTTTTGACTGAGAATCAGTTGATTCGCATTGGGTTTGTTGGGGTTGACTTCTTCTTGTGGCGTTTCTGACTCCGGAGCTGTCGCCTCTTTCTTGCAGCTTTGCAAAGAAATCATAAGCCCACTGGACACTAGTATGGCAATCAAGAATCTGTTTTTCGCTTTCATTGTTTTACCCTTTCATAATATGTTGTTCAGTGAATAAATTTCATCGATGTTCTTACATATGATCAAAAGGAGATACCGAGATAAAAACTCAGCCCCGTGAATCGGAAATCGGGTCTATGTACTACTGTATAAATTTTCTCATCAAACAATTTCTTTTTATCTTCGTTTAGAAGGTCGGTGAATCCGCTCCCCGTTCCCCAATACATCATTACTAATGTCTGGATTGCGAATCGATCAGTGATTGGAATACTAACACCGACTACAGGAAATAAACCAATCGAACCACGAATCGCCCAGGCATCTCCACTAACCTCTTCGTACAGTGTAGGCGTATCACGGATAATAGACGCATTAATTTTCTCAGCCCCGCCGAGCAGAAAGAACCCTGCTCCAATAAATGGAGTAACCGTTGTTTGAGGTGAAGAGCTGGTAGGACGATAGAGTCCCGCTAGACTGAAGTTGAGTGCCCAGAACTTCAGTGCTGAGGATTTCACCTTCATAAGACTATTAACTTTACCTGGTGAACCCGAACCGCTAAATCCTCCTAAAGAAATCATTGCTCCACCCTCCGTTCCCACCCACCGGAAAGTTGTGCCGCTGAAATTGACTCCATAACCGTAAGCATTCCGCATTTCAGAACCAGTGAAGCGCAGGACTGTGATACCATAGCTTGTTTGCGAATATGATGAATCGACAGGTACCGTTTGTTCTGACCGTACCGTGTCCTGAAGAGATCGATCGATATCCCCTTGCCCCCATGCAGGTTGTAACAAGAGAATTAATCCGCTGATCAGAAAAGCATGGGCCCGGAAAGTATGAAGATAATCCGTCATATGTATTCTCCTTTTTTTCAAATTTATCTTACGACTAATAATTTTTTTGTATTGATGAATCTCCCAGCTTGCATTCTATATAGGTATACACCACTCGGTAGCCGAGATCCGTCAAATACCACCTCATACCTTCCCGCTTCTCGTTTCTCATTCACAAGCGTTGCTATCTTTCGCCCAAGCATGTTGCAAAAATTTTCATAATTGTTTTCCAAATATTGTTTTTTCCCCTGAATTATTCTTAAAATATTTTTTCCAGAAGTCGACTATTTGAAGAATATTCCCAACCAAAAATCGAAAGCATCATTACGAATACTCGTCGTATTCGAGTCATCCGAATCTGTGAAATCGATATTGTATCGGAATTCCAAAAGAAAATTTGCCGGAAGAACCTCTTTTACTTCGACCCCGACTCCGACAGTGCCACCAAACACACTCTTTTCAAAACTGTCCAATAATACATTATTGTAATCCTCATCGGATCGTCGACCAACAAGGAAGTCCACACGGGGACCAAGCATAAGCGCAGGTGCCACCGAACCTGTCAAAATCGTATATTTTGCAAGGATGGGGATAGAGAGATAGTCGAGTTTCGAGTAATACGTCACATTCCCAAGGTCATTGTTGAATTCGTCACGTCTGTTGAACTCATCACCGGCGCCGCGCTGACTATATTCCAACTGAGATACAATAAAGAAGTGTGATGTAAACGACCACTCTGAAAAGATAGCTAGGTTGTAACCAATGCGTCGATGCGACGGCAGATAGCCGAAGCCCGAATAGTCGAGTGTTGACGAAGTCAGCGCTACTTTGGCACCGATTTTATCAAAGTGTTGGCTAAGAAGTTCTTTCGGAGTACAAAAAGTGAAGCCTGCCAATAAGACGAACTGAATGTATTTCATGTCATTCTCCTGATATCTTGTTCATTTATGTGTTTTGTTTAATTAATGATTCCAATAATATTATTTTTAGCTATGATGAATACAATAAATGTTTTAATTTATCATTTAAGTAATAAAAGTTTTAGCGAACTTATAAAATCTTTAGCTTGTAACCTGTAAACATACACACCGCTCGTCAGTCCTGATCCATCGAATGCAACTTCGTACCTTCCTGCTTCCTTTTTCTCATTCACAAGCGTTGCCACTTCCTGCCCGAGCACGTTGTAAACTTTCAGTGTAACAAACGATTCTCTCGGTAATTCGTAGCGTATCGTTGTGCTGGGATTGAACGGGTTGGGATAATTCTGCATCAGCGCAAATTCTGTTGGGATATTTTTTTCAAGTGAAACAGATGTTGTACCATCCCAATCCCAGCCGACAACTTTGCCATAAATGTCCCATCCTTTAGAACGGCGGTTATCCATCCATGCGAAGATCATAGTATTTGAATTTGTTGCAACTGCCGGTATTTCTTCTCCCTGATTTGGCCCATCCGCTACAACGCGATAATTTGTTCCCCACAGCGAACCATTAGCATAATATCGTTGCCCCATAATATCAGGATTCGACCAACCATACCTATAATCTTCCCACACAACAACAAAGTTACCGTTTCCATCTATTGCGAGGGAGGGAAACATTTGAATTACAGTTCCAGCATCATCATTCACCTTGAAATTTACTCCTTGTGATGTTCCACTTGAATTATATCGTTGACAATAGATGTCAATATTATTATAGCCATTGCGTTCATCATGCCACACAATAACAAAGTTCCCATTTCCATCTACTGAGATTGAAGGACACCATTGATCTTGTGTTCCAACATCATCATTAACCTTGAAGTTAGTCCCTTGAGCAGATCCAAAAGCATTATACCGCTGACAATAGATATCTCGATTTTCACTGCGATAATCCTCCCATGCAACAACAAAATTTCCATTTCCGTCTACTGAGACGGAAGGAGATCCTTGCCACGCCGTTACCGTATCATTATTGATCTTAAAATTCAAACCTTCTGCTATACGTGCTGCATTATACCTTTGACAATAAATATCAGAATTGCCATTACGATAATCTTCCCACACAATGACAAAGTTTCCGTTTACATCCATAGCGACGGAGGGAGACTCTTGCCTTGTTGTTCCTGCATCATTATTGATTCTAAAATTGGTCCCTTGTGGAGTTCCAGTATGATTATACAACTGACAATATATATCGTAATTACCATTGCGACCATCTTCCCACACGACAACAAAGTTCCCACTTTCATCCATAGAAATTGAGGGATATGCTTGCCATGCATTTACAGTATCAACATTGACTTTAAAATTTAGATCTTGCATAGTTCCAGAAGGATTATACCTTTGACAATAAATGTCAGAATTACCATTACGATCATCTGCCCATACAACTGCAAAGTAGCCGATTCCATTTATCGTGATGGAAGGAAATGCTTGATGTGATGTTCCCACATCATCGTTGACTCTGAAGCTGTTATTTAGTGGAGTTCCAGCATCATTATACTGCTGACAATATATATCCTCATTGTTATTGCGATAATCTTCCCACACAACAACAAAGTTTCCGTTTCCATCCATCGAGACGGAGGGGGACTCTGCCATTATCATCCTTTCATCATCAATGACCTTTAAGTTTGTTCCTCGGGCTTCTCCATTTGAATTATATCGCTGATAATAAATATCAAGATTGAAATTTCGACCGTCAATCCATACAATAACAAAGTTTCCACTTCCATCCATAGACAGTGATGGGTATCTTTGAAATGCTGTTCCTACATCATTATTTACTTTAAAATTACTCCCCTGTGTTACTCCTGAAGAACTATACCGCTGACAATATATGTCCCCCAAATATTCGTTCCGCCAGTCTTCCCACACAATAACAAAATTCCCGCTTCCATCCATCGATATGGTAGGATGCATTTGCAATGATGTTCCAGCATCATTATTTACTTTTGTATTTATACCCTGAGCTATTCCTCCTGAAGTATATCGCTGACAATAAATATCATCGTCGCCATTGCGTTCATCAACCCACACAATAACAAAGGAGCCGTTTCCATTTATCGTTATGGAAGGAGAGTTTTGATCTGATGAAACTATATCATCATTGACCTTGAAGTTTGTACCTAACGTGTCTCCATAAGAATTAAACCGCTGTGAAAATATATCTGAATTTCCCCAAGTATTTCGGTTATCTAGCCAGGCAACAACAAAATTACCGCTTTCATTCATAGATATTGATGGATAACCTTGCCATTCCCTTGTTGCATCATCATTTACTTTAAAATTATTCCCTTGCGCAAATCCATTTTTACTATATCGCTGACAATATACATCATAATTACCATTGCGGCCATCTTGCCAAACAACAACGAAGTTTCCCCTGCCATCCATACTCACCGATGGTGATGCTTGCCATTCCTGCCCTACATCATCATTGACCTTAAAATTTTCCCCTTGTGCAACCCCTAATGAATCATACCGCTGACAATAAATGTCTAAATTATTATTACGATAATCTTCCCACACAATAACTAAGTTGCCATTTACATCCATTGCGGTAGAGGGAGAAGATTGCTCCACAATTCCACCCGTGGTATCATCATTGACAAGAAAGTCATCAATCAGAATATTATTTATTGTTTCAAGCTGTCGTTCGGTTGAATGATTGCCATCATAGGTTTGTGTTAAAACTTCTTTTTCGCCAATCCTAAGCCGATGATTATTTCTATTATCATCTAAATATTTTGATGGCATCCCTTTATGTTCTCGGTTTACTTTAATATTTGGATTATATTTTAGTTTGAGATAATCCACCTGCGATAAAGCAAAAGAAGACACAAACAGAACACAAGCGATTATAATAAATAAATTTTTCATTACAGCTCTCCTTATATTGATGTTTATAAATAGAATATTTATTTTTCTCAGAAGAACTCCAATTTCTTCCAGTAATATTTTTGCTAAATGCTTACTTCGAGTCATAGTCATCTAAGTAATAAAAGTTTCTTCGTATCAGAAAACGTACCTGCGTTTATACGATATATGTAAACACTACTCGACAGTTTGCTAGCATCAAATTCTACCGACTTGTATCCTGCTTCCTGCATCTCATTCACAAGCGTTGCAACCTCTTGCCCAAGCACGTTGTACACCTTCAATGTTACATATGATGCTTTCGGTAATTCGTAGCGTATCGTTGTGCTGGGGTTGAAGGGGTTTGGGTAGTTTTGATGCAAAAAATACTGTTTAGGTAACTCTAAAGAATTTTCATCGGCTGAAGTTATCGCTTGTGCACTCCTATAAACACCATCACCTGTAGTCGCTGCATAAATGTAGCCATCTGAACTGATGGCAAATCCATTAATCCCAGTTTTTGGTAAACCACTCGTGATATTTATCCAATTAAAACCATTATCATTTGTTAGATAAGCCCCGTCTATTGTTCCAGCGAAAATCTTTCCGTTCGGTGCAACGATCATTGAAAGAACATCGACGTTCGATAATCCTGTCGTATCCCAATGTGCACCATTGTCGATGGAACGAACTACTCCACCACCCATCCAAAATGAATCTATCTTTCCACTCATATACCCTGCAAGTACAGCACCTGTTGAATCAAGCACTAAGGATTTTATAGAACCAAACGAGCTAAAAACCCCTAGCCACTTTTTCTCGTGGTTATCGTATTTATACACTGCCCCAAACCTAAGATAAGAATTCCTCAGGGAAGCTTCTGCACCAATAAAAATACTTCCATCATTAGATGGCAAAATTGAATATATCCTCGGAACATCTAAAACAGTATCAATCGTACCCATAGAGTTCCACGTTGTACCATTGTTCGTTGAAAAATGGACTCTGCCACAGCTTACATAATCACAGTAGTTAGATCCGGCAAACAACTCACCTTGAGAATTCATCGAGAGAGAATATACAGGTACCCATTCGAATAATCCCACGGCTGTCCAATCCAACCCATCATTAGTTGAGCGAAAAATATTATTGTAATATGGATATGTTTGGCTTCGGATGCAGCCAACGAAAATATCGTTGTTTGGATTTATAGCAATAGGTCCCAGTGCTGTACTAGATAATCCATTATTCACCTGATCCCAAGTAGCTCCATTATCGTACGAACGATATACTCCTCCACCATCAGTAGCGGCAAAGAAATGTCCCTGTGAATTAATTCCCAGGGAATTGACAAATGTTGCCATCAATCCTTTAGTTTTGTTCATCCATGAATTACCACCATTAGTTGAAATCCTTACTCCACTTCCCCTGCAACCGACAAAAAGTTTATCTTGAGTATCACAAACAATTAATATTGGATTATCAGTTGCAGGGATTGCATCGATAAATGTCCATGTCTCGCCATTATCTGTCGAACGATAAATTCCACTAGAATCTTGAAAAGAGGAATAACGACTATAATAAATTACTCCAGCAAAGAGAATCCCTTGGTTATCAATAGCCAAGGCATCCACGTAGTCAAAATTACGAACCTGAGTCCACACCGAATCATTATGTTTTAGTTTGATTATACCGCGTCGATCAAAACAAGCAAAAATATCTCCTGACGAATTACTAATCATTGAGGTAACTCTCCATGCCAAGGCGTTTATCATTATCCAATTCTCACCAAAGTCTGCTGAATACATAATGCTATTATCACTCCCCGCGTATATAATTCCTTGAGGATTAATTATTAAGCTCCGTATACTTTCAGAACGCAACTTAGTCCATTGCTCTCCTGAATTTGTTGAACGAAAAATTCCACCATCTGTCCCAGCAAAAATATTATGGTTCCTATCCGCCAGAAGGCAATAAATATTTGTATCTTCTAATCCATTATTTACTTGAACCCATTCTTGCCCGAAATTTGACGATCGAAAAATGCCTGCACCCCAAGTTCCGGCGAATATTTCACCAATCGAATTAGCTGTGAGCGCTATTATGCTATCATTGGGTAGATTGTTAGAAACATTCTGCCAATTCTCACCAACATCATCTGATCTAAAAATACCACCACCTATAGTGCCAGCATAGATTTTTCCAGAGGAATCAACAGCCAAGGTTCGAACAGCCCCGCCATAAGGTCCGCCAGTTGGAACCCAAAAATTTGATTGCGAGAAAACAGGATCTGCCTGAAAGTATATCATTATACATATCAGGAATAAAGGAAATAATGAATAATTTTTCATGATAATTTCTCCTTTAGCAATTAAATGATTCGTAGATATTTTTTTGATTTCTTAGTTCCGATTATGGTCATCTCACAAGTAAAAGTTTTTTGGTTTCTGAATCTATTTCTTTTTCTCATTGTAATCCTTGAGTTCTTTTTTCCTGCCAGTAATATTCATGCATAAACTGTTTGCATCTTTCCAGTTCTTCTCTGTAAATCTTCATTGGTCCGGGCGCGTTAGGATCCAAGAAAAACTCGCGTGTCGATTTGGGTGGAATCATCGAGCATGCCTTCTCAAGATATTCTATCGCTTCTTTGAACTGATAATCATGTTCATATGCTACACCAATGTCATAATATGCCTTGTGAATGTTCTTATTCGTTGGATATTTCTCAATAGCTGTTTTGAAATAATTGATTGCATCCTTCCATTCCTTCTTTTTTGCACACGAAATCCCATCCTTCAATTCCGGCATTTCGGAATCATCAAAGAGTAACACTTCCACATTTCGGACATGCGGTTTTATCTTGTCTATAAATTTCTTTACAATATATTTTCTTTTAGCGTCCCAATGGCTTGAATCCTGGTCACGCGAAGTGAGGTTAAACACTAAGAATGTCACGATCAAATCTTTTGTGCTATCTGTATCTACAATCCTGCCCGATGAGATGGTATCCCCGGTAAGATTATGCCGTATTAAATAATCAAAACTCAAAGTGTATTTTTTTATGTAATACTCCTCCTCGTCTTTACCGGAATTTTTTCGTTCCTCTACATCATACACTTCATATTCATTATCGGCGATTCCACTTATTTTAATAATTCCACTCTTGATTGAATCCTGTCCTGTTGTACCGAAAGATTCGAAACTTGTGATTAGCTGATCTCGAAGTGAAAAATCACTCTTAATCCCCTTTATCAGCGCGTTTTTAAATATTTCATTGTCTCTTCCCTCAATTCTATCCACCATAATGTAAACCGACTTATCTAGTACAACACCTGCCGGACGAGTGACTTTGAATTTAGTATAATCGGGAGCGCAACCTGTTACGTAAATAAATAAGAATAACATGATTGCCAATGGAAAATATGTTTGAGTGACGTTTTTCATATTGAATCCCTTTCACTGAGTTCTGCAACCTTGCGAGATATTTTGAACATTTATGTTTAGCCAAATTTCGAAAATTTATCGTGAACCTTATCTTCTCTCAATTCTAGATTTCAATTCCCCTTTTTCAGGAAGAGATCACTTTGTTTATCGATTGTTCCGTTTACAAATTTTTTTACACATTCTTCAATCCCTTTATAAACCAACTTTTCGAGTGAATTTGTAATATCAGATGCACTTTTTGCGACCTGTTCAGAGCGAACCGCGACTTCCATCAGTGAGTCAGCTCTTATCGGAAAAACAAACCGAAGCTTGCACATAAAGAATCCCACTTCCGTGAACCTTTCGTTTCGCTCCCCAACCTGGAAAATATCAATGTACACTGTAACTGGTACCGCTTTACTATATTCCACCGGCATAACTACCAGCGAATCGAGCGCATCTTTGACGAATTCATCGACTCGAACAGAAAACAGACATGGAACCTCGTTATGCTCAAGGCCAGTGCGTGCACTTCCGATCTCATTGGGAGGAGAATTGCGTTTATCGATAACGTTAACGAACTCCACGTTTGGGCGTTTCAATGCACTTGTTCGAAAGAGTTCATCGTTGTAATCCGGGCTGAACACAACTGTGGATGCGCCACAACCTAAGATGCCAGTGAATACGATGACATGCCACAAACAGAGAGATATTAAAGCAATATTCCCCGTCCTCGATTTATTTTTCATTTCTTCACCTTTTGAAATATCAGTCATTTACTACAAAAATAATTTCTTTATTTCATCAAAAGGAGTTTCTTCGTTTCCATAAACTCCCTGGTGCATAATCTGTAATAGTATACTCCGGATGGGCGACTCGAAGCATTCCATTGCGTTTCATACCTTCCCGCCTCCTTTTTCTCATTCACCAATGTCTCAACCAATTACAAACCAATGTTAAGACATATAGAGATCGCATTATTTCTGTCATTATAATATGGGTAGACATGAATTCTGTCGTATAAATGATTGCTGACCGGGCGATTTACATATTCTTCGTAGAGTTCAGCAGATCGCTCTATTGAATTGTTACCTAATATGGCAAAAACAATTCCAGGAATAATTAATGCTCCGCCTACGATGTAATACGTTGTTGTTGAAGGTTTTTCACCGTCCGATTTTCTAAAAAGGTCTATACCTAAGCCATACCCAACGGAAAACCCAGCAGCTCCACCAAAAATCATTCCAATGGTTCCATATGTCTTACCAGAGTTATACTCAGATAACGCTGGTTCATATGAAAAGATTATATTTTCATATCGATCATCATCAAGCTCTCTCCAGGTAACTCCATCCCAGTACTTTTTATTTTCACGATCATATTTGAATTTCTCTTGAGCGTGAATGTCGTATGATACCAAGCAATTGGTAATCATGCTAAAAAACACTGCCAAAAATATGTATCTCATGACCAATCTCCTTAAATTATATGATTAATATTATGAATTAGTTTATGATACTATCAAATGTTTTATGTTTTCTCTTTTTTCAATCCAATGTTACATAAAATCCTATCTCAGTAGCATTAATTTCTTTGTCTCTATAAATTTGTCTGCTTGCAACCGATAGAAATATACACCGCTCGGCAACTTCGCTCCATCTCCGCCAGAGGCGGATCCCAGCCCGACCGATGGCTGGCGGGCGCCTTCGGCGGAAAACTCCACCTCATGCCTTCCGGCATTATGCTTATCGTTAACGAGTACTCTCATTTCTTGTTCCCACTGCACACGCTGATAACACCGTATGGTTCTCTCGTTTCACCCCACTCACCACCAGGAGATGTTGGATTCGAACCTTTATTCCTGATTTCCACTTTGAGACGGCCAATATCCGTCTTCTTCTTAACTACACAACAAACAGTAGTGAAATCATCCGGTAGATCCACAGTTTGATCACCGCTTCCCTCAATATGCTTAGCAGAGAAATCACCTTCCCAACTAGTATCTGAAGTAACAATAGCATACCAGTCATTTTTTAATTCTTCTTCACAACCGGCTAAGAAGAGGCATAGAATCAGTGTGGGTATGTTCTTGCTTTTACACATGTTGATTTTCCCTTTCTACTTCAAGACTAAAAGTTTCTTCGAGCTTATAAACTCTCCAGCCTGCATACGGTATATATACACACCACTCGGCAACTTGTCTGCTCTAAACTGTATCTCGTACCTTCCTGCTTCCCGCTTCTCATCCACCAGCGTCATCACTCCCTGACCAAGCAGATTGTACACCTTCAGTGTTACCCAACTATTAACTGGTAACGAATAACTAATAACTGTTGATGGGTTGAAGGGGTTGGGGTAGTTTTGCTCGAGAGAAAACTTTTTCGGTAATTCTTTTAGTTTCTCCGTCACATCTACCGTGCCCTCCAATCTAAACAGCTTCAATGAATCTTCTTGAATACCAATTGGTACTTCCGATTGTTCATATCTTAATGATAATCGTGCTTGAAAGCCCTCACCGCCTTCGACATGTATATCATAGACACGTCTTACTAAAGATATTGTATCAATGAAGCTTGAAATTTCATATTCACTCTCCATCCCGGTCGGACGTGGTATTCCAAATACCCACTTTGAAAACCCGGTAACACTGTCTGCGGTAATTACATTTGCCACCGGATCAACATGGCTTGGTACCACAACCCATTTATTTCCAAAACTGGATGGATTTATATCGGGATATGTTGTGATTGACACATTATGTGGATTGGAACCCGGCTCACCGAATTGGAGATAACTATTCAGACTTTCAAATCGGTATTTTGATTGGGAAATCGGAGCAATCGCCCTCTTAACTGTTCCTCTAGGAATACGGCCCGACCCTTCTATTGCGTTCGTGTCTGAATTAACAATATGAACCGAATCCTGAAGTCTTATATTAAGGTCGTTGTTCAATCTTAATTTGTTGTTAATTGCAAGGTCGCCAGCAAAACACGCCGCTTCATCGGAGATGAAATTATAAAAGGTAATTTTATTTGTACTAAGAAATGTATTTCCCAAAAAGGTGATAGAGGATGTTCCGCACTCAAACATTCCACGATTGATAAAACTTTCGTATATAATCATTCCTTCAGCACCGGGCTGGAATTCTATTTTCCCGCTGTCTTCGATTTGTACTATGCTTGCTATTTTCAGCAGTCCGACTCCCGGCTTAATGCTCAGTATTCCATTTGCAGGTAATATCAAGCTTTGAATGCTGTCCTGTTGGAGTGTATCAATGACTACATTATGCTGTATCATAACATCGTCGCTGGAGAGAGGCACATGGCCAAGCGACCAGATAGATGGATTAGACCAGAGACTATCCATTATACTTGCGTTTGGAATTATTGACTGTTCATACTTGATAGTTGCATAATATCCGCCGCTCGTACCCGCGACATAAACATTACCTGCCGTATCAATGGCAATAGCAGTTCCGTAATCGTCAAGATTTCCAGGTCCATTGTAACGAACAATCCATTGTTCTTTACCATCAATAGAGTACTTGATTGTTGCATAATCATACCTTGTCCCTAAACACTTACTGTATCCTGTTACGTAAATATTACCAGAACCGTCTACGACTAAGGCGTATGCTTTATCATTATGATTCCCTGGTCCATTATACCGAGCAACCCATTGCTCAACCCCTGATGAATCATACTTAATTGTAGCATAATCAGAATATGTTCCTGAAGCCCCACTTCTTCCCGTCACATACACATTACCTGAACCGTCTATAGATATAGCTCTTGCATAATCATAAGTATAATCCCCCGGTCCATTGTATCTTGCAACCCACTGTTCTATTCCTGATGGATTATACTTGATTGTTGCATAGTATGAAGATGTTGAATCAAAACTTCCTCCCGTCACATACACATCACCAGAACCGTCTACGACTAAGGCGTATGCTTCATCATCACTATTCCCCGGTCCATTGTACCGTGCAACCCATTGCTCTACCCCTGATGAATCATACTTAATTGTAGCATAATCATGATATGTTCCCGAACCATAACTAAATCCCGTCACATACACATTACCTAAACTGTCTACGACTAAGGCGTATGCTTCATCATTCTTATTCCCCGGTCCATTGTACCGTGCAACCCACTTCTCTGCTCCTGAAGAATTATATTTTATGGTTGCATAATCATAATAATACTCCGAACCCTTACTTCTTCCCGTCACATACACATTACCTAGACTGTCTACGACTATGGCGTATCCTTGATCATTATCATTTCTCGATCCATCATACCTTGCAACCCATTCCTCTGCTCCTGAAGAATTATATTTTATGGTTGCATAATCATAATAATACTCCGAACCCTTACTTCTTCCCGTCACATACACATTACCTAGACTGTCTACGACTATGGCGTATCCTTGATCATTATCATTTCTCGATCCATCATACCTTGCAACCCATTCCTCTGCTCCTGAAGAATTATATTTTATGGTTGCATAATCATAAGACGTTCCCGAACCATAACTAAATCCCGTCACATACACATTACCTAAACCGTCTATGGCTATGGCGTATGCTCCATCATCGTAATTCCCTGGTCCATTATACTTTGCAACCCATTGCTCAACCCCTGACGAATTATACTTGATTGTTGCATAATCATCACCCGTCCCCGAACCCTCACTTACTCCCGTCACATACACATTACCTGAACCGTCTATGACTATTGCATTTACAATACCATTAGGTTTCCCCTGTCCATCGTACCTTACAACCCACCGTTCTATTCCTGATGAATTATACTTGATTGTTGCATAATCATAATATGTTCCCGAACCATAACTAAATCCCGCCACATACACATTACCTAAACTGTCTACGACTATAGCGTATCCTTGATCATTATCATTTCCCGATCCATCATACCTTGCAACCCACTCCTCTGCTCCTGAAGAATTATATTTTATGGTTGCATAATCATAATCAAAATCCGATCCCGAACCTTTACTTCCACCCGTCACATACACATTACCTGAACCGTCTATAAATATAGCTCTTGCATAATCATAAGTATAATCCCCCGGTCCATTGTACCGTGCAACCCATTGCTCTATCCCTGATGGATTATACTTGATTGTTGCATAATCATAACCCGTCCTCGAACCATCACTAAATCCCGTCACATACACATTACCTAAACTGTCTACGACTAAGGCGTCTCCTTGATCATTACGATTTCCCGATCCATCATACCTTGCAACCCATTCCTCTGCTCCTAAAGAATTATATTTTATGGTTGCATAGTCATAATAACCCGCTACCGAACTATAACTTCCACCCGTCACATACACATTACCTGAACCGTCTATAAATATAGCTCTTGCATAATCATAAGTATAATCCCCCGGTCCATTGTACCGTGCAACCCATTGCTCTATCCCTGATGGATTATACTTGATTGTTGCATAATCATAATATGTTCCCGAACCATAACTAAATCCTGTCACATACACATTACCTAAACTGTCTACGACTATGGCGTATGCTTCATCATTATTATTCCCTGGTCCATTGTACTTTGCAACCCACTGTTCTATTCCTGATGGATTATACTTGATTGTTGCATAATCATCACCCGTCCCCGAACCACGACTAAATCCCGTAACATACACATTCCCTGAACCGTCTATGGCTATTGCGTATGCTACATCAGAACCATTCCCCGGTCCATTATACTTTGCAACCCATTGCTCTACACCTGATGAATTATATTTGATTGTTACATAATCATAATAACCCGATACCGAACTATAACTTCCTCCCGTCACATACACATTACCTGAACCGTCTATGGCAACAGCGGTTGCAAATCCCTCTCCGTTGTAACTGGCTTTCCAAACTGAATCACCGCTAAGTGTATATTTTATTGTCGTGAATCTAGATGTCGGACCATACTCACTTCAGCCTGTCACAACGACATATCTATTGATGAGGTCAACTGCCATGTCAGTTGCTATATCATTTGGAGAAAACAAATCTCCTGCATAGCGCTGCACCCATGCTTTTCTAACAATATCAATATCTCCCATTTTAGGAACGTTTCCTTCACCGCAGGAGGTAATCTCCGCATTTGCGCCATCTTGGATATTACTAAACGCTTCCGGATAACGAGGCTGTAAATACTTATATGTACCAGAATCACTATCAGGATATCGCTCGATATTAGGTATACTTCCACGCCTTTCTTTCAAGAAGATATCTCGGTCTTCGAACTTGTTTAATGGTCCTTTTGATCTCTCTGACATTATCGAATCATGCAACCTCCCCGGATCGATTTTTCTCATATACCGATCTGGTTTTTCAGGAATTGCGTGCAACATTCTTTTATCCGGAGAATCCCGATTTTCTAACTGCCAACTCGTGAAACCGCTGTCGAGTGTGGATGAGGGAGACATCGGGTTAAGGTATCGTTCTTTAAGCGACTGACCGTTAGCGGTGAGAAAGAAACTGCCGATGATCAGAATTAATCCCAAAATATTTGAAGCATATTTACCGATTTTCATAGGTCACCTTTTTTTTATTTTTAAAATAATGTTAAACGATTGACTCTCATTTTATCTCATATATTTTATATTTGACTCCAACTTTAAAAACAACCTGCCCCTTTAAACCATCCCAATCGGTCGATAATGGTAATTTTTCTGTTGGCTTTTTATTTATTCCGTTATAACACAATCCAACTTCCAGCATCCAGCTCGGTAAAAATGATGGTAGGTAGAAGTACGATATATTTATTGCCCATGAAGGTCTTTTAAAGTGTTGAGAAATAGTGTGTTTAAAGCTTTTTAGTTGAGTTTCATTTAGATATTCTTCACGAAGCAATTCAGCTTTCTCGTAGAAACTCATGTATCGAAATTCACCACCTATCCCCAAACCGTGTAACTCTTCCCAATCATTAGGGTTGAAGAAGACATAACGAACCCCAATCCCGAATATTGAAAAATTCAGCCAGGATTTTTTGGGTATCTCTTTTACCTTTTCTATGTCACCGGAAATTAAATTTGTCGTTGTAACATAATCGAATTTCGGTTTGCCTGCATACCATCCATGTTCCGCAAACCCCTCTATTTGAATAGAATGCGAAAGAAAGATGCCGGTGGTAATTCTCGGCATATAGCCAAATTCGTATTCAGATTTTCCTTGACTTGACAAAGTTCCTCCAATGCTAAATTCAGTACCTAAGTACCAAAAGGAGTTTTTCGCTCTTTCTCTTAAGTATTCCATCTCAGAAATGCTTAATGTATCTCGTTTAGGCTTTTCTTCTTTAATAACTTCGATAGGTACCTGACCTTCCACGGATTTTGTTTCTTCAGTTGGGAAAATACTCATTATATCAGCACATCCCGATAAACACGAAAGAAAGTCCCAGAAGGATGAGCTCTCGGAAGATTTTTCTTCTTCTTTTTGTTCTGCTCTTGGCTCAGCTTTGGGGACGCGAACTGTTTTAGCTTTCTCTTTTGGTTCTTGAGGTCGTCTTCTTTCCCGTGATGTATCTTGCT
Organism: uncultured Chlorobiaceae bacterium; assembly: GCA_964520905.1. Classification (GTDB taxonomy): domain Bacteria; phylum Bacteroidota; class Ignavibacteria; order UBA10030; family SZUA-254; genus JAGVIE01. Next base: position 16,550 of record CAZFQL010000007.1, on the reverse strand, counting down.
GGCAAAAAGCATTTAGGCAGTTTTCTGAGTTCGCCATAAAAGTTATCGAACTTAAGAATATCTGATTATGAATGACATTTTCGGCAAAGGAATGTGAACAACTAAATATAACGGATCCTAAAAAACTAAGAATAAAGAATATTTTCTTCTCCATATATAAACCTTTAAAAAATTTTGAATTCATATTTTATGCACATAGACATTCGTTTCTATTACATTTCAAATATTCTATACTTGAACCCAAGTCCAAAGATGAATTGACCTCTATAGCCGCTCCAATCCAACGAAAATGGTTTTGTTCTCGATGGTTCATAATCGAATATTTCAATTCCAACCATAAGCTCCCCCCACCAAGGGAACCTCGGATCGGTGAAGAACAATCCAAGATCGAAAGCATATGAGATATTATTAAACTTACGTGTTATCTCCTTAGTTTCTTGCTTCTCAAGCACACCCTTGAAATATTCTTCCTGATACACTTTCGATTTTTCATAGAACTTCACATAACTACCAGTGATTCCTAAACCTAATCCAATAACCGACGTTGATTCTGTGAAGGGCAAGAGTAATCGTATTCCTACACCATACGATGTTGTTCGAAAAGAGATATCTTCCGGTTGACTAATAATTTCTCTCACATCACCGTTAGGATATTCTGTCTTTGTATTGTAATCGAACTCCGGTGTGCCGCTGTACCAGGCGAAATTGGTATGTATATTTATCTCAAAATGTCTTGAGAGTAAAAAACCTCCGTTTATTCTCAACCAGAAATTCAACGAATCGTACTCATCCTTGTTAACTCCCCACATATATGAGCCACCCAACATCAATCCTGCATGAAATCGAGTCCAATGCATTAAAATTTGCTGATCTTCGTATTCAATCTGTGAATAAGGTTCTTTTTTAAGACTTGGCATTGGTTCAATTTTAACTGGGGACACTGGCGTTATCTTCTCTTGAGAGAGTTTCATGCTGTCTCTTTTCTCGTTCTCATCCTTCAATTGAAGTGGTGCCACTTCTACTGTTTTAATTGGTTGGGGCGGAGGGGGAATATCTGTCTTACTGGTATCTTGAACAGATGTATCTCTCGAAGAAATATATTCAATCGAATCAGGTTTAATATACTGGAGTGAATCCAGTTTTTCACCTCTTACCGTATCATGCTGTCTTACTGTTGCAATTGAATCAGCACGTTTCTTTATATAATTTTCATACTCCCTCTGGGTCATTGTTTTCTCAAAAGCACTTTTATTTTCTAAACTATCCTTTTTATCTCCTCCTGAGAAAATCATTGTTATACATCCATCAAATATTCCTATTAAACAACTTGATAAACACTTTTGACTAAATGATTCTTTCGCTTCTTCTTTTTCTTCGGATTTTCTATCTTCAGGTTTTCTTACACGTTCAGTTTTTGTTTCTTCTTTTTTCGGTTCTCTACGATCCCTGTCCTTACGTGATGTATCTATCTGACAGGAAATCTCGATAGAATTATACCAATAGTTATTAGTACCATCCGAGGAAGAAACTAAAGGACTGGAAATGTGATATTGATCGCAAAAGATTTCTCCCAAAAAGAAAAATGTTCCCACCGTTAGAATGGTGTAACGCAATAACCTTAACATAGAACCCTCCATATATAAGTTTTATTTTATCATTTAAATTGAATTAAAAATCGTCTATTGTATTTTCCTTAATAAGATTTTTTATAAAATCATCCTTGACTCGGGTATTGTATTCCCCCGCTGCTGTACTAGAACCCGATATATTTCCAGCATACCAGCCAATTCCAAAAAATCCGAGAGCTGAAGCAAGTCCGTAACTTTCATGTTTAATGGCGTCTCGGACCGACCAGATGAGAAGCATATTGATTATGAATGAAGCCACTCCTGTTTGTGGTCTACCTGCATAAACATATCCGGAACCGGGAACGATGGCAGATAAAGTCCCTGCAATCCAGGGTTTCCGTGATGGTAATGTATATCCAAGAGTGATCGAATCAGCGAGAAGTTTGCTTAGCGCTCCCCTATGGGATGTCGGATTTATTTGCAAAAAATATTTCGATGCTTTCTCCCACTGAAATATTTGAGTGTATGAAAGACCGATGCCGAATTGTGCTTCATCGTATAATGGATTGTTTTGTTGAATATTACTCCCCTCGATTGTTGATATTGCCTTTCGATATTTTTTCTGATGATAATATGATTTACCGAGGATGAGATCCATTTCGGTCATGAGTGGAGGAAGCGACTTGAATCTCATCCGATTTTCTTCCATGAAACTTTCATACTCATCGTAATCCTCGCCGAAGAAATAACATAATCCGATCTTGGATAAATAATGTAATTGTCTCGTGGAGTCTGTGGCATGAAAGCTGAGCCGCATATACTGGGTCGCGGCTCGATAATATTCTTTTTGCGTGAATAAGTAATCAGCGAATGCAGATTCATTACTATCCGGTGCATCCACCTGTGATAGCGATTGGAATTGATTGGTGATGAACTTCGAGCTTCCATTTCCATGAATGCTCACTTCATCCGAAGAGACAAGGAAAGGCGGATCGTACCGCTTGATCCGATTGTTTATTGTTATTTGTGGATAGAGATGAAGTTCGTGTCCACAGCGCAACAAACGCTCACATGTCCCAGTAAATGCTGAATAAATCGAAACCGAATCGAAGAGGATTTTTGCATACTGGGAACACGATGGATACATCGGACATCGGTTTCCACCTTTTATTGGTGAGAGATAATTTTGGTAGAAATCAAAAAACACACTTGAACCCGCACCGTATCTTTCCATCGAATCTGATAGAATTGAATTAGGTGGATGATTCATCCCATTTTGTGCAAACGCCAACTGAGTAACGAAGCACACAATCAAAACAAGCGTGTAATGTATCCGTTTCATGGATTAACAAAATTCATTATCACTGGTATAATATTTTTTTATTCTTCAATTCAATGTTATCGAAAAGACAGCTGCCATAATTAGGACAATGAGATGAATCCAAAAATATAAACATACTTGTCCATATAACTCTCCTGCAACTATAATCTTAAAATGGAAAGAACAATAACAACATTTGATAAAAAACATTGCCGCCATAAAGCAACACAACCTTGCCCTACTCACTCCCTCAATATTATGGTAGCAGATTGAAGTAAATGTAAAAAGATATTAGTCTATTTCCTATTAACTATATAATCAAATTCATCTATTTTCATTTTATATATTCATTTAAAATCCCTGTGAAATACTCATTATCCAGCGCATTTTTAGCTTATTCTCGCCGGGAACCGGCATACTCGCATAAATCGGAAAATCGATTCTGATAGTATTCAATCCGATTGAAGATAAAAGATCGCTGCGGGCAAATTCACCAAGAATATTCCAGAATGAAGTAAGCCGCAAACCGAATCCGCAGTCAACCTCGAATCGTTGATCCCAAAGCTTTTGAGATTGCATTGCAATTCTTCCGGCATCGAAGAAGAGTGAGCTGTTAACATAATTCATCAGATAATTCAGAACAGGAACATTCACCTTGACGAAAGGTATCAATGACGAAAAACGAGCTTCTGCGTTCACAGCATCGATTTTATATTGTACATCCTGCTCCAGTATGGTTCGGCATGTAGGAATACAGGTAGAAATAAGAAGAGAAGATATTGAAAGCGCATGTTAACATCCAAAGGTTGTTAATAAAGCGATCTTTATGACATGTGAAAATATGAAAAAATAAACTGCTGGTCAAGCAACAATCAATCCGCTATGGATCGGTAGAAAGACTACCGTGCACAAGATACCCTTACAAGATATAGCCGATTGTGAATTGAATTGTCTTCGTATCAATTGTCAGTTTGCTTGTATTCGTTACGCCACCTACCGGAGTATTCAAATCGTACTGCGGTCGTGATGCCATAAACCTGATTTCAAAATTATACTTATCGCTCAGTGTAATTCCGGCGCTTGTACCCCATCCGAAAGCGACTACAATGGAAAAATTCCGGGTAAATTTCGTCGTACCTGTTTCTACTACCGATATCTCCGGAAGCACACCATAGATAAAACCGGCGTGTGCGCGGCTGTAGATTTTAATATGATCCGAGATTGGATATGTATAACCCGCGCCTGCTGTGGGCCAGAATAGAATCCATGGTCCCGATTCGATCGGACTGCCCATAGGTATATGCGGCTGGCTATTTAACAGCGCCTCCACATCGACCGGATAGTAAGAAAATATACCGGAGATACCGACATCAATGTCAAATAAAAATTTAGAAGTATATTCTATCCCTAAAGAAAATCCGGGTCTTGCAAACCCGCCTGAAGCGCTGTCTACAGAAGCGAGATCGCTCATCGGTATGCTTAACCCGCCAAATATTTTTATTTGCGCGCTGCCGGGGCAAATCACGGATAAGAGCAATATACAAATCACCCCAGCTCGGATAATCAAAAAAGTTTTACTCTGTTTCACCGTAAACATTACCTCTAAACATTATCTAATAACATGAACTCATAATCCCTTTGGGTAATTCTGTTAGTACCTATTCTGGCAAATATCTCCTTCTCTCCAAAACAGCATTCTTTGTATACCGGACAGATATTACAAAGCGGCTTGTTAGCTCTACAAATCTTCCTGCCGAAACGGATTAAATTGGTATGAAAAGAATATCCCTTACCTTTCGGTACGTTCGGTTTCATCTGTTGAAAAGTGCTTTCCGGCGTTTTACAATTCGATGTCAGCCCTAATCTATTGCTTATTCTGTGAACATGCGTGTCGACGGGGAAGATATCCCTCCCCAATGAAAAGGTGAGAACGCAAGCCGCCGTTTTAATTCCGACGCCATCGAATGACAACAATGTTTCAATAACCTCATCGTCTGATTTTTCCTTCAAGAAATCAAGATCGAATGAACCGTATTTTTTTTCGATTGTTCGGATTATTTTTTTGATGCGCTTGCTTTTTTGATTTGCCATTCCTCCTGTACGAATAGCGGAAGCAATTTTCTGCCAGGGCGCGTCAGCAATTTCACCCCAACTCGGGAATGTTTTTTTTAATTGGATGTATGCCCGATGACTATTCTTATCGTTGGTATTTTGGGAAAGCAATGTTGCAATAAGCATATCGAGCGGTTTAGCGCGCTTACCTGACGGATGCGGCGTACCAAGATACTTTTCTAACTTATCTGCAATATGTTTTATCTTTCGTCTCAGCACAACCTGCGCGGTTCCCATCGTTGTTACTTAGGCGTTTGGTGTTGTTCAAGAATCTCAAATACTTCATCATCCTTCACAGCAGAAAAGAAATTATTGTGAATCTTTCTAACCACGTCGAGCACCTCATTATCATCGACGATAAAACTTATGTTGGATTTCGATGGACCGAAAGTTACCATCTCAACTCCGACATCGGTAATCGAATGGAATATCTTATCCAGCAGTCCCGGTGATTGCCGTAGATTTGTACCAACCAGACAGACGATCCCTCTCCCATCTATGACACTCACCGTTCCAATAGTATTCAAATCGTGAACGATTGCCGGAATATTTTCCTTGGCATCCAATACGACCGAATAATTATACTCCGATGTCGCCGTCATATGAGAAGCGACATCATGCTTCGTGAGTACATTATTGACATGTTCCCAGAAGATATATTGCCCGTAACGTTTTTTGGGAACGATATTCAGAATAATAACATTTCGTTTGTACGCAACCGACTTGGGAATTGTGGTTGTGGTATCTGTTTGTTTTGTTACAAGAGTTCCTGAAAGAGTGGGCCTCCGGGAATTATAAATGTGAATCGGGATATTTTTTTCGATGGCTGGCAGCATTGTATTCGGGTGAAGCACTTTCGCACCGAAATATGAAAGATCAAACGCTTCCTCAAATGAGAGCAACTTTATTTTTTTCGGCGCCGAAACGACAGTCGGATCGGCTGTTAAAACGCCATCCACATCTGTCCATATCTGTATGTCGTCAACGTTCATTGTGCAACCGACAACCGATGCGGAGTAATCCGAGCTTTCCCTCCCCATCGTGGTTCGTCTGCCGGTAGTCGTTACACCGATAAAACCTTGTGTAACAGGTACAATATTTTTTTCGAAAAGCGGCTTGACAATAGCCTTCAACCGGTCTTCAACATACTCGATCATAGGCATGGCACGTGTAAAGTTCTCATCGGTGATCATGAAATCTTTTGTGTCGATCCACCGGGAATCTATATTTGCCTCTTGCAATGCAGCCGCTACAATCCGTGATGATAGAAGCTCGCCATAGCAGTAGAACGAATCCAAAGTTCTTGGAGTAAGTTCACGCAAAATCGAAACGCCTTTTACAAGTTCGCGGAGTTCATTGAACGATATCTCAATAATATTTTTAAGTGCATCCCGGCGCTGTCTGTCGTCGATCAAACTATTGATGATTCCTACATGACGATCCGATAACTGTTGAAGTGTATTAAGCGCAGCATCCGATTGGTTCTCCGAGGCAAGTTTACCTGCGCGCTCAAGCGCGTTTGTAGCTTGTGCGATTGCAGAAACAACAACCATCGGTCTCATAGACAAACGAGATTTAACAATATTCACAACATTGGCAATTGCCGCGGCATCCTGAGTCGATGTCCCGCCGAACTTCATTACTATCATGTATTAGACGATTCTCCTTTCGGAATTCTATTGATTGAATTAATATAATACAGTGCGGTCAGAGTAGCAATAAAAAAATACCCTCCATTTGGTTTGAAGGGCAGCGATGTAAATAAAATAAGCTCTTTGATTTTCATTCCTTAATATCGTTATGAAGGAATTTATTTTTCCTGCGCTTGTTAATCAGCGACACAATATATACGAACACCACCAGTACGATGATGGAGCCAAGTATGAAGTTCAATCCGAGGAATTCGATTATTTGCATCTCATCCTTTCGTTCCTTATATCATCCTGCCATCCCTTATTACTGCCTGTTTCAAGTTTGAATTGATATAATATTCCGGGTTTCATTTATGTTCTAACCTGTGTTGGACCCTTCTTCAATCCGTCAAAATTGACTAACCTTCTACCCGCCGCTACCTTACCGTTTCGTTGATGTGGTGATACTTCGTTGCCGGTTTGTTCAATCCCCTCCTGAAGAATTTTAAGTTCATTATGCAAACATACATTCTCAAGCGCTACGCTGACAGCTTTGGCAAACAATTCAACAATATTAATTTCTTCTTCTATAAATTGCGGGTCACGGTTTCGTGCCACTACCAATATACCAAAAACGGCTTTACTGTCCATCAACGGTACGGCGATGAAGTGCTCTTTTTCAGGTCTAACCCCTTTCGGATACCTTGAGCGGGGATCGAGTTGCGCATTATTAACCCACACCATTTCCCCCGACATGGCAGCAGCGCTTATTATCCCTTCACCGAGCGGTAATGGATGTTTCCCGAGTTCCCTGGAAAATTTCGTCTGCTTCGATAATGTATGCGGAATAAATGCGTTCTTCCCCTGATGATACACATATATACCTGCAAGATCATGCTCAACAATTTTCTTAACCCCGTCTGTGACTGCCCTGAATACCGCGGCTATGTCGCTATTATTCAAAACTAAATTATTCGCTTCCTGAAGAATTTGCAATTGCATCGCTTTACGCTTTGAATCAAGCACCAGCCGCTCGATTTGCTCTTTAGCTCTCCACAACTCATCAACATAATGGACATCGGAAACATCCCTGAGCGTAACGATAAACCGGTCTTCCTTTTTTTTCTTGTTCGAAAAGAATGACAGCATCAAACTTGATTTGATAACCTTTCCGTTACTGTGTTTGAGCGCCAACGGACAATTACGTAATTGACCGTCCTTCCGTAGAATGCGAAAATATTCCTCAAGTTTCTTATTCCCCTGTTTGTCCAGCCACAGATAGGGAAACCGGCTTCCAATTATTTCTTCTTCATCATGCCCTACCATTGTTTCAAAGGAATCATTGCACATTAAAATATTTCCATTTGTATCGCAGACGAATAATCCGTCTATCATCGACTTCATGATCGATGCGAGTGAAGTTTCGGATTCCCATGCTTGCTTGCTTAGCAATCTTGTAGTACTGAGATCACGCCCGATTCCGATCATGCCTGTTGGTTTGCCGTCCCGGTCACGCAGCCACTCGATAATCGAGTCTGTCCAAAAGGTACTGCCGTCTTTTCGAAGTGTTTCCGATTGTCCGTGCCACTTTCCTCTTCGGTGAAGCGCGCTGGATATCTTTGCGCTATATTGTTGCTGTTTGCCTGGAGGGTAGAGCAGATTGACTTTTGTATTGAGAAGTTCTTTTTTTGAATATCCGGTCTTATCGCATGTTGATCGGTTTGCATAGATGATATTCCGTTGCAGATCGGAGATAATAACCAGATCGCTTGTCGCATCCACGATCATTCTTAGATGTGAGGAATCGATATTGGATGGATTAAGCGGCATTGATTTAATTACCTTTTATTCAGTTCTTCGTTTGAGATTGTTCGTTCAGTTCATCTAAAAACGCGACAGCCCGTCTGAGATGTGGTATAACTATTGATCCACCAACTGTTAAGGCGACACTGAATATTTCGAACATCTCTTCATCGGTTACACCTGCTTCTTTGCACTGCATGATGTGGTAGGATACGCAATCGTCACAGCGCAGTACCATCGAAGAAACAAGCCCGAGCATCTCTTTTGTTTTCTCGTCCAACTTACCCGGTTCATAGGTAAGCGTATCGACACTGAAAAATCTTTTTATGGCTCGATTATCAGCGCTCAGGATGCGATCATTCATTTTTTTTCGGAAGGATTGAAACTCATCAAGACGTTTACTCATAGTTTGCCTTTCACTCAAAGGTTAATCTGCGGATACTTGAAATGAGGGTTGACTAAAAAATAATTTTAACTGTCATCTGAGGAGTGAAGCGATGAAGAATCTTATAATTTGAACCGATACCTTATCACTCACTTAACCGGAGAAGCGTTTATCTCCGGCGAACATTTACCAATCTTGTGGAGCTGATCGGGATCGGACCGACGACCTCCTGAATGCCATTCAGGCGCTCTCCCAACTGAGCTACAGCCCCATTTATTTTTTTGCCGTAGCCCAATCCCGCTTTCAGCGGGATCCTCAATCTGACGATGAACTTAACTGCATTTCATTTGTTAAGTTCAGTCAGATTGGGACTGAGCTACAGCCCCAAATTAATTATCAACTAATAATTGCCAATTATCAATTGACAATTACGTTCGAAATATACGAAGATTGTGGCAAGGAATCAACTTGCACTATTCTACATATATCTCGCTTGAAAATATCGATCGATTAAACACGAAGTCGTTCGATTTCATCGGTAATCTTTTTAATTACTTCATCGTTCACAATTCTGTCGTCAATACTGAATACAATGAAAACCTTACCTCCATATTTTTCTTCAAAATTGTCAAAGCTGGCTCTCATTCTTTCAGATGCTGAATAATTACCGAAGTTTGCTTTAGCAGTTACGGGTTTAATTTGAATTCCAAATGCCTTGCTACCCACCCAACCGAGATAATCAATGTCTCCAGCGTGGTCAAGTGCCGGATCACTCTCCTCAAATCGAATATCTGGAAAGTGTTTTACTAAATTATCTTCGATAACAGATTTCTCTCTTATAAAGCCATCATAAGTTCGATTGATAGTAAGATTGAAAATATAATCAACACAATCTTGCAATGTCAGTTGGCTGAACGCTTCGGTCCATTCGGGGATAACAATCTCTTTGATTTTGACATAAAGCCGTTCACCTAGTTCTTCCAAGCTATCTTTAGTAACTTTTGATGGAGTTTTACTATTGGTGACTGCATTTTCAAAATACCATTTCTCCCATTCTTGAAATGACTTGGGTTGGCACTCACGAATGAGAGCCATAACCGTTCCAACTTTATTGGGGCGCGATAATTGATATGTCTGACAAGCATAGTTTAATACTTTTTCTTTCTTGCCGAATTCTTTTGAGTATCGTTTATCGGGTAATTTAGTCATTTGCTTCTTTATTCAGCATTATAAATTTTTGTTTATACTTATAATCCGCTTCACCATCAACCTGTACCAAACCATTTTTTATCAAATGTGCATTGATGAAAGTCTTGTTCTCAAGATAGAGATAACAAAGCAAGTTGTTTTGGTTATCATATTTTTGATTGTCATACTTCAAGAATACTTTTTTTCCCTTAGTTTTGTCAATCATAAATTGAATCGCTTTACCGTTAATTGATGGTTTTTCCTTAACTCCAATTAGTTTTAAAATCAAGCCGTTGCTCAGCTTTATTTTTTCAGGACTTATGACTTCTTTTACTGTAAAGAATTCTTCTCTCTTGCCGGCTCCATTCTTATCGATCTTAGAACCGAATTGTAACTTCTTCGGATCAATTTTCTTGTCAAGTTCGTGTGGATCTCGATAAATATATGGAAGATCTTGAATGAGCTTTTCAAATCTTGCCTGTCGTTCTTGTTGATCGAGATTAGCGATTTTTTGTTCAACAAATTCGTAGGTCATTCCATTCATATCAATCTGATTTGCTTCTAGTTTTTCTTTTATGATCGGAATGAATTCGGAATTAATTTCATAACCTATTGAATTACGATCAAAATGTTTTGCGGCAAGTGAAGTTGTTCCGCTTCCGGCGAATGGGTCAAGAACTGTATCGTTAACAAATGAAAACATCTTTATTAAACGTTTAGGCAATTCTTCAGGGAACACTGCAATATGCTTGTCCTGTCGTGCACCGGCAAAATTCCAATGACCTGCGAAGTAAGTATTCCATTCTTCGTTCGTCATCTTAGAAAGTTCTTTTTGTTCTACTGTCGGTTTAGGTGCATCACCAAGTTTTTTTAATACAAGAATGAATTCGTAATCAATTTTTAAAATACCGTTTCGAGGAAATGGAAATGAACCCATTTGCACACCGCCACCAGTCGTATTTGACGTTGTTACTTTTTGCCAAATTATGGCTCCCATATAATCAAAACCAATATTTTCACAGAATTTGATTATCTCTTCTCTGATCGGAATTACTTTATACCTTCCATAATATACCGAGCGGGCAAACTGGTCTCCGATGTTAACACAGAGACGGCAGCCGTTATGCAACACGCGATAGCATTCTTTCCAAACCAAACTCAGATTGTTGATGTACCTTTCATAATTTTCATGATAGCCAATCTGATTTTCGGAACCGTAATCTTTTAGCTGCCAATACGGTGGAGAAGTAATAATAAGATGCACAGAATTGTCTGGCAATTCGGTCATTTCTCGACTATCGCCGTTAATTATTTTATGATGAGTCTTAATTTCCATTCAATTACTTTAATGAATAAACAGATATTGGATTTGCCTATCATCCATGCCACCATCGCAAATTACCAAACTTCTATGTCAATGTCAAAGCCAACAAATAGCAAGCGAGTGACGTAACCTAAATAAAAATCCCCCTCTCAGCATCTGGATGTCAAGAGGGGGAATAGATAAGCCGACTTACTTAATCAGCATCAGTTTTTTCACCTGTACGAATGAATCTCTCGGGTTTGCAATGTTAGTCGCTTCGAGCCGGTAGAAATAAATACCGCTTGCTACCGAAGCGCCGGCATTGTTCGTCGAATTCCAATCGATGGCAACAAAACCGGCAAGTTGTACTTCATCCACAAGTGTCATAACTTCCTGACCAAGGAGGTTGTATATCTTCAATCTCACCTGGCTCATCACCGGCAATTCATACCGTATCTTCGTCAGCGGGTTGAACGGATTCGGATAGTTCTGGCTGAGCACAAACTCTTTCGGCACTCTGTCGAGCACGTCTTCCACGCCAACAGGACCACTTATCACATGGAGAGCGATAGGGAGTGTGATCAGCGGACGAGCCGGGTCGTTGCTTGAGATTAACATTGTTCCCGTGTAGAATCCAGAATCTAATCCTTCCGCATTGAACTGGACCGTGACATCCTGTGTCGCTGATGGTGCGACTGTCCCACTGGTCGGATCGACACTAAGCCATGGAGTTCCTCCATAATTCAGATCATCAATCACAAAATAATATGAATTGAAAGATGTAGTACTAATCACCACTTTGATGATACCGGAACCGGATATCTCAAGTGGCTGCAAAACGAATGTAGGAGAAATAGAATCTCTTGCCACAATGGAATTAGATGAATTAAAGCCAGTTACTGTTATTGTGACTGGTGAACTTGAACGCCCAAGTCCAAATTGTGCGCGAACAAAAGCCGTTGGAATGGAAAAATACAAGGTTTCTGGAAGAATGGGCCTCCCTCCGTTGGCGAGAGTTGCACTGGTGTTAAATCCAAGAAAATTGGGTGATGAAAATCCTGACACCCCCCAGTTTCCACAGCTATCCACTATTGCACCACCGTTGGGATTTGCTCCACTTTGAAAATTCACACCAAACTGTGAATAACGTAAATGCAATGGATACGCATTAACGAAAAGACAGGGTGCAGTGGTGTCATCAAAACTTATGGTTGTTGTGGCAGAAAAACTTGTCTGCAAATTCTGCCATTTTTTATTTTGATTAACAACGTTATAAAATTCAAGGTCATCGTTGGCTATATTAAAGTTTTGCAATGAAGTCGGATCAGAAACCTCGACGCCATTAAAAACATTCCCAGCGTGTTCATTCTGAGGTTTGACGTAGTCATGTAAGAGTTTATTTTCTGTAATAGAAGTTCCAGTAACAGTCCAATGCAATGTCCCTAAACCCGTATTCCCAATTGTCATCGTACGTGATGTACTGTCGCCTTCGTTCAGACTTACCATGAACGAATCCGGTACAACTGTCATCACAGGTGGATGGGCACCATTACCCTGCAGATGCACTAACATAGTTAAATCGGATGAGTCGTTACTGCTGATTGTCAACGTTCCACTCTCTAATCCCGTTGTTGTGGGAGAAAAAACAACTCCCACATCTCGATATTGATCGGGACTAACTGAAAAGATTGTACTCCCATCCACTGTAAAGTGGCTGTTATCGATAACTATCCCACTGATTTTAAGTGTGTCTGAGCCGGTATTGCTTATTCTCAACATCAATGTATCATTGTATCCAATGAATCCATCACCGAAATCGAGTGTGTCATCAGAAACAACAATGTTTGGCGCTCCAATAACATGGAGGTGTGCTGGCACTTGTTTCAGATTATTCACAGGATCGTTGCTTTCAATGACGATGTTTGCATGATAGTCGCCACCTCGCAATTTCTCAGCATTAAAGTTTACGGTTACATCCTGCGACAAGCCAGAAGATACAACACCTGAGTTTGGCTCCACAGTTAAAAAGTCAGAGATTGAACTCTCAACAGCGTTTGCCAGTAACCGAGCCATCTCAGAATTGTAACTATAATAATCCATTCCGATGTATATTACCCGACCTCCTCCTATCTTCTTCACTGTCACCCGGTTGTTTCCAGTTACGCTGTCACGAACTATTTTTTGCCCATCGGATGATGTGTGATAGTTCGATCCATTGAGTGCATAAAATGTTGTAGGTAACCCTTTGACCAATGGACTTGTTGGGTCATGCACGACAGCAAAGGCATCCGATGGAACAACATTTTCTATACTCAATAATCCCGTTCCGTTTAACAACGTCGTTGCACCCATATGACCATGATCAAGTACGATGATGGTTCCGCCATGGTTGACAAAGTTGCTTAACACAGTACTAAACGATGTACCCAAGGAGGTTAAGTCTGATATAATTTCTTGTTCTGGAACGAGAAAGATATTTTTATCACTGAGGAGGTTCTCAAGAACAGTGGACGATGTGGTAGAAGTTGAGTCTATACTGAAATCTGAGAAGTGCATTCGAATGGCGTTCAATGTGTTTTCGTATTCTCCGCCGTAGCTTAGATCGGTGTAGCCAACCCATGACAATATTTTCTTCGTACCTCCAACCCTCAAAATCTCCTGCCAGCTATATGGAGACACTGTCGGAACACCGGCATTATTTCCATCTGGGTGAGATGCAATTTCTCTTACAAGATTTGATCTCTCTTGTTCCGTTCTCTTGGTAATATTTGTATTTACGACACCGGATGTAATATTGATACTCCAACGTAATTCCCCTAAACCCGTATTTCCAATTGTCATTGTTCGTGATGTGCTGTCGCCTTCGTTAAGACTAACAGCGAACGAATCGGGTACAACAGTCATCACAGGCGGATGGATGCCATTACCCCGCAGATACACTACCACAGTTAAATCGGATGAGTCGTTACTGCTGATTGTCAACGTTCCACTCTCTAATCCCGTTGTTGTGGGAGAAAAAACAACTCCCACATCTCGATATTGATCGGGACTAACTGAAAAGATTGTACTCCCATCCACTGTAAAGTGGCTGTTATCGATAACTATCCCACTGATTTTAAGTGTGTCTGAGCCGGTATTGCTTATTCTCAACATCAATGTATCATTGTATCCAATGAATCCATCACCGAAATCGAGTGTGTCATCAGAAACAACAATGTTTGGCGCTCCAATAACATGAAGGTGTGCTGGCACTTGTTTCCGACTGTTCACAGGATCGTTGCTTTCAATGACGATGGTTGCATGGTAATCACCACCTCGCAAATCCTTTGCGTTGAACTTCACATTCACATCTTGAGTAGATCCTGAGGGCACTGTTCCAGATGTTGGTGTAATATTCCACCAATCCATATTGGCGTCGCCGATATAGATTTCATCCCACCATCCTTCCGAACCGGCATCATAATTATACAGATAAATCGATGCTACATCTGATGAGCCTTCCAGTGATAAGCCACTTTGAATTAAATTCCCATCAAGATAAAAATCAAATGTTGAATCGCTCCAGCTAATATTCTTAAATTCTGCATGATACCATACTTGTGCAACATAGGTGCCTGCATCGATTGACCAACTATTTCCTCCTACTCGGATTTGACCAGACTCACTGGCGTATATCCAGAAAGGGAAAGAGCCAAAACTACTTCTCGGAACGAAATAGGCATCCGACGTTGAAGTAGAACCGGATCGGATATACACACTGACATATTTAGGCTGCAGAGAACCCAAATAATGAACAACACCAAGATCGTGCCCTCCCGGAGAGTTATACTCATGAAAGCTATACTCCGTCCCATTTGCGGCTGTCGCATTTGTGACTTCTTTCGTCCCAGTCCCTAAGCTCGTCCAGCCGTTATAATCACCATCTTCAAAACCATCGCTAAAATAAACGCCGGATATGTTCTGCCCAGTGTATTGGAATCGATTAGGAGGCATATCCAAGAAATCAGTATTCATAAATGGTAAGCTCGGATCCGATACGGTTGATTTCGAAAAATATTGAATTTTTAAGCTTTCCATAGTCTTAATTGAAGTAGAAGAGGCAGTAATCTCCCACTGCAAATCCCCTAACCCTACATTCCCAATCGTCATCGTTCGTGATGTACTGTCGCCTTCATTAAGACTAACAGCGAACGAATCTGGAACAACAGTCATCACAGGCGGATGCTGTATAGTAAACGTAGTATCGCTTTCGTCGAAGACGTTCGTATCGCTCGAGTCGCTGAGGCGTATCTTCGCCTTGTTTGTCGGAGCGTTGGGTATATCCCATGTAAAAATACCATTAGATGCAGGTACCGATCCAGCTATAAGAGACCAAGAACTTCCTGCATCGGTAGAGTACTCAAGTTGAACAGTGTTTATTCCAAAAGATTGCCACTTAATCGTATCAGTTGAACCAATGTAAAAATACTCACCCCCATTAGGCCGAATAAGTTCAAGTAATCTACAGCCATATTTGTAAATCGTGAGTGTGTATATTCCATTGTCACCGGTTGCAGGTATGACGAGGCTATCTGTTGTAAACATGTTGATGGGTGAACCTAACAAGGGATTATAGATGAACATACTGTCGCATCGCTGAGTAAGGTAGTCGGCATTTGGCCATTTGAATACGAAATCAGCATTAGGAGCTTCACCGTTCTGGAATCTGAGTTTGAATGTGTCTTTCTTTTCAGAATTCGTCGGTATGTCCCGATAGTCATAGCGCAAAAGCCCAACACCCCATTGATTAACTCTCCCGGGAATATTTACCCATACCACCCCAAATCCTGGTGGCATTGGAGGTGCTTCCTTTTCCCCAAGAGCTTTGTCAATACCATACGATGCATCTTGATGGTTACCAAAGATCATGTTTGTCGTATTACTTGCAGAAGCATTATCCTTAACATTTATCCATATGTCGGAGAATGGTGAGTAATTATTCTTTAGGGCAATGTTAAATAAAGTGTTATATGGGACAGGTATGGATGAGCGGGTCATATCAATTTGCCCATAAGCTTGGAATGGGATACCCATTGAAACCAAGATTATAATTAAAATAATCTTGGTAATGATGTTGATGATTTTTAGATTTCTCATTTTAAATCTCCTTATTAATCATGTTATATGTAATAGATTATTAAGAATTGTGATCTTTCCCAGAAAATAGGACATGGAGAAAAGGTAGTATCAAAGAAAGGAG
>CAZFQL010000006.1:0-203200 GCA_964520905.1 uncultured Chlorobiaceae bacterium | reverse complement strand
TTCCAACAACAATTACCGCAACCGTATCAAGTGGATACACGTTTACCGGATGGACGGTTATTAGCGGTACCGGAGTATCTATCGCAAATTCATTGGCACTGAGCACTACAGCGACCTTAACGAGTGGCGATGCAGCAGTTAGAGCAAACTTCGTACTAAATACATACAATCTGACAGTGACTGCGACGACAGGAGGAACAATAACAGTTCCTTCCTCATCACCGGTAACGATAAGCCATAATGTTCCAACAACAATTACCGCAACCGTATCAAGTGGATACACGTTTACCGGATGGACGGTTATTAGCGGTACCGGAGTAGCAATCGCAAATTCATCATCACTGAGCACGACAGCAACATTGACTAGCGGTGATGCAACAGTGCAAGCGAACTTTGCACTAAATACATACAATCTGACTGTAACGGCGACGACAGGAGGAACGATAACAGTTCCTGCTTCATCACCGGTCATAGTTGGTCATGGTGTTGCGACAACGATTACCGCAACCGTATCAAGTGGATACACGTTTACCGGATGGACAGTAGTAAGTGGTACTGGAGTATCAATCGCAAATTCATCATCACTGAGCACGACAGCCACGTTAACAAGCGGCGATGCAACGGTGCGTGCGAACTTCACGATCAACACCTACAACTTGACAGTGACAGCGACGACAGGAGGAACGATAACAGTTCCTGCTTCATCACCGGTAACAGTAAGCCATAATGTTCCAACAACAATTACCGCAACCGTATCAAGTGGATACACGTTTACCGGATGGACAGTAGTAAGTGGTACTGGAGTATCAATCGCAAATTCATCATCACTGAGCACGACAGCCACGTTAACAAGCGGCGATGCAACGGTGCGTGCGAACTTCACGATCAACACCTACAACTTGACAGTGACAGCGACGACAGGAGGAACGATAACAGTTCCTGCTTCATCACCGGTCATAGTTGGTCATGGTGTTGCGACAACGATTACGGCAGTTGCGACAGCCGGATACACATTCACCGGATGGACGGTTCCAGTCGGTAGTGCTGCAATCGCTAATTCTTCGGTGTTGAGCACAACAGCTACGCTGACGAGTGGCGATGCAACGGTGCGGGCAAACTTCACGATCAACACCTACAACTTGACAGTGACAGCGACGACAGGTGGAACGATAACCGTTCCTGCCTCATCACCGGTAACGGTGGAGCATGGTGTTGCAACTACAATTACCGTAGTCGGATCAACTGGCTACACATTTACCGGATGGACGGTCGTTAGCGGCAGTGGTGTAGCATTCGGCGATGCCTCTGCACTCAGCACAGCAGCTACGCTGACAAGCGGCAATGCAGAAGTTAGAGCAAACTTTACGCTCAACACGTACCAGTTATCGGTGAAAGCAACTGAAGGCGGCGCAATAACCGAACCAGCTTTCTCACCAGTTACTGTTAACCATGGTGATGCAACAACTATTACCGCAGTTGGCTCAACAGGATACACGTTTACCGGATGGACGGTTCCAGTCGGTAGTGCTGCAATCGCTAATTCTTCGGTGTTGAGCACAACAGCTACGCTGACGAGTGGCGATGCAACGGTGCGGGCAAACTTCATAGAAGACCCGGCATATCAGGTGATGTACCGGAGCTTCCGTGCAGAGAGTCTTGCGTTGGATAGAGACAACAAAGGAAAGATAAACAAATATGTAAATCCGTTGAAGTCCGTAAGATCGAACTTCATCGCAAAATTGGGTGCAGACTCGATGAATGTAAACAGTCTGCATATGGAGTTTGGATCGGGTATAGACACGACATTCCCATTCTACACAGTACCGCCATCGACAATAACACCGACAGTCAGCGATACGAGGTTCAAGAAGTGGGAGTTATCGTTTGGGACAGCGATGAATACCGGAGATTCAGTAGAAGTACATGGTTTCGGTAATCAGGGTAAAGTCCAGAAGGTAACGAAGTATTACTGGGGTCGTGGCGCAACGATGTTCACGAAGAAAGCGAAGAAAGGCCCGCTGTTCACAAGCAACTTGCTGTGCTTACCGATGCCTAACCGGGTGAACGCGTTGTACCAGACGTTCTACAATACACGTTACGGAGCCGGCGGAATGGTAGTAGGGAAGACCCTTGATCCAAGTAACTACGGATGGTTCCAGACAACAAAGTACGGAGATGTGTTGAAGACACTCTATGTATCGAGAACCGGACAGATGCATAACGGAGCAGCACGAGGCTTTGATAAACTCGATGCCGCTACAAAGGGACTCAAGAAACAGCAAAAATCATTGCCGCCATCGAAGTTCAACAACAAGCTATTGGCAGATATGATAGCGTTGAAGTTAAACATCGTAGCCAGTGCATGGGAATATACGCCGATAGGATATGGCGAATTGAAGTATGACGACGGCACGACGAATCCGTTGAACGGTATGATGTTGAAAGAGATAGCGTCCTACGGTGATTCGTTAATGATGGGCTGGTTAGTAGATTCGACATACATCAAGTCAGGCAGACCAGTTACAGTAAAAGTGCACAAGTTTGTTGGAGCCGATACATTTGCAGTATTAGGTAATGTAGTAGCGAAGATAGACAGTGCATTTGAAGGGAAAATAGATACGGTCAGCTTTGTGAGTGGTTTGAAGTACACAGGGTTCCGTAAGCTGGGTGACGTACCGTACCTGAAAGCTAATCCCGATGTGATACCATCGAAGATGATATCATTGGATAACAATTATACGTCACAGGAGCCGGTAGAGTTCGTATTGTATCAGAACTATCCGAATCCGTTCAACCCGACAACTACGATACAGTTTGATTTGCCAGCGGAAGCGTTAGTGACGTTGAAGATATACAACGTTCTTGGTCAGGAGATGGCAACGATACTGGATCGACAGGATATGAATGAAGGAACGCAAGAGGTGCAGTTCAATGCGAATGAATTCTCCTCGGGTGTATACTTCTATCGCATCGTAGCCGAAGGAATGGATGAAGACGGCGCTACAACGAACACTTACCAAACTGTAAAGAAGATGATGCTGGTCAAGTAAACCGTTAGCTATTTCTTCAAATTATGAAGATCAGGCTCGATATTTAATATTAATATCGAGCCTTTGTTTTTCCATTGACTCTTAGAATAAATTTTATTAAATATGGTGGGTTAAATTATTCAGAAGAGACCGTGAATGATCCGGTTATCTCTTAATCGATAGGAGTGATATGAGTAACGGGAAAAAGAACAATCAGACAATAAAAATTCTTCATGCTGACGATGAAGAAGCATTTCGAAGTCAGGTAAGCGAGCTGTTGCAAAGTAAATGCTATGCTGTAGATGTCGCGGTCGATGGCGTTGAAGCGATCAACGCTCTACAGCACAACGGTTATGATATAGTATTGCTTGATATAAATATGCCGAAGGTCGACGGTCTGGAAGTGCTACGTTTTATCAAGGAGAAATATCCGGTAATAGAAGTGATCATGTTAACCGGAGTTGGTGACGTGAGAGTTGCAGTGGATTGCATGATCCAGGGAGCGTATAATTATATCGTAAAACCATTCATGGCGGAAGAGTTGTTGCAGGTGATATCGCGTGCAGTTGAACGTCATACTCTCTTATGTGAAAACTCTATTATGAAATCGGAAATTAACCGGCTTTCAAGGAGCAGCGACCTTGTAGGAGAAAGTGAGTCATTTAAGAATATGTTGTCTATCGCTGAGCGTGTAGCGGATGCAGAAGCGAGCGTTTTAATTCAGGGACAGAGCGGAACAGGTAAGGAGTTAGTGGCAAACTTTATTCATAAGAGAAGTTTGCGAGAGAATAGACCTATGGTCGCGATCAACTGTGCTGCTATTCCTGATACATTACTTGAAAGTGAATTATTCGGTCATGAAAAAGGAGCTTTCACAGACGCTCGATCACAGAAACAAGGATTGATTGAGCTGGCTAATAAAGGCACCTTGTTTCTTGATGAGGTCGGCGATATCAGTCCGATTATCCAGCCGAAACTACTTAGATTTGTTCAGACTGGTGAATTCCGACGTGTCGGAGGTACCGTAAGTCTTCACGCCGATGTTCGAATTATTTCTGCAACAAATAAGGACCTAAAATCAGAAGTTCAGGAAAATCGTTTTCGTGAAGATTTGCTCTACCGGTTAAATGTTATAACACTTGTTATCCCGCCTCTCAAAGATCGTAAAACTGATATTCCGTTATTGGTAGATAATTTCATGAGAAGAAAATTCCTTCATAAGACTCCGAAACTACTCGATCCCCAAGCTCTGGATATCCTGATGGAGTATGAATGGCCCGGGAATATTAGGGAACTTGAAAATGTTTTAGAAAGCGCCGTCATTCTTTCAAGAGGTGAATTAATTCAACCTTCCGATATAATGCTTCCCCATAGTGGATTCACTAAAATGAAATCTGCCGGTGATGTACCGGGTTTCATAGGTGAATTACTTCCTTTAAAAGACACAGAACGATTGCACATTCAAGCAATCATGAAGCATGCCCAAGGGGATAAGAAAGTGGCTGCAAAAATCTTAGGTATCAGTTTGAAAACGCTGTACACCAAAATTGCAAAATACCAACTATCGTGAACTTAACGCTGAGCTGGAAAATAATAGACCTTATAAAGAAGTGCCAGTTTTATCCTCCTCCTAATGCCGTGCCTTTTTCCCCTGCATACGGCATTTTTGTTTGATACTCACTCCGTTTTTTCATATATTCCTTTCGCTACAACTTATTGTTTTATCATCTATTCGAGAGAATATATATTTCATGCAATATAAAAAACGTACACATACATGCGGAGAACTAAGAGCATCCGATGCTGGTAAACATGTTACTCTCACCGGGTGGATAGATTTCCAACGCGATCTTGGCGGAGTTATATTTATCGTTGTTCGCGACCGATACGGGAAGACGCAGGTTGTCTTCAATCCGCAAAATAATCATCAGCTTCATCAGCAAGCCGCTTCTCTCCGAAGTGAAGATGTTATATCCGTGTCTGGTAATGTGAATAATCGTCCGGATGGGATGATAAATCCTAATATGCCGACAGGTGAAATCGATATTACAGCAGAAGAACTCACGATATTAACAAAAGCAGATGTTCCGCCTTTTGCCGTAACTGACGACGTGAGCGCGAGTGAGGAATTGCGTTTGCAATATCGTTATCTTGACCTTCGCAGGCCCGCGTTGCAGAAGAATTTTTTAACACGTCATCAAATGTATCAGATTACACGAAAATATTATGATGAACTAAAATTTATTGAGGTTGAAACTCCGATACTTATGAAGAGCACACCGGAAGGGGCACGAGATTATCTCGTTCCAAGCCGTGTCCACCATGGAAAATTCTACGCGCTTCCACAATCGCCGCAAACATACAAGCAATTGTTGATGGTTGCAGGGATGGATAGATATTTCCAAATCGTGAAATGCTTCCGCGATGAAGATTTGCGCGCAGACCGTCAACCAGAGTTCACTCAGATAGATGTCGAAATGTCGTTTGTGGATGAAGAAGATATTTTTCAGGTTACTGAAGGATTGATGAAGAGATTCTTCAAGGAAATAAAAGGTATTGATATTCCATTGCCTTTTCCACGATTGACATACAAGGAAGCGATCGAAACATATGGTTCGGATAAACCGGATACGCGATTCGATTTGAAATTCACTAACATAAACGAGATAGTTCAGGATTCCGGTTTTAAAGTATTCGCAGATGTTGTGAAGAAGGGTGGAGTGGTTGCCGGGTTTGTTGCTCCTCAATGTGCGAACTATTCCCGCAGTCAACTCGATCTTCTTACTGATCTTGCAAAGAAAATGGGTGCCGGCGGTTTGGTGTGGATGAAAGTTACAGCCGAAACTGTTGAATCACCAATCGAAAAATTTATCGGTAAAGAAGTTCTTCTATCCATTAAAAATAAAATGCAAGCAAACGTCGGTGATCTTATACTTCTCATATCTGATAGTTGGATGAAAACGTACACCATCCTTGGTAATCTCCGGCTTGAAATCGGCAAGAGATTGAATCTACTTGACGATTCTAAGAACAATTTATTGTGGGTAACAGATTTCCCGATGTTCGAGTATGATGAAAACGAAAAGAGATATGTCGCTGTTCATCATCCGTTCACATCACCGAAATTGGAAGATCTCGGATTATTAGATTCCGATCCATCAAAAGCTCGCGCACGTGCATACGATTTAGTCCTAAACGGCAATGAGATCGCGGGTGGCAGTATCAGAATTCATGATCGGACCTTACAGAGCAAAGTCTTTACACTTTTAGGAATCGACGAAGAACACGCGAAGAAGAAATTCGGATTTTTACTCGAGGCATTCCGTTACGGCGCACCTCCTCATGGCGGTATCGCGTATGGGTTCGACCGTATCTGCATGCTGCTCACCGGCGAGAAATCGATTCGTGATGTTATTGCATTTCCAAAAACAACGAGCGCAATGTCGTTGATGGATGAATCACCTTCGGAAGTTGATCCGGAACAGTTAAAAGAGTTGCATATAAAAATTGTGTGAATAGATAACCATTATATATTAGGATAATCCCATGGAAAATTTAGTAAAGCGAATAACAATTAATACTGAACAATGCGGCGGACGACCTTGCATCAGAGGTATGCGAATTCGAGTATCTGATATACTGGATCTACTCGCTTCTGGGATAAGTACGCAACAGGTCTTAGAGGAGTTACCGGACCTCGAGATTGAAGACATTCATGCGTGTTTACTGTATGCTTCTCAAAATATTGATCATCCGGTCGTCGCAGCATGACAATCATTGTTGATGCTCAGCTTTCACCTAAACTTGCAGCATGGATTGAAGAAATATTTTCAGTGCGAGCTATTCCAGTTCGAGATATCGATTTGCGAGATTCATCCGATGAAACTATCTATAAAAAAGCATATGAACTCTCTGCTGTTATGTTAACGAAGGATATTGATTTTTTGAAGCTCCAAGATAGGTTGGGTTCTCCACCGCAAGTTGTTTGGATCCGTTGTGGAAATACATCCAATTTCAGAATGGAAGAAATTTTAATTCAAACATTTCCAAATACACTCAAGCTGCTCCAGAGCGGTGAACGATTTGTGGAAATAAAAGATATTTCAATAAAAATATGAAATATATTAGGATAGTTGTATTCTCCAAAAACAACAAGCGCAATGTCGCTGATGGATGAGTCACCTTCGGAAGTTGATGAAGCACAATTAAAAGAGTTGCATATAAAAATAGTATGAAAAAATTATCAGAAATAAAACTTAGACCTCAAGAGCGTAAAGCCATCAATGTGTTCTCACAGCGTTTGAAGAGAGCATTAGGGAAACAACTTGTATCCGTCCAACTATTTGGTTCAAAAGCACGAGGGGAATCAAACAGAGATTCCGATATTGATATTTATATCGTTGTAAAAGAAAAAACCATGAAATTAATCAACAAAATTTCTGAAATCGATGCTGGTATTTGGGATGAATACGATATCTTACTCTCACCAGTAGTCTATAGTGTAAAGGAAGAGAAAAAGAATCTCGAAATGCATTCTTTCTTTTTTGAAGCTGTTCAGAAAGAGGGTATTGCACTATGAAAGAAAATCATCATAAAGACTTGGCTCGTCATCGGTTAGAGAAAGCTTATTATAATCTGTCCGTTGCCCGCGCGAACTACGAACAAGGATTTTATCAAGATACTATTACGAAAAGTTATTATGCAATTCTTACAGCTATGCGTGCGTTATTAGCATTAATACATCGGGATAGTAAACGGCATGATGGTGTTATAACGTTGTTTCATAAGCATTTTGTAAAAGAAAATCTTTTCCCGAAAGAATTCAATAAGATTATTACACAGATGAAGAAATTAAGGGAAGAGGCAGACTATGGGGACTATGTTGAAGTGACCAAAGGGGAGGCGACGGATGAAATTCAACAAGCAGAGAAATTCTTAAAAAAAGTTGAGGAAGTATTAATAAAATTGTTAGCAAATAATTCAAAAATAAAACATTAAAGGAGAAATTATGGTCGGAATTGTTGGTTTTGGCGCGTACCTTCCACGGTACCGCATAAAAGCAGAAACAATAGCAAAGCAGTGGGGGATGGATGCTACTGCTATCATTCGGGGATTGCAGTTGAATGAAAAAACTGTCCCCGGACAAGATGAAGATACAATTACAATCTCAGTAGCGGCGGCGAAGAATGCACTATTGCGTGCACAAATCGATCCGCAGGATATTGGCGCATTGTATATAGGTTCTGAATCGCATCCGTATGCGGTGAAACCAAGCGGCACAATTGTAATCGATGCGCTTGGAATTGGTCCGCATGTTCACGTTGCAAGTTATGAATTTGCGTGTAAAGCAGGAAGCGAAGCAATGTACGTTGCTGCAAATCTTGTAAAAGCTGGCGAGATGAAATATGCAATGGGAATTGGTGCCGATACTTCTCAAGGCGCACCGGGCGATGCGCTGGAATATTCTGCATCCGCTGGCGGTGCGGCGTTTATCATGGGAACCGAAAAAGTTGTAGCTGAAATTCTTTTCACTCACTCTTACACATCCGATACTCCCGATTTCTGGCGACGCGAAGGTGAAGATTATCCCCGGCACGGCGGAAGATTTACCGGCGATCCGGCATACTTCAAGCACGTCATGGGTGCTGCAACTGCGCTTCTTGAAAAATCGAAAATGAAACCTTCCGATTTTAAATATGCTGTATTTCATATGCCGAACGGAAAATTTCCGCAGGAAGTCGGCAAGCGTCTCGGTTTCACTAAAGAGCAGTTAGAAGTCGGATGGATTGTTCCGTGGATGGGTAATACATATTCTGGCTCATCACCAACCGGACTTGCAGCTATTCTCGATGTTGCCAAGCCGGGCGATATGATTTTCATGGTGTCGTTTGGTTCCGGTGCTGGAAGCGATGGCTTTATATTTAAAGTTACCAAAGAAATTACCAAAGTTCAGAACCGTGCGCCGAAGCTGAAAGATTATCTTGATAAAGATAAAATCTATCTTGACTACGGACAGTACGCGAAGTTCCGTAAAAAAATTAAACTTAACGAGTAAGCATTTAGCTATATTAAGGTGATACAATGAATCATACAATCAGCTTGAATGAAATATTAGAAGAAGCCGAAAGGTTGAGTCTTGAAGAACAAGAAACATTGTTGGAAATTCTCAATCGTAGAATAATAAATAGGAGACGTGCTGAGTTAGCAAAAGATATTCAAGATGCTCAACGCGAATTTCGAGAAGGAAAAACTCGAACGGCAAATCCGGACGAACTAATGAATGAAATAATGGAATGAAGCGAGAACTAATTCGCTCAAACTCCTTTATTAGGGCAGCGAAGAAATACATTCGGAGGCAGCAGTATAAAGCTGATGAAATTAAATCTACTCTAGAATTGCTTTTCGAGAATGCATTTGATCCTCGGCTTAAGACACATAAGCTAAAAGGAGATCTTGAGAATTCTTGGGCATGTAGTATCAGTCACGATTTGAGAATTATTTTTAAATTCGTTGAACATAAAGGTAAAGAAGCAATTCTATTAGAAACAATCGGTACTCACGAAGAGGTTTATTAATTTATTAAATAGGAGAATCAATTATGAGAGATGTAGTAGTAATTGGAGCCGGTATGACGAAGTTCGGTGAGCTTTGGGGTAAATCAATAAAAGATATTTTTGTTGAAGCCGCACTCAAAGCGATCGAAGATGCCGGAGTAAAACAAATCGACTCGATGTATGTCGGTGCGATGTCGTCGGGTTTGTTCGTTGGACAAGAACACTTAGGCGCAGTGATGGCAGATTATCTTGGTGTAACTCCGATTCCGGCAACACACGTTGAATCGGCTTGCGCGTCGGGAGGTGTCTCATTCCGACAGGCATATCTTGAAGTCGCATCTGGTGCAAGTGATATAGTGCTTGCTGGTGGCGTCGAGAAGATGACCGACGGCGCCGATGTAACAGAAGCATTGGCAACTGCCGCCGATCAGGAGTATGAAGTGTATCAGGGTGTTACGTTCCCCGGATTGTACGCGATGATCGCACACGCGCACATGAAGGAATTCGGTACAACCCGAAAACAACTTGCCGCGGTTGCTGTGAAGAATCACAGAAACGGCGCCAAGAATCCGAATGCGCAATTTCGCTCGGAGATTACGATAGAACAGGTACTTAACGCAACGATGGTTTCCGATCCGTTCGGGTTGCTCGATTGTTCACCTGTGAGCGATGGAGCCGCCGCCGTAATCGTTGCATCGATGGATGTGGCAAAGAAACTCAAAAAGAAACCAATCAAAGTTATCGCATCAGCGCAAGCTTCCGATACGATAGCGTTGCATAGCCGGCCGAGCATTACCACTATCGGTTCCGTTGTGAATGCCGCGAAGAAAGCATACAAGATGGCTGGATTAAAACCGTCTGATATCGATCTCTGTGAAGTGCACGATTGCTTCACGATTGCCGAAATTGTTGTCTCTGAAGATTTAGGATTTTTCAAAAAAGGCGAAGGCGGAAAAGCCGCTGAGAAAGGTTTAACAGCTATTGGCGGAAAAATTCCAATCAACACAAGCGGCGGACTGAAATCAAAAGGTCATCCGGTTGGAGCAACAGGCATCGCACAAATAATTGAACTTTATGAACAACTCAATGGCAAAGCAGGCGACCGTCAGGTTAAAGGCGCACGTATCGGTATGGCGCAGAACATGGGCGGAAGCGGCGCAAGCTGTGTCATTCATATATTGGAAGGTGGAAAATGATTACCGCACGTTATCATCGAGAAGTTCCTCAACGCTATCGGCTCGAAGCAG
The DNA here is from genome assembly GCA_964520905.1 of uncultured Chlorobiaceae bacterium. GTDB lineage: Bacteria > Bacteroidota > Ignavibacteria > UBA10030 > SZUA-254 > JAGVIE01. The sequence goes on along the minus strand of CAZFQL010000006.1, from coordinate 192,370 downwards.
GCAAATGCGCAAAGTGCGGATATGTAGCTTTCCCGCCGCGGCTTGTTTGTCCGAAATGCAACACGAAAAAATTCAAACAGATCGTGTTGAAGGATGAAGGAAAAATAATTACATACACTGTAATTCGTGTGGGACCCGATAAATTTTCAAAAGAAACTCCATATGCAATCGGGATTATCGAGTTGAACGATAAACTCCGCTTAACTGCTCAGATTGCAGGTGTAGTTGATTTTGATAAACTGAAGATCGGACAAAAGGTGAAGCTCGTCTTCCGTAAGATTCAGGACGACGGCAAAGCCGGTATCCACATGTACGGGTACAAAGCTGTACTGGCTTAAATAAAATATCACCGCAGAGGCGTCCCGCCATTCGGCGGGATAAACGCCGGACGCTGAGAATAAAGCTCTGCGATCTCTGCGTCTCAGCGGTGAAATGTTTAGGGAGAAATTCTTGGAATGGAGTTCCTACCCAGCAGAGTGAAAATGACTTGAATAATGGTGGATTGATTATTATATTGTAATCAATGGAACGATGCAATTTTAGGGAAATATAAATGTCCAATATCGAAGAAATAAAGAATACAATTGAAACACTATCTCCTGATGATTATGGGAAATTAAGACAATGGTTTTCAGAGAGAGATTGGGAAAGATGGGATGAACAAATTGAGAATGATTCGAAATCCGGGAAGCTGGATTTTCTGGTTAAAGAGGCGGAAGCAGAATACAAAAAAGGAAATCTAAAAAGTATTTAAATGCACAGGACTACAGACAGATTCTGGCAATACTTCAATAAACTTCCCGAACCGATTCAAAAACTTTCTCATCGCGTTTTTTCTCTCTTAAAAACAAACCCATCTCATCCATCACTTCACTTCAAAAAGGTTGGTAAATTTTGGTCTATTAGAATAGGTATGAATTATAGAGCGCTTGCGATAAAACATGAAGAGGATTTTATTTGGGTTTGGATTGGAACACATGATGAATACGAAAGGATGATTAAAGAGGGTAAGTAAATTATTTGATTTTTGTATATTTCCTAATACATTATTGCTGAAATTTTGGAAAACATAATAAAAACAATAGAACATATGGAATCTACCTATCATACACGATGCCTGTTTGATAGCCCCCCATATGGCAGTATAATTAATAGTTAGGCGCAACAATTCTTTTTGATAACATCATGGATTCGATTCTAATCAAAAATATATTATCTAGACTGAATCGTTACGCTTTTCAAAGCTACGTCTTCGATCACTTTCAAATGGCATATGGAAAAGAATTTATTCATCCATTTAAGCAAGACCCAGAACAAATATTTACAAGAGATTTAATCGATCCTTTTAAAGGTCACAATCTTGATGCAGTATATATAACTCATTATTTTCCATCTGATCTTGCCAATAATCCTATTGATATCAGACTTGATGATCCATCTTTGATTCGAAAAATAAAAATGGTGAGGGATTCTTATAAAAGTCAGAAAGAATCTATTTATGCGTATAAACATTCCGGTCTTGACACAGTCTATTTTATAAACAATTTCTCTGGATATAAAGAAGAAGATTATGTGAATAATTTGATTCCGAAATACGAACAAATAACAGAGAACAATGATTTTCAAATACCAATTGGTGTCGGTAATTATGATTCTTTCTTTGATCTAGAACCTGATAGTTCTCTTAGTAATTTTAAAGAATTTATGAAAATGCATTCCGATGGGCTTTGCATTTCAATAAATCTTAATAGAGTCAGTGTTAATAAATATTCTTTTGAGAAGCATATAACTGGAGGCGTTACTCAAAGGGATAAGGCTATTTATGAGCCACTCTTTATTCCGACTCATGTTGATTTAAAAGAGAATCTCTTAAAAGAATTCGAATCATTGCTAAACTCTGATGCTGTTGAAGCACGACTTGAAGATTTTATAGCTACACACTACAAACTAATATTTGGTCCAAAATATGATCGTGTCGAAACACAATTATGGTTACGGTTCCCTGAGTTAGATATTAGCCATAAAGATCGAAGACTTGATTTGTTTATTCGTAACTGTGTCACCAATGACTGGGAATTATTTGAGATCAAACGCATACTCAACCTTACTCAGACATATCGTGATGTTCCTGTAATTGCAAAAGAAATATCATATGCTATTCAACAGGTTAAAAATTATTATAGAATTCTTAGTCAGGATAATGTTAAGAAACATTTTGCAGCAAATGGCATTGCATATTATGAACCAACTTTACATTTAGTAGTGGGACGGGATCCGCAAATATCACATGAACAATGGCGATGGCTTATTGCATCAAATAATGATGTAAAAATAATTACTTACGACGAACTCATTAAAGAAACTCAAATTCGTATTAACGACCGATTTTTATTCAATAAATAACAATATGGTTGCGCCTAACCACTTTAAAAAGGAAAAAGTCAAATAAATAAAACTATTCCAAAACGTCTTGCAGTTACGGGCAGGTGGAATAAGTAGATTAAAAAATGAAAGTGAAGTGAGTGAACTTGGTTCGTGTAGTAAATTTTGAAAGATATCAGTGCCGTAGCTTAACGTTCCTCCGTTAGGCACTCTGAACAATAACCAACTTAAGGAGTCTTAAATGCTTTTCGATACTTCTCCAGAAATCTTTGAATCTGAAAAGGAACGGAATTTATATTACAAAATATTTGCAGGCTATCTATTCAATGATCTTATTCCTGGTTACGATAATCGTTTACACGCATTTTGTAATCTACTTAACAGCACTGAAGAACGAGGAAAGAAGTGTTCAACGTCAGCCGTTCAATTAAATCCTACGAGTACTCACATTAGTTTCGATAACCATTTGTATCTTTATTCAGACCTTGATACAGATCGAGGAGAATTTGCTGATATTCTTCTTCAAGACAAAAGTAATCATACACTTGTCACCATAGAGGCAAAGTTGCATTCCAATTGGTCATACGAAAAAGACATTATTAGTAACCAAAAAAGGCTCGATAAAATAAATGATTCTCTCGGAGACATTTCCATCTTTCCAATTCTTCTTGTGTCAAAATTCAGATGGAATCACACGAAAAACAAAGAATCAGCATTCAACAGTAATTATGCACAATTTCGCGATGAGTTGGACTGTCGCTTTCGAGTAATCCTCTGGGAACAAATTGCTGACATAATTTCGAATGAGCCTGTAAAACAATATCTTCACTCTCAAGTCTCTCGTTTTGACTATGGTTTCGGATATCAATTTCAAAATGGGTGGTTTGTCCAAAATCCTAATCTCAAGAAAAAACCCAGTCGCCTAAACAGCCGCACGAGATGACAGAATGAGCGTAGTCGAATTAACATGGCAAGCAGAGGTCGAGTGAAATTTGAAAGTTAAAGCTTGGATAATAAAATGAAAGCTATAGTTTATAGCAAATATGGTTCACCGGATGTTCTTGAATTAAAAGAGGTAGAAGAACCTACTCCAAAGGATGATGAAGTTTTGGTAAAAGTTCACGCGGCATCCATGAATGCATATGACTGGCATGTTATGAGAGGTAAACCGTTCTTGGTTCGGCTAATGGGCTTTGGACTTCTGAAACCAAAAAAACAAATCCTCGGAGCTGACATGGCGGGGCGGGTAGAAGCGGTTGGCAGAAACGTAAAGCAGTTTCAAGCGGGTGATGAGGTATTCGGGACCATATCGGGTAGTTTTGCCGAGTATGTATGTGCTCGTGAAAAATATCTGGCGTTGAAACCAACCAATATGTCGTTCGAGGAAACAGCGGCAGTGCCTATGGCGGCAATCACTGCCCTGCAGGGTCTTCGCGACAAAGGACAGATTCAGCCCGGGCAAAAGGTCTTGATCAATGGTGCGTCCGGTGGTGTTGGTACGTTCGCGGTGCAGATTGCCAAATCGTTCGCGGGTGAAGTGACTGCAGTATGCAGCACAAGGAATTTGGACAAGGCGCGCTCTATTGGTGCTGATCATGTCATTGATTACACTCAAGAAAATTTCACCAAAAATGGGCAGCGGTATGACCTGATTCTTGCTGCTAACGGACATCATTCGATTTTAGATTACAAGCGTGCATTAAATCCCAAGGGAATTTGTGTCATGGCCGGAGCTGGTTCCATGATTCAAATGTTCCAAGACATGCTGCTGGCACCATTGATATCAAAGACCGGGAGTAAGAAAATGGTTAACATGATTGCGAAACTAAACCAGAAAGATTTGGTCTTTCTGAAAGATCTTATTGAAGCCGGCAAAGTAGTCCCTGTTATAGACAGACGTTATCCGTTAAGTGAGGTTCCTAAAGCTCTACGGTATCTTGAAGAAGGCCATGCCCGAGGGAAAATCGTTATCACATTGTAGTGCTGCTGCCTAACCAGCGTTTCAAGCTGACGTTTTGAATGGTGTGTTCTCAAATTATTACTTATGTTACGAAAGCAGATTTTTTAAATTAAAAAACAATTTCACACGCGCTGGAACGTTTGCATGCAGCTTAGTTCCAGTCCCTTAACGACACAAACGTAGTAACGAAAATATGCAAGCATACCTAATTCTGTACGTTTCGGATCAAAAGGCGAGTTCAAAGTTCTACGAGCGGGTGCTTGCCATTAAGCCGCAACTCGACGTTCCGGGAATGACGGAGTTCCGCCTGTGCGAGGGCACAATTCTTGGGCTAATGCCTTCAGCAAGCATAAAGCGATTGCTCGGAGCGAAGCTTCCAGATCCAGCAAGTGCTGCTGGCATACCAAGAGCAGAGCTCTATCTGCTCACCGATGATCCCGCCGTTTATCATCGGAGGGCTCTGGATAACGGTGCAATAGAATTGAGCGCACTCTCTCCGCGGGATTGGGGACATGATGCAGCTTATAGCCTTGATCCTGATGGGCACGTGCTGGCATTTGCTCGTAAGAGCGAAGGTAGCCGCTGAAGAAAAATATATGACAAGTATTTTTATCAATAAATCCATTAAGCCAAGCGACGTGATGTTATCAGATGCGCTTGGTCAGTCATACAAATATTGGGAAGAGATAAAAAATACCCTTGAAGACCAATATGGTAAGCTAACCGAGGAATGGAAATACTATAGTTCAAGCTCAGGGTGGACACTAAAGTTACTTTTGAAAAAAAGGAATCTCTTCTTCTTTACTCCTTGTAAGAAGTATTTTAGAATAGCATTCGTATTTGGGGACAAAGCTGTTGGCGTAGTTGAGGATAGCGATTTACCTATACGAATAATCCAAGAATTGAAAAGTGCAAAACGATATGCCGAAGGAAGAGGGTTGCGAATTGAGGTGAAGAAGCAAGCAGACATCAAAAATATTATTAAGCTGGTTGCAATAAAGGTAAGCAATTAGTTTTGTGCTCTAACCAGCGGCTCATGACATAAACCGTCGGGATATGCAAGTTGATCCTGAGAAAAATCATCTTGGTATAAACATAACCGCAATGCATTTGATTTGGAATAGATATATTGAGTGACATGATATGATAAAAATATTATATGTAACGATTCTGTTATGCGCATCTATGGTTACCGCAATTGGACAGGAACAGAAGAATTCGCAGCCACAAGATACTTCTTTGAACAGAACGAGAAATATTGATTCGGAATTTTTATTCGATAAACCGTCTGTTCTGTTTCATCCGTCACTAAGAGCCACACCAGAATATTATCCAAACCTTCTTCAACCATCGTTTACTCTTGGTATGCAGACTATTTCCTGGAAATCACCGGAGAGAATTGATCTTGTTTCTCCATGGCAATATGAATTGACCAAGCAGGAAGAACTTCGAACGTTAAGGACAATTTTGGGAACCGTCCAGCTTGGAGGAGTTGCTTATCTTGCCTACCGGCACATAAAGAAACATGGCTTGAAATAAATATTTGACTGGACTTTTTGGTCAAAGCTGTTTATCTTGTCAATCCCATTCCAAATTATTTTGAATATCCATTTTGTTGCATTCCGATCGAATATCCTTATTTTTGAACAAAATGTATGGTATAAGCGACATAATGTCAAATATATTTGACATTTAATTAACTAATTATTACATTACTATCGAGTTTCAACAATATCTGTCAGACATAGAAAATGAAAACAAACCTACGCAAGTATAGATTCGAATGTGGCGATCTAAGCCAGCAGCAACTCGCAGATATGATTAAGGTCTCGCGTCAAACGATTGTCGCGATTGAGAGAGGCGATTACAATCTTTCGGTGAAGCTTGCGTTATTGCTTGCCTGCAAACTTAACACAACTGTCGATGAACTATTTCAACTCGAGGAGAAAGATTATGTTTAAATGGGATAAAATTTCGTGGATAGCAACTGGAATATTTCTTGCAGGATTATTGCTCGGCGCGTTTTTAAATGAATTATTTTTATATCTGATGGTTGGGGGATTTTTGCTTAGATCCACATTGCTCGCTTTCGGTGTGGCAAAAATAAATGCCGACGAGCGGCAAATGCAGATTCAATATCATTCTGGTAATATTGCTTTGTCAGTTGTTGTTGTAGCAATTATTATCTTTGCCGTCAAAGCAGGATTAAGCGGGAAGCAAGCTTTTGATGAGTACGCTATGCTCGTAACTTTAGCATTGGTTGCAAAGGGGGTTGTTGCTATGATTATGCTCGGTGATTATCGTGCTGTTGCTATTCGAATCACTATCATAGCTGGAAGCGCCATCGTAATATTCGCAACACTATCACACGGATTTTCTTTGGGCAGCTTGATGGAATCTTTACCGGGACTATTAATCATAGCAGTTGGATTGCTTGGAATTAAACGTCCAATGATCAGTGCAATTATTCTTGGAATTATCGGACTGGCAACATTCGTATTCTTCGGTCCGGTCGGCGGGCTTACGGAGGGTCGCATTTTCATGGGTATAATTCTTTCAATCCCCCTTTTTGTGACCGCGTTCTGCTTTTACAAAGGTGCGAAATCGGATAAGGTAATCGCTACGGATGTAATGTAAGGTCTAAAAATTGTATTGGTACAACAAATTCATAGATTCTATAACTTAATATTACGGAGTAATTATGAAAGCACAAAGATTCTTTCCATACATTCCGATATTGATTCCGGTCATCGTCGGTTTGATATGTGTCTCGTCTTTCAACGCGAAAGCACAGAACAAACAACGCATCGGTACTTTCGATTCGAGAGCGGTTGCGATAGTGTATTGCAATTCAAAGTATTTCAAAAGTTCTATGGAACCGTTGATGGCGCAGATGAAAACCGCTAAGGAAAAGGATGATAAAAAAACAATAGCTAAATGTGAAAGAGAAGGATCACTGAGGCAAACTATGATGCACGAGCAGGGATTCGGTACGGGTTCAATCAGTGGTATCATCGAAACGGTGAAGGATAAGATTGCAGTTTTAGCAAAGAACGAAAATTTGACGGCAATAGTTTCAAAATGGGAATTGACTTATAACAGTCCGGATGTTGAATTGATAGACGTAACAGAAAAAATTGCCGCCTTCTTCGAACCAAATGATAGGATGAAAGAAATGATTAAAGAAGTCCTGAAATCGGAGCCGATAAAGGATGCATACTTGATTGAGGACTAAGGGTAAGACTGTTTAAATAATTACACGAAGAGAAACGAAGGAATACGAAGAAATACGAAGAAATAAAAAATAGAGGGATAAGAATTGAGATCCTGTTAGACTGAAATTGAAATGAATAACATTTAGCAGTGCAGCATAATTAATAGTTATACAGATATTACTTTTGTTCAATCCAGGAGAAACAAATCATGGCAACAACATCCTCAACAACAAAATCGGTAACCTACGCACGATGGGTAGCAAGAATTCTGGGAACACTCATTGTAGTTTTTTCTCTATCCTTCTTCATTGCGCATGTGATAGAGCAAGGTGAAATGCCCAATCCCGATTTCGGTCATTGGTTAGTAATATTTCTGTATATCATTGCGCAGATCGGTTTTCTCATTGCCTGGAGATGGGAAGGATTCGGTGGTATATTATCTGCAATTAGCATCGTCCTTATGGCAACGGTGAATGTTATTTGGGTACATGCTGCAAAAGACCCTGGCTCCGAAATTATCTTTGTGATACCAGCTTTACTTTTCATTTACTGCTGGTTGAAAAGCAGAAAGCAACTGCAACAGAACAGTCAGGACGGGTAGATCCGATTCGAACGCCAACTTACAGAAGGAACCATGAACATCAGGTATAGACTCATAGTACCATATGCCTTCGTTCTGATATTCCTGTTCGTCCATCCGGTTTGGAGCCAGGAATCAGAACAAAGCACAAAGCAAAAGAAATTTGGTGGCGGGCGGGGAATGCTTCAACTCAGCGACCAGGACGTCATTTTACCCATCACTTCTATCGAATGGGGATCTCCGGACCGTTGGTCGATCACCTCGCGGTACGTACATATGTTCCAGACAGACCGTGATAATAAAACATGGCTGCACAATCTCAGCATTTCGCTAAGCCCCGGTATTACGGGCGGGCGCCTCGGGATTGGTTATCAAGGCATATTTTCCCCCAGATCAATGCAGGATTTTGGTGTTTTCAGTGAATCCCGTATCGTACTCCTTCGCACCTGGGGAAATCCACATTCCACGCTCCCGAATCGCACTTTTATTGGAGCAGAGATCCGAGGTAGTCTCTCCTTTTTGATCAACCTCGGGGTCGGTTATTACTCACAGATCTCCGCCTCAAAAAGTGACCGGGAACAGTTCTATGGATTCCATGTCGGCATTGGGATTTAGTTTACAATATTCCGGATATTGAACTGGTTGATATCACGGATAAAATTGTTGCCTTTTTTGAGCCTTCGGACAAGATGAAGGAAGTGATAAAGGAAGTTCCGCAACAAGAACCGGTGAAAGACGCATTTTTCATAGATGATTAAATAAACACGCTTCAGGAGGCATACGAATTGGCTATGCCTCCTGATGCTGATGAGCGCTGAATAGATATGATAACGAGAGGAGATAGTGCTATGACCGAAGAAATAACCCAGCGAATTAATCAAGCGATTTCAAGTCAAGAGGCACAGGCGGAACGATTAGCCAATAGCGGCCGTATTATTTTTCTTTCAATCATTACTTTCCTGGCACTCGTCAATATTCAATCTGTTTCCTTTGAAGCAAACGTGATGAATTTCGGCGTTCTTGCTCTTGGCTACACATATGGCTTGATTGTATATCTCGTGATGCGCCGCTTCGGTTATCATCCTTCAATGAAATATTTCACCTCATGTCTCGATATAATTATGGTTTTTCTACTCCTTGTTCTGTACACACGGATAGAAATTCCAACTGTTGCTCTAAAGAATTATGTCTTCATCATTGTCTATCCGCTCATTGGTTTAACCGCCTTTCGGTACGACAGGAAGCTCACGTGGATAACAGGAGGATTGACAGTCATATTATATCTTGCGCTTGTGTACTATCTTTATCTCATTAATGCGATTGAGTTGACTTGGGGTGGATACGACCGTGAGCTTTTTAGCCGGGAAGTAACATATATCGGACAGGCGACAAAATTAATTCTTCTCATAGGATTTATTGCATTGATTGGTTTTCTGGCTCAGTATTCCCGCCGGTTGATTATCAAACTGGTTCGTGATGAGTCAACAATTAGACAAGAGCAGGAACAGATCCAGGCGGAGCTTCAGGTTGCATCTCACGTTCAGCAGCAATTTGTTCCACGTTCATTCCCTATGATCTCAGGTCTCGGCCTCTATGGCGTTGTTGAGCAAGGTAAATTCGTTGGAGGCGATTACTGCGATCTTATTAAGCTGGCACATGATCGGGTTCTCATTGTTGTAGCCGATGTCTCAGGTAATGGAGTGCCTGCCGCATTAATCATGGCGGAGGTGCGGGCTTCGGTTCATCTTCTTGCTCAAACGGAAATCGAATTAGAACAACTCGTTGAGCGATTAAACATCTTATTATTGAAAAGTATACAAAAGAAAAATTTCGTTACGTTTTTTGTGGCAGAAATAGATACGACGAAGCAAATTATTTCATATGTGAATGCAGGTCATCCGTCACCTCTAATACATATCGGTGGTGAGATTCGTTCGTTGAAGAAGGGAACAATCCCTCTCGGTATTCGCTCGATATTGCCAAACATGACGAAGCAGGTTGAAGAATTTCGGATTGGCAGCACTATTGTCTTTTATACCGATGGACTTCTTGAGCAATTCAATTCACAGGAAGAACAATATGGTGAGCAGCGGCTGTGTGAATTCTTCCAATCGAATCTTCACTTGGATGCTCGAACATTTGTTCAACATCTTTTAGAACAGGTGAAGGATTTTAGTAAAGGAAAAGTGCTCGATGACGATGTCGGTATCGTGGTTGTGAAATTTTTGTACAAGTAGGTCTAATATTGCTGAAATATAAAGTATTCACATAAGCGAAAAGGGCGGTTTGATATATTAGGTTTTCATAATAGCTAATATAACGCTTTATTTCGCTTAGTTTATATCGTTTGTGTAACTTCTGATAATAATTAATAATATGGTGCAACATAAATAATAAGTTAGAAAAATTAATTTGATTGATTACTCATAGATAGGAGATATAATATGCAAACTTCAACTAAAGGTTCTTATCGAATACTAAATGTTATTACCATCGTTCTGGGAGTACTGGTTGCTTCTTTTTTGTTGCTCTTCGGTGTGGGAAACCTTATTATTCCGGATGTACCCGACAGCTACTTAAACCAGAACACAAGAGTTTGCATAATGTTAATTCTAACCGGCTTAGTTACAATCTACACGATTTTTCGCCCTTACTCCGGTGGTATCCTGCTGTGCATCTGTGCCCTGGTTTTCTTTGTAATTGTCATTAATAATCCAGTATCCATTCCTATCATTCTATTTGGTATACTGTCGATCATTCGTGGTATTCGTAATCGACGGAATGTCTTGAAAGGGACAGATCGGACTTCGTGAGGGAGCAAGAGAGAATAGACAACTATTTTTCATTTTCATGGAAACTGAAATGCAAAGAACATTGAGGATATTATCTGATCCTCATCTATGATGATTAATAAAAAGGGCTTCCACGCGTGTGAAAGCCCTTTACTTTTTTTGATCAATATGTTTTTGTTCTAATCTTTTAACAACGTCGGACGCCCTGTTTTTTAAATTCTCTGAATGTTCCGCTATATCTGCATAGTCAGGATTAAATGGTGACTATTATTCTAATTTCTGATCTGGTGGTTTAGATGGATTGACCTCAGGAATTACCGGCTGTGGCAATCTTTCCAAATCATCTATATGTTTTGGTTCGGGGGATAGTTCGGGCATAGCATCCGGTGTATTTGGTTCGGGTAATGAGTGCATTTCATCGCGCTGCATTGTTTCTTCCGGTAGTTTTGGTGAATGAAGCGCATCTATACCTTGCTCGCGCGATTTACCAAAAGCATCGGGATGCAAGTATTTCCCGCGCTCTTCATTCTTCTTATCCTCCTCGATCGGGATGCGATGTTTCTCGGCATATGCATCTTTCCTTATTCCTGTAACTTGCCAGGATACTTCTAAACCGGATGAGCCGCCAGAAATTGTGAATTGATTCTTACTTACTTTCTCTGAAATATAAACATTAGCATAACCTCCGATGCAGGTTAATTGATATCTGAATTCCTTATTCAAGGATCCAAACCATTCAGGCAATTGCACAACAGCTTCGCCTTTATCGTTTAATATAATATTGCCGTTATATATGTTCATCATATCAGGTGATTCGACGAAGGAGTGATAAAGATATTTATTCTCGGGGTCTAATGGATGGTCTATTTTGAATGAGCCGCTGGCTTTTGATAAAGTACCTTGAACATGAACACTACCAATAAAATATCCCGCATAGTAAGTGCCAAGATTTGGTCCATCTGGCTCAAAGGCGTATCCATACACACCAATACTATAACCCGCTGTGCTTCTGGAAGCCCCATAACCAGACACTCCACGATATTGACTATATCCGAACACACCGTAACCACCATCTGGTGAATTACTTCTTCCATACACACCAAAATTTGAGCCGCTTGTTGCTTCTGCAAAGCCATACATACCACGACCACTTGATGAATTACTTTGCCCATACACGCCATAATTTACTCCGGTTGCAGCTTCTGCGGTTCCATATACACCGTAACCTGAAGAAGACATACTTTTTCCATACAGACCGTAATTTATTCCACTTGTAGCGTCAGCTCTGCCGTAAGTACCGAGGTATGGGGAAATACCTTGAACGCCTCGGCCACTTGGAGAATTACTTTCTCCATAAACACCATAATTTGTGCCGGTTGTGGCATTTGCTAATCCATACAAACCGTAGCCAGATGTTGAATTGCTTCTTCCATACACACCGTAATTAACCCCGCTTGATTGCGCGGCAAATCCATATACACCAAATCCTGATGTTGAAAAGCTTCTACCTTGGACACCATAATTTTCCCCACTCATTGCATCTGCAATTCCAAGTATACCCACACCAGTTGTTGATTTACTTAATCCAAACACGCCAAAATTTGTTCCGCTTGTAGCGGCAGCATAGCCATACAAACCGGAACCAGTCGTTGAATTACTCCTTCCATAAACACCATTATTTGTGCCGCTCGTGGCGGTGGCAAATCCGGCGATGCCAATATATGGTGAACTTCCCTCAACACCACGACCTACTGAAGAATTACTCATACCGTGTACACCAATTGTAGTCCCAGTTACCCCGCTCCCTATGCCAAAAACACCGGTCGATGGTGCCGATCCATTGACTCCAACCCCACCCACAGAATTGCTTTGCCCGTACACACCAGTATTTTGAGATTCACCATATATACCCGTTCCATATTCGGTGTTAGTTATACTAAAAACATTACCACCAGTGGTTGCAGAACCTGCATACGGTAGTGTAAGTCCACTGCCGACTGGGTTACCCCAGACAACATTTGAACCATTCCAGATCATCGCTTGCCCTGCACTTGCACCAGCCGAATTTAATTTAGTAGGAGTGATTGCCGCATTGGCAATCTGAGCGCTCTTGATTCCTAAATTTGCAACATTGATTGTAGCTGTTGGTCCGTTTGGATCGGTGATTGTCAATGAGGCATCTGTGTTTTGAACTCCTTGAATACCCGTTCCACCGCCGCCGGTTCCGGCATTAATAATAATCGTATCACCGTTTGAAGTAATAGTCGCGCCACCTTGCGCAGACAGGATAACATTATCTTTAATGTTGTTAAGACTTTTAACGACTTGCGAATTTGCAATTTTTATTTCAGTCAATGAGCCATTTGGTACAGTACCTGCGATGCGCGCGCTGTCAACGAAGCCGGCTTGTGGTGCAACTCGTGCGTAAGATGCGGTATCGCTGTATGGTGCGGTGAAATCCTGTGCAACATCTACACGCTGGATCGTCCCATCAATAATTTTATCTGTTGTGATTGTATTGTCGGGAATGGTTCCGGCTATCCGTGCACTGTCGACAAAAACTTGTTGTGAGGTAGAGTATGCGAATTTTGCAGTATCGGATTTTGTAGAATTCAAACTGTAACCTACTGGAGTAAGCGGGACACGCGGTGATAATTCCGGTTCACTCTCTACCTGTAAACCGAGCCAGTATGCTCGATCAAATTTAACACCATCTCCAAAAGGATCCTGATCTCCAAGTATTGTGCTAAAGAGACCGCGTTTCACTTGCAGTGTTTTTTGTTCTAACCAAATTTCACTATCGCTCGCGCTCGAATCATATAATCTGAATGTTATCATATATGGACCGTCGGGTTTTGGATTGCCGGTGGTGTCGGTTAGTATTCCCTGATATGATATTACACGTGGAATCTGTGCCGACGATGTTACCGTGACTGATACGATTAAAAGTATTAAGCTCATCAAGTGAACAAAATGCTTCCCGCCTGAGGCGGATTTTTCGCCACGGCGAATCTGCCTATGGCATGACATATGATTCAACATTTTAGTATCTCCTTTATTATTTGACTAATAATATTTTTTTAGTTGATGTAAAACCCTGTCCTGAGCCACCGTCCTGAGTGGAGCCGAAGGATGTCGAAGGGTTGCCTGCCGTAAAACGATAGAAATACATGCCGCTTGAAAGGGTGGAGCCATCGAACTTAACTTCATATCTTCCTACCTTCTTAACTTCATTGACTAAAGTCATCAATTCCTGTCCAAGTACATCGTACACCTTCAATGTTACCCAACTATCAATTGGTAATTGATAATTGATAATTGTCAATGGGTTAAAAGGATTTGGATAATTCTGTTCCAACGAAAAATTATTAGGAATTGTATTCATGTTCTCAGTTACGCTCGTTACGATTTGTGATAGTGGACGACGCCAGACGCCGCTTGCTTCAGTTCCGGCATAAAGATTTGAATCTCTAATGACAAGTGAGTTGACATTATAATCTCCTATCCCTGTATTAGCCGAAGACCATGTTGAACCATCGTTTGTAGAGACATAAACACCGTGATTAGAGATTCCGGCAAATAGATTGCCTCCATTTACAATAATTGAATTTACTGCATTGCCCGGCAATCCGGTGCTGGCAAGGTTCCAGTTTGTTCCGTTATCCGTGGAAAGAAAAATACTACCTGTAGTTCCAACAAAAAGTTTTTCTTCTTTAACTGCAATACAACGAACAAAAGTGTCTGTGAGTCCGCTATTAATAGCATTCCAGCTTGTTCCGTTATCCGTTGAAATGAACATCCCGTTTCTCGTTCCGGCAAATAAATTTGTATTAAGGAATACGAGAGAGTAAACATATAAATTTGTCAATCCACTGTTGACTGCAGTCCAATTTACACCATAGTCAGTTGAGAGGTACACGCCACTACCTTGTGTGCCCGCAAAAATGTTTGTTCCGTTAATAATTATAGAATATACCTGAGTCGATGATATTCCACTATTAGCGGCAAACCAGTTGGTTCCGTTGTTAGTAGAGCGAAAAACTCCGGCGCCAACCGTACCTGCAAAAATATCCGAACCGTTTATTGCAAGCGTGTAAATATTAGTATTAGCAAAACCATCATTCATCCTATCCCAATTCATACCATTATCTGAAGATGAAAATACTCCTCCGCCATAAGTTCCGGCAAATAGGTACGAAGAATTATCAGCAATGCAATTAATTTTTGTGGATATTAAATTATGATTAACATCCGTCCAGCTATCGCCATTATTAGTTGAAAGATAAACACCCCCGGAAGTTCCTGCGAAAAGATAGGGACTATTTATAGCAAAAGCCCTTGTAGAAGGAGTAGATATTCCATTGTTTACCGGAGTCCAGATTGTGCCGTTGTTAGAAGAAAGAAACACACCATCTAATGTGCCGGCAAAAATATTCTGGTTATTAACGGTAATTCCATTAATGTTGAGATTTGTCAAACCTGTATTAACAGCGGACCAGTTTGTTCCGTTATTTGTAGATAGAAAAACACCATTGTTAAATGTTCCGGCAAAAACATTAGTGCCGCTTATAGCAAGTGAATAAACATACAGACCGGTCAAACCGGTATTAACGACATTCCAATTATCTCCGTTATCGGAAGAATAAAATACGCCGCCGCCAAAAGTACCAGCAAAAATATTAGAGCCACTACCAGAAAGCGAATATATTTGATTGTTTGTTAAACTGGAATTTACCGCCGTCCAGTTTGTGCCATTATCGGACGAACGAAATACGCCGCCGCCCCATGTCCCGGCAAAAATAGTTGTATCGATAACAGTAAGACTCCGTATTAAGTTATTCGTTAAACCGGTATTAAGTGCCGTCCAGTTTGTACCGTAATTAGTTGACAAAAACACACCGTCGCCCCAGGTTCCTGCAAAAAGATTAGAGCCCTTTACGGCAATAGCACGAACATATTTATTTATTAACCCGGTATTAACTGCTGTCCAATTTGCGCCGTTGTCTGTAGAAAGAAATACGCCGCTTCCATAAGTCGCTGCAAAAGTATTTGAACCAATAACGGCGAGAGAGTAAATGTCACCGCCGTAAGGTCCGTTTGTTTGCTGCCATTGAGCTTGCACTAATAGCGAAGAAAGAAGAACGGCTATTATTAGCTGTAAATATGTTTTCATCTTTGTATCTCCATTTTGTTAATGTTTATATGACTAACAGAGACATTTGAAAAATTCTCACGGAGTCACCCTGAACTCGCTTCAGGGTCTGAAATTGGATAGATTCCGAAACAAGTTCGGAATGACTCTGATATTTTCTGAATATTTCAGATGTATTTATCAGCATGAAGATGGAGCCCACTTTAAAAGTGGACTCCATTTGTTTAACTATTTCACGGTAATCGTTCTACTGTTGATCAGGTTGAGAAGGTGCCTTCTGATCAAGCGCGGGAGGTTTAGGTGAAGAAAGATTTTCATCATCCATCATCGTTTCAACTGGTCGCTTTGGCATCTGAAGTGCACCTATACCTTCTTCGCGTAATTTACCAAAAGCTTCGGGATGAAGGTATTTACCCTTCTCATCTTCCTTTTTATATTCTTCAAGCGGTTGAGGATGTTTTACAGCGTAGGCGTCTTTCCGTGTTCCTGTTACTTGCCAGGAAATTTCCATGCCTTGAGAGCCGCCGGCAATAGTAAATTTATTGCCGCTAATTTTTTGAGCGATATAAAGATTTGGTCCGGGGGATCCAATTGCCGTAATCTGGTACCTGAAATCTTTATTCAGCGCTTCAAACCATTCAGGTAACTGTACGGTTGCTTCACCCTTGATATCCAAAATTACGGTTCCGTCATAAATATTTTTTCTCTCGGGAGATTCCACAAAAGAGTGGTAAAGGTATTTATTCTCTGGATCAAGAGGATGATCTATTTTAAACGATCCACCTCCTTTAAACATGTCTCCACTGACAAACATACCTCCTGCTACATCAACAAATCCAAAAAATTTTGCTGCTAAACCACCTCCCAAAGCATATCCGACAATGCCGGCGCCGACTGAACCAGTCTGAACACCTACTACGCCCCTATAAGAACCATCTCCCCAAACACCAGCACCATCAGGAGAGTTGGTTTTTCCAAGTACACCATAATTTTCACCGGTTGTGGCACCTCCAATTCCATAGACACCACAACCGCTTGTTGAATTACTTCTTCCATAGACTCCATAGTTTAATCCGGTTGTAGCTTCGGCTCGCCCATATGTTCCGAGGTAGGGTGATATTCCCTGCACACCACGACCTGATGAAGAATTACTCTCACCATACACACCGTATGTTGTGCCGGTGGCCGCACCATTGGTTCCATAAACACCATAACCACTTGTTGAATTACTTGACCCGTAAACACCATAGTTTACAACATCTGTGGCAGTTGCATATCCGGATAGACCATACAATTGGGCAACTCCCCTAACACCAATTCCCCATGTTGAATTGCTTGTTCCATATACTCCATAATTATTTCCGCTCGTAGCGCTTGCTAAACCGTATATTCCATAAAGTGGAGCCCTGCCATAAACACCATAACCATCATCTGAGTAACTCCGTCCATACACTCCGTAGGTCGTACCGCTGCTGGCAGTCGCCGCACCAAACACACCGTATCCGGAAGTTGATGGCGTCTCACCGTAAAAACCGTACGCAGTACCGGTTGTGTTGCTTGCATACCCACTCACACCCGTTCTCGGTGCCAAACCACGGACTCCAACACCTAAGGTGGAATTACTTTTCCCATACACTCCATATGCACTTCCGGTGGTGCTTGTATTGATGATTTGAAATGCAGCAGCGCTTGAAGAAGAAGCGCTATCACCATATGGTAATATCAATCCGCCTTCCGGGTTACCCCAAACAACATTTGAACCATTCCACATCAACGCCTGTCTAATAACGGCTCCTGTAGAATTTAATTTCGCTGTTGTTACTGCGCCGGTACCAATGTGAGTACTCTTGATGCCTAAACTTGCCACGTTGATTGTAGCAGTTGGTCCACTCGGGTTGGTTATCACCAACGCGGCATCTGTATTTTGAACCCCCTGAATGCCGGTGCCACCCCCGCCGCTTCCGGCGTTGATTTTAATCGTATCGCCGTTCGATGTTATCGTAGCGCCTCCCTCAGCCGCTAAGATGATATCATCTTTCAGGTTATTCAGACTTTTAACAACTTGTGAATTTGCAATCTTAATTTCAGTCAATGAACCATTCGGTACAGTGCCTGCGATGCGCGCGCTGTCAACAAAAACTTGTTGTACTGTAGAGTATGCAAATTTTGCAGTGTCGGACTGTAATGAGTTCAAACTGTAACCAACTGCGGTAAGCGGAATACGAGGTGATAATTCCGGATCCGATTCTATCTGCAAACTTAGCCAATATTGTTTATCAAATTTAACCGATGCCCCGAACGGTATAACGTCTCCTAAAATTGTTGAGAACAAACCACGGTTAGTCTGAAGTACTTTTGATTCATTCCATAATTGGCTGCCCTCGGTAGAATCATCATACAACCGGAAAGTTAAACCCCATTGTCCGTCGCCGACCGGCTTTCCGATACTGTCCGTCAACACACCCTGGAACGAAATTGTTCTCGGTATTTGTCCTTGCATGGTTGAACTAACTAAGAGTATCAATATAAAACCTGCAAACAATGAATAGCATATTTGTTTCATAACATCACCATTAATAATTTTACATTTATGATTGATTGATAAAATTTACTTCAATAGGATAAATTTCTTTATAGATGCGTAGTCGTCGGAAACGAGGCGGTAGAAATATACGCCGCTCGTTAGTCTTGATCCAACATATAATATCTCATGGTATCCCGGTTGAACAACTTCATTTACTAACGTTGTTACCTCTTGACCTAATATATCATATACCTTAAGTGTTACATGCGATTCTCTTGGAATTGCAAACTTTATCTTTGTACTCGGGTTGAATGGATTTGGATAATTTTGCTCCAACGAAAATGTCTTCGGTAATTCTTTACCATCTCCTACCGATACCAATGTTCCTCCAAAGAGAGTATCGGCAAGAAATCCGCTGATGACTTGTGTGTTTTCGTGCTTTACTGTACCGACAAAAACTTGACCTGCTACAGATTTTATTTTTAAGTTAGAGGAAGTTACATCGGCAAATCCCATATTGAAAGACGACCATGTAACCTTGTTATTTTGTGACTGCAGAAAGGTTGTTGAGAGAATTAAAAAAATTAAGAATGATGTAAATCGTAAAATTAAATATCTCATTGTGAAATCTCCTTAATAGTGATATTAATACAGTTATAAGATAATGTGGAAGAAGGAAAAAGTAAATAGAACAAATTGACTATATTCCAATCCGCCTGAGGCGGATTGAGAATCCCGCCGGAATGAAATGTAGGCGGGATCAAATATCTGGCGGATTCAGGATCCTCCGCCGAATCCTGCTTTGGTGGGAGTAGGAGGGATGGGGGAAGAAATAAGGTGGAGTTATGGGAAAATGGATTATTGGATTGATGGATTTTGGGAAATTGCTTCATCGGATCATTGAGCCATTTAATCATTGACTCAATGAAAAAATGAATAAATGTGAAAATAAATCAATGAAACATCACTCTAATACTCCACTACTCCATTATTATTTCTTCGGCACCAATCTTTCATTCAACGCTTTAGAAACTGCCTGCGATTTGGAGTGAACGTGAAGTTTATCGTAAATATTTCGGATGTGAGCGCGGACGGTGAAAATGCTCAGAAAAAGCTTTTCAGCAATGAGCTTATAGTCATCTCCTTGTACAAGGTGTTCGAGCACGTCGAGTTCTCTGTAGGAAAGATTGTAATCTGCCTTCGGCGGAGGTAGATGCTCTTTGAACATTTGCAGCATTTTCCGGGCAATATGCGGAGAAATCGGGGTTCCGCCATTGAAAGCATTTTCAATGGCTTCTAACAACTGTTGCGGTGTTACAGGTTTTGAAACATAACCAATAGCCCCGGCACAAATAGCGTTGAAGACATTATCATCATCTTCGAAGACCGATAAAATAATAATCTGTATTCTCGGATATTTTTCTTTAACGATTGATGTCGCCTTAATTCCCGTCATTCCCGGCAAGCCGATATCCATAAGAACTACATCAGGGAGAAGATGATCAACTTCATCAAGAAAATCTTCAGCATTAGCGAATTCGCCTACAATCGTGCAAGTGGGCGATGCGCGGAGGATTAACGAAATTCCAGCGCGGTAATCGGGATTGTCTTCAACTATTGCAACAGTTACTGGCATATTCGGATTTTACCTGCCCGCCGAAGCGTTAGCGTAGGCGGGGATTTTAGATTTACTTCGTTGGATATTAACGGTATAAACCCCATTGCCAACGGGTGTATCCAACGGGGTGATTGAAGATAAAACAGTTTCGATAAAATATCAATAGAACAAATTAACTATTTTAGTGTGGTGTCAGAAATTCCTTTCTGACACCAAGATAGACCTAAGTAAATCGTCAGGTCGAAAGACCTGACAGCACACCAGTGGTGTCAGGATTTTCATCCTGACACTGATGTGGTATCAGGAATTTTTTTCTGATACAGACTTAGACTTTCTAAGCTACGGTGCACGTCGGGTAGTGTCAGTCCCGCTTTGCGGGATTTCTGACACTAACAAAAATCCGTTACTACATCAATCAAGCTATGATCGCCCAAAAGATAATTTTTGGCGCTTGAGTATTTCCAATCAACTGCACTTTCAACTAAGCCAGCACGAACGGGATTATCGTGTATATATTCTATTTTTATTCTTAAAGTTTTTACCGATGTTATTACTAAATCATCGAAGCGGTCCATCCACAATTTAAATACTTGTTTTTTACCAGTAGCATATTTTCGTAGCATTTCCACAGCTTCTATTCTGTTGTCCTTCTCAAGTTGTTGACGAATTTTGGTAGATGTGTATTTTTTAAAATCTCGCATCAAATCAGAAATGCTCTCTCCCTCCGATAGATTGAAGATGAGATGGAGATGGCTGGGCATAAATACAAATGCTATAAGCAGCGCCTTATGTTCATTAATAAGATGCTTAAGAGAATTTAAAAGAATGTTATTGTAAGCGTCGCCGTATGAAAATATATTTTGAAAATTAACAACAGTAGTAGTAATGAAAAATGTATTGCCAATATTTCCAAATACTGAGCGTCCTCTTCTACCCATAGGTTTCCTTTAATGACATTTATATTTCTTAAAATTACCATCCGTCAGGTCGGAAGACCTGACGGCACACTGGTGGCATCAGAAAGACCTGACGGCACGCTGGTGGCATCAGAAAGACCTGACGGCACGCTGGGTGGTGTCAGGAATTCCTTCCTGACACTAAGTGATTAATTATTTTTTCATCTTCCATTGAAATAAGATCTCCGTGCCGTTACCCACATGTGAGTTAATTTCTAACTTTCCGCCTAATTCCTCCGCCCGCATCTTCATCGTCTCTAAACCTTTTCCGGCTGTCCGACTCTGACGAATCGCAGAATGATCGAAACCATTTCCATTATCTCTAACTCGAATATCAAGCAATCCGGAACGATGTGTTGTTTCAATCAATATTTCAGAACATCCTGAATGTTTACACGCATTATTCACCGCTTCTTTCAATAATAGCCAGAGGTTTTTGTTTGTTTCCGGTTCTAAGTAGAACGATGGCAAACTATCCTTCGGCGGCAGATCGAATTTAAATTGGAAATCTCTCGCTCTACAATTTACAACTGTTACATCGTGCAATCGTGTTAATAAACTTCCGATCGTTTCCTGTTTTGTATCCAACGTCCAGATTATATCGCGAACTGCATCTACCGATTCTTTCGCTAATGTTGTAATCCTTCCTAAAAGCCCTGATTGCTGCTGCGGATTTTCCTGAACGATATTACTGAACATTGCAATACTGCTCAGGTTTGTTGCAAGCTCATCGTGAAGATCGGAAGCGAGATGCCGGCGAAGATGTTCCATTTCTAAAATTTTATTCACACGGTAACGGTATATCAGATAAACCATCAACCCAATAAATATCACCACAATTGCAGTGAACCACCACCGCTGCCACACTGGTGGAAGAATAGTGAATTCCCAAGTCGCCGGTTCTAAACTTGCAACGCCATATTGATTAATTGCTCGAACGCGAAACGTATAACGATCCGGTTTCAATGCTGCCATTGTTACGCGTGAATGTTCGATAGGTTGACTCCATATCCTGTCGTTTTCTCCAAATGTATACTGGTAACGAACAGTGCGTCCGCCGAGGTAACTTATTCCGACAAAATTTATTTCACAATTGCTCATATTATAAGTAAGCTCCATCCCATTATAAAATGGAATTTGAGTCCCATTTATTGATACACTTCGAATGTATATTGGAGGAGCTACTTCTTGGCGCTTATCTTTTTTATAATCATAGATGGTAAGTCCGTCGGGACTTAATCCCCATACGAGTCCATCGGTCAACTCACCGCACTTGAAAATCCATCGCCCATACATCGGAAAAATAGTATGAACCGTCTGCGATTGAATACTTTTTAGATAACATAATCCATGAGAAGTAGCGAGCCAAATTTTGCCATCGTTGCCTTCAGAAATATCCCAGATAGTATTGCTGAGTAAACCGTCAGTCGTTGTTATATTCTTAATCCGATCCGATTGAAGAATAAACAAACCATTTCCGCTTGTTCCGATCAGAAGTTCGCCATTTCGTGTCTGCAGAATACTTCTAACATGTATATCTCTAAAAGTTTCACTCTCAAGGATTGGCTGGCTGTCGTTAGAGGATGTAAATTTTAAAGAATACAACCCATTCTCAAATAAACTAAACCACACGGTGCTATCAGGCGAACAGTATATTGTATGAGCATTATTTCTATTCGGTATAGACACTTTTATTCTATCGTTAGTGGGAGAATCAATGAACGATAAAATATTCTCTTCCTGAGCAACCCACAAGCGATTACGATGATCAGACTGTACCGTAAAAATTTTTCCCGGAAGATCAAAGCTTTGATTTACTTTTAAAAATGGACCGCCATCGGCAGACGGTTTTATCTCAAGCCGTTGAATAGTTCCATCGTTAGTGGTTATAATAATTCGATTGTTATAATCAATCGTCATTAAAGATATCTTATCGTTACGATCAAAGTTTTTTAAATCATGAATTTTATCCCGCAATACTGGATAATCACCTTTACTTTCACGCCAGTACTCTTTTAGGTGATTGGGCATGGCAACCCAGATGTGATTCTGTTGATCTATAACGGCGTTTTTAGGATTTTCGAGTGGGAAATGATAGAAAAACTGATTTTCTAATTTAACTAACCCATTGCTGTTATTGCCAAACCATAAATTGCCTTCACGATCTTTTAGCATTGCCCAATAACTTTCGTGTGGTAATCCATTTGCAGGTGTGTAGAGGGTTGCCTGTGTTATGTCTGATGATTTGGCTATCCGTAATAAACCGATCACGTCTGCCGTCCAAATAAATCCTTTACCATCGTCTAAGCCCGGCTGCATATAATTATTACCTATTTTGTAACTTGCATCCGCTACTAAATTATGAACACGGACAAGAGAACCATCAACAATTCCTACCCAGATATCGCCATCATCATCAATTATGGCATCAATCGTATAGCCCTTTTTCGTATCTAAGTGCAGCGGGATTAATTTAGTTTGATTGTTGTTACGATTGAATAAATAACAATCAACATCGCTCACAAGTACCATCAAACTGTCGCTAACTCTGAATATGTTTTTTACTGATTCAAATTTTAGATTTGTACTGATTTTATTGAAATTACCGTCTGCGAAATAAAATAATCCATATCGTGTTCCGCACCAAAGTGTACCGGATGGGTCTTCATAAAAACAAAATACATAGTTTTGATAATTCTCTGTTCCGATTTTGTAAACGACCGCTTTATCATTGCTAAACTTAACAGCTCCTTCACCGGCAACACTTAACCAGATATTGCCCGGTTGATAGTCGCTTTCATAAATAGATAAAACTGTACCAACTGGAAAGCCATTCGCCTTACCGTAGTTCTGAAAATTAGTACCGTCATAAACACTTAAACCCTCCGTGGTTCCAATCCAGATAAATCCTTTTGAATCTTGCATGAGCGCTCTTACTCTATTCCCTACAAGTCCATCTTTGATTGTGTATGTTCGAAAGGGTAGAAGTACTTTGGGCTCGATCAGATCAAGTTTCTTGGTTTTAATTCGGTCAACATGGTGAAGTGTATTCTCCCGAATATCAGATGAAATGTTGGCGGGTGTATCGCCATCGATATTATTCAAAGTATTTTCGCCGTTATGGGATTGGAGAATGGAATTCACACTCGTGTACGAAAGTTCTTCAGCGAAATAGTCGGATCGAATATTCGACTTTCCCTCTGTTAGCATAACTCCGGCTGCGAGAAATGCAAAGATGATTATGCGTAAATGGTCAGTAATAATCATTGTGAAAAATACGAATGTTTTCTATCAATCTCAAGAATAGATATTGAGTAAGCTTTCGAGACGATTTTAAGACTTCTGGCTTTTCCATCAAGCCGGGAAGAAGTTCTCTGCTTAGATAACCATCGCAGACGCTGAGTGACGCAGAGAGAAAAACTCGGTGACCTCTGCGTCTCCGCGGGGAGAAAAATCAATAGTGGGATGAGTCCCGCGAAAAACACGCGGGGTAAACTCCAGTACATTCGTCAATCCTATCTCCAATTTTGTTTTAAGAGCTATTATGCGTAATTTAGTGCATGATAAAGATGTCCAGTGATGAAATAATCGAAAAACTGACTGAACTTTTTCTGAAAAAAGAAGACATTGTACTTGTGTATCTATTCGGCTCGATGGCTGAGAATAAAACTCACAAATTTAGCGATGTAGATGTAGCGATTTATGTCGAAAACATAAAAAAAGAAAAGGAATTCAATTATCAATTGGAATTGATAGGGGAATTGATTACATGTCTCGGATCAGATGATGTGGATTTGGTAATAATGAATTTTGCACAGCCAACTTTAGTCCATCGTATTTTGCATTTTGGCCTTTTATTAAAATGTTCGGATGAGGGATTTCGGAGAAGATATTTAATAAAAAGTTATAAGGAGTATGAGGACGCGCAGCATATATTGAAAATCCAAAATGAGTACCGAGATAAACGATTAATGAGCTATGTTAAATCATGATTTCATAGAAAAAGCATTTTCTGATATTGATAGGAATTTATCAATTCTTAGAAAACATCAAAGTGTTACTATAAAACAATTAGAGGAACAAACAGAACTTCTTTGGATGGTATCACATGGATTGCAATTAACTGTTCAAGCTTTAATAGATATTGGAACACATATTTTATCTAATCTTACAACTGACCGCTGGGAAAAATATACTGATATACCTGATATATTGTTTAAACACAAGATAATATCCAATAAATCGAGTAAAGGTCTCATTGAAATGATTAAGATGAGAAATATTCTTGCACATGAATATCTTTTCCTCGATGCAAGAAAAGTTGCAAATGTTTTGAATAATCATCTTGATGATATTCCCATAATCGTGGTTGAATATCAAAACTATTTTCATAATCAAGGTTAGCGAAATAATTATGTTCGAAGACGTAAAAGATAAATTAAAAGAACTTGAAAGTAAACTCACGTCTCTCCGGGGGTATCTTTGACCTTGACACAAAAGAAAAAGAAATAGCCGACCTCGAAGCGAAGGCACACACCCCAAATTTCTGGAACGATAACATCGCCGCACAAAAAGTAATGCAGCAAATAGACAGGCGAAAGCAGTGGGTAAATTCGTGGACTTCCATCCAACGCAAACTTCAAGACGCTCAAGCACTTTTAGAATTGGCAGTTGAATCGTCAGATAACTCTTTTGAGACTGAATTGCAAAGTGAGATTACCGATACTGAAAAACTTCTTGACGATGTAGAATTCCGTAACATGCTCAGCGGTGATGACGATGAGAAGAATTGCATACTCACTGTCCACGCAGGCGCCGGTGGAACCGAAGCTCAGGATTGGACTGAAATGTTAATGCGAATGTATCTCCGCTGGTGTGAGAAAAAGGGCTTTAAAACATTTTTACTCGATGAGCTTGCAGGCGAAGGAGCCGGATTGAAAAGCGCAACAATCGAAGTACAAGGACAATTCGCATATGGATATTTGAAAGCTGAAAGTGGAGTGCATCGCTTGGTTCGCATTTCACCTTTCGATTCAAATGCGCGTAGGCATACTTCGTTCTCCTCAGTCTTCGTCTATCCGGAAATCGAAGATGATGTTGAGATCGAGATCAATCCTGCCGATCTTGATATTGGTACTTACCGTGCGGGCGGTAAAGGGGGACAAAACGTTAACAAGGTTGAAACCGCAGTTCGCATTAAGCATATTCCTTCTGGGGTCGTTGTGGCGTGTCAACAGGAACGTTCGCAATTCCAGAACAAAGAACGCGCGTTGAAGATGTTGAAATCACGGCTATATCAATTGCGTAAGGAAGAAGAAGAAGCGCGGCTTGCTACAATTGAAAGCACAAAAAAGAAAATAGAGTGGGGAAGTCAGATTCGCTCTTATGTTTTTCATCCTTATAACATGGTAAAAGATCACCGCACCGATGTAGAAACGAGCAACACTCAAGGTGTGATGGATGGAGATTTGGATCAGTTTATCAAAGCATTTTTAATGGAATATGGAAAACAAACACACTGAACAATGCAAAAGTAAAAAGTAAAAAGTAACTGGTAAGAAATTACATTCTACTTAAACTTAAAAACTAATCACTCATAACTCATAACTGATAACTTGTCTCCTTCTTGGTTCATAGCAAAACGTTATATTCAGGCTCATCGAAAGAGCGGTTTTCTTTCTTTCATTACTACGATAGCAATCCTCGGAGTAATGCTTGGAACTGCCGCGCTCATTATCACGCTATCGGTGCTCGATGGATTTGAACGTGAGATTAAAGAAAAAGTAATCAACTTTACGTCTCATATCGAGGTACGCGGGTTTCAGAATAAACCATTATCCGATTATCGGCAATCGATCGAGCGAGTCAGGAAAGAAATCCCCGGCGTGAATGATATCTCGCCCTTTGCCGCGAGAGAAGGTATGATTCGTTCACATGACGCAGTTGATGGAATTTTTCTAAAAGGAATCGATCCGGACAACAACGTTTTAAATTCACATCAACATATCATAAAGGGTCGTACCATCTCGATCCGGAATGAAGGTTTGGCAGAGATTGTAATCGGAAAGAAGCTTGCTAATCGATTAAGCGTAGATATCGGAGCTAAACTTACCGTCTTCGCACTCCCAAGAAATTCCGGGTTACAACCGCGCGCTCTTCAATTCCAGTTGGTCGGAATATATGAATCCGGCATGGCTGAATTTGACGATATCTATGCTTATACCGGTTTAAGAGATGCTCAAAAATTATTCCAACTGGGCGACGATATCACCGGTTACGATATTTTGGTGAATGATATTGCGCAAGTTGATCATGTGTCTCAGCAAATTCAAGATCTTCTTGGATACCCACACTATGCGCGCACGGTTTTTCAGCTTTATCGGAATCTGTTTTCCTGGGTTGAACTTCAAAAAAAGATGTCGCCGATTCTTTTAAGTCTTATTATTATTGTAGCAACTGTAAACATCATCGGCACGTTACTGATGTTTGTTCTTGAGAAAACACATGCGATCGGAATTCTGAAATCGGTAGGCGCTGGTCCGAAATTAATCAGCCGGATTTTCAGGTTTCACGGTTTAATTATTGCGGTTCTGGGAATCGGACTTGGAAATATTATGGCATATATTTTATGCTATCTTCAGTTCAGGTTCAAGATCATTTCACTGCCGTCCGATATATATTATATGGATGCGGCGCCGATTTTAATAAGACCGGAAAACTTTCTTCTTGTTACAGGGATAGCTTTCATTTTATGTATGCTTACAACCCTTCTTCCATCGAAAGCTGCCGCTAAACTCAATTCGGTAACGGCTTTGAGGTTCGGGTGATACATGAGTAAAGTTGAATTATTTATTGCCAGCCGTTATCTCAGATCGAAAAGGAAGATTCGTTTTATCAACATTATCGGTTACATATCGATCGTAGGTATTACCGTGGGTGTAGCCGCACTTCTGATTGCTCTCTCGGTATTCAATGGATTTAGCAGTGTAGTTACTTCAGTGCTTGTGGGTTTCGACCCACACATACGGATTGAAAAGCGCGGAAATATTTCATCGGTAGAATATCAAGGGATAGAAAAAATTCTGAAAAGCAATATCGATATTACCGCAGTCTCGCCATATGTTTCCGGGAAAGCGATGTTGACAACAACTTCATTTAATAAAGTCGTGTTTATACGAGGTGTAGATGAGAAACGTATCGCAGATGTTACCGGGTTGAAGGACAAAGTGGTTCTGGGTTCTGTGGATTTAAAAAATACCGGCAGTTCTCCCGGAATCGTGATTGGACTAACTCTTGCTGACCGGCTCGCATCGGTTATTGGTAATGAAATTGTAATCTACAGTCCGAACTCAGTGCAGTATGCATTGAGCGGCATCAGCGCGCCTCAGGGGATGAAATTTACCGTGAACGGCATCTTCGAATCAAACAATAAAGATTATGATGCGAACTATGCGTACGTCTCGCTTCCAGTCGCTCAGCAGATGTTCAATCTTGAGGAGAAATATAACGGTATAGAATTACGGTTGAGCGATTTTAATAATGCGGAGAAAGTCAAAAAGAAACTTCAAAAGCAATTGCCGGATGATTATAATGTTCTAACGTGGTACGATCTTCATCAGAGTTTATATTCTGTGATGAAAATTGAGCGATGGTCGGCATACATTCTTCTTAGCTTAATTATCCTCGTTGCCACGTTCAATATGCTTGGTTCATTAACGATGGGCGTTATTGAGAAACAACGGGACATCAGTGTATTGAAATCGATCGGGATGACATCGAAAAATATCGTCCGGATTTTTATGGTTGAAGGTTTAATAATCGGGATTATAGGCACAGTACTAGGCGTTATCATTGGGCTGATTGTTCTGTATCTACAAGTTCATTATCAACTATTTGCGTTGGACGCGACAATCTACATAATTCCGGCGATACCCGTTGAGATACAATGGATTGATTTTGTCGAGATCGCATTTGTATCGCTTGGGTTGTCGTTTTTGGCGGCATACTATCCGTCGCGCAGAGCGGCGGCAACAATACCCGCAGAAGGGCTTAGGTGGGAATAATATGACACAACCGATTTTACGTTGCACCGGAATACAGAAATATTTTTCACTCGATAAAAAAGAAATATCTAACCTTCATGTTCTTAAGGGAATAGATTTTGAGGTCGTCGAAGGTGAGATAGTATCGATAGTAGGAGCTTCGGGTTCGGGGAAGAGCACACTGCTTCATATTCTCGGCGGATTGGATAAGCCCACCGACGGGAAAGTTTACTGGAGAGATGAAGATATATCATCTTACAGCGATGAGAAGCTTGCCAAACGGCGGATTGAAAATGTGGGATTCGTTTTTCAATTTCACCATCTTCTGCCTGAATTTACCGCACTTGAGAATGTGATGATTCCTCTGATGATCAACAGCAGATCAAAGGATGAAGCTGAAAGTACAGGAAAGAAACTTTTATCAAGAGTTGATCTTACATCGAGATTAAATCATAAACCGACGGAGCTTTCCGGCGGCGAGCAGCAGCGTGTTGCGGTAGCCCGCGCACTTGCGAATAATCCGAGGATCATTCTCGCCGATGAACCAACGGGAAACCTCGATTCAATCAGTAGCCAACAAATTTATGAGTTGTTGCTCGAGTTAAATAAGAAAGAAAAGCAAACGTTCGTCATCGTTACGCACAATGAGAAGTATGCCGAGCAATCTAATCGGGTATTCAGGATGGCGGATGGAAAGTTATTTCGGATTTGATGAATTAGAAGATTTTTCTTACATTATCTTCACACATATTGAAAAGAAGGAAATTATATGGCAAAAGTTGAGAAATCGAAACAGGTAAAAAAATCAAAGCAAGACGATATTCTTCCATTGGAGAAAGAGAATTACATCATTCTCGGAATCGGGTTGCTTGTTATTGTTCTCGGATATATAGCTCTTTCAGGGAATAAGGTCGAAGGATTTTCACAACTGACTCTCGCGCCAATATTATTAGTGCTCGGTTATTGTGTTATCATACCGGTCGGTATCATGTACAGAAAGAAAGAAAAACCGAGGTCTGTAAACCAACCGACTCCTGAGAAAATTGGATCGTAATTTTTCCCAACCTCTTTGAACATGTGGAAAAAATATTTTGCATTCGCACTGGTCGTTTGTGTTCTTCCATTTCTTGTCTTGCAATGCAAATTTTCAAGAGTGAAACAGCAGGAATTATCACGCATCGATAGTTTGACACGGGATAGTACGAAGCGGGCTTACAATCCTTATAAGGCAGGACAGGGAACAAGCACCTACGATCAACAGCGCGAGCAATTGGGAAATCTCGACAGCTTAGTTACACCTCGTTAGTCAACATTGAGATAAAGAGTTTATTACCGCTGAACTTAATGCGATCCCAAAACTTTAATGACAACGTGCAGGAGTTCTTCGGGTTCGTAAGGTTTAGAAATATAATCTTTCGCACCAAGACTGACACATTCCTTGGCGGTTGGTAAATCATTCACAGCCGAAAGCATAATGACCTGAGGGTTTTTATCGAGGGTGCGCAATTCTTTCAGAACGGATAGCCCGTCCATCCGCGGCATCTTCACATCGAGAAGAACAATGTCGTAATTGTTTTGTTTGATCATTTCCAAAGCGATATCGCCGTCGCTGGCGGTATCAACGTCGAAATTTTCTAAAACGAACTGATCTTTAAGACTTTCGCGTAGATCGTTATTATCGTCAACACAAAGCATTTTTAGATGATGACCCATCGTCTTCTCTCGTAATATTTTAATTAATTCTATCAAAATGTACGAAAGCTATTCCCGAATGTCAATAGAAAAATATCGGTCTTCGGTTTTCTTTTAATAATATTGCCGATTTTATCTTCTGCCAGCAGGTGCTTCCTTCTTAGATCACGAAAGTGAATGCGTAGAATTAACTTGTGTAGAATTAACTTGATTCTTGGATTTGCTTTGCATATATTTGACATTGAAAAATAGCAGGTATCGAATCTGATGACAAAAGAAAATAAGTTGCGGAAGTTATTATTAGTTGATGATGAGGTGGGATTTGCGGAATTACTTCGCGATCTCCTCATAATGGATCACTATGAAGTCGATGTTGCATACGACGGTGTTGAAGGGATCGAGAAAGTGAAGACTTTCAAACCAGATGTTATTATCTCCGATATTGTGATGCCGCGGATGAGCGGCTTCGAGATGTTTAAGAAGTTAAAATTGTCGCCTGAGACAGCATCGATACCATTTTTATTTATTACCGGGTTTCAAGATGATCGCGTTCTTGCAGAGGCGCGGAAAATCGGTGTTTTCGGAATTTTACGAAAACCCATCGACGTTGAGCAGATTGAAAATCGAGTAAACGCTTTACTCGATTCTAAATAATCATATCAAGCTTTATATTTAATCAGTTGACTCCCTTCAGCCAATAGTTCCTATACCATTCGTTTCACATCTCCGCGCAGTGTCTTATTCACGAGACTTCTTTGTGTAGCGCCTAAGATGA
Source organism: uncultured Chlorobiaceae bacterium (assembly GCA_964520905.1). Lineage (GTDB taxonomy): Bacteria > Bacteroidota > Ignavibacteria > UBA10030 > SZUA-254 > JAGVIE01. The sequence goes on along the minus strand of CAZFQL010000006.1, from coordinate 160,682 downwards.
GTCGTTGCACACTTAATGTTGCGGCTTGTTCAGCGATTGTATCACTAACTTCATTCGAAATACTCCCGCGTTTGAATTTTGCTTCCTTTCTCGATATATTACCAAAAGTCATATGCAAACATCGTTTATAAATAGCCTTAGATTTAAAGTCGGTTTTGGTTATATTGTTCTCGTAATCATCAACATCGCTGTAACTGCTTTTGCTATTTATAACTTTGGCAGACTTACGTTATCTTTCAATTCCATTCTCAGTGAAAATTATCCTCATGTTGTTGTTTTAGAACGCATGGCTCATCTGGTAGAGCGGCACGAGCATGGACTAAGCATGATATTGAATGGTGAGTATGATAACGGCTATTCTGAATTCAGTACAGCAAAAGAAGAGTTCTATCAGATTTTCGATAAGGCAAACGAGAAACGTTCGTTGCCAGACGCTGGTCCGATTCTCGATAATATAAGATCGACGTATGATGGATACATACTCGTATCTGATTCATTATTCTCACTTGTTTCGAGAAAAAGAGACATCAAAGCGAGAACATACTATGGTAATATCGTAAGACCCTTCGCCCAAAGATTGTCGGATAATGCGTTTTGGTTGATTGAAGAGAATCAGAAAGAGATGATGAAGATCGCGAAAGACGCGAAGCAAACCTCAGACGAGGCAATAATTGCAGTTCTATTTTCCGCGCTGATTGCAGTCGGTTTGAGTATTATCACCATGATCCAATTCACCAGGCGGATCATCGAGCCGGCAGAAAAATTAACAGAAACTGTAAATCAAATCGGAAGGGGAAGGCTCGATCTTAAGATTGATATCAAGACAAACGATGAGATTGGGGAGTTGAGCAGAGAGTTTAATAAAATGACCGAGCGTCTGCGGAAGTATGAAGAATTGAATATCGAAAAACTCATATCTGAAAAACAGAAATCAGAGACGATCGTTGAGGGTATTTCCGACGCCATAGTGGTCTGTGATTCTGAGTCTAACATTCAGCTCATCAATCACTCTGCGGAAGAACTGTTAGATGTGGAGGAGAATGATGTTATCGGGAAAAAAGTGAATGATTGCATACGTGATGACAGGGTACTCGAAATATTCCAATCGCCGAGAAATGCCGCAGTGCTGAGCCAGCCGTATCTTCAATTCAAACACCACGGCAGACAGGTATTCTTAAGACCACGCGTTTCTGAAATTCCATCTTTGCATGGTGGGCGCGGGGGTCTTGTCCTCATATTGCAGGATGTCACTCAATTTAAAGAACTCGATAAAATGAAATCGGATTTCATGGCGGCAGTATCACATGAATTCCGGACACCATTGACATCAATTAACATGAGCGTTGATATTCTAAATCAGCGCTTATTAGGTCCACTTACTCAATCGCAGGAAGATATAGTTGCATCGTGCAAGCAAGATTGTGAAAGATTAACAAAATTAGTAAAAGACCTGCTGCAGCTATCCAAATTGGAATCCGGCAAATTCGAAGTCCGCAAAGATTTGATAGACCTTAGCAAAATTATAGAATCAAGCATACAGCCGCTTCAACTTCCTTTTAAAGAAAAAGATGTTATTTTAAAATTTATACCTGAGGATCAACCCTCATTGTTGATTGGAGACGAGCAACAACTGTCTTGGGTAGTTTCCAATCTTCTGAATAACGCACTGCGCTACACGAATCCGGGCGGGAAAGTAGAAATTAAGCTTCGGCGCGATGGTGGGAACATCATCCTGCATGTAAGCGATACGGGAAGAGGGATTCCTCCGGAATATATCGACAAAATATTCGATAAGTTCGTACAGGTAAAACAAACCCTCGATGCAACGCCGGGTAGTGTAGGATTGGGATTAGCGATTGTCAAGGAGATTGTTGAAATGTATGAGGGCAAAATCCGGGTCGAGAGTGAGGTTAATAAAGGTTCAACGTTTTCTATATATCTGCCACTAGCTGAAGTGAATTCCGCATGAATCAAAGAGCAAATGTTTTAGTCGTTGATGATGAACCGAACATTCTGAAAACTTTAAAAATCGGATTAGAAACAATCGGGTTGAATGTGAACGGATTTCTAAATCCTCTGGATGCTTTGGATACTCTTAAAGACGGAAATTATGATATCGCGTTCATCGACCTGATGATGCAGCCGATAGACGGTATGCAGATGCTGAAAGAAATTCGGGCAAAATCGCCCATGACAACATGTGTAATCATCACTGCTCATGGTTCGATAGATAGCGCCGTTGAAGCCATTAAAGGCGGAGCTTTTGATTTTCTACAGAAACCTTTCGATCTGAAAGAATTGCACTTGTTCGCAGAAAAAGTATTGGACTACCATAAACTGCAAGAAGAGATAAACACGCTGAGGCATCAGCTTGCAGCTATACGACCTGAATCAAACATAATTACCCGCAATCCGACGATGCGCCAGCAAGTTGAATTTGCCAAACAGGTAGCCGATAGTCTGTTGACTGTTTTGATCGAAGGCGAGAGCGGGACAGGCAAAGAACTTATCGCTCAATATATTCATACACAGAGTAACCGCTCTGATAAACCTTTCATAAAAATCAACTCGGCTGCATTACCGGAAAATTTATTGGAAAGTGAGTTGTTCGGTCACGTGAAAGGCTCATTCACAGGAGCATTCAAAGATCGTGAAGGTAGATTCGAAGCGGCAGATGGGGGCACCTTGTTTCTCGATGAGATTGCCGATATACCGCCTGCTTCGCAAGCAAAGCTGTTGAGGTTCCTCCAGCATCGGGAATTTGAACGAATAGGTGAAAACATGACTCGCAAAGTCGATGTGAGAGTTATCGCCGCAACTAATAAAAAACTTTCCGATTCACTGCGTGATGGAAGTTTTCGTGAGGATCTCTACTATAGGATTAATGCCGTAAGAATATCCTTGCCACCACTCCGTGAACGTGCGGAGGATGTTCTTCTACTGATACATCATTTTCTAAAGAAATTTTCGCCAGATTTACAAATCGAGATAACTCCGGAAGCTCTTAAAATGTTGACTGCTTATAGTTGGCCCGGCAATATTCGGGAGCTTGAAAATGTAATGGAGCGGGCTGTCCTTTTGGCGAAACAGAAGTTAATCGACGTGTCCCATTTACCATCCGAGTTGCAAAATCCCGAACAGGCAAAAGCCGGTCTATTATCACTCGAAGCAATTGAAAGACAGCACATTTCCCGTGTTCTAAAGGTAGTGCAAGACCTCGACGAAGCATCGAAGGTGTTGAATATTGATCCGGCAACTTTGTGGAGGAAAAGAAAAAAATATGGTCTTCAAGATTAATTCTACTGCAAATTGCAATACCGTCTAATAAGCTATAATTTCAAATCATTACGACTCATTTCGTGAGTTAACGATATTCTGTCTTGCAATATGCACGGCGGGATTCAAGTCATACCGATATCAAGAAAAAAATCATCCATAATTGCTTGAAATATCCAGCAATATAATCTTACGTCTAAATTATTTATGGCATTAGGTTTGCAGCTTTATTAAAAAGACAGACAATCAATTAATTATATTAAGAACAATAAATCAATGTCCATTAAATCCAGGACGATATTAGATGGTAGAATTGCCATCATCGATATCAGGGGATCTCTAATAGGCGATGAAGATACAGACCTCTTCCGTGATCATGTTACCGATTTTATCGAACAGGGAAATAAAAATTTAATTATCAATCTGGAACGATTGAATTATATGAACAGTTCAGGCATTGGTGCGATTATCAAGGCACACACTAATTATCAAAAAAATGGCGGCGAAGTGAAGCTTGTCGGTCTCAGTCAGAATATTCAAAATCTATTAGCAGTAACAAGGCTTGTAGAGATATTCGATGTACACGATAAATTAGAAGACGCTGTAACAAGTTATAATACGAATTCAAAATAATACTTTAATCATTATTCTAAATAAAATATATAGGAGTAAAAACTAATGAAACAATCTACATTCGTTACGATTGTTGTATTCACGGCGATCGTAGTTGGTATTATTATTTGGTGGTTCATTCTTGGAAGCCCTGACAATTTTTTTGATGGTGCGAATCGGATGAAACCGAATAATTTGATGGGAATGATGTTCACCGGCGGCTACGTCGTACCGTCGTTAATCGCGCTATCTATTATGGTTATCACTTTCATCATCGAACGAACCTTATCACTGAAAAAAGCTCAAGGACGTGGTTCACTTGCAACATTTTTAAAGAATGTCCAAAAAAATCTTGTCGATGGAAATATCGAAGCGGCGATGAAAGAATGCGACAAACAGCGTGGCTCGATGGCGAACATACTCCGTGCGGGTTTGGATCGCTATAATACATTGGCAAAAGAGAGCAAAGCTATGGAGGCAGAAAAACAGATGTCTGAAGTACAGCGTGCAATAGAAGAAGCAACCGCGCTCGAAATGCCGCTTCTAGAGAAAAACCTCATTATTCTTTCGACGATTGCCTCCATCGCAACAATGTTAGGATTATTTGGAACAGTTATCGGAATGATCCGTGCATTCCAGGCACTTGCCCGTGCAGGCGCACCGGATGCCATCGCACTTTCAATCGGTATTTCGGAAGCGCTCGTTAACACCGCGCTTGGTATATTTGCAGCTATTATCGGAATCGTCTCCTATAATTTCTTTGTCAATAAAGTCGATACGTTTACTTATATGATTGACGAAGCAAGCTTCGATATAATTCAGACGCTAAAAGTAAAACAATAATAATGAGGCGACTTCATGCCTAGAATAAAAAAACATAGAACCGGTGTATCAATTGATAATACACCACTTGTTGACATTGGGTTTCTGCTGTTAACCTTCTTTATGCTGACGACGCAATTCAAACCGCCGGAAGAGGTTCAGATCGTCCTCCCATCATCGCATTCCGCATTCAAATTGCCGGAATCGAATATTATGGCGATTACCCTCAGTAAGGATAATCGTGTTTTCCTCGGATTCGATTCTCAGAACATGATGGCAAAATTGTTCGGAGAAGAAAATAAACTTCGGCTTGCTGTACCGGTTACGATCAAAGAATTGCCCGATCTGCTTATACGCGCCCGAATAGCAAATCCCAAACTGCGAACAGTTGTGAAAGGTGATAAAGAAGCCGAATATGGAATTACCGAAGACGTGATGGACATTTTACAAAAAACGCAGATAACTCGTTTCAACCTCGTTACTGATTTTGAACAAGACAGGAAAGGACAATAAACTATGGGTATGGTCGATACTAGTGGACCCCGTGGTCACCAACGAAAGAGCGGAAAGAAGAAGAAAAAGCGCCGACTTGGTGTAAAGATTGATAATACACCGATGGTTGACATAGCGTTTCTCCTGCTGACCTTTTTCATGCTGACGACGACCTTGAACAAACCACAGACGATGGAGATAAATCTTCCTCCAAGCAACGATGTGAGTGTCGAGGTCGCGCAGAGCAATTTATTCACCCTCCGTGTTAAGGAGGATGGGACTATCTACTGGAATATCGGTGTCGATGATCCTCAGAAGGTTGAATTCAAGGATCTTCAAAAATTCCTGGTCCAGAAGAATCAGGAAAATCCGAAACTGATTACCTTAATTAAAATCGATCGGAAGGGAAAATATTCCATGATGGTCGATATTATGGACGAGCTGAACGTAGCAAATATAACGCGCTTCAGTTTAGCACCAATGCAAGATGCCGATAGGCGAATTCTTGCAAAGGTAATTTGAGGAAGGAGCAGAATATATGACAGCTAAAGCAATAATAGTAAATGCTCAGTTCGGATTTCAGGAACTTCGTTCATATTACAAACGACACCTCGGAATCGCTCTTGCCATCGCAATAGCATTTCATCTGATGATAATCGGAAGCTATTATCTTGTCGGTTACCTTGCAGAGGAAGATGAACCTGTTGTTATGGTTAGAATCACAAAATATACAGACCTCGGTCCACCGCCTTCTATGACTGAAGCGGAAGCCGCGCCGGCAGTTGCTGTAAATGTACCGGTAGCGAGGCCAACGGTCGGTATACCGGTTCCGGTTCCGGATGCAGAAGTTAGTCCTGAACAGACAATCGCTACTCAACAGGAATTATCCGCAATACAAAGTCCTGTTATTCAGCAGCAGTCCGGAGACGATCAGGTACAGATTGAACAGGATATCAATATCGATGACATGGATCCACCCGATTTTGTACCGGTTGAAAAACAACCTGTTCCTGTTAAGCAAGTACAGCCCGAGTATCCGGAAATTGCCCGACGTGCGGGAGTTGAAGGTACCGTTTGGGTGAAAATTCTCGTTGATAAAGAAGGCAAAGCTAAGAAGGCAGTAGTAATGAAGAGCGATGCTGAAATCTTTAACGAGCCGGCAGTCAACGCCGCAAAACAATGGGTGTTCACACCGGCAATGATGAACAACGGTCCTGTTGCAGTTTGGGCTGCCGTGCCGTTTAGATTCAAACTCAATAAATAACGGTGCAATGTGAATGCACAAACTATTCTTCGGCTACTTACGTACGTAACGGCGGGGCTTATTTTCGCTCTCGGGATTACGGTACTCTTTGGGTATTCGATTCCCGGTTCCCTGCCGACGAATTTTCGGATCGTTCTTGGCATCATGATGATTCTCTATTCTGTATACAGGATCGTTACGATCACAATAAAGAAACGGGCTGAAAATGATACTGAAGAATAGATATCGTTGGATTATCTCTGGATGGACATTCTTAGTGGTTATGTCCATCCTCGGGTGTATCCCTGAGCGGAAGGAATCACCGACAATGGGAAAGATAACCGTTGCTGTCTCCGAATCTATTTTGCCTGTTATCAAACAAGAGGAACAGCGGTTTGAAGAATGGTATTCTGAAGCTCACGTCGATCTATTGACAATGACAGCGAGGGAAGCGCTAACAAGATTGTTCAATGATACAATCAAAGTTGTTGTTACCTCCAGGTCCATGAATGCAGAAGAGCGGGAAGTGGCAAAAAGGTCGAAACTCGATTTTCAGGAATATAAAATCGCAATCGATGGTATAGCAATCATCGTGAACGCAAAGAATTCCATCGAGAAGCTTCGAACGACACAGCTTGACAGCATTTACCGGGGATTGGTTACCCGATGGGATGCCGTTGGCGGTAAAAAATCCTTAATTGAAATTTGCCTGCCCAACCGGAATTCAGGTACGTTCGAGATTGTCGGGATGAATATTTTAAAAGGCGGGAATTTCACAACTCCGGCGCAAGTTGTAGAAACATCACCCGGGATGATCCAATTTGTATCCGAGCATCCTGATGCTATCGGCATGATCGGCGTGAACTGGTTGCGGGACAACAATGAAAGTATAAGAACCCTGGAGCTATCCGATCCAAGCGCGCCGGATTCTCTGGGTATTCGCGGCAAATATTTTGCGCCGTTTCAAGCATATATTTATCGCGGGTTTTATCCGATCACCAGAGGTATTTATATTTATTCAAAAGCGGATATGTACAGTGTGGGGGCAGGATTTATTTCGTTTATTACAAGCGCGCCGGGTCAGCAGATTATTTTGAACAACGGCTTGGTGCCGGCAACAATGCCTATTCGTTTAGTCGAACTAACAAACAAAGGTATACAAAAGTGAAAAACTCAATCATAATCTCGTTCATCATTTTGTCGTTAACGGTAAGCTTTTTCTCAACATCTTACGCGGAAGACCAAATCAGTATTGGGAAAGCTGCGTATGAAAAGGGAGATTTTTTATCTGCGATTGTCTCCTTTAAAGAAGCTGTTAAAAAGGACAAGAAAAATCCCGACGCATATTTCTGGCTTGGGCAATCTTATTACAAAGCCGATTCACTCGACCAGGCAACTGCACCGTTGGTGCAGGCACGTGAGTTTCAGCCGGAGAATCCCCGGATTTACGAATTACTTGGTGATGTATATGCAAAGCAAAGAATTTATCGTGCAGCAGATGAACAATACAGGAAAGCACTTGAGTTCGACAAAAGAAATGTTGGTATCTTTTTAAAATTGGGCGATGTAAATAAAAAAGCCCGGTTATACAAGGAAGCCGCAGAAGCTTACACAAGTGTATTGTTGATCGATTCGACAAACCTCATCGCACTTCCCGAGCTTGGAACAATCTACTTCAGGGCTAAACAATATCTGAATGCGCTTCCACTATTTAGGTTATTAGTGACGCTTCAACCGGATTCCATCTCTTATCAAATAATTTATATTAAAATCCTCTACGAGACGAAATATTATAAAGAATTAATTTCTTATGCAGAGAACATCTTTAAAAAAGATTCGACCAATATCGAAATTAGAAAAATTCTCCAAGATGCATATGTGGAAACAAAAGATTGTGAAAAAGCTGAAATAATATTTTCCATGTCTAATCCGGATTCTATTAGTGCAGAAGATCTGGTGAAGCGTGGAAAATGCCTTAAATCGCGTGAGAAGTACGACGAGGCAATTTCTTCGTATGAATTAGCATACAAGAAAGATTCCACTTATACAGATATCTATTATGATCTGGCAACATTGTATAACAAAAAGGAACGCTATCTTGATGCGGTCGCGATGTTTGAGAAAAAAATCGCTGCTGATTCAAATGTCAATTATCGGTGGGCATGTTATTTTCAGGCGGCTCAATCGTTTGCGAATATGAAGGATTACAAAAAAGCAAAAGAATTCGTCATAAAAAGTTTCGATTATAAACCGGAATATATCCCTGCATGGGACATGCTTGCACTTTATAATGGCGCTCTCCAATTAACAACTGAGCAGAGTGCGGCATATAAAAAAGTCATCGAGCTTGTCGCTAAAGATACCAGCAAAAATGGGGGAGCTGTCAAATACAAGAACAGTCTGGATGCAGCATACCGTTCTGAAGGATCGCGGCTGATGGGTGAGAAAAAATATCCTGAAGCGATCGAATATTTTAAAAAGGCGCTTCTGATAAATCCCAAGGATTGTGCACTCTTGCTTGCCGTCGGTTCTTTATATCAACGCACTAAAAACGAGGAGGAAGCGCAGAAGTATTACTGTAAAGTAATACAGCAATGCCCGAAATCCGAGCATGCAAAATCTGCCACTTCAGGACTGAAAAGTATGGGTATGGACTGCAAATAGCCGATTAAATACCGGCTAAAAATAATACTCGACTTTTTCCTCTTTTTTTATTACATTTACAGGGCTTTCTAAATCGGTTGATCCACTCTTGGTTTCGCAACCAAGAGTGGTTTTTATTTTATTTATTTTATTGAAAAACTGATTAGAATCATAATTAAGCAAATGTAAAACGCATAATAATTTTATTGAAAGGGGTTCTTTCTACTTTATGGAATTGACACTTATTATCGGGATAAGCGTCTTGGGTTTATTGTTTGCCGTTTATCTTATCAGGGATGTTCTTCGGAGAGATACCGGTACAGCAAAAATGCAAGAAATATCGAACGCGATTAAACAAGGGGCGGAAGCTTTTATGCGCCGTCAAAATAGAACGATCATAATGCTTGCGATTGCTCTGGCTTTTCTAATTTATATCCTTTATGCATTTGTTCGCACACCAAACATCAATGATCCTGCTACTGCATCCGATCTTGCTCTCTGGACGACGCTCTCGTTCTTATTCGGTGCGGCATGTTCTGTAGCGGCAGGGTATATGGGCATGTGGGTAGCAATACGCGCGAACATACGAACGGCTGCCGGTGCGACAAAGGACATGAACAGTGCGCTGCAACCTGCTTTACGTGGCGGCGCAGTATCGGGTTTCTTCGTCGTTGCCTTGAGTTTACTCGGTGTTGCCGGACTTTTTGCTATTGTGCAATCGGCCGGGGTTGCGAAGTATGTTACACAGATTCCCTTGATGATAGTCGGATACGGTTTTGGAGCAAGTTTTGTGGCACTGTTTGCCCAGCTTGGCGGCGGAATTTTTACCAAAGCTGCAGATGTCGGCGCGGATCTTGTCGGAAAAGTTGAAGCCGGCATTCCCGAAGACGATCCCCGCAATCCCGCAGTCATCGCCGATCTTGTGGGCGATAACGTTGGCGATTGTGCGGGGCGCGGCGCCGATCTGTTTGAATCGACGGCTGCCGAAAATATCGGCGCTATGATACTCGCGGCAGGTTTGTATCGTGCGAACACTGCATATTTCGAAGCAAACCAGCTCTCACTGCTCGGAGTGATTCTGTTCCCGCTTGTTGCGCGTGCGTTCGGTATTATCGCTTCGATTATCGGTGTACTTTCTGTGAAGACCAACGATCGGGAAGATCCGATGAAGGCATTGAATCGCGGGTACTTCATCACTGCCGTTCTTGCGATAGTCGGGTTTTTCTTCGCATCACGCTGGCTCATCGGAACAGAATTTTATTTTAATTTCTTTATCTGTGGCGTAATCGGCGTACTCACCTCGGTAGCTTTTGTTTACATCACACAATATTACACAGAGTATACTTACAGACCGGTAAAATCGATTGCCGAAGCTTCACAGACGGGACCGGCAACAAACATCATCGCAGGTGTTGCAGTCGGGATGGAATCTACCGGTTATCCGATTCTTGTTATCGGTACAGCGATTGTATCGGCGTATTATCTCGGAACACATTCCGGCTTGAATGAAGGTGGTTTGTTCGGGACGGCTGTTGCTACGATGGGTATGTTAGGAACGGCAGCGTACATTCTTGCCATGGATACGTTCGGACCGATCACCGATAATGCCGGCGGCATAGTTGAGATGAGCCAGCAATCGGAAGAAGTTCGCAAACGGACAGACAGATTGGATTCGGTTGGAAACACGACGAAAGCTTTAACGAAAGGATACGCGGTCGGGTCGGCAGCATTGGCGGCATTTCTGCTCTTCGGTGCATACATTGATGAGGTTCGTAACTATATGCCGACGTTTCAGCCGGTTATCAACCTGAATAAACCGGAAGTGTTTGTCGGGGCGATGCTCGGTTCTGTGCTGGTATATCTTTTCTCGTCACTGGCGATCAAGGCGGTCGGGAAAGCGGCGTATGCGATCATCAATAATGTTCGAGAGCAGTTCAAAAATAATCCGGGTATCATGAAGGGAACATCGAAGCCGGATTACGGACAGTGTGTTGATATCGCAACGAAGGCGGCGCTCAGGAAAATGGTAATGCCGGGTCTTTTAGTTGTCGGAATGACGATTGGGGTTGGAATTATATTCAAGTGGATTTATTATGCCGGCGGTCAGAGTGCAACCGGTGCGAGCGGTGCTGAAGTTGTTGGCGGTTTCCTGATGTCCGGTACGATAACTGGAATATTGATGGCGCTTTTCCTGAATAACGGCGGCGGTGCATGGGACAATGCGAAGAAATATATCGAGACGGGAATGTACGGCGGCAAGAAATCAGAGCCGCATAAAGCGTCGGTTGTCGGTGATACTGTCGGTGATCCGTTCAAAGACACTGCGGGTCCGTCGCTTCACGTGCTGATAAAATTATTAGCCACTCTCACGTTGGTGTTGGCGCCGTTGTTTATATAATTATTAACCGTTCGGTGGTTTACAATACGAGCGGATTGTTATGGAGAATTATGGAAGAGGCTGTCTCTTTTACTTTTTGAGACAGCCTCTTTGAGTTTCCTCATATCGTGCGCTACTATTTCATCAAGAGCATTTTCTTGACTTGTGTGAACGACTTGCCCGGATCGCTCATACTCACTGCATCGAGGCGGTAGAAGTAGATACCGCTCGGTAAATTGTCTGTATTGAATTCCACCGATTTATACCCCGCCTCTACAATCCCATTCACTAATGTAACCACTTCACTGCCAAGCACATCAAAGACTTTCAGTGAAACTTGGCTTTGCGTTGGGAGTTGATAACTGATCATTGTGCTCGGGTTGAACGGGTTAGGATAGTTTTGAGAAAGCATGTATTTTGCCGGAAGTTCTTTCGCATCATCTACAGAAACAAAAATGGCATTGAACGAATATACCTCGCTGAATTCACCCCAGCATCTCTGATTTCTTGCCTTCACTTTCCAATAGTACGTTTTATAAGCTTCGAGTTGATTGTAGGTATAATCCGTAGTTGTAATTGTCGAATCTATAAACGGAGTATTGAATTGCGATGTTGTATCTATCTCAAGCCAGTAATGAGTTACCTCCGGAAGCGAAGATGTCCAGTTGAACGTAACGCTCGATGAATCAACAGTTGCGGAGTTTGGCGGCGTAATCAAACCCGGAGATGATGGAATCCCAAGAATCCTGATGCTTCCGTATAATAAAGTATCTGGACCGTAGGGTAAAGCAGAGCGGGGTCCCGCTATTGCTAATATTTGCTTGCAGTAATCTGTAAAATATCCTCCTCGTGCATCTGTTCTAACAATTATACCGCCCATATAATTTTTTAGGTCATCCGGAGTAGGGACAGGATCGGACCAATTGATGGCATCCCTGCTGAAAGTTGTATGAACGTTTTGATTCTTGATCGTTAGATACATAGTGAACAATCCTTCGGAATTACAGTGTAACCTGAAATAATAAAGAGTATCATCCGGAGCGAGATTCAGTGCAACCGTTTGCGCCGGTTGAAAATCTTTCATCATCTTTAATACAGGGACACCCTGCGCGTTGTTTTGCAAGTAAGCAATGTAAGTATGGCCGGCAGTATCAACTACCGCATCGAATCTGTTCCAGGCAACCGCAACACTATCGGAAATGGTAACGGGTGCTTGCCAACTTGTGCCATTATGCCGAACATAAAATAATCTTGGTTTAGCGGTAGTGGTGGGGGATATGTTTCTGGACATAACTATAGTAACATTCCCTTGTTGGTCAGGTACGATCGTATAAGTATCATAGATCAATCTATCAACCGGCATATCGGTAAACTGAACGATATTTGCTCTCGCCCCCCAGGTATTTGTGGTTGAATTTCTTACCCATTCCCAGGCGGTGCCGCCATTGCTATACCATCCATAATAGTTTGCAACAAAATGGACATTATTATTCGCATCGACGAACATACCGGCAATTTTTGGACCGTAATTGCTTGGATGAAGTCCGACAAGCTCCGTTACCCATGTTCCGGTTTTGTTATTGATACAATATGCATCGAATAAAAAATACTGTGTTGTTGAGGTAATCCCGCTCGGATTTGCATAGTTGTATAAATCATGAACGGTAATTCCGATAAACACCTTACCTGCCGTATCAACAGTTATTGCACAGTTTTGAATATCTCCTTCGTGTCCTGTTGTTATCTGTTCTTGACTCCATGTTATACCATTATTGGTTGACTTAAAGTAAAATAATTTATAATTATCGACGTACGCCATGTGTTCGTTCCCGTTTGGCTCTTCAAAATATGCATTGATGGTATAGTGACCGAAGGATGTTGCTGTGGCGGTACGCCACGTTTGACCGGTATCGATCTGTGACCCCTGAAAGATTAAACTATCCGGGAGATTATAATCCGCTCTTATCTCAGATAGAACAGAAAATAAGATAAGTGCAGAGATGAATAAATATGTTATCAACTTCTTCATAGCAGGTCTCCTTATTGTGTGATATGATATTATATGTTGATGATTAATTTGATGCTAACATCTACGCTATCTTGAGTAATAATTTAATACAATAAATTTATAAATCAACTGGTTTATTTGATGAGGATAAATTTCTTTGTCGAACCAAAATCACCAGCAACCAATGGTTCGATTGAACTCACCACAAGTCGGTAGAAGTAAATGCCGCTCGAAAGGGTGGAAGCGTTTCCGCCAGAGGCTGACCCTCCTTCGGCGGAGAACTTAACTTCATATCTTCCAACCTTCTTATCTTCATTGACTAAAGTCATCACTTCCTGTCCAAGAACATTGTACGCCTTCAGTGAAACGAATGAAGCTTTGGGTATATCAATTTGTTCATAAGATAACTCCTATTTTTGTGTTAATTAAATTTTCGCTCAAACATTATTGCCCGCCCATATATTTCTGAAAGATATCAAGAGTCGGATCAAGATCTGACTTGTATTTTTTATAAAGTTGAATATTGTTTTTCTTTGTTCTGATTTCTTCTTTCATCATTTGAACTGTTTTTTCGTACTCCTGAGCTGCCTGTTTCTCTTCCGGTGTTGTAGGAGTGATATCAAGTGGTGGCGGTTCTTGTTCTTCCGGATTCTCGCTGTTTGCACGCGCTACAATAAGAGCCGCTTTTATTTCTCCATACCGGTCTTCGGTAATGCCTGCTTTCTGCAGAGCTTTTTTGATATTGTCATCATCCGTACTAATTTTTGGTAATTGTTTGAAGACTTTTTCCATCAGTTTGTCGCCAGCTTCGATTTCTATGGTTGGTCCTATAGGAAGTGACATGCAGTTTTTTCTTACATCAGGAAAATTAGGATCAAAAGCTTTCCAATATAGATCAAATACAACACCTGAGATTTCTCCTTCAGCATCGTGAGGATAAAATATCACAGCATTCCCGGACTGATTATAGTCAGCGGAGAATTCCTCCTTAGAATAAAAAGAACGGGACTTCTCAAGAATGGAGCGCATTTCTTTATAACTGGGGTCGTTTATGTTGTAGATGCTTTCACCACTAATGTCAAGATTTTTACTTCTATTAACGAGAGCATTTTTATTGATTGCGGGGATCTTCTTTCCGAACGTGAAGATAGCCGTGGGTTGTACTGGTGGTGTATTGACAATTTCTGGCTCTCCCTCTTGCATAATCATTTCCCAACCCGCGATTGATACAGCACGTGAGCAAGCAGGTTCATAGATTACTCCCGGGGGAACAATGACATATTTAGACCTTTGCTTCAGCCATGCAAGAGGATCAATTTTTCCTGATTTTATGTCATCAATAAGTGCAAGACGCGCATCTTGTTCCATTTCTATTGCTTTTTCAAGCTGACCATACCCTGCGATTTCTGCTTTCAAGATGGGAATTACTAACCTGATCTCGCTCTCAGAAAGTTTCGGTATTAAATCTTGAGCATATACAAAATCGTGCAGCAGACATGTCACGAAAAATAATATCGACAAGGATAAAAATATGCACTTCCCGTATTTTTTTAAAGTACTGAAAATATTCATGATTGCACTTTACCTTTCTTATTACATCAATGCAGTTTGATCTTTACGGTGATGGCTTTATTTACTTTTTCACCAGCTCAACCCTGCGGTTCTTTGCTCTTCCTTCTTCAGTTTTATTGTCGGCTATTGGTTTATCTTGTCCATGTCCTACAGAACTTAAGCGTTTGGCATCGATTCCATCAGATACGATTGCAGCAACAACCGACTTTGCCCTTTCTTCAGACAGAGTCTTATTCGATTTCGGTTTTCCAACATTATCTGTGTGTCCTTCTACACTAAGTTTGAGGTCAGTATTTGCCTTCATCATCTCCACAATTTGCGATATGATCGGTTTTGATTCGGATTTGATTGTTGATTTGCCCGTATCGAAGTTTATATAGAGAGCAATATATCCCTTACGGTTCAGAGAGTCGAGCATTGCATTCGCCGTTACATCCTGTTTCATTTCTTCTTTTACTATTATGGTAAGATAGTAGTCGTTGCCATCATTGAAGGGTACCACTTCTACCCACATCTCGTTGTTATCTTTAAGGACTTTTCCAACCATCATTTGATAGCCGCAGTTCTCGGCACAATTGGCGCCTTCGCACACTCCTTCGAATACAACTATTCCGCCCATGTTCTTGACAGCGGTTGAATAGTTTCGGGAGATCTGTAAATCGCTCGATTGCTTTGCATCTTCCTTCAAAGTATAACTTCTTGAAAATTTCTTTCCTTCGATTGTTGCACAATTCTTGCCGTTAAAGAAGTTGTATTTATCAAATTCTTTGTCTGCGGCATCTATTATTTTATAGTTCGGCATTCCCGAAAAATAGGGAGTGTCCTCGAACTCAGAATCCTGAGCTTTGATTTCCATGGGCAATGAGATCGAGACCATAATGCAAATTATCAAAATGAATTTCATATCTTGCTCCTATCTAAAATTTGTGATAGCTCATTTATTTTGTTAATAATAATTTCTTTGTCGAGACATAGTCAGTTGCAATCAATCTATAGAAATAGACACCGCTTGAAAGGGTGGAAGCATTAAACTCAACTTCATATCTTCCTATCTTCTTATCTTCATTAACTATAGTCATTACTTCCTGCCCAAGCACGTTGTACACCTTCAGCGTTACCCAATTGTCAATTGGTAATTGATAATTGATAATTGTTGATGGGTTGAAGGGGTTGGGATAGTTTTGGCTGAGAGCATAGTTTTTTGGTAAACCGCTCATTTCACTTACCGAAGTATTAACTAAAACATCAATAGTTCCATTATCAAAACCCGAGGCGATATTCTGATTTGTCGAATTTCCGATAATAACATTTTTAAGCTCGATGGGATAAGTGCTCGTATCTGCGGTAAGATTGACATCAAATCTTACTACTTCTCCCGAATCGCCAAGGAACGGAGCTTGGGTAAGTGAGAAAGCTAAAATTCTTATATCACCGTTTGGAAGAACACTTGCAGAAACAGAATGGTCCTGTCCTCTGGTACTTAATTCTACCGTTCCAGGTAGAAATACTATCATTTGCGGAAGTGCGACATCAAATTGAAATCCAACGAACTGTTCATTGTTAGTTACTCCAAATGATAAAGGTATTACAGAGTTTTGTTCTCCAGATGTAGAGATAACCTGTAAGCGATTCGGAATAAAAGTTGTTGCCGTGAGATCGATGTATGATGGATTTGCAACCACATCATTATGCAAGATTGTTAATCTCTTGGAATAATTTCCTTTAATTCCATTATGAAATCGGATATGAAGTTGGGTTGACGCAGAAGGAGATAAAGAAAATGGAAACGACGTTTCGACATAGAAAGTGGAATCTCCTCCTGTTATAGAATTTATTCTTAGTGTATCGCTGCCGGTGTTGGAAATCTGCACTGTAGTAAGCGCGGTATCAAATATTGAGACATTACCAAAATTAATTGTGTTGCTTTCAAGTTGAATTCTCGGTGCGGCAATTTCTAGCGTTCCACCATAAGACGCTGAGACGGTGTTGATTCCTGCGGAATCTCCAATTAGTGCGCTGCTTACAGGAATTGAATAAAAACCGCCCGTTCCCTCGACTTCGAAAGTCAGTTCGGCAATGTCACCATCACTGCCCGAAAAAATACTATTGGTTGGAGAGAAAACAATGACTCTTAGTTTGTTTCCGGCAATTGTATCGGTAGATATTATATGATCGACTTTTCTTGTCGTAAGTTGCTGAGAACCCGAAACAAACTTCATTACCGATGGAAGCGTGAGAGTAAACTCAAAAGCCACAAACGGTTCCATATTATTTATTCTAATCCGAAATTGAATCGTATATCCCGAACGGGCGAGGGCGGAACCGACTCTGACTTCGTTAACAGCATAAGCGTGAGCATATGTGTGAATGATCTTTAAAGTATCATCAGGATCGTTACTTCTAATTCTGAGTGCGCCAGACTTTTTTCCCTTAACCAACGGTTGGAAACGAACTACTCTGTTGATAAATCCACCTGCTGGTATTACTATCTGGCTGGTGTCTTCAAAATAAATTTCAGGTTGAGTGGAATGGAGACCCGTAATGGTAAGCGGTTGATTACCTTGATTTGTAATAGTGATTGTGCGGATTGAGGATTGCATTAACGGGACGCTTCCAAAGTCGAGCGAATCAACATCCAATTTTATATCGGGAGCAAAAAGTATATACTGTCCCGATCGTGAACCGGTAAGAATATTGTTTTCTGAAGAATCTCCGAGAACTGGATTGACAAACGATAAACTGAACGTACCGGGTTTAGCGTTCGCAACTGCATTAAAAGTCAATACCGTTCCGCTGTTTCCCAAAAAAGTATTGAGTGTTAAAGAATAACAAATGATTCTTATTGTGCTTTGATCCAATAAAGTTACAGCAAGCTGATGTCCATTTGTTCTTGATGTAAGCTGTGCAGAACCTGTTGTATATGTCAGAACATTTGGCATTTCAATATCAAATTGGAAAGCTACAAACGGTTGTGAGTTTTCAATTATTACCGAAAACTGAACAGTTTGTCTTGGTCCCGATTGAACACTATCAATCCAAATCGTGTTTTGTCCCGCGGCAGCACAGACCAGCAGCAAATATAATATGATTATGTATTTTGTCATATTTTTTATCACTCCATTATTGTTTTATATTCGTGAAGTCATTTGATACTTATTTGATTAAGACAAGTTTCTTCACCTGTGTATATTTTGGAGTAACAAACCGATAAAAATAAATTCCGCTTGCAACTGTATTGTCTGAGTTATTCTTTCCTTCCCATAGAACTTCGTGTCTTCCTGCATTTATCTCTCCGAGTTCAAACATCTTAACCTGTTGTCCAAGGATGTTATAAATATAAATCTTCACTTCACTGCGTTCAGGAAGTCCATACTGTATTTTAGTTGATGCGTTAAATGGATTTGGGTAATTCTGATATAAATAATATTCTGTCGGAATCAACGGGACGCCATTATCATAAACCGATGTTACTATGTTATGACCTTGCGAATTAGATATGATTGCTTCCGTAATCGATATACCTGAATTGATTCCCTGGAATGTTCCGAGCGTATGCTGGCCGATAGGTGTTGTTGCACCCGACATGCTAAATAAAATAAATGTTCTCGAAGAATCACCTTGCATACCGCTGACTACTTCAAATGAGCCAAGAACACTATTGGGAATAAACTGTAATGCACCGACACCTGATCCTCTAAGCTTAAACTGAATTCCAGCGACTGGAACATCAGTCGATAAATTAAGTTGGTCAGCGGTAAGTTCGATCGTTGCATTTCCGGTTGAAGCGATCGCTTCGGTCTTTGCGGTACCGCCAAGTATAATATTCACAACACCTATTATATCGAGAACATTTATTAAGCTATCGTCATTGATATCGGATGCCTCCAAAATAAATGGCTGAGGGTTTTGCCCAAGTACATACGCAACTATCGACATGACGTCGAGGACATTTACTGCAAGGTCGCCATTGGCATCGCCCGCGCTCGATGTTAATGCTGTTGCGCCTATAACTTTTGAAAAATCACTCTCGCTGAAATCCGTTCTTACTACTTTGTATTCGTAGTAATACTTTTGTCCGGGTACAACATCGTAGTCTGTATAAAGAGTATCGGTGATCAATTCTTGGTTAATTAAGACAGGGTTGGTGTAAGTTGTATCAGTAAGATTTGTGAAGCGGTACATATTGAAGCCAAGCAAATCTGTTAAACCTGTATTATTCCATTCGAGTTGTATTTTTCCAAGTCCCGGGTAGGCAGTAAAGTTAAGTGAAGCGGATCCTGCAGCATCTAACAGAAACTCAAACCGCATATCTTCAATCGGTATCTCAAAACCTTCTGGGTCTTTCGCTCCTGAGACACGAATCTGATTAATACCATCTCCTGTGTAAAGCTTGATTGTCTTATATACAGTCCAGACCTTTTGATCCAGCGACCAACGGCCAGAATCAGATACCGCCTGCTGATTGAACGGCTCTCTGACTCCAAATGAAACTTGTGGAGTGGATGCTGTATCCATTGCACGATTGAAATAAACATCGAATCGTTGTGGACCGACTCCCACAGGATCGACTTTCTCATCCTGTGCATCTTTTCCATTAACCAAAACTTTCCAAACACAACCGTGCGCAGAATCCAGTGGCACCTGCAATATGGGATTGATGTTGAGAATTGGGTTATTCGCATTGGTCCAAAAATCATCGTACATAGTTCTTATTTTTGAAGAATCAGTCGTTCCCCAATACTGATTTGGAAAGTTAATTACCGAAGTGTAACTTTCCGTTCCGCAAACTTTCGACCCGTGGTCGAACGAGAGATAGTTGTTCGTGAACCCCGCTGGAGGATCACTGGCGAAATGAAAGAACTGATATACAAACCATGGGGTCCAGATACGAATCTTCGAAAAATTATTGAATCTCGAAAGAACATTTCGAACGGACCCTCCGTTATACGAACTGAGACTAATATTGCTGTTTGAAATATTGTTCCTTATGTTCAACGTCCCGCCAATCCCCAACGCCTCAGAATTGACAATCACTGAATTAGAAATCAATCCTTTCCCAAAGACATCGACGTAGCCACCGTTGAAATTTTCTATGGTACAATACTCGACCGTATCCATCCATATTGGACTTGAATTATCAAGATAGTGTACATACCTCGCTATTCCTTTGCTGTCTCCTGGGGAACTACCGCCAAAGTTATATGGACCCTCGATGGTTATTACGCTGTCTTGAGTCCCGATCGCTTCAACTCGCCCTCGTAAGATGACCTCGCTGTACAGCTTTACGTGGGTTCCCGGTTTGATGATCAGTACACCTTGACCATCAATTCTAAACGATCCTTTAACAATCCAGAATTTGTCAGGAGTCAATACCAACACTGAATCCATTACACCAGTCAAGTACTGACCATGGCTCACAGTAAGAACCACTCTCTTATGGATAGTATCATTCCCACCCGCATACCGGAGCGTTGCGTCGAAAACGATCTCTCTGTCATTGACAACCTGTGGACTTACATGGATCCGAAACGGTTTTGTCTCGTTCGTCCTGGTCGCATACGGACTGATGCTGCCAATAAATTCCTCCGGATTAATAATATGAGCAGTGGATGTATCCTCATATTCGCCTAATTTGAGTCCCATGAACACACTGTCGGATTGTCCCCAAGTATTTCTTGCTGTGAACCAAAGCTCGATTGACTCGCCAGCATCGACCAACCCGTTTGCGTTATCTCCCGGTAGAGTATCAATAAGAGTTTGAGAGACAAATGAAAGTCCCGGTTTGGCTTGGATATTTAGAGATGCAAAGAGGTTAAGGTGTTGTCCAGTGGTGTTAATTAGATTTCCCCACATCATCTCCTGGGAATGATCGGGATAATGGTGCACGTAAAGCGCTACTGCACCTGAAACGACTGGCGCTGCCATTGATGTACCGCTGTATACCCGGTAATTTCCGTTCGGGATAGTACTTATTAGTGCTAAGCCGGGGGCACGCAGCTCATAGTTCAACAGATCGGGATACTCGCTATAGACGGGACCGTCTTCATCAAAATTACTGAAACTGGCAAAAGTGCCCACGGCATTTGTGGCTTGCACACCAAGTACATAGGAAAGCGCAGCTGGAAAGAATGGTCCACCGCAGATCATGCAATTGATGCAACAGCTATAATTACCCGCCGCAGCCACAAGGATAGAATGAGCATAAGCATTTGCAAGAGCGGCTTCCATAGTGAGTGATCGCGCGTAACTCCCAAAACTCATATTTATAACAGTCGCTCCTTTGTTCATTGCATAAATAATTCCCTGGGTGATAGTTGCCGCATCGCCATAACCACTGCTTTGAAAAACTTTAATCGGCAGAATTTTAGCTTTCCAATTTACACCTGCTATCCCAACTCCGTTGTTTGCCTCTGCTGCTGCAATTCCAGCAACGTGCGTCCCGTGGCTGTTATCATCTCTAGGATTATTGTCGTTGTTTATGAAATCCCAGCCGCGAATATCATCCACAACTCCGTTGCTATCGTCATCAACTCCAGTAACCCCGTTCAGTTCAGTATAGTTTCTCCAGATCTTATTTGCCAAATCGGGATGCAGCCAATCTACTCCAGTGTCAAGTATACCGATTATCTGAGAAGTATCCCCATTGGTGCTATCCCATACCGCGTCAGCATGGATTGCCGAAATATACCATTGCTGAGAATAGAGAGGATCGTTTAGAGTGTCCGACGATTGAGAAGTGTATTGAAGATTACGTACATCTTCTTCTGTCAGGATGTCTGATATTGGGTTGTCGTCAACAACCGAATAAATAAAATTCGGTTCAGCATACTCGACATTTGGATCTCTTTTCAACTCATCAATCGTCTCGAATATTGTACCCTCGTTCTTAATTTGAATCTTATAAATGTTGTGCAAATTTGGCTGCTCAATCTTCTGACCTGAAAATGTGGTGATATATTGTTTCTCCCGGAATGGCTTCGCATCCTTGAAAAGATTCGTTGCAGAGGTTACGTAATATTTCTCAAATAGCGCATCCACCGTTGCCATACCCGTTTTCGCGAGTCCATTGCTTTTGCCAGGTTGCAATCGGACTTCGTCTTTGAACCGCACCAGAATTTGTCCGGGGACATACTCAAATTGCTGTTGCCTTGGATCGAGCTTAACGACATCATCCGCCGAATTGTTAGTAAAAAGCTGTTGTTGGCTTATAGCCATAGTGCAGCAGATGATAATTATCAAAGCAAGTGCCATTGTTTTCATAGATACTCCATAAAATATTTTATTTGTTGATTGTTAATTTGATACTATTTCACCAGTAAGAGTTTCTTGGTTTCTATATAATCACCTGTCTGAAGTCGATAGAAGTAAACGCCATTAGAATGGGAGGAGGCGTTGAACTCAACTTCATATCTTCCTATCTTCCTATCTTCTTATCTTCATTAACCAATGTCGCAACTTCTTGCCCGAGCACGTTGTATACTTTTAGAGTAACAAATGAAGCTTTCGGTATATGATACTCGATCGATGTTATCGGATTGAATGGATTTGGGTAATTCTGATCCAACCGAAACTTTGTTGGTAATATTGGTACTTCTCTAGCATCGACTATAGGGCTTCGATACCGAAACACACCACTTTCTAGCGTCGAAATAAATACATCGCGATAATCTGCCGGATTGATTTCAATGCTTGAAATGCCTTTCGTGCCTTTAGGTGCAGGAATGTTGTTCCAAGTCGTTCCTCCATCAATTGATTCAAAGAATCCGATACTATCAGGCGAGGCAATACCTCCCGCATAAATATGATTTGGATTTGATGGATCTACAGCAATGCCCCGTAAATAAAATGGTGTGTTGATCAATCCAGTAGGTTCCCAGTGAACTCCTCCGTCCGTCGTCTTGATGACAACACCTTCCATGCCTGCATACACGATGTTGGAATCGGATGGATCGAATGCAATTGAATTGCAAGCGTTATCACCTGCGAGGTCTGGATACATCATCGTCCAGGTGTCTCCGATATCAGTTGACTTTGCAATGAAGGGCCAAAAAATGTTTGTTTCACCACCAATCCAAATTTCATATTTTGGTGATACTCGAACAACGTTAATCACAGCACCTTCAAACACCTTTTCCCAAAAATTCGTTTTCTTTCTGAAGACTCTTCCCGAACCGCCGGCGAAGGTTTCTCCACAAACTTGAGGTGTTGGGATGCCATCAATAGATCTCATCTCCCATGTATCATCGCGGTTCATGCCACTATCAGTTACATTCCACATTTGATTAAACCAACAGTAGACAAGAGTTGAATCTCCTGCAAGACGATTGGGTTTCACGCCAACCGTTATAGCAAATCCAAGCGGTCCAACCTGGTGCGGATAAACTGTTTTAATACTTTTACCTTCCAGTCCCAGCGATGTCCATAACGTATCGGGCAGTGAACATCTGAATACACCAGAGTCATCTGTGGAAGCGTAGAGTGTATTTCCATAATATCGTAGATCAGTAACGACCATTTGATCCAAACCGAATGGTGTCAACTGTGCTACTCCACTATGAGTGGAGAGAAGGATAAAAAAGATTGTTGATAATAACTTTTGCATAAATCCTTTCTCCAATATGATTATGAAACACTATTTGAGAAGTACGAATTTCTTTGTCGATTTATAATCTCCTGCCGTCAACTGATAGAAGTACACTCTGCTTGGCAGTGAGGTTGCATCGATTTTCAAATCATATCTTCCTGCAACTTTCTGTTCATCCAAAGCTGTTAACACTTCTTGCCCAAGTATGTTGTACACCTTCAGTGTTACGAACGAAGCTTTTGGTATATCAAACTGGATTGTAGTTGTTGGGTTGAAAGGGTTGGGATAGTTCTGTGACAAAGAGTAGGTTGCTGGGACGTTTGCACTTTCCGACCCAACGCCTGTCACAATCTGCTTGCAGGTAAAGTTGGTGTTGTAGCCATAACACGTGAAATCGTTGCCCGCGCCATCGATGATATGGACACGGTGGCCCTTCGGAGTTACATCATTTGGGACCCACGAGCCACTGACCCATCGGTAGGACCAAACAGTCGTGGGATTTCCCAAGGCATCATAGGAGAAAGTGTCGTGAAACCAATTCACCCATAGACTGTCTTCCCAGTACTCTCGCAACTCGGCGAGTCTTTGGCCGCTCACATCATACGTGCAAGTATAACGAAAATCATTCACCCATCCACTGTCCGACCACAATTCGTCTAACTCAGAAAGGTTGTCCCCGTTGGCATCATAGGTATAACTGAAAAGCGCATAGTTAACCCACACACTATCCGCCCACATCTCAGCCAACACCATATTCCTGTTTCCATCATAGGTGTTGGTCTTGCGCCAATCATTCATCCACTGACTGCCCGACCAATCCTCGCCCAATTCGGCAAGTCTATTGCCGTCTGCATCATAAGTGTAAGTGGTGCGTCAGCAGTTCACCCATAGACTGCCCTGATACAACTCGGACAACTCCGTAAGTCTATTCCGATTTTCATCATAGGTGTAAGTCTCGCGTTGAGAAATCATCCACTCATTCAGGTACCCCCATTCGATTAGACAGGAAATATTGTTACCAATTGCATCATACGTGTAAGTATTACGAAGGTTCTTGACCCACTGGTTGTTAGACCAGAACTCGCTTGCATCCGTAAGCACGTTGTTGTTCGTATCATAAGTGGTGGTTTGCAGCGCACCATCCTTCCACAGGTCACCTACCAACTTTTGAGACAATTGGAAAGTCCATTTACCACACGCATTGAATGAAAACAGTGTCCTTGTCGTATCCCACGTTGCCCGAACAATGGCGGAGTCAATGACATAGATTTGTGATTGAGGGGACATTGCTTTACGAATAGGAGGGGTACCGCTTCTCAGCCCATCGCGAGTCAATTGGTCGGTGCGGAATGGAAAGGGTGTATTTGTAAACACGTTCGTATCCGTGACGGGAAGATGTGAAACGCTTTGGTCCTTCAGAGCACTGATTTTCTCCATCTGGGCAGAGCCGGGTCCATTGGTTGGCACCCACTGTGCAAAACAAATTTGCGTTACCAGTAAAAAGAAAAACAAAGTTTGTAATAATGTTTTTCCCGCAAAGCCCCGACTTTGTCGGGACAGGCGGGATTTCCTGATTGTATCGGGACAGGTCGTATAACTCAACATAATAACCTCCATTAATTAATTTGTTCATTTATTCATTTATTGATTGAGTCAATAATTTTATATTATCTTATCAATATTAATTTCTTCGTTGCAATATAGTCACCCGCAACCAAACGGTAGAAGTACACACCGCTCGCAAGTGATGTTCCATCTATCCTCAAATCATATCTACCCGCAACTTTATTCTCATCCAACACAGTTAGCACTTCCTGTCCAATCATGTTGTACACCTTTAGTGTAACATGTGATTCTTTCGGAAGCTCGAAGTGTATCGTTGTGCTTGGATTGAACGGATTAGGATAGTTCTGCCATAGTGAGTAGGAGGTAGGCAGTTGTTCTTGGTTCTTCACATCAACTATTGTTCCTCTGAATAACGTATCCGCAAGAAATCCGCTTATGATTTGTGTGTTTGATTGCTGAGTTGTGCCGACAAAGTTTTGTCCGACAACCGACTTTACCATCGTGTTGCCAGACATCGGTTGACCGTATCCCATGTTGAACGATGACCAGCTAACTTGTGAGTTTTGTGCAGTCAACACTGAAACCGATAAAATTAAGATTGATATAAATAAAAATATATTGTTCCTCATTGTTGTAGCTCCTTTTTATCCGCCTTTGGCGGAATGTTTGTTGTTTGTCATTAGTCATTGGTCATTAACAATTGACTATTTAATTTTATCGTAATTCACCAAGCGATCCCTGTCCGACGCTTTGCTCTGGCAGGCGGGCGCCTTTGGCGGAATTTTCCATTGACTGTTTTTCTACAATCAAGTTCACCCTCGCTTCCAATTCAGTAAAACGATTGGATAGTTCTTCGCTCTTTATTCTTAATTCTTTATTCTCTGCTCTAAGCTCTACGTTCTCCGCTCTTAGCTCCTGTATCGCTTTTACCATTATCGGCAAAAGATTTCCCGGTGTTGCTTCAATCTTTTCGGGATTATCTTTTAGGACGAGGTTTAGCCATTCTGTGTTTTGTGTCGTCTGTACTTCATCAAGCTCTTGCGCTATAAATCCTGCTGTGGGCGCTTCCTGCATTTTGCTGCCATCGGAAATATTATTCTCATACCACTCTCTCTTATCCCAGTTGAACTGACGCGGCTGTAGCTTTGAGATAAAATCTAATCCAAGCGGTAAATCTTGAATGTTCTTTTTATCTCTTGCATCTGATAAGGAGGAAATGGTTGTTACAGCACAGCGAAGAGATGTTACTGAGGCATTACCTAATGTTATCTGGTTTGTAGCCAATGCTGAAGTTGGCTCTGCATCCCAGCCGATTAAAGTAAGATTGCTGCCTGTTGTGACATTTGAGCCGGCATGATATCCCAAAGCGGTATTTTGGTTTCCTGTGGTGTTGGAATAAAGCGTCCAACCTCCCAAAGCGGTATTTTGGCCTCCTGTGGTGTTGTAATAAAGCGCATTCTTTCCGTTGGCGGTATTTTGGTCTCCTGTGGTGTTGGAATGAAGTGACAGATGTCCGTTGGCGGTATTTTGATATCCTTCGGTGTTGGAAAAAAGTGTTTGATACCCAAGAGCCGTATTGTAGTTTCCGGTATTTGCAGAAGCAGTTGTTGAGCCGCGCAGCGCCTCATAGCCAACTGCCACATTGTAATTTGTAAAAGGGGTTATGGTATTATTAGCATAATACATAGCATTATAGCCAATGGCAGTGGCATTGCTGCCTCCTACATTGGAATAAAGCGCAGCCACTCCGTTGGCGGTATTGGAGTATCCTGTTGTGTTGGAATAAAGCGCATTATATCCAGTAACGGTATTTTGGTCTCCTGTGGTATTGGACCATAACGTTTGATAACCAATTGAAGTATTGTTATTGCCTGTATTATTAGCAGCAGTAGTAGAACCTCTTAAAGCCTCAAAGCCAACCGCCACATTGCCATTGGTAAAAGCGATGTTGCTGTTGTTGGCATAGCGCATTGCATTGTAGCCAATTGCAGTTCCTTGTGAGCCGGAAACATTACTATAAAGCGCACCCCATCCGTTTGCGGTATTGTAGTATCCTGTGGTATTGGCATAAAGCGCACTTCTTCCGTGGGCGGTATTGCTGTATCCTGTGGAGTTGAAATAAAGCGCATTATATCCGTTGGCGGTGTTGTCGGTTCCTATGGAGTTTAAATAAAGTGTTCCCCGTCCGTTGGCGGTATTTTGTCCTCCTGTGGTGTTGGAACGAAGCGCATTATATCCGTTGGCGGTATTGTCGTCTCCTGTGGTGTTGGAATAAAGCGCATTATATCCGTTAGCGGCATTGTTGTATCCTGATGTGTTTGACCAAAGCGTTTGATACCCGATTGCTGTATTACCATTTCCTGTATTTGCAGAAGCAGTAGTAGAGCCGCGCAAAGCCTCATAGCCAACTGCCACATTGTAATTTGTAAAAGGGGTTATAGTGTTGTTAGCATAAAACATTGCATTGTAGCCAATTGCAGTTCCGTTTGAGCCGGAAACATTATCATAAAGCGCACTTGCACCGCTGGCGGTATTTTGGTATCCTGTGGTGTTGGAATAAAGCGCATTCACTCCGTTGGCGGTATTGTTGTTTCCTGTGGTGTTGGAAAAAAGCGCAGCATTTCCGTTGGCGGTATTAAAGTATCCTATTGTGTTGTTATAAAGCGCCTCAAATCCGTTGGCGGTATTGGAGGTTCCTGTGGTATTGTTCCTAAGCGCACCCCTTCCGTTGGCGGTATTATTGTATCCTGTGGTGTTGGAAAAAAGCGCAGCATTTCCGTTGGCGGTATTGCCGTAGCCTTCGGTGTTGGAATAAAGCGCACTCAATCCGTTGGCAGTATTGTAACTTCCTGTGGTGTTGGAATAAAGCGCAGCATTTCCGTTGGCGGTATTGGAGGATCCTGTGGTGTTGGAATAAAGCGCACTCATTCCGTTGGCGGTATTGGAGGATCCTGTGGTGTTGGAATAAAGCGCACTCATTCCGTTGGCGGTATTGGAGATTCCTGTGGTGTTGGAATAAAGCGCATTCCTTCCGTTGGCGGTATTGAAGTATCCTGTGGTGTTGGAAAAACCTGCCCGATAGCCGACAAATACATTTTGATTAGTAGTTAAATCATCGTTTGCCCCCGCTCCTTCTCCTATAAATACCGAATTACCTGTATTGTATGTTTCTATTTGCCCTTTGGTGGTAATACGGCTTCTCAGTATATTATTGGTACGGATATCGAATGCCTGTGCATCGGTGGTACCAACAAAATTCGTTCCTGCTGTAGTACCTGCATTACCAATGAGATTCCAGCCGGATGCCGCTGCCTGCCACGTTCCCACCCCACTTGCGTTTGAAGTTAACACGTGCCCATCCGCCGCACCTGTCGGCATTTTAAATCCGGCGACTTGTGCCGTACCCGCCACATCCAATTTTTGGGCGGGATCAGTAGTCCCTATGCCAACAGCACCGGAGTTTGCTACGGTCAACATAGACTGATTACCGATTTGAAAGCGTATGTCTCGGCCGGCAACATTAACGCTGTTGTTGTTTATATAGAGGCCCGGAAAGGCACCGTTGCCGACTGTGTTGATCAACACCCTTTCGGCGGTGTTGACAAAATGGACGATGGCGCTCGAGGGATTACCTGTTACATGTAGAGGCGCAGTCGGGTTCGTAGTGCCAACGCCGACATCGCCGCTTGTAGTTAACGAAGTTATATTCAACATTGCAGTTGTACTAATATCCGATCCGATAATTGTACCATCAACTATTTTTGATGATGTAATAGAACTGTCAGTAATCTTTGCACTTGTAATTGTGTTGTCAGCTATCTTGGTTGTGCCTACTGCTGCATCGGCAATTTGTGTTGAGGTGATGCCTGAATTCTTCACGTTGATTGTGGCGGTAGGACCATTTGGGTCGATTATGTCGAGTGTGTTGTTCGTGTTTTGTACTCCTTGAATTCCAGTACCACCGCCACCGCTTCCGGCGTTGATAATAATCGTATCACCACTTGAAGTGATAGTGGCTCCGCCTGTTGCAGAAAGTGTAATATTATCGTACATCGCATTCACACTTTTAATAACCTGACCGGCTGGTATCTTTGTACTCGTTACAGAGCCATCAGCAAGTTTAGAATTTGTAATACCGTTATCAGGAACGGTTCCGGCAACGCGTGCGCTATCGACGTAGCCGGCTTGGGGTGCAACTCGTGCATAAGCAGCGGTATCGCTGTATGGCGCTGTGAAAATTGGTGCAACATCCACACGCTGGATTGTTCCATCAAGAATTTTTGCTGTGGCTACAGAACCATCGGCAAGCTTGGAATTTGTGATACTGTTATCCGGAACACTCCCCGCAATGCGGGCACTATCAACGTAGCCGGCTTGGGGTGCAACTCGTGCATAAGCAGCGGTATCTGATTTTAACGAATTGAAACTATACGCAACCGATGAGAAGGGTATGCGAGGAGAAAGCTCGGGTTCAGCTCCGGGTTTGATACCTAACCAGTAGGGTTTATCGAATATAACTGTTGGTGGAAAAGACGTGAGATCTCCGAGGATGGTTGTAAATAATCCTCGTTTTACCTGAAGATCTTTTATCTCAGTCCAAAGTGCAGCGCCGCCGCTTTCAACATCGTAAAGACGGAATGTGAATGTTTGCACACCATCCGATTTTGGATTTCCCACACTATCCGTTAGCACACCTTGGTATGAGAGTGTGCGAGGGATTTGTGCATACATTAGCCCAGAGCTAAGAGCTAAGAGCAACGCGGCTAAAATTATTGTTTGTTTTTTCATGACTCACTCCTTTTTATTTTATTTATTTGACACTATCTAACGATTATTAATTTCTTTGTTGAAACATATGCACCAGCAACCAAACGATAGAAGTAAACGCCGCTTGAAAGGGTAGAGGCGTTTCCGCCAGAGGCGGATCCGCCTTCGGCGGAGAACTCAACTTCATATCTTCCTACCTTCTTATCTTCATTCACCAATGTTGCCACCTCTTGTCCAAGTACGTTGTATACCTTCAATGTGGCGAAAGAAGCTTTGGGTATATCAAACTGGATTGTTGTGCTTGGGTTGAAGGGGTTTGGGTAGTTTTGTTGAAGGGCAAATTTCTCGGGTATATGTGAGTTAATTTGTTCAACCGAGGTAATTATTTCTGATAAAGATCTCCTCCAAATTCCGTCACCATAAGTTCCGGTAAATATATATGTACCACTTGTTAAAATTACATCTGCATAGCTATTCTCTAAACCAGTATTGATATTTGTCCAGCTTGTTCCATTATTTGTAGTAAGATAGACTTTGCTATTCATCACAGCAAAGAGATTTGATCCACTCGTTGCAAGAGAAGTAACCTGGGCATCTGCTATTCCGGTGTTAACTTCATTCCAGTTCATGCCATTATTCGTGGAAAGAAA
This sequence comes from uncultured Chlorobiaceae bacterium, assembly GCA_964520905.1. Classification (GTDB taxonomy): domain Bacteria; phylum Bacteroidota; class Ignavibacteria; order UBA10030; family SZUA-254; genus JAGVIE01. The sequence continues at coordinate 130,070 of CAZFQL010000006.1, read as the reverse complement.
AAGTCCTCCGCCATCTGTGCCAGCAAATAAATTTGTGTCGATCTTGGCAAGTGCTAAAACAGTAGGGTTAGTTAACCCATTATTTATTGCCGTCCAACTCGCACCGTTATTGGTAGAAAGAAAGAATCCGCCATCTGTGCTGGCAAAGAGATTCTCACCGTTTGAAGTTGTAGCAAGTAATCTAACTACAAGATTTGTCAAACCGTTGTTTGCTTCACTCCAATTTGCCCCATTGTCTGTTGAAATTTTGACGCCTTCAGACTGAGTACCGACAAATAGATTAGTATAACCGTTAATATTGAAGTTTGTCGCAAGCGTAAGCGCCATTCCCAAATAGATCCTAGACCAATTTATAACATTGCTTGTTGATCGATAAACGCCAAGCGTCACAACAAAAACACTCGTGTCCCCTGTGCCAGGGGCACTAGCAGCAATTGCAAAAACATCTGTGGTCAACAAACCATTATTAACTAGTGTCCAGTTTGCACCGTTGTCATTAGAAAGAAAGATGCCACCATAGCCTCCGGCAAATATATTTAACCCACCTGAATTGTTTGGGCTAACTGTAAAACAATTGACGTAACCGCTATCAGCCCCATTAGTTTTTACCCATTGTGAATAAGATTGATTTGGTTGAAAGAAAAGTGCACAGAAAATAGCAGAAAACAGAAAAGTATAGAGTTTCATAATGTTCATCCAAGTTTTTGATAATTATTTAATTAATAACATTTTTTTAGTCTCAACAAAATCACCAGATCTTAACTGATAGAAATAGATACCTGAACTTACCTTTTTACCGGAGTTGTTATTTCCAATCCAAACAGCTTGATATATCCCATTTACCTGTGCTTCATTAACTAATGTTTTTATTTCTTTGCCCAGCAAATCATAAATTTTTAATGTTACAAATTGTCCTCTGCTTAGTGCATACTTAATAATGGTAGATGGGTTGAATGGGTTGGGATAGTTCTGTGTTAGCCGAAAGTATGTGAAGATAGTTGGGCAATCATGCATATCAAGAAGGATCCCAGATGGGACTAAAAAGGGATTCCCTTCAGCATCTCCGTGGTTTCTCCAGCATGAAAGATCTCTGATATCATCAATACCAGCAGTGCCAATCCCCAAATTTTCAAATTCATCGAAGCGCCAATAGCCGACCAGGCTACTATCAACACTTAAATAATATGATGGACTCAATGTATCGTTCATTACAACATATACCTGCTCAGCGGATAGTGCTTTATTCCAGATACTCAGTTCATCCATTTCTCCTTTAAAGAAATGTATATAATCGTTATGTCCAATAAAAAGATCCTCAAGATTTTCTACATCAGGCCAATCACCATAATTATATTGAATGATATAATGGAGTTTTATACCATCGATATAAGTAAAAATGCTATCTGAGTCTTTATCTGCAACAAATGCAATATGATGCCAATTGCCGTCAACAAACTCATCCGTCATATAACCGCTTCTTTCAGATATGCCAGAACTGTCAATATAATTTGAGTAAATCCGTTTACCAGGTGTAGGATTATGAGCTTCAGTATCAGCAATACCAAGTGAATATTGATTGTATCCTTCTGTTGGATTCCGCTTTACAAGGATAGGGGCACGCTGCATTTCATTTGGAGGTTTTATCCAAAGGGAGATAGTCCAGCTTCCCGTCCCGGGATTTAAAATGGAGTGATGCGAGACGCGTATAAAATCATCTACACCATCCATAAGGATAGCATTGCCTCCTTTCTGTGCAGGTGATTGAGACAGCAGAACGATTGTCAATCCTAATATTATTTTTACAAATTTCATTTTATTCCTTTCTATCTAAGCATTAACAATTTTTTTGTAAATATAAAATCACCCGCAACCAGGCGGTAGAAATACGCCCCGCTCGAAAGGGCAGACCCATCGACGCGAACATCATATCTTCCTGCCGCCTTCAGTTCGTCTAACAATATTACAACTTCCTGCCCGAGCATGTTGTACACTTTTAATGTTATGTGTGATTCCTTCGGTAGTTCAATGTGAATTGTTGTGCTTGGATTGAATGGATTGGGGTAGTTCTGCGATAATGAATAATTGGTAAACTCATCCATTCCGTGAGTGTCCACATCTACAAAACCACCGCATGGGCTTTGGTAAAATCGTTCTGTAATTGGTGGAGAAAAAATATTTTCAATATCGAAGCTCGTCAATCCGATAAATATAGTGGTGTCTTGCGGATAATTGTATTTTGAAAGGTACGCACGAAACACTTCCACCGTATAATGACCGACACCCCAACCGATTAATTTGAATTGAAGATCATACCTACAGTGACAATTCGCTATGGGTCCAACTGTATCTATCTCGGTTAGAACGATGACGTTGCTGTCGAGCATAACGATGGAGTAAGTAAATATGGAAGCACAGTTTTCCTCAATATCCATGTTCCAAATCGTAACAGTATCCCCGGAGACAGTTGCGAAGACTGAATCTTGCTGAGCAATTCCGAGATATGTAGTAAGTAGGATAGTAATAAATATCAGTTTCGTTCTCATAATAATCTCCTCACTAAATTATTTTAGTTAAATAAAAAAGCACAGATAGAATTATCTAACTGTGCTATATTGAATTGACAAGATCACTCTTAAAAAGTAAAAGTCAATTGTATCTTTGTTTCTCGTTCTCATAACTATTCTAATTTAAACTTCTTATAGATGGTAAGAACTGCCCGTATTGCTTCGTTCTAAATTCTATCTCCAGGGACGGGTGCTTATGATGCTGAAATATAAGATTCGTAACCGTTAAAATCAATGAAGATAAGTGACGGCTTTATCTTGGATAGAAAATTAATGGAAAGAAGGTGCAGAGATATATCTACAAATGTGATTTTGGCGTATTTGTCAATTATTCGCCATGTTTTCGGGGTGTATATTCAACTTCAGATTTGATCAATGTAGTATATGGTCCATCCCAACTTCTATTGAATATACCCCGAAGTTGTTTAGTTAAACTCCTATCCTTCACAACAATTCCAAGATTTCGACAGTTATAAAAATAATTTTTTTCCCAGTTGCTTGTTCCGATCCAGCACGAAGTCGAATCGATTACGAGAAACTTACTATGTTCGACTCTTGCAAATGGAATATACCCTGCCGACCATTGCGGGATTGAACTGAATTTAATCTGAATGTTCGGTATGAGACTAAGACTCTTAAGATGATCGATAGTGGGATGATCGATCGACCAATCTGATACGATCATTCTGACTCTGACACCACGGATTGCGGCGCGTCTGAGTGCATTATCGAGTGTCGGGTAAAAATATTTGCCTCTTGCAATAGGTGAGTAGGTTAAGAACTGGCAATAGATATCATTCTTTGCTTCGTCAATTAGGTGTAAAATCCAATCTTCATCCCACATGGTTGTGTCAAGGCATAATTCTTTCGGACTTATAGTGGGGAAGAGAGAGATGGAATCGTTATCATGCCCCTTTATAAGGATGGGGATTTGGTAATGCTTCCTGGTTATGCTTCCCTGTATGTCCGCAGGATCGTTCCGCTCGGCAAGTTGCCAATCGAGATCGAAAATATCTTTGTAGATTTTTACGATCTCTTTGTTTTTTAGGCGTACCCCTACTTCGTGGATGTGTTTGAGTGCGCGCCAATCGAAGTTCTGACTGCCGAGGAATATTACCTCATCATCCGTAATAAAATATTTTGCATGTTGTATCCCTCCAGCAAGTTTACCAAAATCTATTATTCTCACCGATACATTTTTTTGCTTGCCGAACATGTCGACAGTTTCAGGATATGTCTTGTACATTTTTGAGTCAACAATAATCCTTACCCTAACTCCTCGAACAGCGGCTGATAGTATTGCATCAATAATAACTTCCAAAGGTTCTCCCTTTTGATTCGAAATATAGAATTGCTCAATATCAAGAGATGTTTTAGCGTTGTCAATCATCTCAGTCCAAACCTCGGTTGTATTTCGTATGTCGGAATTATCGAAATTCGTCTCGATGGGTATGCTTTCAACAAGCTCTAAATTGAGCGTGTCGGGTGTTTGGCAGAATCCGGGAATACTGAATAATAATAGAAGGGAGGAGAGGATAATATTTTTCATAAGATATCTTTCTGGAAAATCTATTAATAGTAAATTGAATGTCATCAATATACCTGCGGTAAAATCAAAAATCAAATGATGGATTGGATTTTCCGCCGGATTTTTACTAACTTCTTTCGACATTGGTGGTTTCAGAGGTTTAAAAAAAGTTGATTTATGAATATAATCATGACTAAAAGCGAGCTTGAGTATCTCATCGGAGGTATGATCTCAGTATGTGCATTTGTAATTTATTGTTTGACATTATGTCCGACTGTAAACTTCATAGATAGCGGTGAGCTGGCGACAGTTGCCGCAACATTGGGAATTGCGCATCCGACCGGTTATCCGCTTTTCACCTTATTTGGTTGGATATTTGCTCATTTACCCCTCGGACTACGAACGATCATCCAACTGAATTTGATGTCGGCTTTTTTTTGTTCATTGGGCTTGTTCTTCTTTTTTAGGTTATCGGTCTTTCTCATAGGTGAGTTTCTGGCAACTAAAGATCGAATCGAAACAAAAAATACATGGCAGGTTTTTATCGGAGCAGCATTTGGAACATTAACGCTCGCTTTTTCCAAAACATATTGGTCACAGGCATTATCAATCGAGGTTTATTCATTGCATGTTTGTTTTGTATCTATTTTGCTTCTTTTATTGACAAAAGGTGTTCAAGTTGAAGTCTTGTCGAAGAATATCAACAAAGTAAAAATCGCTACATCTTCATGGTTCGTGATTGCATTCGTACTTGGTTTGTCTTTTACGAACCATCTTACAACAATATTATTAGCGCCGGCGTTTCTGTATTTGTTTTTTTACGCCCACGGTTTTCGAAAGAGTGCTTGGAAGAAAATATTATGGATGGTCTTTCCTTTTATTCTTGGATTGTCAGTATATCTATATTTACCATTCAGAGCCGCACAGCATCCGTTAATGAATTGGGGAAATCCAATAGATATCGAAAAATTTCTTTGGCACTTTAGCGGAAAAGTATATAGAGTATGGATATTCTCCTCAGCGGAAAACGCAGTTAAACAATTCGATTACTTTTTAAACACAATTGGAAGTGAATTTGCATACTATCCATTAGTTATAGCTTTGCTTGGAATAGGTTATCTGATAAAGAATCGAAGAACAGTACTTATATTTACTGCATTACTATTTGTGGGCTGTGTTCTCTACTCCATCAACTATGATATCCACGATATTGATTCATATTTTCTTCTTGCCTATACAACAATAGCAATATGGGCTGGTATCGGAAGTTACGCTATTATCGCGCAAGTTAAAAAGCTGGAGTGGAAGCGGATAGCGGCAGTTCTATTATTGCTTTCCGGTCTTATAATAATGTTTATTAATTACAATCGGGTCGATCAAAGTGATAATTATTTGGTTGAAGATTACTCTATGGATATGTTGAGATCAATAGACAGGGATGGAATTATCATTTCATATCAATGGGATTATTTTATTTCGGCGGCTTACTATCTTCAGCTAATTGAAAACCAGAGACCGGATGTTGTGGTTATCGACAAGGAACTATTGCGTAGATCATGGTACTATAATCAGCTCGGCGATAGACATCCAGAGATATTTAAGAATTCAAAAAAAGAGATCGCTAATTTTCTGCATGAACTTTATCGATTTGAACATGATCAACCCTACAATTCGAACGTGATAGAATACCACTATACGCAATTGATCAAGAGTATTGTCGATAACAATTATTCAACTAACCCGATCTATGTCACACAAGAAATTGAAGACCGATATACGCCGGGGTATACAAGAGTACCATCGGGTCTTGCATTTCGTTTATATGCGGACACTACTGCGCGTAAAATCTCAAAACATGTATTCAATTTCCAAGATCCATCAAGTTACAATATATATACAAATGGCATAAAGTCTCTTTATGCTCAAGCATATCTGAACAATGCAATATATTTAAACATGATAGGAGAAAAAGACACGGCATTATTCTATTTGGATCACGCGATTCAGATACAACCACATTTAAAATCGGCATTGTCTCTGAAAGCACAATTGAAAAAATGATATGAATAATATGATGGAAAAATTACTTCAGTGGCATAAAAATTGTTTGACTTTTAACAAAAAAACATTATATTTGTAAGCTTGATAAATTTACAAGTTTACGATCACACTATAATTATCGATATTTTGGTAAAAAACCCTCAATTAATCGGCTATTAAGGGTTTTTATTTTTATTGGGTCGACATATGTAAGATTATTTCGATGAACCACATAGTAATATTTATGGTAATCGAATAACTCTTCTGATTAATGCTCCTTTATCGATATGTTTGATAAATAACGACTGATTATACTAATAGATGCGAAGATCGCTGGCGTAGCTCAGCTGGTAGAGCAGCTGATTTGTAATCAGCAGGTCGTTGGTTCAAATCCGACCGCCAGCTCCAGTCAGGTATAATTATATAAATAGTTTTGGATAGAAATTTATTTTACGAGATGAATTGATAACACAAATTCATATCGGGCAGGTAGCAAAGTGGTCAACTGCAACAGACTGTAAATCTGTCGGCTCCGGCCTTCGGAGGTTCAAATCCCCCCCTGCCCACGGAGTTGAAGATAGAATTATAAAAGAGTCTTTGCGGGAGTAACTCAGTTGGTAGAGTCACAGCCTTCCAAGCTGTTGGTCGCGGGTTCGAGTCCCGTCTCCCGCTCTGCCATTTGCTTGCGTAGCTCAGTTGGTAGAGCACATCCTTGGTAAGGATGAGGTCATCGGTTCAATCCCGATCGCAAGCTCGGTAAATAACAATTTTTTTAGGAGTGTACAGAATGCGTGATATCATAACATTAGAATGTACTGAATGTAAACGTCGTAATTACACAACGACGAAAAATAAGAAAAAACAATCTGGCAGAGTCGAATATAAAAAATTCTGCCCGTGGTGTAATAAACATACGCAGCATAAAGAGACAAAGTGAGTAGCTCATACGTCAGTAGCTCAATTGGCTAGAGCAGCGGTCTCCAAAACCGCAGGTTGGGGGTTCGACTCCCTCCTGACGTGCTGATTGAGTAGACCATTTAGATCTTAAAGGGAATAATATGAAAGAAAAAATAATCGCATTTCTCACTGATACAGTGAAAGAAATGAAAAAAGTTACATGGCCCAGTCGCGCTGAACTTCAAGAATCGACTGCCATCGTTTTGGTAGTGTGCGGTGTGATTGCAAGCTTTGTTTTCGGTGTCGACTGGGTAATTAGCAACCTTATGAAGGTAATTCTCTAAGGATATGAAAGTGAAAGAACTGACAACTCACAAACGGTGGTACGCAGTACGTACATATTCCGGACATGAAAACAAGGTTAAAGCTCATCTGGAAAATGAAATCAAGCTTTTGAATCTCGATGAGATGGTGTCTCAGGTATTGGTTCCATCGGAAAAGATTTTTGAGATTAAGGAAGGAAAGAAAAAAAGTAAAACTAAAACTTTCTTCCCAGGTTATATTTTGGTTGAGGCTATTCTGGACAAAACAACCAAACACCTTATTCTGACTTCACCTTCGGTTATAAGTTTTGTCGGTCCGCGTGGCGAACCTGCCGCGCTTCATACTGATGAAGTGAAAAGACTCATCGGCAGGATGGAAGAACGAAAAGATGTTGAGGTACTGGCAGTTCCATTCCATTTAGGTGAACCGGTTAAGGTTATCGATGGTCCGTTTAATAACTTCACTGGCATTGTTCAAGATGTCAATGAAGAAAAAATGAAATTAAAAGTAATGGTCAGTATTTTCGGACGGAAAACGCCCGTTGAACTGGATTTCAATCAAGTAGAAATCGAAAAATAATTATCATTTAATCTGGATAAAGTATCATGAAAAAAATTGTAGGGTTCATCAAATTACAGATACCCGCGGGACAGGCAACTCCTGCCCCACCTATTGGGCCTGCACTCGGTCAAAAGGGCGTCAATATCATGGAGTTCTGTAAGCAATTCAACTCGAGAACTCAGGATAAACAGGGTTTAATTATTCCCGTTGTCATCACGGTGTTTTCAGACAAATCTTTTACGTTTATAACTAAAACTCCGCCTGCTTCGGTTCTTCTTGCGAAAGCGGCTAAAGTTGAAAAAGGTTCGGGTGAACCGAATCGTACTAAAGTTGGTAAGGTTACTAAACAACAAGTCCGTGAAATTGCTGAAGTCAAAATGCCGGATTTGAATGCAAACGATATCGAAGCTGCGATGGCTATGGTGGCTGGAACAGCTCGTAGTATGGGTATAACTGTAGAAGATTAAATATTAACCGGTGGAAGTTCCGCTAAACACTGTAGTGTAAATCGGAACGCTTGTACCACAAAATAAGGAACAAAAAATGAAACGCAGTAAACGATATAAAGCAGTTGTTAAAAAAGTTGATTCCAAGAAGATGTATTCCATCGAGGATGCAGTTTCCGTGGTTAAAGAAACGGCATCAGCGAAGTTTGCCGAAGCGGTCGATATAGCTGTCCGCTTAGGCGTTGACCCAAAGAAAGCCGATCAGGCGATACGAGGTACTGTAGCGCTTCCTCACGGGATTGGCAAAGAGGTTAAGGTTCTTGTAATTGCAAAACCTCCAAAAGATGAAGAAGCAAAAAATGCCGGCGCCGATTACTTTGGATTTCAGGATTACCTTCAAAAGATACAGCAAGGTTGGGCAGATGTTGATGTTATAATTGCAACACCAGATGTAATGGGTGATTTGGGAAAACTCGGTAAAGTTCTTGGTCCGCGCGGCCTTATGCCCAATCCTAAAAGCGGAACAGTGACGATGGATATCGCAAAAGCGGTGAAGGAAGTTAAAGCAGGTAAAATTGAATTCCGCGTCGATAAAGCTGGAATTCTCCACGCTACAATCGGTAAAGTGAATTTCGAGAACCAAAAATTGATCGAAAATGTTAATGCTTTTTTAAGTACTGTTGTTCGCCTAAAACCAGCGACGGCAAAAGGACAATATATCAAGAGTATTGCAATATCTAGTACTATGGGACCCGGTGTCCACATCGATAAAAATGTTATTGCTACTCATTAAATTTAGAAATTACGCACTAAATAAATAAATATCATCTGCCCCGTTATTGTCGGGGGCTTCTCAGATGATGAATATTAAATAACGAGGAAATCATGAAACGTTCTGAAAAAGAACAGATCATTGCAGAGGTGAAGGAAAAGATCGAGCGGGCGAAGGGAATGTATTTCGCCGACTTCACCGGGATTACGGTAGAACAGGTGACTGATCTTCGCCGCGAGTTCCGAAAAGTGAACGTCGATTATCGTGTTGTGAAAAACACCCTCGCACGAAAAGCGCTCGAAAGCATTACGGGGTACGATAAGGTGATTGAGAAACTTGTCGGTCATACCGCAATAGCTTTCAGTTACGATGATCCGGTTGCACCTGCTAAGATCATGAAAAAGTTCCGCGACAAGCATGAGAAATTGAAGGTAAAAGTATGTGTTCTCGAAAATCAAGTATTCGACGGAACTCATCTTAACGATATCGCAAAATTACCTTCACGTTCCGAATTAATCGCAGGTATAATCGGAAGCATACAAGCTCCGATTTCCGGTGTTGTCGGCGCTATCAACGCGGTTGCGCGTGATCTTGTCAGTGTCATCGATGCAATAGAAAAGAAAAAAGCAGCATAATTTTATATCATTCGAAAAAGGAGATTACACATGTCAGTAGTTCAAGAAATAGTCGAAAAAATTGAGAAACTTACCCTGCTCGAGGCATCCGAGTTGAAAAAAGCCCTCGAAGAAAAATTTGGCGTCACAGCAGCAGCTCCAATGATGATGGGTGCAATGCCGGCAGGAGGGGCGGCACCAGCAGTTGTTGAAGTACAAACTGAATTCACCGTAGTATTGAAAGCCGCGGGCGCTCAGAAGATAAACGTTATTAAAGTCGTTCGTGCGGCAACCGGTCTTGGTCTTAAAGAAGCAAAAGACCTTGTCGATGGCGCACCGAAGAATGTAAAAGAAAATGTGAGTAAAGACGAAGCCGATAAGCTCAAGAAGGAACTCGAAGAAGCCGGCGCAACAGTTGAGATGAAGTAAACTGAGAATTTCCAAGTCAATATTCTGTACTCATATACGACTAAGACGGTAGTATACACCGGTAACCATTAGAAATATTGGTTATCGGTGTGCTATTTTTTTGAAAACTGTTTTGGTTGTCGTTTAACTAATAAAAACATTTGTTTCACTTGAGGTGACACCCTTGAAAAATCAGAATCATCAATCGAATGAAAGAATTTCGTTCTCGAAGATTCCGCAGATAATCGAGTATCCGGATCTTCTTAACGTTCAATTGGAATCATGGGAAAATTTTCTGCAAGCTACAGTGCCCCCGGAAAAGCGTTTGGTTAAAGGATTGCAGCAAATATTCCTTTTGAGTTTTCCTATTACCGATGCTCGTGAAAATTATTTTCTCGAATTCATCGAGTATTATGTAGAAAAACCAAAATATTCCGTGATTGAATGTCAGGAACGCGGATTAACATATGCCGTCCCGTTGAAAGCGAAACTTCGGTTATCTACAAAAGCTGAAGATGGCAAGAGCTATGTCGATACGATCGAGCAGGAAGTATATCTTGGCAATCTTCCGATGATGACGCACCGAGGTACCTACATCATCAACGGTGCCGAACGCGTCGTTGTGAGCCAGCTCCACCGGTCGCCTGGTGTTTTCTTCGATGAATCAGTTCATCCGAACGGCATGTCGATTTACTCGGCGCGTATAATTCCGTTCCGAGGTTCGTGGGTGGAATTTACTACCGACATCAGCAATGTAATGTATGTATACATCGATAGAAAGAAAAAATTCCCCGTTACAACATTGCTTCGTGCAATAGGATATTCATCGGATGATGAAATTTTACATCTCTTCAATCTTGTTGAAGAAGTCGATCCTCATAAAGTGAATTTAAAAGATTATCAGGGACGGATAGTTTGTAGTGATGTTGTAGATAAAAAGACAGGTGAGATTTTCATCAATAAAGATTCGATCTTTACTGAGGAGATGATCAAGAAAGTCAAAAAATCAGAGATAAAGAAAATTCGTTTTTTGCGCTATGAAGGTATCGGTGAAAGCTCGGTCATCGCAAATACTATTCTGAAAGATACTTCACGAACTGATGAGGAAGCGCTGAACGCAATTTACACACAGCTGCGTTCCGGCGAAGCGCCCGATCTCGATACTGCGCGAAATCTCTTCGAGAAACTCTTTTTCAACGAAAAGCGTTATGATCTCGGTAATGTTGGCAGGTATCGTATGAACGCCAAACTCAATTTGAAGATACCGTATTCGACGACTACACTGACAAAAGATGATATAATCGCAATCATCAACTTTCTCATCGATCTACAACAGGGAAGAAGAACTGTCGATGATATCGATCATCTCGGCAATCGCCGTGTCCGGACAGTAGGTGAGCAGATTGGACAGCAGTTTAATATCGGCCTTGCCCGTATGGCTCGCACTATCCGTGAACGTCTGAGTATGCGTGACCAGGAAAAAATTACTCCACAAGATTTGGTTAATGCCCGAACGATTACCAGTGTGATCAATGCATTTTTTGGAACAAATCAATTATCACAATTCATGGATCAAACGAACCCGCTTGCGGAAATAACACACAAGCGGCGTATGTCTGCACTTGGTCCCGGTGGATTGACACGCGAGAGAGCAGGATTCGAAGTCCGAGACGTTCATTATACACATTACGGACGTTTGTGTCCGATCGAAACACCGGAAGGTCCGAATATCGGTTTGATCTCATCGCTCTGCCTCCATTCACGAGTGAATGAATTCGGTTTCATCGAGACTCCGTACCGTAAAGTGAAAAATGGAAAAGCGACAAACGATATCGAATATATGACCGCGGAGAAGGAAGATATCTATACAATCGCACAGACCAACACCGAAGTTGATGAAGACGGGAAATTCCATACCGAACGCATCAAAGCCAGATTGCAAAGCGATTATCCTCTTGCGAAGCCGGAAGAAGTACAGTATCTGGATGTCGCGCCGAACCAAATTGTAAGTGCGGCGGCGGCGCTAATTCCATTCCTTGAACACGATGACGCTAATCGTGCGCTTATGGGATCGAATATGCAACGCCAGGCAGTCCCGCTACTTAGGCCCGAAGCGCCTTTAGTCGGGACCGGTTTAGAAAAGAAGGTCGCCTACGACGCGCGAACGATGATCACTTCAGAGCGGAATGGAATAGTCGAATATGTCGATTCAAATTCCATCATTGTGAATTATGATGTAGATGAGGCAAGCATTGAAGCGCTTACGAGTTTTGAAGACAAAAAACGTATCGAGTATCGATTAATAAAGTTCTTCAGAACAAATCAAGATACTTCAATTAATCAGCGAGCGGTTGTAAAACCAGGGCAGAGGGTAAAGAGAGGCGATATTCTTGCCGATGGTTGTGCAACGGATGGCGGTGAACTGGCGCTCGGCAGAAACATATTGGTTGCCTTCATGCCGTGGCGCGGATACAATTTTGAAGATGCAATCGTTCTGAATGAACGATTAGTATCTGAAGATATTTTCACTTCGCTTCACATTGAAGAATTCGATCTGCAGGTTCGCGATACGAAACGCGGCGAAGAAGAATTGACGCGTGAAATACCGAACGTAAGTGAAGATGCTGTGAAAGATTTGGATGAGAACGGCGTTATCCGTGTCGGAGCCGAAGTTTTTGAAGGAGATATCCTCATCGGCAAAATTACACCGAAGGGTGAAACGGAATCTACACCTGAAGAAAAACTACTCAAAGCAATTTTTGGCGAGAAAGCCGGAGATGTAAAAGATGCTTCGTTGAAAGCGCCGCCCGGTATGAAGGGTATTGTTATTGCTACGAAATTATTCAGCCGAAAGAAAAAAGATGCCGAATCGAAGAAAGAAGATAAACGTCTCGGTGAGCAACTCGATCGCGCAGAAAAGAAAGCGGTAGAAGATTGTTTCGCATCATTATCTAAGAAACTTGGTTTATTGCTTGAAGGCGAAAAAACTCTGAGTATCCGGGATATGAATGGAGATGTTATTATCCGTGGCGGCACCCAGATTAAAAAAGAATCATTTATAGATATGGAAAACCTTGAAAAACTCGATTACAAATCTGAGTGGGTAGAGGATAAGAAGAAAAATTTGTTGGTCACCAAAATCTATGAAGGATTCTTCCAGAAACAGAGTGACATCGTTGAATATTACAAGCATGAAAAGACAAAAATAATGCTTGGCGATGAACTTCCTTCCGGTATAGTTCAACTGGCAAAAGTTTATGTTGCCAAGAAGCGCAAACTTTCTGTAGGCGATAAGATGGCAGGCAGACACGGAAACAAGGGCGTGGTTGCTAAGGTCGTTCCACAGGAAGATATGCCGTTTATGACCGATGGTACACCGGTGGACATGGTGCTGAATCCGCTCGGCGTTCCGTCGCGTATGAACCTCGGTCAATTGTTTGAAACTGCACTTGGTTGGGCAGGAAAGAAACTTGGAACAAAATATTCATCACCAATCTTCGATGGTGCAACATGGGAAGACGTCCAGGTTGAACTGGAAAAGGCAGGCTTGAGTATAAACTCCAAAGCGTTGTTGGTCGATGGCCGTACCGGTGAACCTTTCGATCAGGAAGTAAGCGTTGGATTTATCTATATGATGAAGCTCTCGCACTTGGTTGATGATAAGATTCACGCTCGATCTATCGGTCCATACTCACTTATTACACAACAGCCGCTTGGCGGCAAAGCCCAATTCGGCGGTCAACGTTTCGGAGAGATGGAAGTATGGGCTCTTGAAGCATATGGTGCAGCGAATACACTTCAAGAGATATTGACAGTAAAGAGCGATGATGTATACGGACGTGCAAAGCTTTACGAAGCGATCGTCAAAGGAGACAATTTACCGGAACCGAACGTTCCTGAATCGTTTAACGTACTTGTTCGTGAATTAATGGGATTAGGTTTAGATATTAAGATTGAATAAAAGAGAATGGAGATATCATGGCATTCACATCACATGAAAATCTGTTAAAGAAGAATTTCGGTAAGATTACTATTACGCTCGCCTCGTCAGATTTAATTCTGTCGAGATCGCATGGTGAAGTAACCAAACCCGAGACGGTCAATTATAGATCGTTCCGTCCGGAAAAGGATGGATTGTTCTGCGAGAAAATTTTCGGTCCTGTAAGGGATTGGGAATGTCACTGTGGTAAGTATAAACGCATCCGTTATAAAGGTATTATCTGCGACCGATGCGGTGTCGAGGTTACTCAGAAAAGTGTTCGCCGAGAACGTATGGGACACATCTCACTCGCTGTTCCTATTGTACATATTTGGTATTTCAGATCGGCGCCTTCAAAAATAGGCAATGTTCTTGGTTTAAGCGGAAAAGATTTGGAGAGGGTTATCTATTATGAATCATACGTTGTAATACAACCGGGTCCTACAGGGTTGCAGAAAATGGATTTGCTTTCTGAAGAACAATATTACGATGTGTTAGCATCGTTGCCGGAAAAAAATCAGCATCTTGAAGATAACGATGAAAAGAAGTTCATAGCAAAAATTGGTGGGGATGCAATCAAAGACCTTTTAAAAAGGGTCGAGATCGAATCAATTGCCGTCCGGCTACGCGCCGATGTTAAGACTGAACCTTCACTCCAGAAGAAACAAGAGATGCTCAAACGTCTCTCAGTAATCGAGGCATTCCGTGAGAGAGAAGAAAGACCTATTAACAAACCGGAGTGGATGGTACTCGATGTTGTTCCAGTGATCCCGCCGGAATTACGTCCTCTTGTTCCACTCGAAGGTGGTCGATTTGCAACCTCGGACCTGAATGATCTGTACAGAAGGGTAATCATCCGAAATAATCGTTTGAAAAGATTAATCGAGATCAAAGCCCCCGAAGTAATTTTGCGTAATGAAAAACGAATGTTGCAGGAAGCTGTCGATTCGTTGTTCGATAATTCTCGTCGCGCGAATGCCGTTCGTTCCGATAATAACCGTGCCTTAAAATCACTTTCAGATATGCTGAAAGGAAAACAGGGACGCTTCCGACAAAATCTGCTCGGCAAACGAGTCGATTATTCAGGACGATCCGTCATCGTCGTTGGACCAGAACTCAAACTGCACGAATGCGGTCTGCCTAAAGATATGGCAGCCGAGTTGTTCAAGCCTTTTATCATTCGTAAACTCATCGAGCGTGGTCTCGTAAAGACTGTAAAAAGCGCCAAGAAAATGGTTGATAAAAAGGGACAGGAAGTTTGGGAAATCCTCGAGAACATAATCGATGGTCATCCTGTACTTCTTAATCGTGCGCCGACATTGCACAGGCTTGGCATCCAGGCATTTCAGCCGGTATTAGTAGAAGGCAAAGCTATTCAAATTCACCCAATGGTCTGTACGGCATTCAACGCCGATTTCGATGGTGATCAGATGGCAGTCCACGTTCCGCTATCTTATGATGCGCAACTTGAAGCGCGTATCCTGATGCTTTCGAGCCATAATATTCTATCACCTTCGAATGGTTCACCCATCGTACATCCCACTCAGGATCAGGTTTTAGGTTTATACTATCTGACTAAATCTCGGGCAGGTGATACAAGTGAAGGAAAAATGTTTTCATCGCAGGATGAAGTAATCATTGCTCATAATGCCGGGAAAATTGGGTTACACACACGGATAAAAGTAAAAATTAATAGTTCACTTGTCGACACGACAACTGGTAGAGTCATGTTTAATCAAATTGTTCCAAGTGAACTCGGTTTCATAAACGAGTTGCTTAATAAAAAACGATTAATTCAAATTATACTGACAGCTTTCCGAACCTGCGGAAATCTTCGGACTGCAGAGTTCCTTGATAATTTAAAAGAACTGGGATTCAGCTATGCAACAAAAAGCGGTCTGTCGGTTAGTATCGGTGACGTTATTATTCCCAAAGAAAAAGATGATATTATCACAAAAGCGTTAAAAGATGTCGATAATGTACAGAATCAATATTACAGGGGATTTATTACAAACGGCGAAAGATACAATAAAGTAATCGATATCTGGACAAGAACGACCAACAAAGTTGCAGAACGTCTATTCGATGCGCTCCAGCATGATCGTGAAGGATTCAATTCTTTATATATGATGGTGGATTCCGGTGCAAGAGGATCGAAGGAGCAAGTACGACAACTTGCAGGTATGCGCGGATTGATGGCGAAACCGCAAAAGAGTATGTCGGGTGCAACAGGTGAATTGATCGAGAACCCGATCATCGCGAATTTCCGTGAGGGTTTGTCAATCCTCGAATATTTCATCTCAACCCACGGTGCACGAAAAGGTCTTGCTGATACAGCTCTGAAAACTGCCGATGCCGGATATCTAACGCGTCGATTGGTCGATGTTGCACAAGATGCAATAGTCTCAGTCAATGATTGCGGTACTATCCGTGGTGTAGTCACCGGTGCGTTGAAAGAGGGAGAGGATGTTAAAGAACCTTTAGCAGAAAGAATTTCAGGTCGTGTTGCTGTTCACGATGTCATAGACCCGCTCACAAAAATTGTCATTGTGAAGGGCGGAGAAGAAATCGATGAGAAAAAAGCAATTGCAATTGCCGAAACATCCATCGAAACCGTAGAAATACGGTCTGTTCTCGCGTGTGAGGCAAAGCGTGGTATTTGTGCCAAGTGCTATGGAAGAAATCTTACAACATCGAAGATTGTTGAACCCGGTGAGCCGGTAGGGATTATTGCGGCACAATCCATTGGTGAGCCTGGTACTCAATTGACGTTAAGAACATTCCATACAGGTGGAACGGCAAGCTTGATTGCGACTCAATCTCAAATTATTTCAAAATTTGATGGTAAGGTAAAATACGATGGGATTAAATTTCTCAAGCAGATAGACGCGGACGGTAAACTTATAGTTTTGGGACGCAGTGGAATAATACATATTGTTGACTCGGATAATCGTGTATTAACAAAATATGATGTTCCGTACGGAGCGACTCTTCTTGTTGCGGATGGAACTTCTGTCCGGAAAGGTGAAATAATTTATGAGTGGGATCCTTACAATGCTGTTATTATTTCTGAGCATCCCGGCATAGTTAAATATCAGGACTTGAAAGAAAACGTAACGTATCGTGAAGAACCTGATGAACAAACAGGACACATACAAAAAGTTGTGATAGATACACGAGATAGATCGTTGAGTCCGTCGCTTCTCATTACGAACGAAGAAGGACAAACGATTGGCAGTTATATAGTCCCAACAAGATCACATCTTGGAGTCAATGATGGTGAGAGTGTTCAGGCAGGAACGGTTCTGGTAAAGATACCACGAGACAGTGGTAAGACGAGGGATATTACCGGTGGTCTGCCACGGGTAACCGAATTGTTCGAAGCTCGCAGTCCAGCCGATCCCGCTATCGTTTCTGAAATTGATGGCGTCGTGAGATTTGGTATACAAAAAAGAGGATCGCGAGAGATCATCGTTAAAAGTCATGACGGCATGGATGAACGGCACTATCTGGTACCCTTGGGAAAACACGTCCTAATTCAAGATAACGATGTAATACGTGCAGGCGAGAGGTTGTCGGACGGTGCAATTGATCCGCATGATATTCTCCGCATCAAAGGTGTAGGATCTGTTGAAGAATATCTGGTTAATGAAATTCAGGAAGTATATCGTATGCAAGGTGTAAAGATTAATGATAAACATGTCGAAGTTATCGTTCGTCAAATGATGCAAAAAGTTAGAATTATCGATCCAGGAGATACACCATTTCTTGAAGAAGATTATGTAGATATCCAAAGCGTCAATGAACAAAATGAAATTTTAAAAGATCAAGTTAATATTACCGGTAAGGGTGATTCGAAACTGAAGAATGGTCAGATTATTTCAAAGAAAAAAATCCGTGAAGTTAATACCGACTTGCGAAAGAAGAGCAAGAAAATCGTCGAGTACAGAGATGCTGAACCGGCAACTGCCGAGCCAGTTCTCCTCGGAATAACGCAGTCAGCATTGTCGACTGAAAGTTTCATCTCTGCAGCATCTTTCCAAGAGACAACTAAAGTTTTAACGGATGCAGCAATCGAAGGAAAAGTTGACTATCTACTTGGCTTGAAAGAAAATGTGATAATGGGTCATCTTATTCCTGCAGGAACTGGACTTAAAAAATTCAAAAATATAATTGTTACACCCAGCACTGAAGATGCACAGATAGAAATTGAACCTGTTGAAGAAGTGGTAGAAAAGAAAAAAATTCGTAGAAAAGAGAAAGCAATTTAATAATAAAATTAGCCAGTGTTGACAAACACCGAAAAATTTCATATATTTACAAACTTTGTTAAATTATAGGAGCGTCATTTTTTGCCCACGATAAATCAGCTAATTAGACTTAGTAGAGAAGATGTAACATGGAAGAGCAAAGCTCCCGCTCTACAGCAATCTCCCCAAAAAAGGGGGGTTTGTACAAGGGTTTATACAACAACCCCTAAAAAACCGAATTCTGCTCTTCGGAAGGTAGCGCGTGTTCGCCTGACTAATGGAATCGAAGTGACAGCGTATATTCCAGGTGAAGGGCATAATTTACAGGAACATTCGATAGTTTTAATCCGAGGCGGAAGAGTCAAGGATCTACCAGGTGTTCGTTACCATATAATTAGAGGAACACTTGATGCTGCCGGCGTGACTGATAGAAAACAAGGCAGATCAAAGTATGGCGCTAAGAAACCGAAACAATAGTAATTATGAGAAAAAAAACAGCAGCAAAAAGATTAATCGCCCCTGACCCAAAATTTAACGACGTTTTGGTCGCAAGGTTCATTAATAGTGTTTTAAAACAAGGTAAGAAACACTTAGCTAGAAAAATTGTATATGGTGCGTTCGATATCATTTCTGAACGATCAAAGGATACATCTGGGTTTGACGTATTTAAAAAAGCGATGAACAATGTCAAACCTCTACTGGAAATTCGTGCCAGAAGAGTCGGTGGTGCAACATATCAAATCCCGACAGAAGTTCGCGCTGACCGGAGTGTAGCTCTGGCAATTAGGTGGTTGATTAATTACGCTAATGACCGTAAAGATAAATCGATGTCATTGAAGTTAGCCTCTGAGCTGATGGCAGCTGCGAACAACGAGGGTAACTCAGTTAAAAAAAGAGAAGATACTCATAAAATGGCGGAAGCCAATAAAGCGTTCGCACATTTCAAATGGTAATGATACTAAGATAAATGATTGGATTGGAATAAGGTTTAGATACGAATGGCAAGAATATACCCCTTAGATAGAACTCGAAATATCGGCATCATGGCTCATATTGATGCAGGAAAAACTACTACCACCGAACGAATACTATTTTACACCGGTATTCTTCATCGGATGGGAGAAGTACATGATGGCGCAGCGACGATGGATTGGATGGAGCAGGAAAAAGAACGCGGTATCACTATCACAAGTGCTGCGACAACGTGTTTCTGGGACAACCATAGGATCAATATCATCGATACACCAGGGCATGTCGATTTTACGGTCGAAGTCGAACGTTCACTCAGAGTGCTTGATGGTGCTGTCGCACTTTTTTGTGCTGTCGGTGGTGTAGAGCCGCAATCTGAAACGGTTTGGAGACAAGCAGATAAATATGGCGTGCCGAGATTGGCATTCGTGAATAAAATGGATCGCGTTGGTGCTGACTTCTTTAATGTGATCGAAATGATGAAAGCACGACTCAGTGCGAATGCAGTTCCGATCCAGATACCAATCGGGGAAGGTGAGTTGTTTACTGGTTATATCGATCTGATCACAATGAAAGCCCGGATATTTCACGAGGGTGGTTCAGGAACAACTTGGGATGAAATAGAAATCCCTCAGGGACTTAAAAAGAAGGCGCAAGAATGGCGCACAAAGATGTTAGAAGCGGTTTCGGATGAAAATGACACGTTGCTCGAAAAATATCTTGAAGGAAAAGAAATTTCTCCGAAAGAAATTAAAAATGTACTTCGCAGCGCATGTGTAAAGGTAAGCATTGTACCGGTACTCTGCGGGTCATCGTTTAAAAATAAAGGCGTTCAAGGCTTAATGGATGCTGTCGTTGATTTCTTACCATCACCCGTTGATGTTTCTGCAGGAGAAGTATTCGGACATCATATTAATATGCGGGATCATATAATCCGCAAGGTCAGTGACAGTGAGAATTTCACTGCTTTAGCTTTTAAGATAATGACAGATCCTTACGTTGGTAAGTTAACTTTCATGCGTGTTTATAGCGGTACGTTGGAAGCAGGCTCATATATTTACAACCCGACATCGGGTAAGAAAGAGCGAGTCGGTCGCCTCCTCCGGATGCATGCGAATCATCGTGAAGATATCGATGAAGCATATACTGGTGATATCGTTGCAGTAGTTGGGTTAAAGCATACAAAGACAGGCGAGACGCTCTGCACCGAAGATGATCCGATCATTCTCGAGAAAATGGAATTCCCCGCCCCCGTTATATCGGTTGCCATCGAACCCAAAACAAAAGCCGATCAGGAAAAGATGGGTGAAGCACTAGCGAAACTTTCAGAAGAAGATCCGACGTTTAAGGTTTCAACAAACGAAGAAACAGGGCAGACTATCATCAGTGGAATGGGTGAGCTTCATCTCGAAATAATAATCGACCGTATGAAACGGGAATTCCGTGTTGCAGCGAATGTCGGCAGACCTCAGGTTGCCTATAAAGAAACTATCAGGAAGAGAATCGAACAGGAAGGAAAATTTGTTCGCCAGTCCGGCGGCCGCGGTCAATTCGGACATGTATGGATAATTGTTGAACCGAACGAAAAAGGAAAGGGTTACGAATTCGAGAACGCGATAGTTGGCGGTGTTATCCCAAGAGAATATATTAATCCTGTTTCGGAAGGAATCGTTGAAGCGATGCGCAACGGTGTGCTCGCTGGTTATCCGGTTGAAGATATAAAAATAAAATTGTTTGACGGGTCTTACCACGATGTTGATTCATCGGAGATGGCATTTAAAATCGCTGGTTCAATCGCATTTAAAGAAGCCGCCCGGAAAGCTGATCCCGTACTACTCGAGCCGATCATGGCAGTTGAGGTAATCACACCGGAAGAATATATGGGCGATGTTATGGGTGATCTGAGTTCACGGCGCGGTAAGATTGAAGGATTGAGTACGCGCAAAGATGCCCAGATAATTAAAGCAAAAGTACCTTTATCCGAAATGTTCGGTTATTCAACTCAGCTACGCTCTATGAGCCAGGGTCGCGCAATTTATACTATGCAGTTCGCGTACTACGATGAAGTTCCTCAGAGCATAGCCGACGAGATCGTCGAAAAAGTTAAAGGTAAAGAAGCAGTAACAGCATAAGTTTATTAATTAAATTTTTTTTAAATCCTCTCAGCTATAAGGAGATTAAAAAATGGCAAAAGAAAAATTCAATCGAGATAAACCGCATCTTAATGTGGGAACCATCGGTCACATCGATCATGGTAAAACAACCCTTACTGCAGCAATCACGATGGTGTTGAGTAAGAAAGGCTTATCGGCGGTACGAACATTCGATAGTATCGATAACGCACCTGAAGAGCGCGAGCGCGGTATCACTATCGCTGTTGCGCACGTCGAATATTCGACGGACAAACGTCACTACGCGCACGTAGATTGCCCAGGTCATGCTGATTATATTAAGAACATGATCACAGGCGCTGCGCAAATGGATGGCGCTATTCTGGTTGTTGCCGCTAACGATGGACCAATGCCGCAAACGCGTGAACATATTCTACTTGCCCGACAAGTCGGTGTTCCCCGTATGGTAGTTTTCCTCAATAAGGTCGATATGGTGGATGATCCGGAGCTTATAGAGTTAGTTGAGATGGAACTGAGAGATCTTCTGAAAAAATATGAATTCCCCGGCGATGAAATTCCAATCGTTCGCGGTAGTGCATTGAAAGCAATGGAAAGAGCGATATTGCCTGATTCAAAAGCTGATGACCCGGCATTCAAACCAATTATGGATTTGATGGCGGCGGTTGATAGTTACATACCGATACCAAAGCGCGAAATTGACAAACCATTCTTAATGCCGATTGAAGACGTATTTTCTATCACCGGTCGTGGTACAGTCGGAACCGGTCGTGTTGAAAGAGGCAAAGCGAAGGTCGGCGATGAAGTTGAAGTTATCGGTCTTGGCGCCCATAAGAAAACTGTAATCACCGGCGCAGAAATGTTCCGTAAGGAATTAGACGAAGTTCAAGCCGGAGATAATGCCGGTTTATTACTGCGTGGCGTTGAGAAGAATGATCTCGAACGAGGTATGGTTATCGCAAAGCCGGGCAGTATTACGCCCCATACGAAATTTACTGCACAGGTATACGTGTTGAAAAAAGAAGAAGGTGGACGTCATACTCCATTCTTCAGCGGATATCGTCCACAATTCTATTTCCGTACAACAGACGTAACGGGTGTCGGTACATTACCTGCCGGAACCGAAATGGTTATGCCCGGAGATAACGTGGATAACCTATCAATCGAATTAATATCACCGATCGCCATGGAAGAAGGATTACGATTCGCTATTCGTGAAGGCGGACATACTGTCGGTGCAGGTGTAGTAACGAAGATTATTGAATAATTCATCGAATATTTAAGGAACACATCAAGTGGCTGGACAAAAGATACGAATAAAACTTAAGTCATATGATCATACGCTGATCGATAAATCGGCGGAAAAAATCATCAAGACAGTGAAGTCTACGGGTGCTATCGTATCCGGTCCAATTCCATTGCCGACGAAACATACGTTGTATACTGTTTTGCGCTCTCCCAATGTAGACAAGAAATCGCGCGAACAGTTTGAAATGCGGTCCCATAAGCGCCTAATCGATATACTCAATTCGTCTAACAAGACGGTTGACTCGTTGATGAAGCTTGAGCTTCCCGCTGGCGTCGATGTGGAAATAAAAGTCTAATTTTTCACAATAAAAATATATTACTGTAATTAGCTCCGTGTCCTGAAACGGACATTGGAGAGATACGATTTATTTACTTTGAGTTAATTGAACAATGAGTGGTATTCTTGGTAAGAAAATAGGCATGACCAGTATCTTCGATGATAAAGGTGAATCGGTTCCTTGTACAGTCGTCGAAGCAGGTCCGTGTTACGTCATTCAAATAAAAACAAAAGAAAAAGACGGTTACGAGGCTATACAGCTTGGTTTCGAAGATAAAAAACCTCGGCTTGTCAATAAACCGGTAACCGGACACTTCAAGCGGGCAAACGTTCCTCCAAAACGCCTTCTTACCGAATTTAGAAGTTTCGACATTTCTAAATTTCAAGTCGGCACAGAGGTAAAAATTGAAACGTTGTTCTCAAAAGGTGATACAGTATCAGTCTGCGGGATATCCAAAGGACGCGGATTCCAGGGTGTTGTGAAGCGCCATCATTTTGGCGGTGGTTCAAGAACGCACGGACAGAGTGACCGCGTAAGAGCGCCTGGATCGATCGGCTCCAGTTCATATCCTTCACGAGTCTTTAAAGGAATGAAGATGGCAGGCCGTATGGGTGGCGATAATGTTACAGTAAAAAATTTACGCATCGTACAGATTGTTCCGGAATCGAATTTAGTTATAATTCGCGGCTCCATACCCGGATACAATAATAGCTACGTTGAGATTCACAAAGAGAAATAATATCTGAGAATTTATGAAGCTCGAAATTTATAAAAAAGACGGTTCATTGAGCGGAGAAAAAGCAACGCTTTCTCCGGATGTATTTGAAATACAACCCAATGATCATGCAATCTACCAGGCGGTTATTACATATCTTGCTAACCGTCGTCAGGGTACCCACAAGACTAAAACTTACGGTGAAGTAAGCGGAAGCGGTAAAAAATTGTGGAAACAAAAACACACAGGACGCGCACGAATCGGCGCCCTGCGTTCTCCGTTATGGAAGGGCGGCGGCACAATCTTCGGACCAGTTCCGCGTGATTACTCGATGAAGCTCCCGCAGAAGGTGAAACAGCTTGCTCGTAAATCGGCTTTAAGTTATAAGGCAAAAGATGAATCTATCAAAGTTGTTGAAGATTTTTCTTTCGATAAACCGATGACAAAAGAGATGGCATCTATTCTCAAGGCGCTCGAGTTGAGCGGTAAGAAGATATTGCTCCTCGTACCTAAAACCGACCAGATGGTTTACAGATCGGGCAGAAATATTCCTAAATTGAATATTATAGAAGCATCGAAAGCATCCACGTACGAAATACTCAATACACAGATGCTGTTAATTCAAAAAAGCGCAGTTGAAGTTTTAGAAAAAACATTCTAATCAAGAAGAAGCAATTATGACAGGCATAATTTACAGGCCCATTGTTACAGAAAAGATCTCGAACCTTCAAGAGAAAGGCATCTATGCTTTTGAGGTTCAGCTCAAGGCAAATAAGATCGAAATTGCGCGAGCAGTCGAGAAAAAATTTAATGTAACGGTTACGAATGTCCGAACGATGAACATCAAAGGAAAATCGAAAACACAGATGACTAAACGCGGACGATTTGAAGGAAAGACTTCACACATCAAAAAAGCAATAGTCACTTTAAAAGAGGGCGATAAGATCGACCTCTTCGCAAATGTTTAATAGAAAAAGATAATTATGGGTATCAGAAAATTAAAACCAAATACTCCAGGCACGCGTTGGATGACTGTACCGACGTTCGAGGAAATCACAAAATCCAAACCGGAAAAATCTCTTCTCGAACCGTTAAAGAAAACCGGCGGTAGAAATACTAATGGGCATATCACTTCACGTCATCGTGGCGGCGGACATAAGCGTTTCTATCGAATTATCGATTTCAAGCGCAACAAGTTGGGTATGGCGGCGGCAGTTACCGCAATCGAATATGATCCGAACCGTACTTCTCGTATCGCTCTACTGGAATATAAAGACGGTGAGAAACGTTACATCATCGCACCAGATGGAATCAAAGTTGGCGAATTTGTAACTTCCGGACCGCAATCCGAGATAAAAGTCGGGAATGCAATGCCTCTTGCCAATATACCTGTTGGAACTTTTGTTCACAACGTAGAACTTCGCGTAGGACGCGGAGGTCAGATTGCACGAAGCGCAGGCTCATCTATACAAATGATGGCTAAGGAAGGAAAATATGCTCAGCTTAAAATGCCTTCTGGAGAGATTCGCAACGTGCTTCTTGAGTGCTTTGCAACAATCGGTGTGGTAGGAAATATCGATCATGAAAATATAAGCCTTGGTAAAGCCGGAAGATCGCGATGGGTGGGTATTCGTCCGCAATCGCGCGGTGTCGTTCAGAATCCTGTCGATCACCCGCATGGAGGTGGAGAAGGAAAATCGCCGCAGGGAAATCCGCATCCTGTATCCCCATGGGGTTGGCATACGAAGGGTAAAAAGACACGGCATAAGAAATTAAAATCAGACAAATTTATTGTCAAACGTCGTAAGTAATTAATAAATCAAATAACACGAAAATAAATGTCATATTATGAGTCGCTCTCTTAAAAAAGGTCCATTTATCGACCCGAGACTTCAGGCAAAAGTCATGGAAGTGATCAAGTCTGGTCAGAAGAAGGTCATCAAAACGTGGTCACGTTCCACCACCATTACGCCCGAGTATGTGGGTCACACATTCGCAGTGCATAACGGGAACAAATTCATTCCGGTTTACGTCCATGAAGGTATGGTCGGTCATAAACTTGGTGAATTTGCTCCGACTCGAATATTCCGCGGTCATCCCGGTTTAAAGAGTGAATCATCGACTTCGTCTGAAGGATAAACTATGTTGGAAGCAAAAGCAATTAATAGATACATTGGTTCATCTCCGCGAAAGATGCGGTTGGTAATCGATCTGATACGCGGGAAGATGGTACCTGAAGCACTGAACATTCTTCACTTCTCGACTAAGCATGGATCGAGGGTAGCAGAAAAGGTTTTACGTTCGGCTGTCTCCAATCTTCAAAATAAAGATGAAGCAGGCAGGACAAACGTCGATACATTATTTGTAAAAACAGTATTTGTTGATGGTGGACCAAGCGCAAAGCGTATGCTGCCAGCGCCGATGGGTCGGGCTTTTCGAATATTAAAGAGATCCAATCACTTGACGATTGTTGTAGCCCAAAAACCAGAGAAAGTAAAGCAAGTTTCAAAAATAAAAGATAAACAACCAGTTAAAAAATCAAAACAAGAATAGGAGATTACTTGGGACAAAAAGTACATCCGGTTGGTTTTCGTCTCGGGATGATACGAACCTGGGATTCAAATTGGTACGATGAAAGAGATTTCGCCGTAAAGCTTCTGGAAGATTTAAAAATCAGAACTTATATTCAAAATCGTTTAAAGAAAGCAGGCATTTCTCGTATTCAGATCGATCGCACACCTAAACGTGCAGTGATTACAATTCATACTTCACGTCCCGGGATAGTGATTGGCAGAAGCGGGAAAGAAATCACCCAACTGGAAGAAGAGCTTAAGCAGATCACCACAAAAGAGATTAAAATATTAATTCATGAAATTAAAAGGCCCGAACTTGATGCATTCTTAGTCGCTGAAAATATTGCGGTGCAATTAGAAGGACGAATGTCGTTTCGCCGTGCTATGAAGATGGGAATTACTTCCGCAATGCGAATGGGGGCTGAAGGAATCCGTGTAATGTGCGGAGGACGTCTCGGCGGCGCAGAAATTGCCCGGTCGGAACAATATAAAGAAGGTCGTATTCCGCTTCACACGCTTCGTGCAGATATCGATTACGCCCAGGCAACTGCGAAAACAATCTATGGCGCAATCGGAGTGAAAGTATGGATTTGCCGTGGTGAAGTTCTTGAACGTGTATCCAAGTAAAATCTATTAAGAATTCAAAACTACTATGTTATTACCAAAAAGAGTAAAATACAGAAAAACACAGCGTGGCCGCATGAAGGGTAAAGCCACTCGAGGATTCACAGTAACATTTGGCGATTTTGGTTTGAAAGCCCTTGAACCGGCATGGATAACACAAAGACAAATTGAAGCCGCACGTGTAGCGCTGACTCGGTTGATGAAACGAGAAGGAAGATTGTGGATTCGCATATTTCCCGATAAACCTGTGACGAAAAAACCAGCTGAAACGCGTATGGGTAGCGGTAAAGGTGCTCCCGAATACTGGGTCGCTGTAGTTAAGCCGGGCACAATAATGTTTGAATTAGGCGGTATCAAACGTGAGGTAGCTGTCGAGGCGATGAAAATAGCAGAGCACAAACTACCCATAAAAACCAGGATGGTAACACGGCGATCGTATACCGAGAGCTAAACAAGGAAACGAAACAATGAAGATTTTTGAAATAAAAGAATTACCCGATGAAGAGTTGCGCAAGAGAATTAAGGATGAAGAAGAAAATCTGATTCACCTGAAATTTCAGAAGGCAACTAGCCAGCTTGAAAGCCCGATTAAAGTGCGAACAGTACGAAGAGATATTGCAAAAATGAAAACTATACTGCGCGAACACGAGCTTAAAAGGATTACACCACAGATTAAACCATCTTCTACGGTCGAGAAAAAAAAGGACCAATAAAGTATTATGGCTGAAAGAACAACACAACGCAAAACCCGAATTGGCACAGTAATCAGCAACAAGATGCAGAAAAGCATTGTAGTTGCAATCGAGCGCCGCATCGCGCATCCATTGTACAAGAAATATTATACGCGAACAACAACTCTCATGGCTCATGATGAGAAGCAAGAGGCTGGAATAGGTGATTCTGTAAAAATTATGGAAACACGCCCGCTTAGCAAACGAAAGCGATGGCGTTTAATTCAAATTGTCGAGAAAGCAAAATAATAAAGATTGAATTATGATTCAGGAAGAAACTAATCTCGTCGTTGCCGATAATTCTGGTGCAAAGAAAGTCCGGTGCATTCGTGTGCTTGGCGGTCACGATAGACGATACGCAGGATTGGGAGATATCATCGTTGTCTCGGTAAAGAGTGCAATCCCTGGTGCCGGTGTAAAAAAAGGCGAAGTATCTCGCGCTGTTATTGTTCGCACAAGAAAAGAAACGCAGCGAAAAGACGGATCGTTCATTCGTTTCGATGAAAACGCAGCGGTCTTGCTAAACGATCAAGGCGAACCAAGAGGTACCCGCATCTTTGGTCCGGTTGCTCGTGAACTACGCGATAAAAATTATATGAAGATCATCTCGCTCGCTCCTGAAGTATTATAAGAAAAACGGAAATTAATATGAATGTTCATAAAAACGATAATGTAATAGTATTAGCAGGCAATGCTCGCGGAAAATCTGGAAAGATTTTGAAAATCTTCCGTGAGAATCACCGTGTCATTGTCGAAGGCGTTAATATTATCAAACGTCATACTCGTGCATCGCAAAAAAATCCAAAAGGCGGCATTGTGCAGAAAGAAGCTCCAATCAATGCCTCGAATGTGATGGTAGTCTGCCCCAAATGTAATAAGCCTTCACGAGTGGGGCATAAAAGTGTCAGCGATTCTGCAACTGGCAGAAAACACACAATGAGGATTTGCCGAAATTGTGAGGAGATGTATTAACAAAGAGATAATATATGGGTAAAGAAAAACCACAAAAAACAACTAAAGAGTCTTCAAAAAAAGAAACACCAAAAGCGCCGCAGGCACAAAAACAAGAAGCCGGTGCGCCGCCGAGATTGATGGAACAGTTTAAAAAGACAATTATATCGAATTTGATGACTCAATTTCAATATTCGAATGTAATGCAAGTTCCGAAATTGGAAAAGATTTGCATCAATGTTGGCGTTGGACAGGCTACTCAGGACGTCAAATTACTCGATGGAGTTGTAAAAGATTTAGAGATAATACTCGGACAAAAAGTAGTCTTGACGCGTGCGAAGAAAGCAATCTCGAATTTCAAATTGCGTGAAGGGTTGCCGATTGGTGTGCGAGTCACGCTCCGTAGCAGCCACATGTACGAATTCATGGATCGGTTCATCAGTGTTGCTGTTCCGCGCATACGTGACTTTCGAGGTTTTTCAGATAAATCTTTCGACGGACATGGAAATTACACTCTCGGAATAAAAGAGCACATCATATTTCCCGAGATAGACGTCGACAAGGTTTCAAAAGTTTTTGGCATGGATGTAACATTCGTTACAACTGCAGGAACCGATCAGGAAGCTTATGCGCTTCTAAAAGAATTTGGAATGCCTTTCGAGAAACGTGAGGCGACAATCGAACAGAATAAAGTTAACATATAAACAGGAGAAACCAATTTGGCACGTTTAGCGATGGTCGTAAAAGCAAAGAGGACACCGAAGCATGCGGTTAGCAAGCATAATCGATGCGCAATATGCGGCAGACCTCGGGGCTTTTTGCGGAAGTTTGGAATCTGCCGTCTCTGTTTCAGAAAGATGGCGCTTGAAGGAAAAATTCCTGGTGTATTGAAAGCAAGCTGGTAAGGAAAAATGAAAGTATGAATATAACAGACCCAATTGCAGATTATTTAACGCGCGTTCGTAACGCGATCAAAGCGAGACATAAAAAAGTTGATGTCCCCGCTTCTAATTTGAAACGCGACATCACAAAGATACTTATTGAACAAAAGTTCCTCAATGAGTTTTCTGAGATTAGCGATAATAAACAAGGCGTACTAAGAATTTCAATCCGTTATGTCGATGGTATCAGCGCCATCTCCGGTTTAACAAGGATCAGCAAACCCGGACTACGTGTTTATAAACCCGCGAATGAAATACCACGGGTTTTGAACGGTTTAGGAATAGCGTTAGTATCGACTTCACAAGGTATAATGACAGACAGCGATGCCAGACGAAATAAAATCGGCGGTGAAGTGCTCTGTCATATTTGGTAATATTTAGATAAAAGAGAAAACAATGTCACGAATAGGACGAAAACCGATACCCGTTGTTAAGGGTGTTAAAATTGAAAAGAAAGATGGAATAATTAAGGTCGTTGGACCCAAGGGTGAACTCAAAGCAAAAATTCCTTCCTCTATCTCAATCGAAATAACCGATACCGAAATTTTAGTAAAACGATCATCCGATGAAAAAAGTCAGAAAGCGTTACACGGAACCTGGCGAGCGTTGCTTCAGAATATGATCAACGGTGTTTCAGAAGGATTCAAGAAAAAACTAGAGATAGTCGGGGTTGGTTATAAGGCAGAAGTGAAGGGGAAGAAAATTCAATTAGCTCTTGGTTATTCACATCCCATTTTATTTGAACCACCCCAGGGAATAAAAGTCGAGGTACCAATACCGACTAACATTATGATTTCTGGCGTGGATAAACAGCTCGTTGGTCAAGTTGCCGCAAAACTTCGATCCTTCCGTCCGCCGGAACCATATAAAGGAAAAGGCGTAAAATACGAAGGCGAATACATCCGACGTAAAGCCGGTAAAGCAGCAGCAACAGCAGGAGCAAAGGCAGGATAGTATGATAAATAAATCGAGAATAGAAAAACGGCTGCATATTAAACGCCGTATACAGAAAAAAATACGAGGTACGACAGAGATGCCGCGTCTCACAGTCTACAGAAGTTTGCATCACATCTATGCGCAGATAGTCGATGATTCAACTTCGAAGACCATTGTAACGGCATCAACATTAGCACCGGACTTACGTGATGAAGTAAAAAGCTTAAAAGGAAAAAAGGCAATCGCAAAGCGTGTCGGAATACAGGTGGCAAAGAAAGCTCTTGAAAAAAATGTTAAGCAAGTTGTTTTTGATAGAAACGGATATTTATATCACGGCGTGGTTAAATCATTGGCAGATGGCGCCCGCGAAGCCGGACTTAAATGTTAGGACCGAACCTCGATTCCGGCGATACGGATAATTAATTGCCGGGTCGTCTAATGGCAGGACAGCGGCCTTTGGAGCCGTCAGTGGAGGTTCGACTCCTCCCCCGG
Organism: uncultured Chlorobiaceae bacterium; assembly: GCA_964520905.1. Lineage (GTDB taxonomy): Bacteria > Bacteroidota > Ignavibacteria > UBA10030 > SZUA-254 > JAGVIE01. Next base: position 99,040 of record CAZFQL010000006.1, on the reverse strand, counting down.
CAGCAGAAAATTATTATTATTTGGAGCAAATACATTGGCAAAAATAAAAACAGGTGAATTAGATCTCAAGGATCGATTAGTACACATCAACCGGGTTGCGAAGGTTGTTAAAGGTGGAAGACGATTCAGTTTCAGCGCTATCGTTGTAGTAGGCGATGGAAAAGGACACGTAGGTGTTGGCCTTGGCAAGGCGAATGAAGTTCAGGATGCAATAGCGAAAGGAATCGACGACGCGAAGAAAAACGTAGTCAGCGTATCGATTCTTCACGGCACCATACCGCATATCATATATGCGAAGTATGGGGCATCGAAAGTATTATTAAAACCCGCATCTCCCGGGACCGGACTGATCGCAGGCGGAGGCGTTCGCGCAGTTCTGGAGTCTGCCGGTGTAAAAGATGTTTTAACAAAATCTATCGGCTCATCGAATCCCCACAACGTCGTGAAAGCAACATTACAGGCATTGTTATCATTAACCGATGCCCGGACGATGGCTGCACGACGCGGGATGTCATTGAATCAATTATTGGGTACGCCGCAAGCGTTGCCTGCGAATTAACGGAAGTTGTATGGATAAAAAATTAAAAATAACTCAGGTTGTCAGTCAAATCCATTGCCTTAAAGCGCATAAGCGCACAATCGAGGCGCTTGGTTTAGGCAGACCAAATTATTCTGTCGTAAAAAATGATTCACCTCAAATCCGAGGAATGATCAACAGAGTAAAACACCTTGTAAAAGTGGAAGAGGTGAAATAATACATGGCGAAATCGATATTAAGTAATTTACATTTTGCAGAGGGTTCACGTAAACGGGTAAAACGCATTGCGCGTGGTCAGGGTTCTGGTCATGGCGGTACATCTACACGCGGACATAAAGGCGAAGGCGCACGATCTGGTACGCATTACAGACCATGGTTCGAGGGCGGCCAAATGCCTCTCGTCCGGCGTGTACCCAAATTCGGATTTTTCAATCCCATGAAAAAAGAATTCCAGGTCGTGAATGTTGAATCATTAGATAAGTTGGTAGCCGATGGAAAATGCGCCGACGGAAAAATAAATCCTGAATTATTATATAATGCGGGTACAATATCAAAAAAATCCATATCGGTCAAGATATTAGGCGATGGAGAATTAAAAGCAAAATTAGAAGTGACGGCACATTCCTTTAGTAAATCGGCAGTGCAGAAGATTGAAGGTGCCGGAGGAAAAGCAATAACAATTTCTCATTCAACAAAATAAGCTCTCATGGCGAAGCTCAGCGAAAGTTTTCGAAATATTTTTAAAATCCAAGAATTACGACAGCGGATATTATTCACGGCCGGTCTGCTGGTAATCGTGCGTTTTGGTGCTCACGTAACTCTTCCCGGTGTGGATGCACAATTACTGACTGAAGCGATGCGGAATCAGGCATCGAACACTCTGTTCGGTCTCTATGACCTATTCGTCGGTGGTGCATTCAGTAATGCTGCAATCTTTGCACTGGGTATCATGCCGTACATCAGCGCCTCTATTATCATCCAGCTTCTCGGTGCTGTGATCCCTTATTTCCAGAAATTAACAAAAGAGGGTGAAGAAGGACGCAAGAAAATTACGCAGCTTACCCGTTATGGTACAGTGGTGATATCTATGCTTCAAGCATGGGGTGTCAGCGTGAATTTGTTAAGTATGAATGCCGCAGGCTCACCGATTATTCCAGCTGAAGTGCAAGGCTTTGGTTTCCAATTATCGACTATCATCGTTCTTTCTGCCGGCACAATATTCATGATGTGGCTGGGTGAACAAATTACCGAACGCGGAATCGGGAACGGTATCTCGCTGATTATCTTCATCGGAATCATCGCGCGGTTTCCGAATGCACTCCTCGATGAATATCAGCTTGTAAGTTCCGGTGCACGCGGATTGATAGTGGAATTGATCGTACTTATCTTGATGGTTTTTATTGTCGCCGGTATTGTGCTCGTAACTCAAGCTACCCGACGTATCCCCGTTCAATACGCCAAGCGTGTTGTTGGAAGAAAAATTTACGGTGGTGTCACCCAATATATTCCGATGCGTGTTAATACTGCCGGTGTTATGCCTATAATTTTCGCACAGGCAATCATGTTTATTCCAGGCACGATACTCACATTCTTCCCGGATAGTGAGTTTCTTCAGGGTATCTCAGGGTATCTGGATTATACATCAATAACTTATTCGACTGTTTATGCATTGATGATTATATTCTTCACCTATTTTTATACTGCCGTTGCATTCAATCCAAAAGATGTAGCAGAGACGATGCAGAAACAGGGTGGATTTATTCCGGGAATTCGTCCGGGGAAAAATACATCGGATTTTATCGATAATATTTTAACAAAGATAACATTGCCCGGTTCGATTTTTCTTGCGTTCGTAGCTATTCTGCCTGCCTTTATGGTTAGGATGGGTGTTACATCAAGTTTCGCAAGCTTTTTCGGCGGAACAAGTCTATTGATCATAGTTGGCGTCGGTTTGGATACGCTCCAGCAAATTGAATCTCATTTGTTAATGAGACATTATGATGGATTCATGAAGAGCGGTAAATTAAAAGGTAGAAGATAAGACTAAACGAAGATGGCGAAGGCAACGATCAAGTCGCCTGTAGAAATCAGTCGGATGCGAGAAAGCTGCAAAATTGTCGCGGAAGTTCTTCGCATGTTGAAAGAGATGATTCGTCCGGGTATAACGACCAAAGAACTTGATAAATTTGCAGAAGAGTATATCCGTTCCCAAGACAGCGAACCGGCATTCAAAGGTTACGGATCAGATAAAAAGAATTTATTTCCTGCAACTTTGTGTGTGTCGATAGACGATGAAGTCGTTCATGGAATACCGGGTAGTAGAAAATTACATGACGGCGAGATAGTTGCAATAGATGTCGGAGTTAAGAAAAACGGTTTTTACGGAGATGGCGCCTGGACATTTCCGGTCGGTAATATAACCGATGATAAGATACGGTTGCTTGAAGCAACAAAGCGATCATTGATAGAAGGCATCAAACAAGCGCGACATGGAAATCATGTACGAGATATTTCGGCTGCGGTTCAATCGCTGATTGAAAAAGAAGGTTTCTCTGTTGTGCGCGATCTGGTCGGTCACGGTGTCGGACAACAACTTCACGAAGAACCACCGATACCGAATTTCGTAGATTCGACCACAGGTATGCAGCTTCAAAAGGGGATGACCCTTGCAATAGAACCGATGGTTAATTTTGGCACACATCGGGTTAGGGTCGATTCCGATGGATGGACAGTTAGAACAGCCGATGGTTTGCCGTCGGCGCATTTTGAACATACAGTGTTAGTAACAGACAATAATCCTGAAATACTCACATTATAAAACAGTGAATGGCTAAACAGGGACCGATAACAATGGACGGCGTAATAACCGATACGCTTCCTAATGCGATGTTTCGGGTGAAGCTTGATAATGGACATGAAATACTTGCTGTCATATCAGGAAAAATGCGGATGCATTATATAAAAATTCTCGTAGGCGATAAGGTTACCGTTGAATTATCGCCATATGACTTAACCAAAGGCAGAATAACTTACAGATATAAGTAAGAGGAAAGATTATGAAGGTACGTTCTTCAGTAAAGAAATTATGTGAGAATTGTAAAATTATCAGACGCCATGGAATTGTTCGCGTTATTTGTAAAAATCCAAAACACAAACAGCGGCAAGGATAATCGTTGAAATCAAGTAAAGATTTTTATTCGAAAGGATTGTAAAGAGTGGCTCGTATATCAGGAATAGATCTTCCGAAAAATAAACGATCAGAGATCGGACTTACATATATCTACGGTATCGGCAGAAGTACAGCTCATAAGATTCTCGATGCGGCTGGTATCGGTTATGAAAAACGGATTGGCGATTTGACTGACGATGAAGTCGCTAAAATCCGTTCGATTATTACCGGCGATATGAAAGTCGAAGGCTCTGCCCGTAGTGAAACGCAGATGAACATCAAGCGCTTGATGGATATTAACTGCTATCGCGGATTGCGTCATCGAAAAGGATTACCTGTTCGCGGTCAGCGGACACGTACGAACGCGCGTTCGAGGAAAGGAAAGCGCAAGACCGTTGCCGGAAAGAAAAAAGCAATAGCTAAGAAGTAATTCATATATATTAAGAGAAAAAATAATGGCTAAAAATACTACAGGTGCAGCTTCAACAGCCGGAGCTGCAAAGAAAAAAAAGAAAATTCAGGTTGATGTTACCGGAAAAGTTTTTATCAAAGCGACATTCAATAATGTCATCGTGACTATCACGGATGTTTATGGAAATGTGATAAGCTGGTCGTCAGCTGGGCGGAATGCATTTAAAGGATCGAGAAAAAATACACCCTTTGCCGCACAGGTAACAGCAGAAGCCGCCGCTAAAGAAGCTCACGATTTAGGGCTAAGGAAAGTAGACGTCTTCGTTAAAGGACCCGGTTCCGGCCGTGAGGCAGGGATACGATCCCTTCAGACAGTTGGCTTGGAAATTCTTAGTATTCGCGATATTACACCGATTCCGCACAACGGCTGCCGTCCACCGAAGAGACGTCGTGTATAAACAGAGTATAAAGTAATCTATTTTTTTAGAAGGAAAATATGGGTAGATATATTGAAGCAAGCTGCAGATTGTGCCGAAGAGAGCGACAAAAATTATTTTTAAAAGGCACGAAATGTTTCACTGAAAAATGTCCTGTCGAAAGAAAAGCGTATCCGCCGGGACAACACGGTCAATCACGACGGCAAAAAATTTCGGAGTATGGCGTTCAACTCCGTGAGAAACAGAAGATACGCCGCATGTATGGTTTGCAGGAAGGTCAATTCCATAAATATTTTGAGAAAGCTTTAAGTCAAACCGGACGAACAGCGGAGAATCTTGTAAAAATGCTCGAACGCCGGCTCGATACTGTTTTCTATCGTTTAGGCTTTGCGCCATCACGCAAATCCGGCAGACAGCTTATCAACCATGGACATGTTATGGTTAATCATAAAGTTGTCAGCATTCCGTCCTATCTATTAAGAGCCGGTGATGTAGTTCAGATAGTCGATAAAAGTAAAAAAATGGAAGTTATCCATACTTCAATGAAGCGTATGAAAGACAGTGCGATGCTGCCGTGGCTGAGTCTCGATAAAGCAGCCATGTCGGGTGTGTTCCTGAGTGTCCCCGAGCGCGCCGATATACCGCTCAATGCCAATGAACAATTGGTTGTAGAGCTTTATTCCAAGTAATTCATTATTAACCCATTATTTATTGAGATTATTCACGATATAAATAGGCGGGAGAAAGAAATTATGGTAACAACAAATTATCAAATGCCTGAGAAAGTACAGCTCGATGAAGGAAGTTATTCCAATATTTTCGGAAGGTTCATCCTACAACCGTTAGAAAAAGGTTTCGGCGTTACTATTGGTAATGCTTTCAGGAGAATCCTCTTATCCTCTCTTACAGGAACTGCTTTTACAGCGATCCGCATCGAGGGCGTTCTTCATGAATTTTCCACCATACCCGGTGTTGTTGAGGACGTTTCGGAAATCATTTTAAATCTCAAATCAATACGAATGAAGCTAATCAACAAAAAGCTCAATCGTATAGTGGTCGAGGTGAAGGGTCCGAAAGAATTTACTGCCGCAGATATTCAAAAAGCGAATCCGGAGATTGAAATCCTGAATCCGAATCAGCATATCGCGACATTAAATGCAGGCTCTGTTTTCGAATTGGAACTACGAATCGGGCGCGGCAAAGGATATGTCACTGCTGAAGAGAATAAGATAGCCGAACAAACGGTTGATCTCATCGCAATAGATTCTATCTTCACGCCGATCAAGAATGTCAGGTTCATTGTCGAGCCGACTCGCGTAGGACAGCAAACCGATTATGAAAAGTTAACGCTTGAAATCGAAACAGATGGTTCGGTTGCACCGGATGATGCTCTCGCACAGGCGGCGGTAATATTACGCGATCATATTCAGTTGTTTCTAAGTTTCAATATCGAATCAGACGCTCACGAGGAAATGCTTGAACGTGATTCTGAATTCGCGCGTATCAAAAAAATTCTCCAAATGTCTGTCGATGAGCTAGAACTCTCGGTTCGTTCTCATAATTGTCTAAAGGCAGCCAACATCAGAACTATAGCCGACCTTGTCCGTAGAGATGAACCGGAACTTCTGAAGTTCAGAAATTTCGGACGCAAGTCGCTGGCTGAACTTTCGGAAATTATAGAGCAATTCGGCTTGAATTTTGGAATGGATGTCGAGAAATATCTTCACGACAGTAACGATTAATGTTTATTAATAGGAATCTCAATGCGACACAGAAAAGCAGGACGAAAACTAAAACGCACCGCAAGTCACCGGAAAGCTACGCTCAACGCGCTGTCAACGGCATTACTTCGCAGTAAGAGGATTCATACAACTCTTGCTAAGGCGAAAGAAACCCGAATGATGGTCGAGAAATTAATAACGAAAGCAAAGAATGCTGTAGCGACAGAGGGTGATAAAAAGAATGTACATGTGCGGCGTCAGATAGCAAGGTATATCAAAGACCGCGATGTTATAAAGGAATTGTTTACAGAGATTGCTCCAAAAGTTGCGACCCGTGCCGGTGGTTATACGCGAGTGATAAAGCTCGGACAGCGCCACGGTGATGCGGCTGAAGTTGCAATTCTTGAGTTAGTGGATTTTAATACCGGACAGGAACCAAAGAAAACTGCTTCTAAGCCAAAGGCAAAGAAGGAGAAAAAGGAAAAGAAAGAAGTTCCAACCGGCGAAATGAAGATGGAAAAAAAGTAAGCTAAATCATTTTTCAGTTTTGCAAGAGGGTATCCATAGTTGGGTACCCTCTTTTATTTCTGTGACGAACTTCCTGATCTGAAGAATCACTTCGTGAAAGGAATTCACCGCGGTAACTTTCGCGAAGGTACTATGTTACCTCAACAGCACAAGTTTCTTTGTCTCAGTATAACTTTCTGCATGTCCCGAATGGATAGCATTCGCCACAACACGATAGAAATACACTCCGCTCGATAACTTGCTTGCATTCCACGTCACCGACTTATACCCCGGCTCCTCAACGCCATTAACTAGTGTTGCGACTTCTCTGCCAAGCACATCAAATATTTTCAGTGTAACATGAGCTTGCTTTGGCAACTGATAGCTGATTGTTGTTGTCGGATTAAACGGGTTGGGATAGTTTTGACCAAGCATGAATTCTATTGGTAACTCTTTTGCAATTAGCGATACATCGGTGATCATATCCGAGAGCGGACGTTTCCAGACGCCACTTGTAGTTCCGGCAAAGAGAAATGAGTCGCTAACGGTAAGCGCTGTGATACTAGAGTCCATCAAATCTGTGTTAACCTCTGTCCAGTTTGTGCCATTGTTTGTCGTGAGAAACACTCCATGTGCTGTTCCTGCAAAGACATTTGAACCGCTGACCGTAAAGCAAGTTACGGCACTATCCGTCAGACAGGCATTAATTGCCGTCCAGATGTCACCATTGTTAGTGGAAAGAAAGACGCCGCTATACGTGCCGGCGAAGAAATTGGAACCATTCATGGCTAAAGCATGGACACTTGAATCTTCAAGTCCCACATTCTTGGTCGCCCAAGTCATTCCTGTGTCCGACGTTGCAAGAAGGCCCTCGTCCCAAGTTCCGACATATATTTGCGCGCCAACTACGGCAAGAGTGTAGACTCCTGTCAGCCTTCCTAAATCCAACACTTGAGTCCAGTCTATTCCGTTGTTTGTGGAGAAATAGACACCAGGACCAGCACTACATATCGAATTTCCAGAAATCCCAACGAAAACATTTATCCCAAAGATAGCTATAGAATGGTAGCCACAGAATTCGTTTCCCGGTAAGCCGGTGGCACTCCAGCTTGTGCCGTTGTTGGTGGAATGAAAGACGCCTACGCCAGTCCCGGCAAAGAGATTTTGGCCGGAGACGGCAAGAGCAGTAACATTAGTATCCGTCAAGCCACCATTCACTGCAGTCCAGATCGCACCGTTGTTGGTGGAAAGAAAAACACCGCTGTCAGTCCCCGCAAAAAGATTTGTTCCACTATTGGCAAAGCAATTTACGCCAACACTGTCGAGAGATGTATGAACCCATTGGGCGCTCAGTGTGCCTGCAAGCATCAACGTGAGTAGGCAAATAGATAATGTGGTATAGAGTGTATGCATGTTGTTAACTCCTTTCTTGTAAATCTTCGAAGGGGCAATTGCACATAACGTTCACCAAAAGCACGCAGCACAGTTTGCCGCTATCAAATGACCAATTCTTTTTGCGGCAAACTGTGTTGAGCGACCACAATAAATTTCTATCAACAACGGGAGCGTCGTGCTTTTGGTTGTTATAGGCAGTTGCCCGCTCACTGTTCTTTTCCGGTAATCGAACTAAGAGCTTTTTCAAAGAGCGGCAAGAAGGCTTTCACTTTCGTTTTGGCTGGATCAATCTTGTAGACCGCCTCCTTCCACTGATCTTCGTATCGATCCATCTTAAGACTATCCGGTTGAATCTTCTCGGCGACAGACTTCGGCAGCTTAAAGAAGAAGGCAAACGTCTTTGAACCAACCCACTTGATTCCAAATGCGTTGAAGAAACCGTGCTTGAAGCCGCAATAGTGCTTGTTGAACTTCATCTCGAGCGGCCAACCTTTGCTCTTTATCAATTGCTCGGTTTCTTCCGCAAAGTTCAGAAACGCACCGACACTTTGTTTGTTGTAGTGACTCTCATAGAAAGCACGGTCATAAACTTCAAGACCTCGAACGGCTCGGACTTTCTTGGGTTGCTCGGGCTCTAATTTGTTCACGAGCAGAAATTGATTAGAACCTTCTACCCAACGTTTGATTTCGATAAGGTCGACAGGGTAGGTGATTGTGTTGACAAGTTCGAGAGTTGAATGCTCAATTGATGGAGCAATAATGATGATTCTGACTTCGTAGTTATCCCAATTGACGACGACATCCTCTGGTTGCTTGGGGGCTTCGAGCCAGAGATTTTTGATAGAGTCTGGATTCTTTTGAGCCCAGAAAGCATACGCCAACACTTGGGGAATGACAGAAGCATCAATGGCGACGTTCTTCATCTCGACAATGCAGACATTACCATCACTGTCGATGCCGACGATATCAGGAATGCCAGCCTTCTTGCCGCCTCGGATCTGCCGCTTGATTAGAAAAATGTCCTCCAGAATCTCCTTCGTCTCGAAGATGACTTTCTCGAATTCTTCTTCAGAAGAAAAGGGAGTGGAGACAAGGTTGAGTGTCTTTTTCCCCTTTTGCTTCCAGAATAAATTTGCCATTGAGATTACTCCTTACTTAGTGCGGGCAATTGCCTATAACTATTGGCTTAACGAATAGCGTATATCCACCCAAAATGGTATGATAGACGCATAGCGTTTAGCCAACCAAATCGGGATGTTATACGCATTGCGTTTATTTCGCTTTTGGACTAAGTACCGTGTCCAGTGGACTAATAATCTTTCCAAGCGTTTTATTGCTAACATGAGTACAATTTTCAGTTGCCTTGAGCTATAATGAACTAATATCACACAGGATGAACCCCAAATTTACTACAGGTTTTCCCACGGAATGTACTCCTCAAAAATTTTACTTCCATAATTTATATGGTAAGAATATCGAACTTTTTAAAATGAAAGTCAAGAATAAAATTTAATTTATCAATTCTTGTCACCGGTATTAAGATGTGTTAAGGCATCAATCCTTGTTAATACGATCTAAAATCCGTATTTTAAACACACTATGGCTTATTCATTTTTAGAAATCGAAAAGAAGTGGCTGAAATATTGGATAAATTAGATCGTTCATTGTTCCCTCATCATTAGGATTGTGTTATTTACCAAACAATGCTTCAATCAGTTTAAGCTTCTCTATTTCAAGATGAGAGGCAACATCGTTCAATATCGAAGCGAGTGTGCCGATTCTTAGGGATTGGTGACTCGGGATCGTAATATGATGCTCTCCATTCTGATTTGTTGTAAGACGGATATGACTCCCCGTTTGTCGAGTGACAGTATAACCGTAGCGGGATAATTTCTGGGCAAGCTCGTTGCCCGAAATGTCTCGTGGTAGTTTCATACTGTTATAATTTCTTCCCTCACATGATGTAAACGAATTACCTTGGGAGTTTTGCCATCTTCAAAATGACACTTTACTGCATCTCGAATCTGGTTTTGAAGCTCTTCTATCGTGTCAGCTTCTGTGAAGATAGATTCACCCAATGCACGGGCTGTATATCCGCCTTCGGGCGCTTCTTGTATCAGAAAAATAATTTCATTCATATATTCATACTGAGGTTCATTTCAATTCCATTACTTGATTACAATATAAAGATAATGGAGATTAAAAACCAAGAATAGTATTATGATCACTGTGTTGCAATTCAGGATAAAGCGATATAGAAGGTCTATATCTACGACCTTATTAAAATATCTTCTTCTACAAGGTATTTCTTGTGAATCCCCTCTAATTTCCGTATTTTAAACACACTATGGCTTATCCATTTTTAGAAATCGAAAAGAAGTGGCTGAAATATTGGGACGACCATCAAACATTCAAGGTCGTTGACGAAACTGCCAAACAAAAACTTTACATCCTCGATATGTTTCCGTATCCTTCAGGCTCCGGCTTGCATGTCGGGCATCCTGAGGGATATACCGCAACCGATATTTACACTCGCTATAAAAGGATGAATGGCTTTAATGTATTACATCCGATGGGTTGGGATGCTTTTGGTTTACCCGCCGAGCGGTATGCTATGCAAACCGGAATTCATCCCAGCATAACAACGCAGCAAAATATTGCTACCTTCAAGCGACAAATAAAAATGCTCGGCTTATCATACGATTGGTCGCGCGAGGTGAACACGACCGATCCGAAATATTATAAATGGACGCAGTGGATTTTCCTCAAAATTTATAACTCGTGGTACGATACGAAATTAGATAAAGCCAGACCGATATCAGAGTTACCGATTCCACACGATCTTTCTGAAAAAGAAAAATGCGATTACGTTACGAAACTTCGACTCGCTTATCTTGCCGAAATGCCTGTGAACTGGTGTCCGGAACTTGGAACTGTTCTTGCCAATGAAGAAGTTGACGAATGGGTTAGCAAAGGTTACACCGTTGAACGACGTGCGATGCGACAGTGGATGCTCAGGATTACCGCTTACGCTGAACGGTTAGAAAATGATTTAGCCGATCTCAATTGGCCCCCCGGCATTCTTGAGATGCAACGAAACTGGATCGGTCGATCTGAAGGTGCAGAAGCTGATTTTAAGATTGCCGGCTCAACTAAATCAATCCGTGTTTTTACAACTCGTGCCGATACAATGTTTGGCGCAACTTATATGGTTCTCGCACCCGAACACCCGCTCGTTGATGAGATCACAACGCCCGAACAAAAAAAGATTGTCGATGATTATCGCAATCAAGCAAAGATGAAAAGTGAACTGGATCGTGTTGCTCTTGATAAAAACAAAACAGGAGTTTTTATCGGAGCTTACGCGATTAATCCGGCAACAAAGAAAAATATTCCCATCTGGATTGCCGATTATGTAATCATCACTTATGGCACCGGCGCAATCATGGCTGTGCCCGGACATGATGAACGCGATTACGAGTTTGCCAAACAATTCAATCTTCCGATTGTTGAAATTGTTTCGGGTGGTGACATCTCAAAAGAAGCTTACACAGGTGATGGAAGCGCTGTGAATTCTGCGAACGATGAAGTCTCTCTAAACGGATTATCGACTGTGGATGCGAAAGTCCGAATGGCGGAGTGGTTGGAGAAGAAAGGGCTCGGTAAGCGTTCCATCAATTACAAGCTGAGAGATTGGCTGTTCTCGCGTCAACGGTATTGGGGTGAACCATTTCCGTTGATTTATCTTGAAGACGGAACCGTAAAAGATTTACCAGAAACCGATCTTCCAATTTTACTACCTGAAAGTAATTCTTACAAACCAAGCGATACTGGTGAGTCAGCATTGGCAACAATTCCTGAATGGGTTAATACAACTGATCCGGCAACGGGCAAACCTGCGCGACGTGAAACTCATACAATGCCTCAGTGGGCTGGCTCGTGCTGGTACTATCTTCGCTATATCGACCCGGATAACGATAAAGAATTTATCTCGAAGGAAAAAGAAAAATATTGGATGCCCATCGATTTATATGTTGGCGGCGCCGAGCATGCTGTCCTGCATTTGCTGTACGCCCGCTTCTGGCATAAAGTTCTATACGATCTTGGATATCTTTCAACCAAAGAACCGTTCAAGCGACTTATCAATCAAGGAACGATACTTGGTGAAGATGGACAGAAAATGTCTAAGTCGCGCGGCAACGTGGTGAATCCCGACGATGTTGTGAACGAATACGGCGCCGACTCGATGCGTTTGTTCGAAATGTTTATGGGACCGCTTGTCGATACTAAACCATGGTCGACTCACGGAGTAGAAGGTGTATATCGTTTCCTGAATCGAGTCTGGCGGATGATTGTAGATGAAAATAATGCGCTTCATCCGACTATCAAAGACGTTCCTATTTCCGGTGATGACGAAAGGTTCATCCATCAAGCAATCAAAAAGGTTACGCTCGATTTGGAAGGAATGAATTTCAACACTGCTATCTCACAGATGATGATTTTCGTTAACGAGTTTTTAAATCGGGAAGTGAAACCAAGATGTATGATGGAAACGTTTGTTTTGCTACTTTCACCATTCGCGCCTCATATTGCTGAAGAGTTGTGGCAGAAGTTGGGTCATTCATCTTCACTTGCTTACGAAAAGTGGCCCCGCTACGATGAATCGAAGACAGCAGTAAACACAATCGAGATGGTTGTACAAGTGAACGGGAAGGTTCGCTCTAAGTTTCCTGTTGCAGTCGATATGGATGCAGAAATACTTAAGAAACTTGTTCTATCCGACGAAAACGTGAAGCGACACATCGATGGAAAACAGATTATCAAGACGGTTGTTGTAAAAAACAAACTTGTCAGCATTGTGGTAAAATAAATGGATTCAGTCCCCTTTAAAAACTCAGATGAAACCATTGAAGAATATATCGATAAACTGAACGACATAACTTCACTCGATGCCGGTGATGCAATTCATCATAATCCTTCCTTACAAATAGGATGGGGAACGATATTCTTCTCAACGATATTATCTTTTCTGAAAGCATATTTTGGTCAGATGAAGTTTCTGAATGGAGTGGATGGTTTTATTATCGCGCGCCTCGCGGCAATACACACTTTAACGGCAAACGTAAAATTATGGGAGTATCGAATGCGAGAGAAGGAAGAGAAGGGATTTATGCCGCCTAATAATAAAGAAGAAATACAAATATTTAAGAATAAGTACAGTTCCTGACATGGATACAACGATCTTTAATCTCTCAGTAATCGTCATAACTCATAACGAAGAGAATAATATCGTTGAGTGTTTACAATCCGTCTCATGGGCTAAAGAGATAATTGTTGTCGATTCTCAAAGCACTGACCAAACCGTGTATCTCGCTAAACAATACACAGATAAAGTATTTGTACAAGAGTGGCTGGGATACGCAGGTGCAAAGAACTTTGCGTTGGATAATGTCACTTCAGAATGGATACTCTGGGTGGATGCAGACGAGAGAGTTACTGAAGAGCTTGTTATAGAGATCAAAAATATTGTTTGTGGAACTGCGGATATAAATACCGGATATGAGGTTGCACGGCGAGCATATTTTTTGGGGAAGTGGATCAAGCACAACGGCTGGTATCCGGGTTATGTAGTTCGCCTGTTTAAGCGGAAGAAAGTACGATTCGATGACTCACGCGTACACGAGAAAATAAGTATAGATGGAACAATCGGCAGATTGAAACATGACTTGCTTCATTATACCGATGATACTCTGTATCACTATCTGGAGAAGTTCAATAGATACACAACGCTTGCGGCGGAAGACATGAAACAGGCAGGTAAAAGATTTTCGTTGTACGATATTATCGTTCGTCCTCCGTTTTTATTTTTCAAGATGTACATTCTCCGTCGTGGTTTCTTAGACGGCATGCATGGACTGATACTTGCAATGCTATCTGCATCGTATGTGTTTGTAAAGTATGCAAAACTGTGGGAATTGGAAACCGTAAAAAAGTTATAACAGTTACCTTCCCGAAGGTTCCTAATCTCGATCAATGTAAACCTTCGGGAAGATAGCTCCGTCTGTTTGTTTTTCAGTCATAAATTTCCTACTTTTTCTCAACCATTTGGAAAGAATATGGATCAAATCAAAAAAGACGAATTACTTCTTATACAGCTTATTTTAATGTTCCAGACTGCCGCACTTCAGCACATGGGCAAGCTCAAAAATCCGATGACGGATAAGATTGAGCAGGATCTTCAGCAGGCGCAAATCTCGATTGATCTGCTGGAAATGCTTCATTCTAAAATGAAGAACAACCTCACACCCGATGAAGAGAGAATGTTTACAACAGTTCTACAAGAACTACGACTCAACTATGTCGATGAGGTTAGTAAAGCGCCGAAACCCGCTTCACAACAGCCATCCCCCGAACAACAACCACCATCAGCTTGAACATCATGAGATTCGGAATAGTTGGAAATATTCGCAAGCCGGCAATAAGGGAAGTAACCGAAAATCTCATCGGATATCTTACGTTGAAGAAAATCCCATTTGTGATTCACCGGGAGTTAGGTCAGTGGTTCAACGAATCGGGTGCAGGGCTGACTGTTGACAATAATTTCATGGTGACCGAGTCAGAGATTATCAAACGATGTGATATGTTGATTTCTTTGGGTGGCGATGGAACTATGCTTACTGCTGCACGCATTGTCAGCCCGCATGGAATACCTATTCTTGGTGTGAACCTTGGGAAATTGGGTTTCCTTGCTGAGGTTTCCATTGACGAGATGAATGATTGTATAGATGATATTACCTCCGGTAATTTTCTAATCGAAGAACGATTGACAATCATGGCAACAGCTCTCAGCGACACGAACAAATATTTCGCATTAAATGATATTGTCATAGATCGTGGTTCATCTTCTCGTGTAATAGATATCGAGACTTATGTAGATGGAGATTACCTTGCAACTTATGTTGCAGACGGAATCATACTTAGCACGCCGACCGGTTCAACAGCTTATTCTCTCGCAACGGGCGGACCGATTGTTGTTCCCGGAAGCGATGTTTTAACGATTAATCCGATATCACCGCATACACTATCCGCGCGGCCTGTTATTGTGCCGTATCGATGCATCATTCGTGTGAAGATTCCAGCAGGTCATCCGCCGGTTCACATCACGATCGATGGGCAGGAAGAAAAGTTTTACGACACACCTGCAGAGTTTTCCATTCAAATGGCTCCTTTCAGAGTGAAGCTTGTAAAACGCAAGGGGCGCACATACTTCGACCTTCTCAGAACGAAACTAATGTGGGTAAAAGATGTAAGGAAAGAGAAGCAGTAAGTGGCTAAACTCCAATCAAAATATGTTTGCCAATCTTGTGGGTATGAATCGCCGCGTTGGACAGGCAAGTGTCCAAATTGCAGTGAATGGAATTCGTTCGTCGAGGAAGTTGCCCGGAAAGTTTCAGCACGAAAGGTAGTAAAAGGCTCGGACATCAGGGCGCTCCCGTTGAGTGAAGTCGATATTGTTGATGATCAACGTCTTCAAACATCCATAAGTGAATTCGATCGGGTGTTGGGCGGCGGCATCGTGCTCGGGTCAGTTATCCTTCTTGGAGGTGATCCCGGAGTCGGCAAATCGACATTGATGATGCAGTTAGCTTCACAATTGAAAAAAAGTATTACTCTTTACATTTCAGGTGAAGAATCAGCGAAGCAGATAAAAATGCGCGCAGAGAGGTTAGATTTTGATGCGAACGATTCGTTCTTGGTTCTTGCCGAAACCAATGTTGATATCATCTCTGAAGTGATTGAGCGATCCCCGCCCGATGTTATCATAGTGGATTCGATCCAGACAATGTTTCGACCGCAGTTTGAAAGTTCTGCGGGCAGTGTCGGACAGGTTCGTGAATCGACGGCGTTATTTACGCGTATCGCTAAAGAGAAATCCATTCCGGTTTTTCTAATCGGTCACGTTACCAAAGAGGGAGTTATCGCAGGTCCCAAAGTTATAGAGCATATGGTTGATACTGTACTTCAGTTTGAAGGTGATCGGCATTATGCATACCGAATTCTTCGAGCAATCAAGAATCGCTTTGGTTCGACAAACGAGATCGGCGTATTCGAGATGCGTGATACCGGATTGCAGGAAGTGAAAAATCCATCCGAAGTGTTTCTCTCGGAGAGATCCTTCGGCGCTTCAGGGTCAACTGTAGTTGCAAGTGTTGAAGGAAGTCGGCCCATACTCATTGAAGTACAGGCGCTTGTCACACCGACGAGTTACGGTGTTCCTCAAAGGAATACAACCGGTTTTGATTATCGAAGACTTGGTTTGCTCACCGCGGTATTGGAAAAGCGGCTTGGTATTTTACTTGGTCAGTACGATGTTTTTGTGAATATTGCCGGCGGCGTTCGGGTTGATGAACCTGCAGTGGATTTGGGAATAGCCGCATCCATTATTTCGAGTCTTCGAGATAAGTCTATTGATTCACAAATTGTAGCTGTAGGTGAAATTGGATTGGGTGGAGAAGTTCGTACGGTCAGTCAAATCGATAAAAGGGTACAGGAAGCTGCGAAGCTCGGCTTTCAAAAAATAATACTTCCGAAAAACAATCTTAAAGGATTACAGCACTCCAACGGCATCGAGCTTGTTGGAGTTGAGCGAATAGAGGATGCGATAAAAATTCTTCTCGGTTGATTTCATATCCTATTATTTCTAATATGCCAAACAGATCATGCCGAAAATAATTCTCGCTACACATAATCGAGGAAAGTTAAAAGAGATTCAGGCGATTCTTGGTAGTCTCCCTATTGAGTTCCTCAGTTTATTCGATTATCCTGAACTGCCGGAAGTTATTGAAGATGGCAATACTCTTGAACAGAATGCTGTAAAGAAGGCACGCGAGATTTTCCAGTTGACTCAACTTCCAACACTGGCTGATGATACCGGACTTGAGGTATTTCATCTCGGGATGGCACCGGGCGTGATTTCTGCTCGCTATGCCGGTGAAAAAGTGAGTTATGAAGATAATAACTGGAAGCTTTTGAAGGAGCTATATGGGGTTCCCTACGGACAACGCAAAGCTCAATTTCGATGTGTCGCTTTTTTTATCGCACCGAATATCGAGACAACAGTAGAAGGCATTTGTCAGGGTAGGATTATAAGTGACCTTCGCGGTTCCGGAGGTTTTGGTTATGACCCGCTATTCATACCAAACGGATACGATCAAACATTCGCTGAACTTACATTAGAGGTTAAAAACAAAATCAGCCATCGTGCACAGGCTTTCCAGAAAATGAAAACCGTCATTTTAGAGTACTTTAGACTATAACCAATTCTGTTTTTCGTAATATTTCACATTCAAATGATTTTTCTTGATAATCTGGTGCGATATTATTATCTTATGCCAAATTTTTAACGATCTAATATGGGTTTAATCAATAAGCTTTTTCATCTCAACCTTGAGACCGCGTGGGAATATTCGACCGAAGGAATTCTCTGGCGGTTGATGAATTGCGAAGATGGGTTATTGGTAGGTGAAGATCGGAATGTGGATTCAAAATCTGTTACTTTCTTCTGCGTTGAGCAACAAAGTGGAAAGGTGTTGTGGAAAGATGTCTCCTTGAACGAGAAATGGTGGGTCGGGATTGAGAGCATTCATAAGAATATTCTTTTGATCCATGGTTATGCAACACCCGATATGCCGGATCATAAGAAGATTTATGCATTCGATATAAAAACCGGAAAACAATTATGGATGAATGAAGATATCACATTTTTGTTTTCAAATAAAGGTTCAATATATACGTCAAAAGATACTTACGAAAATAAATTGTATTATGTAATGAATCCATCCGATGGTGAATACATCAGAGAAATAGATCCTGATGAAATAAATAGTATTATACGAAAAGCATCGGAAGAGGAAGTCGATCTTAGAAAATTTCCTAATTCGTTTGAT
This sequence comes from uncultured Chlorobiaceae bacterium, assembly GCA_964520905.1. Lineage (GTDB taxonomy): Bacteria > Bacteroidota > Ignavibacteria > UBA10030 > SZUA-254 > JAGVIE01. The sequence continues at coordinate 80,915 of CAZFQL010000006.1, read as the reverse complement.
AGCCAATCTCAGATGAGTCCTGAATTTAATACTATCACTCGTAAGGCAATTGGTAGTAAAAAGAATATCGAGATGATAGAGTATATAGAGACGCAGAATCTTTATATATTTACTTATTATGAACCGCTCGATGCTGTACTGCATCCTTCCGGGTATCGGCAGGATATTGTTGTAGTTGAGCGGAGAATGAATAATGTAATATACCGGGGATGCATGAACACGAATACGAAAGCGCTGCACCCGGAAACATATTTCTCAATAGGCGATTATCTTTATTATATAAAAGAAAGAAAAATATTAACGGCGTTACATTTACCTTCTAATTAAAAATGAATAAAATCAAAATAAAACATGTAGATGCGTTTACCGAAACACCATTCAGCGGGAATCCGGCAGGCGTAGTTCTGGAGGCAAAGAATTTATCCGAGACTCAAATGGCTGATATTGCCCGCGAGCTAAATCTTTCAGAGACAGCATTTATATTACCGCCGTCCAAGTTCGATGCGGATGTCAGGATTCGCTGGTTCACACCGACTATTGAAGTACCGCTTTGTGGTCATGCTACCGTTGCCAGTTTTCACGCCCTTGCAGAAGAAGGCAGAATGGGGATGGAGAAAGACGGCGAATATCATTTTAAACTTGAGACTAATTCCGGTATTCTGCCGCTCGATGTTACCAAGGAAAACAATTCGATTACAGTGATGCTCGGAATGAAGCTTCCCAATTTCCAATCGAGTAATCAACAAAAAATTGAGCTTGTTCGGCTACTCAATATAACCCAATCGGAATATGACGGTAATTTTCCGCCGCTCCGTGATAACTATCTTTTTGTTGCCGTCAAACGTCTGCACACACTTTTTACTGTTAAACCCAATTTTGTGATGATGTCATACTTCCTGGAGTCTCGTAATCTTCATGGTATATGCGTATTTACGACAGAGACTGTTGACAGGGATTCGAAAGTGCACTCACGATTCTTCGCACCCAACGACGGTATCAATGAGGATCCTGTTACTGGATCTTCACATGCATCGCTCGCAGTAATTCTATATAATAATGGATTACTTCAAGCGCAGGACGGCAAATGTATTTTTCAGGGAGAACAAGGTGATGCTATCGGCAGGCGAGGACGAGTAATGGTAGAATTAGATGTGGACGGCAAAAGACCAGTCTTCGTTAAAGTCGGTGGTAAAGCAGTTACTGTCTTTGAAGGCGATCTATTACTCAAAGATTGAAAATATAATCAGAGCATACCTGTAATATCTATGACGATAAAAACCATCATCTTCCTATTGATCTTTTTTGGATCATTATTATTATTCGGATATAACGTCCGAAAACTTATTTCGTATTTAAAAATAGGTAAACCGGAAAAACGATCAGATAATTTGCCGGAACGTTTGAAGAATGTTCTATCCGTAGCATTCGGACAGACTAAATTACTGCGCGAACCAATCGCCGGTATGATGCATTTTTTCATTTTTTGGGGGTTCGTTATTCTTCTACTTGCGATTCTCGAATCAATTGGTGAAGGAATCTATAGCGGCTTTTCGTTTTCATTTCTTGGTCCGATTTATGGACCACTTGTATTATTACAGGATATTTTTGGATTGCTTGTTATCTGCTCAATTCTCTTTGCGCTTTTCAGACGATATATCGCTCCCCCCAAACGGCTTGATGTGAGCGGCCATGCCCGCTTTGATGCAACAATTATTCTTTTGTTGATACTCACCGTAATGTGCTCTATGTTTCTGCAGAATGCCACGAACATAGCTAATGCTAATATGGCTACTAGTAATGCACGAATCTTTTCAAATGTTCTCGCAGGATTGTTTTCCAATCTCACGAGAGAACAGATGGAATTTTGGTTCAATTTCTTTTGGTGGATACATATCTTTGTTGTGCTTGTGTTCATGAATTATCTTCCTTACTCAAAGCATCTTCATATTCTCTCATCAATACCGAATGTTTATCTGGCTAAACTTGAAAATCGCGGAAGTATCAGAAATCTAAATCTTGCTGATGAAACGGCTACAATGTTTGGCGCATCTGATGTTGAAGATTTAACTTGGAAGCAATTGTTGGATGGCTACACTTGTACAGAGTGTGGAAGATGCACTGCTTCTTGCCCGGCAAATATCACCGGTAAGCCGCTCTCTCCAAAGAAAATTATTGTGGATATCCGACATCGTCTTTTGGAGAAAGCTCCATACATCTTGAATAGCCAATTGCTAATGGCTAATGGCGAATTGTCAATTGATAATCTCTTAAAGAAACATTTAATCGACAATTACATCACCGAAGACGAACTCTGGGCATGCACAACATGTATGGCATGTGTTCAGGAATGCCCGGTGCAGATCGAGCATATAGATTCGATAATAGATATGCGGAGGTATCTTGTGCTAAACGAGTCACGTTTCCCGAAGGAGATGCAGGTTGTTTTTCAAAACCTTGAGCGCAACTTTGCACCTTGGGCGTTTAGCCATACCACACGAGCCGATTGGGCAGAAGGGTTGAATATTCCACTCATGTCGACTAAGCAAGAGGTCGATGTGTTATTCTGGGTTGGATGTGCAGGTTCGTACGATGAGAGATACAAGAAAGTGACAAAAGCATTCTCTAAACTCATGCAAATTGCCGGGATTGATTTTGCAATTCTCGGCACTGAAGAAAAATGTAACGGCGATCCAGCACGACGCGCTGGCAACGAGTATCTTGCCCAGATGCTCATCAACGATAATGTTGCCACGATGGGCAAGTACAAGTTCAAGAAAATTGTCACAACCTGTCCGCATTGCTTCAATATCATGAAGAATGAGTATCCCCAATTCGGAGGGAAGTACGAGGTTGTGCACCATACAGATTTCATTATGGGATTGATTAACTCCGGCAAATTAAAACTCTCGAAAGAAAATAAAGCTAAGATAACTTACCACGATTCGTGTTATCTTGGTCGTTATAATGAGATTTATGATGCGCCACGAGAGGCAATTAAATCAATTCCGGGAGTAAAGACAGTTGAGATGAGGCGTTCCGGTGACAAGGGCTTCTGCTGCGGTGCAGGCGGTGCGAGGATGTTCATGGAAGAAACAATTGGCAAGCGAGTTAACCACGAACGCACGGAAGAAGCTCTCACACTCGACCCCGATGTAATTGGTACTGCCTGCCCGTTCTGCATGACGATGATGACAGATGGCGTGAAGGATAAAGAAGCGGTAGAGCGTGTACAAGTGAAAGATATTGCTGAGTTGGTGCTGGAAGCAGTCAGTTGATTTTACTTTATTGAATCGCTATATTTTCTATAGCTAATGATTGAAGGAAAAAACATGCGCTACAGGATTTTAATTGAACAGGATGAAGACGGAATGTTCGTCGTTGAATGTCCAACACTGCCGGGATGTGTCTCTCAAGGGAAAACTCGGAACGAAGCGTTGGAGAACATTAAAGATGCTATTAAGGGATACTTGGATAGCTTAATGAAACACAATGAACCGATCCCTCCAACGATACAAGAAGAAATTGTGGAGATTGCAGTTTGACCAAACTGCCGGTACTTTCTGGGAAGGATCTGTGTAAAGTTTTAGAGAAGATAGGCTATTTGGTAGACCATCAAACAGGGAGCCATATAATATTACGCAATGGGAAGCCACCCTACCGACGATTAACTGTTCCGAATCACAAAGAAATTGCAAAAGGTACTCTACGCTCGATTATTCGAGAGGTAGGATTAACACTTCAAGAATTTCAAGATTTTATGTAAGATTGTCGCTTGACGATGATGACCGATGGTGTAAAGGACAAGGAAGCAAGCGAGTTCAGGTGAAGGATATTGCTGAATTGGTGCTGGAAGTGATAGAATGAGAGAGGAAGGGTTTCGATCTCTTGCTCTATGAATGACACTTGAAAATTGAATTGGAATTAACTACCTTTCCAATCAGTTGAAAGAAAAGGGTTTTGCAGCAGTTTCATAATTAAAGAAGTAGCCATGTATAAAAAAAAGGATGACTGGGAAATTATCCGAAAATTTTACTCATGGGCAATAGGTGTACTGCTCATCTTCTTAATATCGTTTAACAAACCTCTCACCGCACAAGAAAAATTCCTCCCCGTTTTCCACTTCAACCGACTGACAACCACTGATGGACTTCCAACGAACGAAATGCGTTCAAATGTCGTCAGAGATAATCAGGGATTTGTCTGGATCCCCACAATTAACGGCCTTGCCCGGTACGATGGTTATACATGTAAAGTGTACCGCAACCAGCCGGGGGATTCTACATCGATTTCTTCCAACAGTTTGATGTCGATCTATGTTGACAGAAGGAACCGACTATGGATAGGAACTTGGGATACAGGTCTCAGTTTGTTCGATCAGGCGAAGGAAAAGTTCATTAATATCTATCCGCACAAGAACGACAGCACGTGGTTATCTTTCAAATCAATTATGTCTATAAGGGAAGACAAGCAGGGGAATGTCTGGATCATGAACTTTGATGGAGAAGTTGCGAAAATCAACATGTCCGAACTCGCAAACTACAATGAACCTGACAGTCTGCTGCAGCATATCCGTTTTTACGATTACAGGTCGGTGACCCATACCAATAAGACTTGGGAAATTGAAAGCTGGGGAGAACGGAACGTCATTCTCTCTACAGCCGAAGGATTTTTTACCATCGATCCGGTCACTAATCGGATCTCTAGACCAAAGCTTATTTCCATCACCGGTGTGAGAGTAGATACGATAGCAAACGCCTCTCTTTATCGCGAAAACGCATCCGTGTTATGGATTGGAACTCACAAGCACGACATGTTCAGGTTAGACGAACGCAGCGGTTCTCTCAAACATTTTCCTCCCAAAGCACGCGATGGCCAGAAACTGCATGACAATATTCAATATATGCAGATGGATGGATTTGGGAACCTGTGGATAGGGACGAACGACGGATTCGAGCTGTTCGATACTACTTCCGGAATGTTCCGAGATTATCTCCTTTCACCGGCAACTGGACTTGTTCACGAAGGAATCGAAAGAAAAAAATGTCGCTCGATAATACAGGAACGTTCTGGGTCAGTGGCGGGAAATCAGGTCTGTATTATCTTTTGAAACGATCAAAACTTTTTCAGCATTTTGGATTAAGGGACACAGCTCGTAAGGCATCGGAGATGGGAACCATTGCGCGTTGGAACGATGGTTCTATTTGGGTTGGCACTGCGGGAAAAACAGTAAACATAAATCCCACGACACTCGAAGTACGCAGAGTCATTGATGTGCTAAAAGGCGAGCGACCCACCTACTTATATGCAGGTGAAAATGATGCATATACCGATGGAAGTAAACTCATCTGGTATGGAACATGGGGTCTCGGTCTTTACAAAATTGAACCATCCTCGGGACGAGTGTTGAATTATCGTATATCGACTCAAGTTCCTTCAAAAAAAGACATATGCTGGATGCTTGAAGGAAAAGACAGTGATACAATCTGGATTGCTGGAAATTATGATGGCTTACTTCTTTTCGATTCTCGTACAGGTAAGTATTTACTCCCCCAGGATACTGCGTTGTCTCGTTTACGCAACGTTTCCCATGTGATGAGAGATCGAGCCGGAAAGATATGGATCTCTGACCAGAAGTTAGGATTGTTTATAGCCACATCGTCCGGGAACCTGATAGATCATTTTGAACACAACCGGCATGTCTCTTCTACGATAGCTTTCAGTAACGTGCGGGATACATACGAGGACGCTCAAGGGCAGATATGGATCGGTGGTGCTAGTATCGATCTGTGGCAACCGAAGACGCGGTCTTTTAAACATTATCCAAATGAAAGATTCGGTATGACGGATTTGATCGTACCGATCGGGAACGACTCGCTTGGGAAATTGTGGATACGTTCGAGCGGAGTCGGAGTTCACATCCTTGATCCGGTATCAGGAACTTATAAAGATTATGATCGGTCAGACGGTGTGCTTGCAAACGTCATTTCGATGTCCCTTCTTCCCGACGGAAGAGTGATATTAGCAGGGCAGAATGGTCTAGACATTGTTCATCCGGACAGTCTGCGACGAGAATATCCAGCGCCTCCTGTTGTCCTGACCAACTTAACAGTGAACGATACATCCAGTATTAGTTCTCAGTCCATCACAAAAATGAAATCATTTGATTTGCCGTATAGTCAAAACGTCCTCGAGCTTGAATTTGCCGCGATCGATCCGGGTGTTACACATATGATTAGGTACAACTACAAACTTGAGGGATTGGAAGAAAAATGGATCGATCCGGGTGATCGAAGGTATGTTCGGTATCCGGGATTGAGTCCGGGTAAGTATATATTCAGAGTAAAAGCAATCAACAAGTTTGGCAGATGGTCCAATCAGGAGCTTGCACTGGCAATTTCGATCGCTCCTCCTTGGTGGCGGACTTGGTGGGCGTACACGGCGTATGGATTGCTCATTGTTGGATTGCTGATTGGAGGATACCGTCTGCGACTACGACAAGTCTATCTGACACAACATGCTGAGATGGAACATTTTCAGGCGGAGCGGTTGGCTGAGGTCGACAAGTTAAAGTCCCGTTTCTTCGCGAACATCTCGCATGAGTTCCGCACGCCGCTAACACTTATACTTGGTCCTATTGAACAAGCAATTGAGAAAGTTCAAGACACTACCATTAAACAAAAGCTGAATCTTGTTAAAGATAATACTAAAAAGCTGTATGGTTTGGTAAATCAATTACTCGATTTCTCACGCATCGAATCCGGGACGATGAAGCTGCAAGTTTCAAAAAGTGATATTGTTAAGTTCCTCCGCCGGACTGTGATGTCGTTTGAATCGTGGGCAGAACGGAAGAAGATTGATCTTCAATTCGATTCAAAGATCGAAATGCAGGAGGGAATTTTTGATACTGACAAACTTGAGAAGATATTGAATAATCTCCTGTCGAATGCGCTGAAGTTCACGCCGGAAGGTGGTAGTGTAGAGGTAGTCGCTGACTTTATGTCTGCGGGCTTAGCCCATAACGCACCCATGAAGGGTGCGGCTACCCGCATTACCGTACGCGACACCGGTCCCGGCATTACTGCAGAACATCTTCCAAATATCTTCAACCGTTTTTACCGCGCGGATAATTCGCACACCGTCGAAGGAACCGGCATCGGTCTCGCGTTGGTATGGGAATTCACGCAGCTGCACCATGGTACTGTAACCGTAGAAAGTGGGGCGGGGAAAGGAACGACGTTCACCGTGACAATACCGATCGATAAATCTACGTATTTGCCCGAAGAAATTATTGATGTTCCATCCGAAACGGAGAAGACTGTTTTAGTCGAACCTCCAAACGTTCAAATATCTTCTGCCCAGGACATTTCTGCTGATGGAAAGCCGATAGTCCTCATCGTGGAAGATAATGCCGACCTCCGTGCATACATACGTGAGTACATGGATGAAGATTATACTGTCAACGAAGCACCAAACGGTAAAATTGGTTACGAGATAGCAACTGAAACCGTGCCTGATATTGTAATCAGTGATGTGATGATGCCGGAGATGGATGGGATTGCTCTGTGCAGAACTCTGAAGCAAGATGTACGCACGAGCCATGTGCCGGTGATATTACTCACTGCCCGTGCGGGCACCGATAGCAAGATAGAGGGATTAGAAATTGGTGCTGATGACTACGTTACGAAGCCATTCGATTCGAAAGAACTACTTGCGAGAGTGAAGAATCTCATTGAACAGCGGAGGCAATTGCGGAAGAAGTTTTCTTCAGGTGTTGTCCTCAAACCCGGCGAGGTTGCGGTCACATCGCTTGATGATTCGTTGTTGAAGAAAGTTATGGGCGTGGTGGAGAAAAATTTAGGTGATGAGAATTTCAGTGTCGAGGAACTCGCACGGGAAGCATGTCTGAGTCAGAGGCATCTTGCACGGAAGTTACAGGCGCTTACGAATCTTAAACCATCGGAGTTTATCCAGTACGTCCGGCTCCAGCGTGCTCGTGAGTTACTGGAAAAGAATGTAGGTTCCGTTGCCGATATAGCATACAAGGTTGGATTCGGCAGTCCGTCTTATTTCAGTTCCTGTTTCCGAGACCGTTTTGGTTTTCCACCGTCTGATATTCACCGTCAGTCTTCGACAAGCTCAGACTGACAATAAATCGTCATGCTGAGCCTGTCGAAGCGTGACGATGGCAGCATCTCGCTATTTTTTACTTTCCATCAAAATAAACCTTCCAGTTAATAGCTATATAATTTTATTATTGTATTGCAAAATTACATAATTCTGAATTTAAACGCACTCATTGTCTCAGTTTTCACTAAATGTCCAATTATTAAACGTTTTTGTCGAATTATTAATACCCACCCGCCTGCTCAAAATATTATATTTCTAAGGATTTCAATTTTCCTCTTTTGAAAGGAATTACCGTGCGCAATGTTTCTTTAATCTTCATCATATCCCTTCTTGCAGTATTGTTTGCAGGCACACTTACCGCACAATGGGTGCAAACCAACGGACCGTACGGTGGAGACGTCACCTCGCTCGTCGTTGCCGACTCCGCGCTCTATGCGGGAACGAGCGGGGGTGTCTTTCGCTCCGCAGACAATGGAAGTACCTGGATTCAGGTAAATAATGGGCTGAGCAACAGATATATCAACAGTCTCATTGCATACGAAACGTGTCTCTTCGCGGGTACGTACGATGGGATTTTCCTCTCCATTGATCAGGGAGCTCACTGGATGTTAACGGGTCCCTCGAATTGGGGACTATTCGGGAATGGAGCAGTTCTAATTGCCAATCTTTATGTCTCCGAATGTTGTGGGAGGGGTTGTGGCTATCAACAATCACTCGCTGTCTCCACCGATGATGGTGGTACATGGACCGATATGAGTGAAACACTCGGTTGGGAGGTCTATGCCTTCACTTCAATCGACTCAATACATATTGCAGGCAATTATGGGGGTATTCATCTCTCTGCGGATGGCGGGTTGACCTGGATGGAATCGAGTAATGGTTTACCGAGTAATGTTTGGGTGAAGGCACTGACGCTTTCTGATAATATACTCTTTGCTGGGACTGATAGACACGGTATTTTTCATTCAATCGATTCAGGTGCGACGTGGACAGCAATAAGCGAAGGCTTGCCAAAACGGTTACCTGACACAACACGGTATAGCGAAATCATTTCACTGGCAACGGTTGGCAACGGTGTCTTTGCTGGTATAAGGGATAACGGAATCTATCGCACCACGGACGGTGGAACCATCTGGACGAGAATGAATGTCGGTCTTCCACCCGCATCTTCCGTTCCCACGATTGCCGTCTCCGGGACAAACATTTTTGCGGGTAACACTGGTGATGTGTTTTGCTCGCAGGACTTCGGCTTGAGTTGGATAGGTACGACACTTCCAATACAGAACACTTATGTCAGCGCACTCGCCGTTGTGGGAACGACACTGATCGCTGGTGTCAATGGTGGGACTTGGAGGAACGCGCTGTTCCGATCAACGGATGATGGAACAACCTGGCTCGAACCGGCACTGACAGGACGGTTCGTGTCATCGTTTGTTAGATCGGGAGTCAACATCTTCGCCGGATGCGATAGTGGGAGGATTTTGATTTCCACCAACAACGGAATAGATTGGACACAGCCCGGCAGGATCAATACGAACGCCTTCACCTTATGTCTTGCCGTTAGCGGAACAAATCTTTTCGCAGGGACATTATGGTCACCTGACGGGGTATATCGCTCGACGGATAATGGCGTGACCTGGACAACTGTCAACACTGGTCTTCCCCAAAATTTCAGAATAAGGGCGATAGCCGTGAACGAACAGAATATATTCTTGGGAAATGAAGGTGGTATTTACCGCTCAACCGACCAGGGGAATGAATGGACCCAAATCAACACTGGTTTACCGGAGTATCCGCGAATTACAACAATTGCCACGAGCGAGTTGGGTATTTTCGTCGGTCGGGATGTAGCCGGGTCGGGTACTCCAGGAATCTTCCGCTCAACCGATGACGGGATGAGTTGGACACCACTCTCGACAAGTTATATTCAGTCAATTAACCAGATTATCGGTGTCGGCGGAACAAACCTTTTCGCCGGAACAGACAATGGTGTTTATGTAGTCGATGGCAATAGCGGAACCTGGAGACAAGTAAGCGAGGGGATGGTACCATCTAATGTATCGGCACTTGCTGCTGACAACACCATGCTCTTCGCTGGGACGTGGGGGGCAGGCATTTGGAAACGCTCGCTCTCGGAGATGATTACAGATGTACAAACACCGGCGGGCGAACTCCCTTCTGAATACACATTAAGACAAAATTACCCCAACCCCTTCAACCCAAGCACAACAATCAGGTACCAACTCCCAACACAAAGCCACGTCACGCTCAAAGTGTTTGATGTGCTTGGCAGAGAAGTTGCGATGCTTGTAGATGGTGTTGAAGAGCCGGGATACAAATCCGTTTCATTCAACGTAGAGGCGATTCATGAATCGCCCCTACCAAGCGGCGTATACTTCTACCGTATACAAGCTGGCAGCCCTTCGACAAACTCAGGGCGACGTTACATTGAAACGAAGAAATTATTATTGATCAAGTAAGAACAGTAAAAATAAAAGGTGAAATTATGAAACTTCTAAGATTGTTGCTATTGATTCTACTCGGCACATCTCTCGCACATACACAATTAGCACTGGGACCTAAAAGCGGCTCGATCCCTGGCGGTGTTATTGTCTTGACAGATACATTTCCGCAGACTCCCAGAACTGTGCGATCACTAAGTATTAAGTCTCGGCGTGAAATTCATCCTCCCCTTGTATCACAGCCCAAAAGTGTGACTGATGTAAGTGCAATGTCATCACTTATTGTGAAAGATACGCCAAACGGTGTTGCTGATTTAATAACGCAACCTCTAATTGTTCAGGACTTTGCGGGAATCCCTGATCAAGGAATATTCCCCGCGCCGGATCCAATTATTGCCGTCGGTCCAAATCACGTGATGGCATGTGTTAACACCCGATTCCGCATCTGGGACAAACAGGGGATAACGCTCAAAACCATTGAGGCGGCTGATTGGTACTCGACAACGCTGCTTCCCCGCGACTGGTTTATCTTTGACCCGAAAATCCGATACGACCACTTTGCAAATCGCTGGTTAATGGTTTGGCTGGTGGATGATGGGGGGGGAGCCATCTGGGGTGATACAGCATATTATCTGCTATCGGTTTCTGATGATGATAATCCACTGGGAACCTGGTACAATTGGGCAATACCCTCTAATACGGTAGGCGATTCTGCCGTTAACAATGATGCTGACTACGAGGGAGTCGGGTTTGACGAAACTGCGCTGTACATTTGCTCAAAACAATATCGTCCACCGGAAGGGACATATCAATATGACAAAGTACGCATCTTTGAAAAAACTCAGTTTTTTCAAAACGATGCAGGACCTATATCATGGACAGATTTCTGGGATTTAAGAGATCCAGCCACCGGCTATCGTGTCACTACCTTGCGTCCTGCAATCACTTTTGGAACTTCGGGTCAGTACTTTCTTATTAACAGTGTTGCTAATTCCCCAGGGTCGTATTATACTCTTTGGAAAATCTACGATCCACTTGGCGTACCATCGATCAATGCTGTGAATATTCCAGCCACAACATATCGATATCAAATATATGCAGACCAATTGGGAGGGGGAACCAAACTGGTGAACAGCAGTGGTAAGTTAAGAACCGAGCCCGTTTATCGTGACAGTTCACTCTGGTTTGTTCACTGTGTAGCAAGTGGTACAGGCGATACATACTCCAGCATTCGTTATCTGCGCATCAATCCTTTCACAAACACACTTAAGGAAGATGTAATATTTGGACAAGAGGGTTACTGGTACTTTTATCCTGCACTTATGGTCGATAAATTCAAGGATCTAGTCATTACATATAGTCGGTCATCCTTAACAGAATATGTCGGTGCATATCTTTGTGGAAGACGAGATAGCGATCCTCCGGGTCTTTCAACCAGTGTTCCATTGAAATATGGAGAGAGTAATTATGTGAGACTCGATTGGTGGGGAAATAATCGTTGGGGTGATTATATGGGTGCGGCTCTAGATCCCACCGATGAAGAAGCGATCTGGTCTTTCACAGAATACGCCGCTTCTCCAGCAAACACATGGGGTACATGGGTGGGTAAGGTGAAGATCCACCTTGGTGCACCAATTCTTGGATCACCACCCAATAATGAAACACATCAACCAACAACTTTGACATTACAGTGGAATCCCTCACCGGGGGCGTCAGAATATCATCTTCAGGTTTCAATTGATTCTTTGTTTGCGGCAACAGTCTATGAAGATTCTTCGCTGACAGTGACCTCACAGCAGGTGGGACCATTGGATACTACAAAGTACTACTGGCGAGTAAGAGGAAAGATTGGTGGTTGGGCAGGTGCATGGTCATCGATATGGAATTTTACCACAATACCCGAAGTGACACAGCAGTATACAGTGAGAAACCGGTGGAACATCGTTTCTGTGCCGCTTACTGTTAGTAATTACAGCAAAGCGACACTCTTTCCAACAGCAGTCTCAGATGCCCTGGCGTTTCAGAACAGTTATACCGCCGAATCAGTCCTTGCAAACGGTGTCGGTTATTGGCTGAAGTTTGGCGGCGCTCAAACAATTGAAATAACTGGCGCTCCGAAAAACGTAGATACCCTTACGGTCAATGAAGGTTGGAATCTCATTGGATCGATTTCATTGCCTGTCCCAGTAGAAACAATAACATCTGATCCGGGATGTATGATCTCAAGTAATTTTTTTGGTTATTCAAACAGTTATCAACAGTCAGACACGCTATTTCCTTCCAAAGGCTACTGGGTCAAGGTGAAGGAAACAGGTAAGCTCATTCTCTCCGCGTCTCCAACAGCAACAGAGCTTGCAAAACGGATTCGGATTGTCACATCCAATGAATTACCGCCCCCGTCACCTGATGGAAAGGAGAAGATCATGGCAAACGAAATACCAGATGCATATCTACTTGAACAGAACTATCCCAACCCGTTCAATCCTGCCACAACATTTACATACGGGATACCTGAACGGAGCAGAGTAACGCTTGATATTTATAACGTGCTCGGTCAGATAGTAGCAAGATTGGTGAACGTAGAACAGGAACCGGGCTATAGTTCAGTGGATTGGATTGCATCAAACGGAATTGGTTCAGGATTGTACTTCTATCGCTTGACCGCCGCGAGTGTGGTTGAACCGGGGAGGATGTTTGTACAGGTGAGGAAGATGGTGTTGATCAAATAATAAGAGGGATTCAGAACGGATTTACCTCCCGAAGGTTTGCCATGAAATGACGAAGATAACCTTCGGGAGGTTATTTAGGTTTTCCTACGATTATATTCTTCTGCCTTTCTTTTCCCCCAATGCTCTTCTCCACAGACAACTTCTCACCCGTCCACGGATTCATCTCGGTGTAGTACATCAGCGTTGAGTAGGTTGAGGGAGTAGGTGTAAAGATTTGCACCTGCTCAAGGTGGATGTGCAATTCTCTGGAAACAAACTGTTTCATTTTCACTTCATCCTCAAGTGTACAGCCGGGATGAGCCGCAATTAAATAGTATGTGAGGAATTGGTTTTTCTTTTGCTTCGCATTTATCTTGTCGAAGCGTTTCTTGAATTCCGTCAGGTACCGTGTCCCCGGTTTGCGCATGAGATTGAGAACATTATCTTCCGTGTGTTCGGGTGCAATCTTAAGCTGTCCAGAAACATGATGCTCGATCAGTTCGTGCAAGTATTCATCACCAAATTCCTTATCGTCGATAATCATGTCGTACCGGATGCCGGATGCGACGAAAACTTTCTTCACGCCGTTTATCTTTCTCAACTTTCTTAATAGTTCAATCTGCGGTCGGTGGTTGTTGTCGAGATTCTTACATGTCGTTGGGAAGACGCAATCTTTCTTTACACATTTCCCATGTATCAGCAATTTATCGCAGTTAGTCGAGTACATGTTTGCGGTTGGTCCGCCGACATCCTGAATGTATCCTTTGAAACCGGGATCATGAACGATCTCATTCGCTTCCCGAATGATCGATTGTTCGCTCCGCGATGTTATTGCGGTTCCCTGATGGACGCTGATAGCGCAGAAGTTGCACTCGCCGTAACATCCGCGGTGTGTGGTGATCGAGAAACGGATTGTATCCATCGCGCGTACATCGCCATCTTTTTTATAATACGGATGGACGTCGCGCTCGTAGTCGAGGTTGTAAACTTTGTCGATTTCATCCTGAGAAAGATTTCGCGATGGAGGATTCTGGATGAGATAACGGTCACCGTGCTGTTGGCATAAGCCCTTTGCAGTTACGGGATCGTTGTTCCGGTAAAATAAATGGAACATCTCGATAAATTTCTTCTTATCCTCGGCTGCCTGATCGAAAGATGGAAGATGGATGTAGCCTTCTTTGGGAGTTTTTGAAATGTAGCTGATACCGCGTATGTCAGTGAACCTTGCGAAGGTTTCCGCCAGAGGCGGACAAGCAGAACCTTCACAAGGTTTCTCGTCTGCTATACGATCTGCGATTTCTAAGATTGCTTTCTCGCCCATTCCATAAACGAGAATATCTGCTTTCGCATCAAACAGTATCGATTTGCGGATCCGATCGTTCCAGTAATCATAATGAGCAATGCGGCGTAAGCTCGCTTCAATTCCGCCAATGACAATCGGTTTTGTATTCTTGAAATACTGGCGGATGAGGTTTGAATAAACAATAACTGCACGATCCGGACGCTTATTGTTGACGCCACCGGGAGTGAAATCATCCTGCCGTCTTCGTTTCTTGGAAGCAGTGAAGTTCGCCACCATCGAATCTACACAGCCGGATGTGATGCCCCAGAATAATTCAGGTTCACCTAATCGTTTTATATCTTTATCTGATTTAAAATCAGGTTGGGCGATGATGCCGACTTTGTACCCGGCATCGAGAAGAACTTTCCCAATAACTGCGGCTCCGGAATAAGAACTATCGATGTATGTATCACCTGAGACGATGATGACATCTAACTTCTTCCAGCCAAGTTTGGTGAGTTCATCTTTTGTTGTGGGGAGAAACATAGGGTGGAATCCTTAACTTTGCGAAGGTTGATTGAGTTTAGTCAGAGATAACCTTTACAAGGTTGCTCGATTACTTCTCCAATCCTTCCATGGGATTTCGGCGTATCACCATGAGGATTGCGGATTGCGAAACGATGAGATATTTTTTCGTTTCATATTCTAACTCGATTGCCTGGTCGCGGAGGAAGATCGCGTAATCGCCCTCCTCGACCTGAAGCGGTATGTACTTTACAGGGTCTTTGGGAGTTGTTGACCATGATTCCTGATCGATGAAACTTGGATTCGGTACAGGGTAACCGGGACCAACTTTTATTACGTAGCCGCTGTGAACTTTTTCCTTCTCTTTAACTGTAGGTGGAAGATAAAGTCCCGCATCGGTGCGTTCTTTGTCACTGTCGGGGATGACGAGAACTTTGTCTCCGACGACGATCATCTTTTTTCTATTAAAATCTTCCATATCATTATACTCCGGACTTATTTGTGTCCATCGATTGACAGAAATTGCTTCAACTCATGGAAGCTTGGAAAAATATTCGTAGCGCAGCCGAGCACCCATCCCGGTATATCGTATAGCGGGAATGAAGTCACGATGTAAACCGGTTTTCCGAAATATCGTGCCATCGTCAGTTCGCCTTTGGTGCCCGCGCCTTTTGCAGCGCCTTCATCCCAATAACAGATAACATAATCAGATTTGTTTGCGATTTCTCCGCAGTCGATATCAACAAGGTGGCGAACGATTTCCTGATACAGATTGATATTTGTTTTTTTGACGTCCCGGAAATCGAGATTAGGGTACCGTTGCGCGAAGAAGATGTCGCTCTCCACGTTGGGATTGAATACAGAATGTTTAAGATTGTCTTGCAGCCATTCCTGCATTTCTTTACGCCAATTAGCTCCTTCACCGTCAGCATATTCCATACCGCCAGATAGATATACACGCATAATAATTATCCGAATTTATAAACGTTTAATGTTGGGAGGAAAATTGTATACAGCAACCACAAAATAGCACCGACACTGATCGGGATAGACAGGTTATCATCAATATCGGCGGGCAACGCTTCAGTAATAGTGCCTACAAGCGCAGCTGCAAAACCGATAAGATACTCGCCAAATTGATATTCAATTTTTGGAGTAAGAGCAATAACGACAATTGCGCTAACGAAGAAAGCAAGACTCCCTTCCAGCGATTTCGCTATGAATTTATGTTTCCCGAATCTTCGCCCGATCAAAGCCGCTGTAATATCGCTGATTATTAGAATAGAAAACCCGATTATCATGATTATCTTCGGAAAAAAAATAATGCATATCGTTGCAGAGATAAGAACATAAGTTGCGCCATTGAGCGTTTTTTTCTTCTTGTCACTTTCACGCTTCCGCAGCAGGAATCCGAAAAATTTATAAAACCATTCTTCAACCGGTTTGTGATAATATCGTGCGATATCGACTGTTAGAAATGCGACCATCAACGGGATGACCAGTATAAGCGCAGTAGATTTTGGAATAAAATAGTAGGTTATAGGAATAGAAAGTGAAACGAGGTGAATCGCCTTGCGAATCACCTCGATGCGATAATCGGACTCGATGATGGAATTCCGTCCCTTTCCGCCTGTCTGTGAAGATTTAACCTGATCGATTAAATCATTGAGCGGATTGTTTTTGTTTCTCATCGATCAAAGGGTCTGTTGTTGGATTTATTCCGTTATTCCGTTTTTCGACCGGAGGTAATTCTTCTCCGCGTATAACTTTATCTATCTCGTCTCCGTCGAGGATTTCACGATCGAGCAATGCGCTTGCCAGCCGATGGAGAACGTCTATCTTCTCAGTTAAAATCTTCTCTGCGCGATCCATTCCGGTCATAATTATTTTTTTTGTTTCTTCATCTATTACAACTGCGGTGGTCTCGGAATAATTCTTCGAGCGGGTTATTTCTCTTCCTAAAAATATCTCTTCTTCTTTTGTTCCATAGGCAAGAGGTCCCATGCGTTCACTCATGCCCCACTCGCATACCATTTTGTGAGCGAGATTGGTAGCGCGTTCAATATCGTTACCGGCGCCCGTTGTAAATTGATTGAAAACAAGTTTCTCTGCCGCGCGTCCCCCGAGCGCATAGGTGATCATCGCTTCTAAATATTCCTTGGAGTAAGTATGTTTCTCGTCTATAGGCAAATAAGTTGTCACACCGAGCGCTCTGCCGCGCGGGATGATGGTGACTTTGTGCACCGGATCCGCTTCCGGAACCATTCTGGCTACAAGTACATGACCGGATTCATGATATGCCGTAATTTTCTTTTCACTTTCGGTGATGATGAGACTCTTGCGCTCAACACCCATCATGACTTTATCTTTCGCTTCTTCAAAGTTGAGCATCGAAACGGCTTTTTGATTCTTCCTTGCAGCGAGAAGAGCGGCTTCATTGACAAGGTTTGCAAGATCAGCACCGGCGAGACCGGGTGTTCCTTTTGCCAATACAGCGAGATTGACATCTTCGGAAAGTGGAATCTGTCGTGTATGAACTTTCAAAATTCCTTCACGACCACGGACATCAGGACGGTCAACAACGATCTGACGATCAAAGCGACCCGGACGAAGTAATGCAGGATCAAGAACATCCGGGCGGTTTGTTGCCGCGATTATAATGACACCGCTGTTCTGCTCGAATCCATCCATCTCAACGAGCAATTGATTGAGAGTTTGTTCACGTTCATCGTGCCCGCCTCCGAGTCCGGCGCCGCGATGACGCCCAACCGCATCAATCTCGTCAATAAAAATAATAGCCGGAGCGTTTTTCTTTCCGGTTTCAAATAAATCCCTTACGCGGCTTGCCCCAACACCGACGAACATTTCAACGAACTCGGCGCCTGAAATCGAATAGAACGGTACAGCGGCTTCACCGGCAACTGCGCGGGCTAATAATGTTTTACCGGTTCCCGGGGGTCCTAAAAGTAAAACACCGCGTGGAATTTTACCGCCGAGACGCTGGAATTTAGTAGGTTCTTTTAAGAATTCAATTATCTCTTGCAACTCAACTTTTGCTTCGTCGGCGCCTGCGACATCCTGAAATGTTACCTTTGGAGCTCCCTCGTTTTGAACTTTTGCTCTACTTTTTCCGAATGAAAAAATCCCTTTTGTCCCAACACCTTGCATGCGTCTCATTATGATGAGCCAAACAACCAGCAATAAAATCCAGGGAATTGCGCTTAACAGTGCATTCATCCATGTGTTATCTTCTTTGCTTATACTGAACCGGATGTTCTTCTCATTCCAGGTTTTGACGACATTGTCATCGAGGTAGGGAAGAGTAACTGTGAAGTGTTGAACTTTCGCTGTTTTACCGCTGGCAGTTACTACCTCCTGTGTTTCTTTCAAAGAGCCATGAAGTTGATAATCGCTAAAGTCGGATTTTTTTACGATTGCCGATTCGATTAATCCGTTGGATAAAAGTTTTTGGTATTCCGTATATGCGAGTTCAACCTCAGATGGTTCTTGTGCCCTAAAGAGCGTCATGATAATAAAAACGCCAAGAATAATTGCCGACCAACTGAGCACAACCTTCATTACTTTTCCCCAGTTGAAGTCGTCGTCGCCTTTCAACGGTTTTTTGGGCATTCTGTTTCGCCGAGGTTTGGTTAGTTTCTTCTGCTGTTCCGTACGCTTTATGTCTTTATTATCGTCCATGTTTCCCATCGTAGTCTGAATTATCTCTTGTCAACTAATTTATAAATTGCAGGTAAATTCCTAACTTTTTGCATATAATCAAGGCCGTAACCTATGACAAAATCGTTAGGGATGCTAAATCCAATATAATCAATTTTTACATTAATTTTAACTGCATCCTTCTTATACAGCAACGATACAATTTTGAATGTTTTTGGTTTATGAAGGCAAATAAGTCTTTTGATAAAATCGATAGACAAACCCGAGTCGACGATATCCTCCACAACGATGATATCTCTACCGCCGATTGTCGCATTGAGGTCTTTCAGTAATGTAACGTGTCCCGAACTTATTTTTGCGTCACCATAACTCGAAAGCTTGAGGAAGTCGACCTCACAATCGATCTTGATATGCCGGATGAGATCTGCCATAAAGATAAACGAACCATTTAGGATGCCTATAAAAATCGGCACACGGTTTTTGTAATCCTTATTTATCTTCTGTGCTAATTTTATTATTCTTGCGTGTATCTGTTTTTCACTTAGATACAACTCGAATTTGTCATTACCGAATATTACGTGCTTTTTCATTTGATGCTCGAATTTGTGGAATGAACTCAAGTTTTAATATCTTTTTCGTCATTGGTGTAATTTTGAAGCGATCATCCAATCGTATACCGCAGATCCAGACTATATTTTCGTCGGAAACCAGTATTGGAATATTATGCTTTTTAAATAACGGAATTTTTTTGTCGATTAAAAAATCGCTGATTTTTTTACTATCAGACATTCCGAGAGGTATGAACCAATCGCCTGCCCGCCACGTGCGAAGCTCGAACCGATTGCCAAGTGTATCCGCATCAACAAATTCGATATTCGGGTTGCCTGATAGCTCGGCTTTTTCAACTACCGATGATTCGAAGATAAAGGTTTCAAATTCGTACCTTCTGTTCGTAGAGATAGGATATGAAAAATCCCTCTCAGATAATTTTTCCATAAATATCAGTCGGTCACGGTCTTTGTAGAGAACCGTCTCGCCAGAAATTGAGCATGACGAACCTGTTTCTGCACCTGAGATATTCATCATTGTTTTTACAGTGTTGAAATCGATTTCCGATTTCGAAAATTCCTTCCCGAGATGAAGAAGGATATGCTCCTGCATGAAAACGGGCTGTTCTTTTAGTAGCGGAAGATTAATTACGATCTCACCCTTTGTTCGCGATTCAAGCACGTTGTCCAGAACTTTATCGCACTCGATGCCGATATAATCTTCTATCCCGCTGAATAATTCGCTTGTTCTTCCGAGAGCGGCAGTCAGATTAGGATTTATATTCTCTTTTATCAGGGGGATAAGTTTGTGCCGGATGAAATTCCTTGTATAATCGCTTTTTAGGTTTGAAGAATCTTCCCGATATGTTATTTTGTTAGATGATGCGTATTGTGAGATTTCCTCACGTGTGGCAAAGAGCAACGGGCGAATTACGAGCCGATCGTTTCTGAAAATCGGAATGCCGGTAAGTCCGTGAACGCCGCTTCCGCGGAGAAGATTCATAATAATAGTTTCAGCATTATCATCTGCATTATGTGCCGTTGCAATTTTCTGATAACCGAGCGACTGCCTTAGTTTTACAAGAAATGCATATCGCAGATTCCGTGCGGTTTCCTGTATCGATAATTTTTCACCTTCAGAAGCAGTCATAGTATCGGCGCATTCTACGTAACACTCGAGACCTGATTCTCTTGCTGTGTGTCTGACAAAAGCTTCATCCGCATCCGATTCTGTTCCACGGAGCTGGTGATTGAAATGCGCAACAGCAATATCGAGTTTCAATCGTTTTTGAAGTTTAAGCATGAGATCGAGTAGAGACATCGAATCGATGCCGCCGCTGACCGAGACGAGAATCTTCTCTCCGCGCTCGATGAGGTGGTTTTTATGTATGAATTCCTGGAATGAATTGAATAACGGCTGTTCCGTCATAAGATCTTGTAAAAAAATACCTTTCAAAGAAGGATTCGAAAGGATTTCATAGTAGCGGAGGAGGGAGTCGAACCCCCGACACATGGATTATGATTCCATTGCTCTAACCAACTGAGCTACTCCGCCAAATTTCTTTTGCGTACTGCTTTGTTATTATCCTGTAACCAATCCCGTCTCGATTCTCGATCCTCAATTCGATAGTGAATTTAGCTGTATTTCTTTTGCGAAATTCAATCGAATTGGAACTGAACTACTCCGCCGTTTTCGGTTGTAAAATATACGAGAAAATTGGCAGATTAGCAAGAGTATAATTTGGTTTTCGGAGAGAGATTACTTACATTCATCGGAACAACAACATGAGATACAATGGAAAAGAAATTGATCCGACAATTATTGTGTTTTAGTATCTTCTTACCGATTCTCATCGGGTGTGGTTATACGGAACCGGTTCGAAAATCCACTCAAGTGTTGCACGGTGATATAATCGACGTATTTCCAGCCACTTATTTTGTAAATACAATTGAAAGCACTCAAGTAGAAGATGAGTACATTGTTTTAGATCGATACTCGGGACACCAAGAGGATGCAATGAAGATTGCCTGGAGCAGAGATGCCGATGCTTACATCAATGTATCTTATAAAACATGGAGAGAATATCAACAATGGTATGATGGTCCAGGTTATTATGTTGATAAAGATTCTTTTTCAGGAACATTGATAAAGTATATCAAGTATATCTATCCCACTGATAACGCTGTTGTCACATTTAATTTTCCTGCCAGCTTGTGGATATCTGCTACCGTAAACAGATTTAACGGTCCGATGGTTTTTCAATTTGAAGATGAGAAGAAAGATTATTTCGAATTAGACACTAAGGATTTAGACCCCGGGATTTATGAGATTCATGTACGAGCAGGAGATTATCCGTTATGGACGCATCGGGGGACACGATGGGATACAAGTAGATGGATCGAGATCGTTAAGTAAAATATTATCACGGTTTTATTGTTGATAGTGTTTGTCCTGAAGATCATAATGAATCTTGATATACTTTTTCTTATATTATCATATCAGTGTTTCGTTTTCAAATTCCCAATTATTCACTCAAAGGATTATTTATGAGAAAAATGCCGATTCTGATTTTAACAATCATTTCAATCATTCTATTCCAGAATCAAATAATCGCCTGTACGAATTTCCTTGTCACTAAAGGAGCTTCGAAGGATGGAAGCACGATGATTTCCTATAGTGCGGATTCGTTTACCTTTTATGGAGAACTTTATCATTTTTCAGCCGGGGTCTATCCCGATGGATCAATGGTGGATGTATATGAGTGGGATACCGGAAAATTTTTAGGCAGAATCAAACAGGCGCGCGAAACGTACAATGTTATCGGTAATATGAATGAATATCAGGTCTCGATCGGTGAAACAACTTTTGGCGGACGTGAGGAAATGCATAATCCAAAAGGAATCGTCGATTATGGAAGTCTTATATATCTTGCCCTTCAGCGTTCAAAAAGTGCGCGCGAAGCAATCAAAGTGATGAGCGACCTTGTGAATGAGTACGGTTATTGCAGTGAAGGTGAATCGTTCTCAATTGCTGATCCGAACGAAGTCTGGATTCTCGAAATGCTCGGTCACGGTGCCGGTTCGAAAGGCGCAATCTGGGTTGCGGTTCGCATACCAGACGGATATGTTTCCGCCCATGCGAATCAGGCGCGCATAACAAAGTTTCCTTTGAACGATCCGAACAACTGTCTATACTCACCGGATGTTATTTCGTTCGCTCGTGAAAAAGGCTGGTTCAAAGGTAAAGATTCGGAGTTTGATTTTTCGGGAACGTATGCTCCTCTTGATTTCGGCGCAATCCGTTTCTGCGAGGGACGTGTGTGGTCTATGTTCCGCAGAGTAAACAGCACAATGGAAAAATATATCTCCTACATCAAAGGAGAAAATCTTGAAAGAATGCCGCTCTACATCAAGCCGGACAGAAAACTTTCCGTGCAGGATGTTCAGCAGTTGATGCGCGATCATTTTGAAGGAACAGAATTCGACATGACGAAGGGTGTTGCCGCAGGACCATACGGAATGCCGTATCGCTGGAGACCGCTCACATGGGAATACCAGGGACAGAAATGTTTCAACGAGCGACCAATTTCAACGCCTCAAACAGGTTTTTCTTTTATCGCACAATCACGCTCATTCCTCCCGAATGAAATCGGCGGCGTGTTCTGGTTCGGTCTCGATGATACGTACATGACAGTTTACGTTCCGATGTATGCCTGCATGACTAAAACTCCGTACAATTACTCGCAGGGTTTAGCTTCATTAGGAAGGTTCAACTGGGAATCGGCTTTCTGGGCTTTCAACTTCGTTTCTAATTTCGCTTATCCAAAATACAGTCTGATCATAAACGATATCAAGAGGGTTCAGAGCGAACTGGAGGGATCGTTCATGTCGCGCCAGGAAACAATCGAGAAAACGGCGATGGCGCTTTATAAAAATTCCAAAGGTGAAGCTATCGATTACCTGACAAAATATTCGAATGAGATGGGGGATCTAACATACAAACGTTGGCGGAAGTTAGGCGAAGATTTGTTGGTTAAGTACATGGACGGCGTTGTCAAGAACGAATCATTCCAGCCGATAAATGTCGGATATCCCGATGCATTCAAGAAGATGATGATAGACGATCAAGGCGATGCAATCAAGATGAAAAAACTTCCCGGTGCAGACGCTCTCACTTATGAGGAGAACATCCTGAAAGCCGATGAGTTGCTTAAAGAGAAAAAATATTCTGAAGCGAAAGCGCTTTATCAGAAGGCGAGCGAGTTAAAACCGGATGATAGTTTCCCGAAAGCACAGGTAGAAAAGATCGCGAAGATGCTGAGCGACATCGAAGAATTGCATAAGAAGAATTTTTCGAATTAAAATTCCGCAAAGCCGCTAAAACAAATACTCAGCTCAACGATTGGAGGCCATGGTTATATTTTGTTCAATG
The DNA here is from genome assembly GCA_964520905.1 of uncultured Chlorobiaceae bacterium. Classification (GTDB taxonomy): domain Bacteria; phylum Bacteroidota; class Ignavibacteria; order UBA10030; family SZUA-254; genus JAGVIE01. Next base: position 57,153 of record CAZFQL010000006.1, on the reverse strand, counting down.
AATAACCCTGATTGCTGGGATTGATTTTTATTTTCTTCTTCGGTGGATTGGTTTAGATTAGTTTCGGTCTTTTCATCCCCGATAATTGCATCCGGGCTACCGTCTCTTTTCCACGGCTTCGTTATCAGCCATTCAAAAAAAGCATTGAGTGCCAACAAGCAGAGCAGGATACCCAACAATAGACCTATCAAATCAATGATTTCCGGTGTACCTCTTTGTATCATCAAGAAACCGATCATAAGCGCTCCTTTCCTTATTTCTTGGTTAAATTTAAAAACCATCTTCATCAATAGCAAATATATTTTGACAACGTTCAGGAATTTAGTTACTATATAGCCAATAAATTCTATTCTGGCGTATAAAGCCAACTCACAAAAATCTCAAGGTGATTCTATGCAGCAGCAAAATTACGCTAACCACAAACGGTTTGTATTCATGTTCCATGTTGTTCTGTTCTTCGCAATACTTGCCCTCATAGGCGGATCAATCCATAATTTAATAGAATCATGCGGGAATGAAGACCGTCTTTACAACGCTTCGCTAATTTGTCTTGTTAGCTTATGTTTACTATTCCTGTTCTTCTACAGCAGATCGTTCGCCTTGAAAGCGCAAGACCGCGCCATCAGAGCTGAAGAGAATCTCAGGCATTTTGTACTTACAGGTAAATTGCTTGATTCGCGTCTAACCGTTCGACAAGTAATCGGACTTCGTTTCGCATCTGAAGAAGAGTTTACCTCACTCGCAAAGCGGGCGGCAGAAGAAAATCTAAGTGAAGATGCCATCAAGCGAGCGATCAAGAACTGGAAGGGTGATTATTATCGAGTTTAAAAATATTATGTAAGGGAATTTGTATGAACACCCTACTTCATGAATTATACGCCCACCAATCTTGGGCAGATGCTGAACACTGGAAAGCATTAGAAGCACATCCTGCTGCACTCGAGGATGATACAATCCGCAAACGGCTTCATCATATTTATGAGGCACAGCGTGCTTTTCTATTGATAGCTCAGAAAATAAAATTAGACCGGAATGAGTTTGGCAAAACTTACGATATGCCTGTACTTAAGGATCTTACAAAATGCAACCATGAAGAAGCTGCTGAGTTTCTTAAAAATGCTACGGATGAACAACTCAATGATGTTGTTACGATCCCTTGGTTCAAAGACCCGCCTATAAGTATAACGGTTGAACAGGCGCTCACTCAAGCTGCTATGCACAGTCATTACCACCGCGGACAAAATGCAACGCGTTTGCGCGAGTTAGGCGGAAATCCCCCTCTTACGGATTTCATAATCTGGCTTTGGAAAAAGAAACCCGAACCGGAGTGGAAATAGACGAATACTATTTAATGTTGTATCAGCAACACTTTATGGATTTGCTCGTAAACATGAGAGAAGATACGGTCATTTCCTCACAGCAGTGCAAATTAAGTTATAAATATACAATCAATCCACAACATAAAGGTACTATTATGAAATTAGCAAACCGTTTTACTACCATCATTCTGATGATGTGTATATTATTTCTCTCTGCCTCTTCTCTGTCGCAAACTCCGAAAAAAATTCCGATGCGTGATTTTTTCAAGAATCCGGAAAAGTCTGCATTTACCTTATCGCTTAATGGCAAATATGTAGCGCATGTTGAACCGTACGAGAGACGCATGAACATATTTGTCCAGCCGATTTCGGGCGGCGAATCAAAACGAATTACATCGGTAACCGATCGTGATCTATCAGGATATTTCTGGAAGGGCAGCGACCGTTTACTTTTTGTAAAAGATTTCGGCGGTGATGAAAACTTCCATCTCTTTGCCGTTGATCGCGAAGGTAAAGAAATGAAAGACCTTACGCCATTCGACAGTGTTCGAGTTCAAATAATTGACGATCTAAGAGATCATCCCACAGATGTCCTTGTCGGAATGAACAAACGTGTTCGTGAGATATTTGATGTATATCGGCTCAATACAGTAACGGGCGAACTCACAATGGTTGCTCAAAACCCGGGTAACATTACGGGCTGGGTTACAGATCATGCCGGTAATATTAGAATTGCTACAACAACAGATGGTGTCAATACGAGCATACTTTATCGCGATTCGGAGAAGGATACATTCCAAAATGTTATGACTACGAATTTTAAGGAATCGTTCGGACCGCTTTTCTTTACATTCGATAACAAAAATATTTATGCTGTCTCAAACCTCGGCAGAGATAAAACTGCAATTGTTGAATACGATATTGCCAATAAAAAAGAAGTTAGTGTAATATATGAGCGTGATGATGTGGATGTTAACGGGATGGATTATTCACGATTGAGGAAAGTTTTAACCGAAATAGGTTACGTAACATGGAAGATTGAACACAAATTCCTTGATAAAGAAACTGAAGACCTATACACAAAACTTCAACAGAAACTCCCCGGGTATGATGTAACAGTTGTCTCCAGCGACAAGAATGAAGAAGTATTTACAGTTTCAACATCGAGCGACAGAACACGCGGCTCGTTTTATCTTTATGAGAAGAAGTCGGATAAGCTGACAAAGCTTGCCGACCGTTCCCCCTGGTTGGAAGAAAAAGATCTTGCTGAGATGAAACCTATCGAATATAAATCCCGTGACGGATTGACGATTCATGGTTATCTCACATTACCCAAAGGCAAGGATGCAAAAAATCTTCCTGTGGTTGTTAATCCGCATGGCGGTCCTTGGGCGCGCGACATGTGGCGGTTCAACGCCGAGGTACAATTCCTTGCAAACCGCGGGTATGCAGTTTTGCAAATGAATTTCCGCGGCTCCACCGGTTATGGAAAAAATTTCTGGGAAATTTCTTTCAAGCAGTGGGGAAAAACTATGCAGGATGATATTTCCGATGGAGTCAAGTGGCTTATCAGTCAAGGGATTGCCGACCCAAAACGCGTTGCAATCTACGGCGGAAGTTACGGCGGTTATGCCACACTTGCCGGACTTGCATTCACACCCGATCTGTACGCCTGCGGTGTTGACTATGTCGGTGTATCTAATTTGTTCACATTTATGAGAACAATACCACCGTATTGGAAACCATACCTCGATATGTTTTATGAGATGGTTGGAGATATGCAGAAAGACAGCACATTGCTGGCTTCCTCATCTCCGGTATTTCATGTAGATAACATTAAAGCGCCGCTTCTTGTAGCGCAGGGTGCAAAAGATCCACGCGTTAATATCAACGAGTCGAACCAGATTGTTGATGCTCTGAAGAAGAAAGGTATCGACGTGCCTTACCTTGTGAAAGAGAACGAAGGTCATGGATTCCGTAATGAAGAAAACCGATTCGACTTCTACGAAGCGATGGAAAAGTTTTTAGCAAAACATTTGCTCGACCAGAAGTAATAAAGTTATATACGATGCCCCGTTCAATGTTGAGCGGGGCATTTTTGTTTTTATACCCCGGTAATGCTGTTCCTTTAGCCATGGAAAAGTTTGCTACCTTGTACTTATTTCGGTAACTTCTATGTGGAAATGCAAAAGGGGTCGCGAAATAAGAAAAATGAAGATGGGGCTTTGCGGAGGATGGGTTGAAGATGAAAAGAAATTTGTGTATTTTCAAAGCATTCAATTGGAGGATTTCAAACATATGGATCGAACGGAATTAGTAACAGTGGAAGCAATTCAATATCGTGTGGTGCTTCTTCGAGGACTAAAGGTTATTCTCGATGTTGATTTAGCCCAGCTTTATCAGGTGAAAACGAAAGCGCTTAACCAGGCGATCAAAAGGAATAATGAAAAATTCCCGGAAAATTTTATGTTTCAACTAACTCAAGCTGAGATGAAAACTTTAGGAACGGGCAACCGGTCACAAATTGTGACCGGTTCACAAAAGCATCGCGATCCAAAGTCTCTCCCATACGCGTTCACTGAATTTGGCTCGACAATGGATGTCAAACAATGGCGTCCCTCGACTTCGCTCGGGATCACTCAGGACATGTTTCGGCATGACGGGTTGGGCAGAGTGTGATCTCACTGAGATAATGAATACGAAGTAGACGCAGTAAAAATCTACAGATATGGAGCAATAGGGGTCGGCTCGCTGGATAATGAGTGCCCATAAACTGGATATATTTTTTATGTTTAGGATGGGAATATTTAAGTGCGATTTTGTATATTGAATTGCTTCTTATCATTTTGTATATTCAAAGGGCTAATATTTAACAAAAATGAGAAAAAAATATGGAATCTGAAGAATTAGTAAGAAAGATAATTTTTGAAGCAAGATTCAAAGCCAATATTGGATTCTTTGATGTAAGAAATAAACTTGCTCAATCATTTTCTAAAGAATTTCCGGATTGGCTCTATGATGCAGTCACAACTCGAATGTTCAATAAAAAAGAGCATTATCATCTAATGATGGATAGCAAACGTATAGGATTTGATTTTGACAGAAATGGGCTTTTTAGAGATGCTAAAGATCAGATCATAAAAATAAGTAAGAAAATTAACGACACACTAAGTATTGAATTATTCGAACGATTAGGATTAAGGATGTTCCTTGTACATCCAACCACGATGAGCTATGAGGAATTAAATAAAATCTTTGATACCAAGATGCTTTCACAATCCGATAAATTTCGAGACATTTATTCATCTAAAATTAAAGAATATGCTGTTGCGATTGACTTTGAAAGAGATGGATTCTCCTTCAATATGGCCATCGGGACAACTAAAAAAGAAGAATCTTATAAACGAATACCGTTTAATCCAAGCATATTCTCCGCTGATGATAGGAAAGATATGCAAAGCACAATTTCAGAAGCAAATATATTCATAGATTTGGATTGTTATAAACTTGATATAAAAAGTACCTATTTCAAAAATTATGTTGAAGAAGCTTTTATAAAATCCAACCAAATATTAAATGAAATGTTAAAATATTTATTAGACTAGTTATGACTCCACAGACTAATACAATTCTTGATGAGAACCCAGAAGTTGTCATCGATTCTTACAGTGACAAATTTTCTCCCACAGGTTTTGAGGGGAGACTTATTAGTCACAAAACGAAACATTGGACAACGGGAGATAAAAAAGAAGAAAAGGTTTCAGAAAACATCGGGTTATTTAAGGGTCAGTCAGAAGAGGAACGAAAAGTATATTCTCAGGAGTACATTAATTTACTGCGAAAGTCATATATTGACAAAATCTTGTCTAAGTTTAATAAGTTAATTAGCAAAGAAGGAGATGTCAGTGCTGCTGTTTATTATTCTGAAATTAAAGATATAATAAATGAAATTTTTAAGAAGTTTATTGACAATAAATCGGAAGAGGGATTTTTACATATAGTTAGCTTGCTCCAATCTGCATTTATTAAAAATAAATGGCGAAAATATTCAGATGAACAAATTAAAGCAATCGAAAATCTATTGATTATTTGTAAAAAGAATAGTGAGATTACAATAAAGGATATCGAAGCAGCACAATCTGAAATACATCGAATTGGGGTGGATACATTACCTACTGATACTGAATAAAATTAACATGAAAACAAGAGGATATTTTCTTGAGACATCAATTTACCGACATGCGATTTTTGGTCATTCGGTAGTTAAAGAAAAAATTACAAAGAAAATATCACAAAGTTCTCGGTTTAGTTCCTTTTTTGTTTTCATGGAATATAAACGGTTTATATGTAATCTAATCGAGTTTTATTTCGTTCTAAAATCCTCAGAATCAATATCTGAAGCTATCCTTGTTTGGAATGAACAATTTAAACCACGGAAGTTAAAGGATGTTAATTTTGCGATTGCTGAATTGCTCACTATGGAAGGGAGAAATCAAAATATAAGTGTTGCCCTGATGAATTTTAAAGCAACAATTATTCGAGCTTATATTGAATTTCAGATCCTAACAAGAAATAAATATATCCCCAATCAAACAAAGTGTCTGCTTGGGAAAAAAGAACTTTATAGATCTGAGATTCCTAGTGACCAGAATTTTAAAGAATTTTTAGAATATTTTCAAGATGATAAAAGTGACCACTGTAATATTAATGATTTCACAAGAAAGAATAGAAAAAATATTAAACAAATTGTTTCTTGCGGAGATAAGACCATAAAAACTGAAGATCTTCAGAAAATTATTGATTCACCTACTTCTAATTCATGTTATAGATGTATGGTTATCGGTGATTCAATTATTGTGCTTGAAGTTCCTAATATATACACCATTCTTTCGTTTGATAAAGCGGTTTGTGTTTGTTGTAAAATATTTAACAAGCCCTGCGAATTGTTACCTTCCGCATCTTCTACTATAAAGTATTCATTAGAATCTAATCCACCTGATTTCGTAGCTGAACCTATAGTAAATTAATATTATTTTAAAATAGGCTTTATTATTCAATGTCCCAATTCCTAGTAAAGTGTAAGGCGTTAATAATTATTCTCATATATCTAATGACCGCCGCACAACTTGTATCTGTCTTATCTGAGGAATCAAAATACCGGTATCTCCAAAACATCAACTAAATTCCTATGAACAAAACACTTTTCATTTTCCTTCTGTGTATCGCTTTCCTCTCACAACAGAGCAACGCACAATCCAATAATCCCACCGTCTTTGTCACAACATCGTGGTTGGCAGAACATATAAATGATCCATCGTTGGTAATACTACAGGTTGCGCCGATCCGCCGCGATTACGAGAGAGGGCATATCCCCGGTGCACGGTTTCTTTGGAGCGGTTGGATGTACATGTCGAACCCCGAACTCAGCTACGAGTTATTACCGATGGAGCAACTTGATACAACGCTTGAAGCGCTTGGTGTTTCGAGTGATTCACGAATAATTCTTTGCGGCATCGGCGGAAATGTAAATCAGGTTGCACGCATCTTCGTTACTCTCGATTATCTCGGTATGGGCGATAGGACGACCATCCTCGATGGCGGCTTCGATGCCTGGAAAGCTGAAGGCAAACCGGTAACAAAAGAACTGCCGGTCTATCAAAGAGGATCGTTCACGCCTAAATTTAATCCACTTGCTATAGTTGATGCAGAGTTTGTGAAATCGGGGCTTCATAAACCGGATGTTTCCATCATCGATGCGCGCGCACCGCAGTTTTATAACGGTGCAAACAGCGGTGGTTATCCTCGTGCCGGAGCTATCCCTAAGGCGAAGAATATTTTCGCCGGAAGTCTTGTCGACAGCACAAACAAAATGATTCCGATGCCGAGAATGGTAGAGAAGTTCGATTCTGCGGGAGTGAAGAAAGGAAATGATGTAATTGTATATTGTCATAGCGGAGTTTCGGCATGTGTGGTCTATACAGCCGCGCGTTCGCTTGGATATACACCTCATCTTTACGACGGCTCGTTCGAAGATTGGAGCGGCAGAGAGGATTTACCTATGGCGCTTCCTCAGAAACCGGATTCAATTAAGAAATAGGTTTGTAATTCCTGGTGAAATAAAAAGTCCCGCCTATGGTTCGACTTCGCTCACCATGACGGCGGGACTTAATATGACAGTGGATAGTAGCTTTCTGGACAGCCCATTAATCTCTTCAAGTACAAGTGTAAATATCTATTTCACATCCACGGTTCATCAGCCGATGGACCATATACAAGTCGGAGGATCAATTCCTTCTTTGACTTTCCTTTAAATTTTATTAATATTAAACCCTGATTCTAATCAAAGCCGAGATAAGATATTGCTGAGTGAGAGCCATAAATATTCGCCCGATGAGGCATTTGCATACTGTGCGGAAATTACAGAAGCGCATTACGAAAATTTTCCCGTTGCCTCAATTTTCCTGCCGCAGGAAAAACGTCCTTATGTGCAGGCGATCTATGCTTTCAGCCGCATAGCCGATGATTTTGCCGATGAGTTTCAGCTTGCTAAAGAGGATAGACTTGCTAAGTTGGATGATTGGGAAAATAAACTCAAGCAATGTTACGAGGGTTATGCAGACCATCCGGTCTTTATTGCACTGCGGGAAACGGTGAAACGATTGGATATTCCGATCGAACCGCTGAGCGACCTGATAACTGCTTTCAAACGTGATGTCTCGAAAAACCGTTACGAGACGTTCGATGAACTTATGGATTATTGTAAATATTCTGCAAATCCTGTGGGCAGACTTGTATTGATGATTTTCAACTACCGGGATGAAAAGTTGTTTGAACTCTCCGATTATATTTGCAGTGCGCTCCAGTTAACAAATTTCTGGCAGGATATAAAAGTTGATAAGGAAAAAGATAGGTTGTATATTCCAATTGAGGATATGATAAAGTTTGGCTACGGTTTGGATAAATGGAATAATGGAGTTATGGATAGCGGATTCAGGAAATTGATGAAATATCAGGTTGAGCGCACGAGAGAGATGTTTTATAAAGGAGCCGAACTTCCGGCTCTCGTCTCGAAAGATTTACAACTTGAGTTGAAACTCATCTGGTTTGGCGGTATGGGAATTTTGAAGATGATCGAGAAAAATAAATATGATGTACTGCAAAAGAGACCGAGATTAAGAACATCGGATAAAATGATGATATTTTTACGCGGCTTGTTATTCAACGATTTACCGAATTATAAAAAGAAACGTCCGAGGAAAGAAGTATGGGATCTGACTTAGCCATGCCGATCGCTTCTGGTTTGAAGGAGAGTAAATCGAGTTTTTATTACTCGTTCTCATTCCTTCCGAAAAGGAAACGCGATGCGTTGAAGACCGTTTATGCTTTCTGCCGCACTACCGATGATATTGTCGATAATGTTCATGACGTTAGCAGCAAAATTGAAGTATTAAGAAAATGGCGAAGCGAACTTGAACTCGGTCTCGATGGAAAATCCAGCTATCAAATACTGAATCAGCTCAGTGAAATCACGAAAATATTTAAAATACCCGTAGTCTATTTTTATGAGCTGCTCAGGGGAGTAGAGATGGACCTGGTGAAGAACCGCTATGAGACATTCGATGAACTGAAAGAGTACTGCTATCTTGTAGCTTCAACAGTCGGACTTATGAGTCTTGGAATATTCGGACCGAGGAACGAGCGCACAAAAGAATATGCCGTGAATTTAGGCATCGCACTTCAGTTGACCAATATAATCCGCGATGTCGGTATCGATGCAAAATATGGAAGGGTATATCTCCCACAAGAAGATTTGCGCAGGTTTGGTTACACTGAAGCCGAACTATTTTCGTCGCGTAACAACTCTCAATTCAAGAAGTTGATGGAATTCGAAACACAGCGAGCCGAAGAATATTTCCAAAAAGCGAAAGAATTATTACCTGAAGAAGATAAACGTGCGATGTTTGCCGCAAAGATTATGGAGAGGATTTATTACCACACTCTTCTCCGAATCAAGGAAGTGAATTATAACGTGTTCGACAGAAAAGTCATGTTGCCCCGATTCCTGCAATTAGCAATCGCCGTGAAATACTGGGTCAAGCAGAGAATGCTCGGAAGATGAATCAGGTGAACCGTTGATTTGTTTCGTCTAAATTCCTCATCTTCAATATCAAATCTAAAATGTTCGATGTAATAATAATTGGTGGAGGATTAAGTGGTCTTGCCGCGGCAGTTCAGCTTTCAAAAGATGGAGCCAAGGTTGCAATCTTTGAACAATCTCCGCGATTGGGAGGAAGATGCTATTCCTACATAGATGAAATAACAGGTGATGTCGTCGATAACGGACAACATGTTCTTGCCGGTGCATACCACAATCTTCTTAAATACCTCGACGCAATCGGCACGCGTCATTTCCTAAGGTATGAACCTTCATTAAGTTTATTATTCCATCATCCGCTTAAGGGGAGAGCGAAATTTGAATTATCTTCATTGCCTAAACCGTTTCATATTGTCTTGGGCATGTTGAAATATAAACTACTTTCCTTTCAAGATCGTCAAAGATTGTTGAAAGTCGGGCTTGTGTTGAGCGGCTGGGATAACCAACTGGAGAAAAGACTTTCAACCATGACTGTAGATGAGTGGCTGGTGGATATGCACCAATCTGAAGAAGCGAGAAAGAATCTCTGGCATCCAATTGCAATATCCATCATGAACGAATCGCCAGCTAAAGCGTCGGCGCTTCTTCTGGCACGATCGCTAAGGGCAACATTCCTCGGACAAAAATCGGATTCGGCTATCCTTATCCCGACAGTAGGACAATCGGAACTTTACGTTAATGAAGCGGTGAATCTGCTGAAGAAACGTGGAGCGAAAATATTTGCCGACGCTGAGGTAGAAGGAATTGAATTGCTGAACGGGAAAGCTGCCAGTATTCGATTGAAAGAGCATAAATTAGTCAAAGCCAAGAGTATTATCTCTACGGTACCGCCATATGCACTGAGGAAAATTATTCCGCCCTCTTATAAAAATGAAAAACCATTCAGCGATTTGGTGAGATATGAAGCTTCTCCGATAATTTCAATCAATCTATGGTTCGATTCAGAATTTATGGATTTTGATTATATAGGTTTGATTGATATGAATCTTCAATGGGTTTTCAATCGACGGCGGCTGATGAATGAATCGAAATCCGGCAGTTATATTACTGCCGTAATAAGCGGCGCGCATAAATATATCGAAACATCAAAAGAGAAATTGCTCGATTGCGCCATCGCGGAAATCCATGATGTATTTCCGAACAGCCGCAAAGCAAAATTAACTTCATCCATAATCATAAAAGAAAAGCGGGCGACCTTTTCAGCTACTAATATCTACGAACGATATAGGCCCGGAGCAGAAACACCGATTAGTAATTTTTATCTTGCAGGCGATTGGACGGATACCGGTTTACCGGCAACGATCGAAGGAGCGGTTGTTAGCGGATTTCATGCCGCGAAACTCATCTCTCAATAAATGAAACAAATCCCTACTCAAACGAGAAGTGGTGCGATTTTATTCCACAGAAAATCCTGAAGCGGAATCATACAAATAAATAAAATAGCAGCGATGAGCCATTTCAGCGGGACTGTTTTTGTATCATGTATTATTGTGATTGTCAGAAATAAGATTGTCAGGGAGAAAAAGCATAATAGAACAATGGATATTGTCGGGTCGTCGAGCTTAAGCAACGCGAGGGAAAAACTTTCATCGGTATGCAATGTTGTTTTATTATGAAGCAAGAGTTGAAGAAACAATGTAATAGTTTCGGGTATCCTGGAGCTTGCGTTTACGAACGCCATTGAGCCGAGAAAAAGATTACGCGGGTTATGCAGGTAAAGTCCGAATGACATGATGGCAAGAAAAAATGTCCAGATCGGTCCGGCAGCGGCGGCAACAGGTGAACTCACAGCTAACCCGTGAAGCGTAATGTCTGGACTATACGTATCGACAAATTCTTCCGATCCAATAAAAATATTATCCGCGATGTGATGAATATATTGGTGCGATATGGCAGAAATAACAACTGCGGCAAGGAATGCAGGTATGCCGATAATGATCAGCGTTTTTGCAGAATATTTTGGCTTGTCTTCTATTAGAGGCATATGAGATTCTTTCGAATGGATAAGATAAAATATTCCTCACTGATTTTCAAGATTTATTTTCAATAATATAGTCAATCGCGTAATTAATGTCATCTTCGGTTGTAGTTTTATATCTTCAATAGCGGTTATATGAAGTCTGAGTCGTAGGGATGATGTTTCTATTCTTCTATAATTTATATGGAGTTATTTGTTTTTTCCATGAGAAGATAGTAATTTATCATTCCGAAGGTATTTTGATGATTAATAGGAAAATTGAATGCATAATTTTTTTCAGGAATTAGAGTGGCGGGGGTTTATTCATACATGTACACCCGGTGTGCAGGAGCATCTGGCAAAAAATAAGGTAACCGCTTATATCGGTTTCGATCCTACTGCAAACAGTTTGCATGTGGGATCGCTTCTTCCGATTATGGGACTTGTACATCTCCAGCGTGCCGGGCATATCCCTATCGCGATAGCAGGTGGTGGAACCGGAATGGTCGGCGATCCGAGCGGCAAAGCTCAGGAACGAAAGCTCCTTTCAATCCAAGACATCGAATCGAATCTTGTAGGAATAAAAAAACAGTTATCCCAGTTTTTAGATTTTAAATCGAAGGATAATCCTGCTATACTTGTGAATAACGCAGATTGGTTAACGAAGCTATCGATGATGGAATTCTTGCGTGATGTCGGTAAATATTTTTCTGTAAATGAAATGCTTGCAAAAGAATCGGTGCGTGCACGGATAGAGCAGGAACAAGGGATGTCGTTTACCGAGTTCAGTTATTCATTACTGCAATCGTACGATTATCTTCAATTGTACAGCCGCTACAATTGCACGATCCAGATGGGCGGGAGCGATCAGTGGGGCAATATTACATCGGGCATCGACTTGGTAAGAAGACACGAAGGAGCGGAAGTATATGCGATAGTATTTCCTTTGATTACAACCTCGTCCGGCGTTAAGTTCGGAAAAACAGAAGGCGGGACAATCTGGCTCGATGCTGAGAGAACGTCACCTTATAAATTCTACCAATTTTGGTTTAACACCGATGACAGGGATGTTGTGAAATATTTAAAATTCTTCACACTCCTACCGGAGGGGAGAATCAATGAACTGGATAAGCTGCAGAAAGAATCTCCGGAAAAACGCGAAGCTCAAATTACCCTCGCACAGGAAGTGACTAAAATGCTGCACGGCGAAGCGGCGCTCAATCAGGCAATTACGGCTACGAAGATATTCTTCGGCGGCGAGATCACCGACGTGAACGAAAAAGAATTATTGGATATTTTCAGCGATGTTCCTTCAACTGAAATACCGAAGGATCAGCTCGGCGGTATTGGGTTACCTGTACTCGACCTGATGGTAACTGCCGGCATAGTAAAATCGAAAGGTGAAGCGCGGCGCATGATTCAAGGAGGCGGTGTTTATCTTAATAACGTCCGTATAGCTGACGTCGAGAAGAAAGTAGGTATCGATGATGCTTTTCACGGGAAATTTATTGTGATGAGAAAAGGCGGAAGGAATTATTTCCTAATCCAACTGACTTGATAATAATGAAATTACAGCCTGATTGAGTCTTTTTTTTAGTGGTTTTGGGTTGTTGAGGAAATCAGGTAAAACAAGAAGCAAATCTATATTTATTATTGGATTTGTAAGATGGAGTTTATATAATGCACATGAAGGTTAAAACCTCAAAGATAATTCACATGATTAGAGAAATCCTGGATCTGGTAAAGGTTCAGGATTTTTTTTGTGGTAAGAACTGATTTAGGGATTCCTAAATATAGACTTATAACCTTAAGATATTTTTATTATATTCATATCATAACCTGCAAAGGAAACAGGCAATGAATGATAGAAAAATATTTAAATCACTTTCCGATTTAAAACAAATATTACCTGAATCCGAACGATCTCCGGTTACAGACAAATCATCGGCATCAGGACATGATGGAAAAGGTAAGTCAGTCCGTGTATGGTTGGATGCGAAAGGAAGGAAGGGTAAAACCGTAACTCTAATTTCCGGTTTACAACACAATCCTAAAACAATGGAAGACATCGCGCGTATTTTAAAACAACATTGCGGTGCCGGTGGGACTGTGAAAGGTGGGGACATCGAAATTCAGGGTGACAACCGAGTGAGGGTAGCTGAAAAATTAAAAGATATGAATTACATAATCAATTTAAGTTAGAAATTTGATTATATAGAAATTATTCCTTAATGTTTATCACTTATATTCAAATGAATCTAATCAACATAGATCCAGCATCAATCATATAATTTGAAAGAATAATTTAATGACTGAAGAGAAAAAATTCACTCCGTTCGTTTCTGCTGATACAAAGATGGCAGAGTTCACATTCCGAGCTGTGTTCCTTGGTGTGCTTATGGCAGTAATGATGGGAGCTGCCAACGCCTACCTCGGATTGAAAGCTGGAATGACAATCGCTGCAACATACACAACCGCTGTCATCGGCATGGCAGTCCTTAAAACAATGAAAGGAACTTTGCTCGAAGAAAATGCTGCCCGAACAGTTGGATCGATAGGAGGGAACGTTGCAACAGGCGCAATCTTTACATTACCGGCATTTTTTATTGCTTCAATTTGGAATCCGTTCTTCTCGTTCGAACATTACATCCTTTCAACAATCATGCTGGTTGTTGCAGGCATTTTAGGTATCATGTTCGTTACAATTTTGCGTCGTGTTTTGATTGAAGATGCTGAACTTCCCTTCCCTGAATCGATTGCGGCGGCGGAAATCCACAAGTCGGGACAAAGTGGCGTCCAGAATTCACGGTTCCTATTTGCAGGAATGGGTGTGGGCGCATTCTTCAGCGCATTGGTCGAGTTTAAATTCATAGCAGCGGGATGGCAACAGATCGTGTCGCTATCCAAAGGTGTGTTAATGCTTCGCGCACCGGGTATGAATCCTGCGTACTTCGGTGTCGGTTATATCATTGGACCAAAACTTGGAGCGATCAACTTCAGCGGCGGTGTGCTTGCATGGGGATTGCTGACACCGATCATCGCTTTCTTCATACACCGTGACGATCTCGGTGCTGTGAATAACTGGACGGCTGAGCTTACCTCCATCTGGAAAAATTATGTCCGGTACATTGCCATCGGAGGAATGCTTGTAGGTGCTTTCTATACACTGTACAAAATGCGCAATAGTCTTTTCACGGGCATTACTCGCTCGTTTTCTTATATCAGAAAATCCGGTTCGGATGATTCAAATATTATACGGACAGATAAAGACATCAACATCCGTTGGTCTCTTTTAGTAATCGGAATTATCGCCCTTATCATGCTTTTCATTTTCAATTATTTTACGCAGAGCTTCTTGCCCGCCGCAGTGGCCGCTGTAGTGATGTTGTTCCTCGGTTTTGTATTCGCCGCGGTTTCAGGATATCTCGTAGGCATTATCGGTGTGAGCAATAATCCAACAAGCGGACTTACGGTTTCGGTGCTTATCGTAGTGGCTTTTCTTATGGTTGGATTAGGAATGACTGGTGTTGCCGCCATTGCCGCTGTTCTCGGCGTTGCGGCGTTTACCTGTACAAGCGTCTCGGTTGCCGGAGAGATGATGCAAGATTTGAAAGCAGGACATATCCTCGGCTGTACGCCTTGGAGAATGCAGGTTGGTGATATCTTCGGCGTGACCGCGGCGGCGATAGTTATGTTTCTGATTTTGTCGTTGCTTCATTTGGGAGATATTAAGCAGGTTGTCGGTAATGAGTTTGATAAGCTTCAAAAAAGTGGAGTAACAACAGTTGAATACAAAGGGCAGGACGCAACATTAAATGGAAAGGTTTACTCGGTAGACGAAATAAAACAATTACCGCCAGAGCAGCAGAACGATATCCTCGGTACTCGTGCCGGTTTCGGTGGAGAAAAGTTACCCGCGCCGCAAGCAAGCTTGATGGCTGTTGTTGCACGAGGAATAGTGGAAGCAAAGACGGAATTTATTCTTATCATCGTCGGCATGTTAATGGGTTTTGCATTTATAATGATGCAGGTGAAAAGTCCCATGCTTATCAGCGTTGGTATGTACCTGCCTATCGATACATCATTTGCAATCTTCGTTGGCGGATTAATGAAAGGATTACTCGATAAGATTGCGGAGAAACGAAAGTTGGAGGCAGGTACGAAAGAAAAGATAAATAACATCGGAGTGCTGCTTTCTTCAGGTCTCATCGCTGGCGAGGCATTACTCGGATTATTATTCGCCGGACTCGCTTTTGCGGAGATTAAGATATTTCATATGTTCGATGAGCCGATGTATCTGCTGAGTCTGGTTTGTATCGCAGTAATCGGATTCATGCTCGTGCGGATTCCCTTGAAGAGTGTCAAATGATATAATTAATCTACTTATGTTGCGCAGAAATACTCATCCCAGGTGGGGGTTGAGTTCCATATGAGTGGTAATTCCAGCAACCGAATGGTTAAAGGAACACCCAGTGCGTCACATCAGTCATCAATTGTAACTTTATCTTGATTAATATGACAACACTGTTTTTATTTCTGTCTTTTATTATGGGTTCATTAGATACAACAACTCAATCTGCTATGCAGAAATTAATTCCACAATCAATTGATTGTTGGAACGCATCCGACTCCTCGCGCATCTATACAGGTGAAGAAATTTTCGATTACATGGATGGTGCCGGTGAAATCTATCGTTCCTACAATTTCAAAGACCTTCTTGTCCAACGATACGCTTGTCCGAATCAGGAAGAAATCCTTGTTGAAATGTTCGATATGGAATCCGCCCGGAATGCGTTTGGCGTTTATACTTACATGCAAGGACGAGGAACCAGCATTACTATCGGTCAGGATGGTGAGTATAAGATGGGATTGCTCTGTTTCTGGAAGGATAAATATTTCGTCTGCATCCGAATAGAAAAAGAGAATCCACTAGCATCAAAGGCAATATTCGATCTGGGTGAGAAAATAGCACGTGCTATTCCAACGGATGGGAAACGACCGGATATAGTCAAACATATCCCGATCAATAAATATCTTGAGAAGAGCTTGCGCTATTTCTACAGGTACGAGATCCTCAATATCCACTTCTATGTTGCGGATGGTAACATTTTGAATCTAAATGACAGCACTGAGGGTGTTCTTGTAAGATCGAAGAAAGATAGTAGTTACCTACTGCTTGCCGGTTATCCGAACAAAGAACAAACCGATTCCGCTTACCATAGCTTTCTCACTCACTATATGCCTGATAGCAAGGAAGCGGGTATCGTTAAGACCGAAAACAAAAAGTGGACAGCATGCGCGAAAGAGAAAAACTACATCGTCATAATCTTCGATGCACCTACAAAAGAACAAGCAATGATTTCACTTGAAACATTCAAGAGGAGATTACCATGACACACATAATTACTCGCAGGGATTTTCTGCGCAAGACAGGCGCTGCCGCACTCATAGCCACCGCGGGTGTACCATTATTTGCAAATCAAGCATTGGAAAAGAAATCAAAGGTTATACTTATTCGTCACCAGAACATTGTAGATAAAGACGGAAAGATCGATCAGAAGATTTTTGAGCAGATGCTCGATGAAGCGATGGTAAAACTGTTCGATGCGAAAACTACCGAAGCGGCATGGAAGCAAATCATCAAGCCGACGGATATTGTTGGGATAAAATCGAACAGGTGGAAGTATTTACCCACACCTGCGGAAGTTGAGAACACGTTGCAAGCACGTGTCATTGGCGCGGGTGTTCAAGAAGCAAATTTTAGCATCGATGACCAGGGAGTGTTGCGTAATCCCGTTTTCCAAAAAGCTACGGTATTGATCAACTCACGTCCGATGCGGGCACATCATTGGGCAGGTGTGAGCGGTTGTTTGAAAAATTATATTATGTTCGCCCCTGAGCCGTCGGATCTTCATCCCGACTCGTGTGTTGATCTGGGGAGTTTGTACAACCTTCCGATTGTGAAAGGTAAAACGCGGTTGAATGTTCTTTTGATGATGACGCCGCAGTTTAATTGCCTTGGACCGCATCATTTCGATAAAGAATTTGTCTGGCAGTACAAAGGATTTCTCGTTGGGACAGATCCGGTGGCACTCGACGCTGTAGGATTAAAGATCATCGAGGCAAAGCGGCGGCAGTATTTCAAGGAAGACTTACCGATCCGTCCGTCTCCAAAACATATCGCGGCGGCTGAGCAAAAGCATGGAGTTGGTGTAGCCGATATGAATAAGATCGATCTTATCAAGCTTGGATGGAAGGACAATATTCTGATATAATTTATTTCGGTTCTACACTGCTCAATTCGATAGTACGAAGTATAAATGCTCTGATTCTTTCTAAGTATTGCGTACCACCAACTATAAATGTATCGTTGTGATCGGATCC
The DNA here is from genome assembly GCA_964520905.1 of uncultured Chlorobiaceae bacterium. Taxonomy (GTDB): domain Bacteria; phylum Bacteroidota; class Ignavibacteria; order UBA10030; family SZUA-254; genus JAGVIE01. Next base: position 39,338 of record CAZFQL010000006.1, on the reverse strand, counting down.
ATCAATGATATAAAACTCTCTGGGTTCATTCGCTGCCTCAAACAATATTTTCCCAAGTTCAATCGGAATAATGTTGTCATTCTTTCCATGTATCTGTAACAGCGGGATGTGGATTTTACGAATCTTTTCAACCGAATTAAAGTTGCTGCGTAATACATAATGAATCGGTAAGTACGGATAGGCGGAACGCGCCACATCCTTAGCAGAAGAAAATGCCGATTCCAATATCAATCCGAGCGCTGGACGTTGTAATGCTATATCCACAGCGACTGCGCCTCCTAAACTCGTTCCCCACAAAATTATCCGTTTCGGATTCACATCGGGTAAATTCATTGCGTAGTCGAATGCGGCTCGCCCATCTTTGTACACTCCATCTTCTGTTGGAGAGCCCTCGCTTTTACCGTACCCGCGATAATCAAAAATCAGAATGTTAAGTCCGACCTTTTGAAGTCGCCGTATAATTTCAAGACGATGGGAGATATTGCCTGCATTGCCGTGACACATTACGATTGTAGCAATTGCACTATCGGTTCGTGCGAACCAGCCATGAAGCTTTACACCATCCTGCGTATTTATCCAGCAGTCGGATAAATTGGCAATGACGTGTGCATCGTCGTAAATTCCTTCAGGATACTTTGACGGAAAAAATATAAACTTTTCTTCAAAAATCATAATGATAATTGTCCATAATAATATTGCAATTATTCCGGCTATAATACTTCGTTTCAAAAATGTTCGTAAATATCTGGAAGAGGTCATACTGTTCGAGTGTGTTAATAATATTCAGAAATATGAGTTGTGATATTATGTTAAGCAGGAACATATTTAAAGTACAAAAACGGACTAATTATTTCAATATTAATCGAGGAAGCACCTGTGGAAGTATTTGCAGGGGCTTTTTCATTTTATAAGCTGGAATCAGCGCTCAGCTGAGAAATTAAAGACGTCCTGGTTTGGATCCCACCTAAATCCTCACTTAAGAGGAGAGGAAGTTTTCACTCTTGGAAATCGGATTGGTTAGAATTAATTTACTTTCAAAATGTGAAACCTGATCTATTTTTCTTATATTATTTCGCTGTACAACCGTGTTGATAACTTTGATAAAATACTTTTGAACATTTTTCTTATTTATGATTCATCCCGATGCCCTTCCCTGGTGAACTGAGTGCGCTGCTTACTGCCATGCTCTGGTCGGTCAGCGCTATGGTGTTTGCATCTGCCGTAAAAAGAGTAGGATCATTCCAGGTAAACATCACCCGTCTGATACTTGCGGTCGTTTACCTCACGGTCTTAATTATCGTGATGGATTTTAATATTAATCTATCTTCCACACAAATCTTGAATCTAAGCATCAGCGGTGTCATTGGGTTGGCTCTCGGAGATACTTTTTTATTCAAAGCATTTCAAGAAATCGGCGCGCGGATTAGTATGCTTATTATGTCGCTTGCGCCGGCGTTCGCCGCAATGCTTGCTTATTTCGTTCTCGGTGAAACGCTGACATCGGCAGGAGTATTGGGAATGATAATCACAGTGTTTGGCGTCAGCGTTGTTGTACTCGATAAGGGAGCAAATCCATCCGAAAAAGTTTTAATTACAACATCGGGAATTATTTACGCATTTCTTGGAGCGGTGGGACAGGGGATAGGACTCATCTTTGCAAAGATGGCATTCCACGAGGGAGAAATAAATGGATTCGTTGCAACCGAAATTAGGATCGTCTCATCTCTCGTCTTGCTTCTACCGTTAGCATTCTTAACCAAGCGGTACAAGAACCCAATCAGGATGTATCATCAGGATAAAAAAGCATTCTGGCTGACGGGACTCGGCTCGATATTCGGACCATTCCTCGGAATATCGTTCAGTCTGATCGCAATAGCGTACACTAAGGTTGGAATTGCCGCAACGATCATGGCGATAGTACCGATATTGATGTTGCCGCTTGTCAGATTCGTATATAAGGAAAAATTATCCTGGCGGGCTATCATCGGCGCCTTCATTGCTGTTGTTGGTGTGGCTGTTTTGTTCCTTAGATAATATCTGCTGGATGAGATACTTAGATTGATTGCCCGGAATAATAAAACTGAACTTGATCAATGGCTGTAACAGATCATTTCCGATATTCTAAAAAATCAGAGATTGCTATTTATTCATCGATGCCAAGCGCCGATGTTATGGATTGCAAACTGAAATCCATTTAAGATCTGCACTCGGCAGTCAATGAATACATCAATTTATCGGGTAGAGGTATTCCCGTTGCTGTTCTGCCCGATGGCGATACCCTGCATCTGCCACAAATCCCGGATTCGTCTGATCGCTTATTTGAAAAAGCCGGTGAATTCAAGAACAAGAATTGTCAAACCGATAACAATTCCCGCAATCAACAATTTGAGTTGAAACGGAAATCCCTGTTCAGAATTTTGTTGTAAATCTTCCCGTTTTTGATTTTGCTTATTCATAGTAGTTCTCCTTCGAATGTTTTAAAAATAATAACAGCACGTGAAAATGCATTGACATAAATATCTCACGCATAGATTATAATATTTGTTGGAACGGAAGAACTACGCCACGGGAGGGTCGCGGGGGAGGTAACGTATAAATTTAAAAGATTGAAGAGTTAGAAGTGTACAAGAATAATTTGGATATATGAATTTTGTTTGTTCAGGAAACTGAATTATTGAAAGTATCGATTCGGATGGGACTTGAATCTTGATCGTCAGCGGAAGATGTTTCCCCTGTGCAAAATAGATTTTGAAATCAGAGGGTATAGAATTGCTGCCGGTATCAACCTGATGCTCACCATTACCAGTGTTAATGATTGAGTGAAGAATCCCATTCTGACCTGTGAGTACGATCGTGAGGTAGCAGGATATGATCAACAGCGTCGTTATATGTCGTGCAGAACTCTTCACATACTAAATAATAGAAAATAATCTGTTAAATGCAAGACGATTATCAATCTGCGATGTAGAAACTATACATTCTCAACATTTTTTCTTATCTTAACACATCTTTAAATTTGATTTGATATTTAGAAATTATCGGAATATTTATGATCATTGTGATGGCAGTTAATGCCACAGATGAAGATATTAAGCAGGTTATTACGCATGCCGAGGAGATCGGGTGCCAGGCGAATCTTCTGAGAGACTCCTCGCGTACTATTATCAACATTGTCGGTGAAGAAAGAAATCTAATACGAGAACAGTTTTCGTTATTGCCGCATGTTGAGAATGTAATCCCGGTCGTGAAGCCATATAAATTAGCAAGCAGAGAATTCAAGCAAGGTGATACAAAAGTAGAAGTAAAGGGTGCGGCATTCGGAGGACAAAAGATTATAGTGATTGCAGGTCCTTGCTCGGTAGAGAACGAAGATCAGTTATTGCAGACGGCGCAAGCAGTAAAATCTGCCGGAGCCTCATTGCTTCGGGGTGGCGCTTTCAAACCGCGAACGAGTCCATATACATTCCAGGGTCTTGGGAAAGACGGCTTGAAATTGCTGGCGAAAGCGCGTGAGGCGACGGGCTTGGGTATAGTGACCGAGGTGATCGATATTTCAGAACTGGATACCGTCCTGGAATATGCCGATTTACTTCAGGTGGGGTCGCGCAATATGTACAACACAAAGTTGCTTCGTGAATTGTCCAAGGTTAAGAAGCCGATTTTGTTGAAACGAAATTTTTCCGCCACACTAAATGAATTTCTAATGAGCGCTGAATATCTTCTTTCGGGTGGAAACGATCAGGTAATTTTGTGTGAAAGAGGTATCAGAAGTTTCGTCGAGTATTCACGCAACACACTCGATCTGAATATCATTCCGGCAATAAAACAAGTTTCTCATCTTCCGATCATAGTCGATCCGAGTCACGGAACGGGAAGAAACGATTTGATCATTCCGATGAGTCGAGCGGCGATTGCCGCCGGCGCTGACGGGTTGATGGTGGAAGTTCATACGAATCCCTCTGAAGCATTTTCGGATGGTGAACAATCTCTGACACCGGATGCATTCAGGCAATTGATGAAGGAAGTAAAGGCAGTCGCCCAAGCGGTTGGAAGGAACGCGTAGCATCGTTCATGATTTCAACGAATATTGTTAAAAAGCTAAAAGAAATTATTGGCGGAGAGAATCTCTTTGATTCCCCGGAATCGCGGCTTGCATACTCTTATGATTCATCTCCAATAAACGCGCCGCTTCCCGATGTTATTGTTCGTCCGTCAACGCCTGAGCAAATTTCACAAATCATCCAGCTCGCGAACGCAGAAAAATTCACAGTTATCCCGAGAGGTTCCGGAACTGGATTAAGCGGTGGTACACTTCCATCGGAAAATTCCATTATACTCCTCACAAATCATTGGAATCGCATACTTGAAATCGATCAGGAAAATTTAAGCGTTTGGGTTGAACCGGGTGTTATCACAGCAGTTCTTCAACAAGAGGTTGAGAAGTTCGGATTTATTTATCCTCCCGATCCGGGAAGCGCAAGCATTTCAACTCTCGGCGGGAATGTTGCCGAGAATGCCGGTGGACTTCGCGGCTTGAAGTATGGCGTAACAAAAAACTATGTGCTCGGGATGGAAGTAATTTTACCAACAGGCGAGATTCTTCATACGGGCGGTAAATCGGTTAAAGATGTTGCCGGATATAATTTGAAAGATGTTCTCACCGGATCTGAAGGGACGCTCGGTATCTTCACAAAAATATTATTGAAGATAATTCCGAAACCAGAGACATCCAGAACATTTCTTGTGTTCTTCCCATCAATGGACGATGCGGCAAAAACTGTATCAGCGGTAATTACGGCTAAGATAACTCCTTCAATGATGGAAATTCTTGATAACACAACTATAAGATGCGTGGAAGACTATACTCACATCGGTTTGCCGGTTGAGACGGCGGCGATACTTTTGATTGAATTGGATGGGAAGAAATCTGTCGTTGATGACGATGCTTTGCTCGTAAATGAAATATGCAGGAAGCATAATGCAACCACAATAAAGGTCGCTCAAGATGAACATGAATCGGTGAAACTAAAAACGGCACGCCGATCGGCATTTGCTTCACTCGCACGTGCTACACCGACCACGATGACGGAGGATGTTGCAGTTCCGCGCTCAGAGCTTGCACGATTGGTCAGCCGTATTAGTGAAATTGGATCGAAGAATGATGTTCGTATCGGCACGTTCGGTCATGCGGGTGATGGCAATCTTCATCCCAATTACATGACAGACAAACGAGATGCAAAAGCGTTTGCACGTGCAGAAAAGTCGATTATCGAAGTCGAAGAGGCGGCTATCGATCTCGGTGGCACAATCACAGGCGAGCATGGTGTTGGGTTGTATAAGAAACGCTTGCTTGAAAAGATGGTCGGTTCACCTTCGATGACGATGATGCGAACACTGAAACAAATGATGGACCCGAACAATATCCTGAATCCCGGAAAGATATTCGACCTGAAACCGAAATGTGAGGGACCGCTTCCGACAGACAGAGAACAAATAAAGAAGTTTGAGGATGTAGCATGGATATGAAGCAATGCAAAATTAAAACGGTATAGCAAAGAGTATTTGAGTCAAAGAGTATGAAAGTAGTTGAGTAATTGAGATAAACTATTCGATATTAAAAGCTAAATGAAATTGTTAATTGATAATTGCCAATTGAAAATTGTAAATCAGAAATCTAATATCTAAAATCAAGAATGAATTTAATCCAAACCACACTCGTCCATAAAATTCTTCCTCCCAGAACTCAAACCGCCGGTAAAGCTCCGGCGATTATTATGCTTCATGGTCGTGGCGCAGATGAGAATGACCTGTTTGGTTTGTCGGAGTTTCTCGATGAGCGTTTGTTCATCATTAGTGTAAGAGCGCCGTATCAATTTGCATATTCGGGCGGCTTTACCTGGTTCGATATCGTCGATATCGGCAAGCCGGATAAAAAGATGTTCACTGAAAGTTATCAGAAGCTGACTAAATTCATTGATGACGTCAAGCAGGGTTATCCGATTGATCCGCAGAGAATATTTTTATTCGGTTTCAGCATGGGAGCCATGATGTCGTTCGTTCTTACACTCACCCAGCCCAACTCTGTTAAAGGTATTCTATCAAACAGCGGCTTGATACCCGAAGACAGCGATTTAAAATATTCGTGGAGCGGAATGAAGAATAAACCGGTATTCGTTGGGCACGGAAAATTCGATTCCATCATACCGGTATCGTTTGCAAAGCGTGCGCAAGAACTACTCAAGAACGCCGGCGCAGATTTGACATACCGCGAATATGAAATGGATCATCAGATCGACGAGGAGAGTTTGAATGATATTGCGAAGTGGTTGGGAATGCACATTTAACCAACGATAGGATTCAATAAACCGATTAACTAAAATTTTAACCTGCATCGCATATATCGATTCCGATTCATGATCCCACTGCGAGATACTAATCCATCCCGAACAATTCCGGTCGTGAATTATTTTCTGATTACGATGAACGTTATCGTTTTCCTTTATGAGTTCTCTCTTTCAAAAGAGATGGCGGATTTTGTTTTTCAATTCGGACTTATCCCGTTGAACTTCACAGGCGATCTCCAATCATTTCAGGTCAACCCCGGAACGATTCTTCCGTTGTTCACTTCGATGTTTTTGCACGGCGGCTGGATGCACCTCCTCGGTAATATGTTATTCCTGTTTATCTTCGGCGATAATGTGGAAGATCGGTTCGGTCATCTCAAATATTTCTTTTTCTATATTATCGCCGGTTTAGCCGCGGCATTCACACAAATCTACATGTTCCCCGATTCTAATGTACCGATGGTAGGCGCCAGCGGCGCTATTGCCGGTGTACTTGGCGCTTACGTATTTATGTATCCGACTGCAAAAATCACAACGCTGATTCCGATCTTTTTCTTTTTCCAGATCATTGAATTACCCGCCTTTCTTTTCTTGGGTATCTGGTTCCTTCTGCAGATAATCAGCGGTATGTTCGCACTTGGAATCGGTGCGGATGCTGGTGGAATAGCTTGGTGGGCGCACATAGGCGGATTTGCCGCAGGCGCGGTTTTGTTTCCATTCATGAGGAAACGAAAATGGCGCTGACTGAAACATTGAAACAGCATCTGAACGATGTTTACAACAAGTGCATCCACTGCGGACTTTGTCTGCCGACATGCCCGACGTACAATCTGAATTATCGTGAAGAATCTTCTCCCCGCGGAAGGATTCACCTTATCAATTCAGTTCAGAACGACCAGCTTCCGTTGTCCGATATTTTTGTGGATGAAATGTATTTTTGTTTGGATTGCCAGGCGTGCGAGACGGCATGTCCGGCAGGTGTCCATTTTGGCGAGCTTGTAGAAGAGGCGCGCAATCAGATTGCAGAAGATCATCGAGAACCGTTTGGATTAAGATTCCTGAAGAAAATATTTTTACAGAACGTTTTATCATCACCGGGAAGGATCAAATCTGTCGCAAGATTGATGCGATTTTATCAGCGCAGCGGTTTGCATGATGCAGTCGAGCAATCGGGGATACTAAAAATATTTTCGGATCAATTGTGCGAGAAGCATAAACTTCTTCCCACCATAAACGATATATTCTTCGATGATGAAGTTGCCGAGGTTATATCACCGAATGGAGAAGTTCGCGGACGGGTTGCATTTTTATCTGGCTGCATCATGAATGTCGCTTTTACGGATATCCACCATGATGCGGTAAATGTGCTTACGGCAAATGGTTTTGAAGTAGTGATTCCGAAAAAACAAGTCTGCTGCGGTTCGCTTCATGCGCATAACGGTGAAATCGACACCGCGAAGAATCTTGCACGAAAAAACATTGAAGTATTTGAACAATTTCAATTCGATGCGCTCATCATCGACTCAGCCGGTTGCGGCGCTTTCATGAAAGAATACGGCAGGATATTTGCCGATGATGAACTGCATGCAGATCGTGCCGCATCGTTATCGGCAAAGGTTAAGGATATTTCCGAATTCTTGATGGAAATTGAACTCACAAAAAAACCGGGCAACCTGAATAAAAAAGTTACTTACCATGAAGCTTGCCATCTTGTTCATACTCAGAAGGTTAGTCAACAGCCGAGGCAATTGATACAATTAATTCCGGGGATCGAATTCGTGGAGTTGCCTGAAGCGACGTGGTGCTGCGGCAGTGCGGGAATTTATAATGTGGTTCGTTATGATGACTCGATGAAAATTTTAGATAGAAAAATTAACAATCTTGCATCCACGAAAGCAGATATCGTAGTTACGGCGAATCCCGGCTGTCATCTTCAGCTTCAATATGGAATCAGCAAATATCGATTGAATATGGAGGTCGTTCATCCTGTATCCCTTCTTGCCCGATCATATAGATCATAATGCATCTTGACAATCATTCCAATTTACGGTATAATCAAAAGGTTAATAAAGGAGCAATTCATGAAAATTAAATATCGCAATCTCGGTTTTATCGTTGTCTCGATTCTTTCTATAATTTGTTTCTCTTCGGCGCAGGAAGCTCTCCGCAACGAACTGTTCGGTGATGCAGATAAGCTGTTGAACCAGGCGAGAGAAAAGAAAGCAAATCTTTATTCACCTTCGAGCTTCGAGAAAGCCATGAATTATTATTCTGAAGCTGACGAGTACTTTAAGAAAGGGAAGAGTCTTGAAGATATGCGTGAGAAAATAAAAAATGCTTCTGCATATTATGCCAAGGCAATTGACCAAAGCAAAATTGGAGAAGTTACATTTACTACAGCTATGGGTGCGCGCATCGATGCCGAACGTGCGGGCGCATTGAAGTATTCACAGGAACTCTGGAAGAAAGCGGAAGAACAATTTGATAAAGCCGCGCGTGAATTGGAAGATGGTGACGTAAAAAGCGCAAAGGAGTACGGCGCCGAAGCGGAAGTAAACTACAGGGCGGCTGAGCTTGAGGCGATCAAATCAAATTATCTCTCGCCCGCACGGGAATTGTTAAAACAAGCCGACGAAACCGACGTTGCAGACAACGCGCCTAAAACAATCGCGAACGCACGCAAGCTGACTCTCCAGGTAGAAAATTTACTCAAGCAAAATAGATATGATACGGACGAGGCTCGACAGCTTGCCGAAGGAGCGAAATACGAAGCCGCACATGCTATCTATCTGAATCGAACGATTGAGAAAATCAAGCAAGATCGGAAAGAGATGGAAGAGATTCTTCTCACCAAAGAATTCGATCTGAAGAGGATCGGAAGTGTGCTGGATGTTAACGCTCATTTTGAAAACGGTTTCGATCCGGTGATAAACGATATTATTTCGGCTGTCAAGGCAAAGGATGCAAAGATTAGCAACTATGCCGATTCATTGAAACTGGCGGAAGTGAATATCAGATCGAAAGAAGACGAGATCGAGAATCTTAAGCAACAAATCGACCTGATGATCAAACGGCTCGGCACCTTAAGCGACGCTGAGATGAAACTTCAGGAACAAGGAAAAGAATTACAGCGCAAACTCGACAGGCAGCATAATCAAGAAGCGACTATCAAGAAAGTCGCTTCTATGTTTAAGGAAGAAGAAGGAAATGTACTTCGTGAAGGGGATGCAATTATCTTACGACTATATGGACTTACATTTCCTGTTGGCAAGTCAGCCATCGAATCGCAGTACTATCCGCTGCTGTCTAAAGTACAGGAAGCGATTCTTAAATTCCCGCGCTCGCGGATAAAAGTCGAGGGACATACAGATTCACAGGGTGGTGACGACATCAACCAGACTCTTTCTGAAAAGAGAGCCAATGCGGTTGCTGAATATTTGATGGCAAATATGAGTGTCGAGTTCCCGGTAAATTCAGAGGGGTTTGGAGAGACCAAACCGATAGCGAGCAACGATACACCGGAAGGCAGAGCGAAGAACCGGCGCATCGATGTGGTCATCACGCCTGAGTGGGCGGAAGGAAAATAGACATGAGTGATGTACACCGGATCGATATAAAAGGATATGAAATTCTAAGATAAAAGATTATATTTGTTAACATGGAACCACAACAAGTATTAACAACACTGAATTTCGGACGTGTAGATGCCGAATCGGATACCCGTTTTGAAAATTGTTTTATCGGAACGGATATGCTTAGGCATGTAATGAAACCACAGCATTCTCTCGTTTTGGGAAGCAAGGGAAGCGGCAAGAGCGCCTCGTTCAGGTTGTTATGCACCGATAAGGAAAAATTGCGTTCCCTCTTTCCGAAAAATTATGAAGATATTTTTTGTGTTCCTGTCTATGGGTTATACAACGAAGAATACATATACGGGAATGAATTCCGCGATATCAAATCGGATTCCATCGACGATTTCCGTTATTTCTGGTTGATGATCATCGGTTTGAAAAGCGTCACGGCGATAGCGGAAGAACCAAAGATCCGCGACATGGTCAATAAAAGTAAAAATCCGAAACTCAAGGAAGCGTATAAGATCATCCAGCAGGTTGTTGATGATTTGGGATTAGGGCAGGAGAAGAGTACGGTAGGAAAGTTGAAACAGCGTGTTATGTCGCTGGTAAAACCCTCGCTTAAAGATCAGCCGTCGTCGAATGAAGCGGTTCCCAAAATACTTGCCGGTGATTTTAAGCATAAAACCGGAATGAGCGTTACCGCGGTTCTCGATCATATCGATATCGTGCTTCAGGAAACCAACTGTCTTGCATGGATGATGCTTGATAAACTCGATCTGTTGTTCATCGATGACTTCGAGAAATTAAAATCATCGATCACCGGTTTGGTTATGCTCCTGATCGAGCAGACGAATCGTTTTAAAAATATTCATTTTAAAATATTTCTTCGTTACGATATTTACCGTCAGTTGCGGATCGTCAATAAATCTCACCTGGTGAGTTACACGAGCGAGATGAAATGGAACGATTCACTCCTTCTGAAGTTACTCGTTTCGCGTGCTATTGCTGAGCCGGTTGTGCGCGAATATTGTGAAGAACAAACCGGTGAGTCGGTTGCGGTCGCGGATGTAATCAACGGTACAGAAGAGGATGTACTTAAGTATTTTTATGTGCTATTCGAATCGACGATGGACAGAAATGATAATTCGGAGCCGGATTTTCCGTTCACTCATACCTGGATGCTCAAGAATCTTACAGATGGTATGGGAAACGTATATCCGCGCGAACAAATCCATCTCGGTAATCTCGCAGTGGAGAAACAAATTGAAGTCAACCGCAAAGAAGGCGAGCATTCCTCAGGTCGCTTGATAAGCGCACGGGCACTTAAAGAGGCATTTGCCGCGCTTTCTATCTACAGGTGCGATACTTATCTCTATTCAGAATTTCCACATCTTGCAAAACATTTCGATGTGTTCAGGGGAAGTTCTAAGATCAGGTTTACACGGGAGGAACTGAATAAACTTTTCGCGAAACTCACACCAAACGAAGATGAAGGAATCAGAACGGTCTACGATACCGGTTTGTTAACGCCAATAGGGAGAACCGTAGATTCAAGCATGGAATTTACCATCCCGATGCTGTATCAGATTGGCCTCGGTATAGCCCAGCAGGAAAATATGCCGGAGACACAATCCGGCTTGTCTTCATCCCCAACCGAAGATCGTACCGAAGATTCACCATTGTAAAGAAAGTGTCAGTCTGAGCTTGTCGAAGACTGGCATTTTGAAGTTGATGCACACTTCGACAAGCTCAGTGTGACAAGAAAAAAAGCATTTTACACAATCTTAAATCTTCCTCGCAGCTACTGACAGTTAAAATGTTCAAAGCACTTTACGGTGTATCTCTTTTTTCCTTCCAAGAAATTAATTATCTTTAAACATGAAATCAGTAATTATTGTTCATCACCACGAGATAACACTCAAAGGAGACAATCGTCGTTTCTTTGAGCGTCAGTTAATGAAGAATGTCCGCACTGCACTCACGGGTTTACTACCATCCTCTTCAGTCGGTGGCGGTTATGGACGGTTCGTTATTCATCTTGAAGAACAAAGTGAAGTTGATAAAATTGTCGAGAGACTTTCCTTCGTTTTCGGTCTGGCAAATATCTGTGTCGGTGTGGAGGTTGAACAAAACCTCGATATCTTCTGTGAGACGGCAAAGAAATTGCTGGAAGGTCAAAGCTTCAAAACAATCAGAGTGCACACTACACGAGCAGATAAAAAATTCCCCCATGGCTCAATGGCAGTGAATGCGAAAGTGGGTGAAGCCCTCTGCCAGCATTTTAACATTCGTGCTAACCTCAAAGAACCGGATGAAACAATAAACATAGAGATCGCCGATAATACAGCATACGTTTATCGCGCTAAGCTGAAAGGTGCAGGTGGTTTGCCATCCGGAGTCAGCGGAAAAGTTGTCTCGTTGCTCTCCGCCGGTTTTGATTCACCTGTTGCTTCATGGAAGATCATGAAGCGTGGGGCGTCTGTTATCTTCGTACACTTTCATAGTATGCCGTACACCAGCCAGCATTCTGTCGATCAGGTGCAACAGATTACGGAGGTACTGACGAAGTATCAATTTACCTCTAAGCTGTACCTCGTGCCGTTTGCCGATCTTCAGAATGAAATCGTTCTGCAAACACCTCAATCGTTAAGAGTAATCTTGTATCGGCGGTTCATGGTTCGCATCGCAGAAGAGATAGCTCACCGTGAAAAAGCGGAGGCGCTTGTAACGGGTGAATCTGTTGGACAGGTTGCTTCTCAAACTCTCCGTAACATTAGGAACATTGAAATTGCGGTTGCTCTGCCAATTCTCCGACCGTTATCCGGAACCGATAAGGAAGAAACTATGGCTCTTGCCCGAAGGATTGGAACGCACGATATCTCGAAAGAACCATACGACGATTGCTGTTCTTTCCTTGCACCGCGGAAGCCTGAAACCTGGTCGAATTATCACGAAATCCAGCAAGCTGAAACAAAATTAAATATCCAACAATTAATCGAAGCGGCTATTTCCAAGATAACTGTTGAGCATTTCTCCTTCCCACCTAAGAGCGTGTAAGAGCAAACTTAATAATTTCCTGTAGATAGAAAGAATTCAGTTGATTTTCCATGCGGAGTTTAGTATTATCGATTATCATCAATAACATAATCAAACAATAAAATCATTTGGAGGATGTATGGCAGCAAAAATAACAGTAAAAGATCACAAGAGCATTCAAGTTGATGGAGATTTTGAACTTTATGATGAGAAAGGAAAAAAGTTCGACCTTGCGGGAAAACCGACTATCTGGCTATGCCGGTGCGGACACAGCAAGAATAAACCGTTCTGCGATGGCGCACATAAAGCCGCCGAGTTTAAATCTGAAATCAATGCGAAATAGTTTCGCCCAAAGAGTGAATTCCAAAAATATTCTGAGATGATAATATGAATAAAATCAAAATTCTATTTTGCTCCACAATTGTTTTTGCTGGAATTACGCTTGCACAATTCGAGGGGGCTATCGACATGAAAGTCAGCATGATTGACCAGGGCAAACAGGAAAATGTTTTTTATACGATGTTTGTCAAAGGCAATCTTATGGCAACTTCTATCAAAGCCGGAACCGGTGAAGCAGGGCGCGGGAAATTTATTCTCCGGGGCGATAAGCAATTACTCTGGATAGTTAACGATGAGGAGAAATCGTACTTCGAGATCTCGATGAAGGAAGATAATGAACTCAAGAACCCCGACGAGATGAAAAAACCGGAACAGGGAGACAAGAAACCTAAAATTACAAAAACCGGAAAGAAGGAAACCATTCTTGGATATTCGTGCGAGGAAATTGTTATAGAAGACAAAGATGAAGTAACACATATCTGGGGAACCTCGAAGCTCGGGAATCTTTACCATGACCTATTCAAATCGTTCGGTGAGATGGGAGGAAGAGGATCGAAGAGAGAAGCAAAAGATTGGGAGGATGAGCTTGTAAATATGAAACTTTTTCCACTGAAGATATTATCGAAGAAGGATGATAAGCTCGTTCAATCGCAGGAAGTGACAAAGATCGACAAGAAATCTGTGGCATCATCTGTATTTGCAGTTCCGAAGGATTACTCAAAACAATCTATGAATTTCGACATTCAAAAGATGATGAAAGAAATGAACAATATGAAGAAGAATGGAAAAGAAGAAGACAAAAACGATCCGGGCGAGAATCCCGACCTCGAAAAGATGATGAAGCAGATGGAAGAGATGATGAAGAAAGATAACGATACTTCGGATGGCGGTTAATAAAAAAATACTTTGTTCTAATCTTTGAAGGGAAGGAAGAATGAAAAAACAATCTATATTTGTTATTGCAATTATCTTAATAATATTCGACATCGTGCCCGTAAGCGGTCAAACTAAGACCAAAGGAAGAGTCACCGATAATATTAGGGCGACCTCCGGCAGCAAATTAATATATATACAGCAAGGGTACAACATGAAACTCTGGATGAGTAACAGCGGGGTGCTCGGTTTATATTCCTTTACAAATGGTGGTATAAATCTTGAGTATCCTGCCGGCTCAAATATCGAGCATCTCTTTGCTGGAGGTCCATGGATCGGTGCTGTTGTTTACGATTCATTGAATCAATCGTATTATCCTAACTTTAGAGTAACAGAGATGTATAGTGGATGGGATGCTCGCAGCGAAGCAAGAGGTACTGATGAACATTTCTGGCAGACGAGTATCGATACTCCCAACGGTCATAATCGCCGTCATTACGACGATGACGGTGATGGTAAGATCGATGAGGATGAACTTGACGGTCTGGATAATGATGGAGATTGGAATCCGCTCAGGGATGATGTTGGCTCGGATGGATTAGCCGATAGATTTGAGATGAGTTGCGATGGGGTTCCATACGATTCGCTTACTAATCCTGATCCTGCACAGGATAATTATGATCCGACACTTAAGGATAAATGTCACCTTAATGCAGACGGAACTCGACCTTACAAAAATAACAAAGATATATACACCGAAAAAAATAACAAGCCGGATCATGGAGAGCCGAATGTAGATGAGGACTACGGCGCAATCTCGGAGAACGATTTATCTTGCGCTTATACAGATACATTCAGCAGACCTATAATTGGAGGTCATGTTGGTATGGGTATTAAAGTATGGCAGAAGTCTTTGGCTTGGAAAAATAGAGTCAAAGAACCTATTCTTCCAATTGAGTATACCTTTGTCAACATTGGTAAAAAAACTTTCAAAGATGTGTATTTAGCTTTTTTTCTTGATCCCGATGTTGGACCGATTGATATCAATTCATATCCGGGGAATAATTACGTTGGGTATATTGATAGTTTGAGAACATTCTACTGTCATAATCCTGTGGATCGGGGATCAACTCCAATAGGATTAACCTTACTTGACGCTTCAACACCTCTCGACTCGTTAAGTTATTGTTTCCAATGGGCTGATTATACAACTAGGACAGATCAGTCAGCGACTGATTCCGTACTATATGCTTGGATGAATTGTTCGGCATTCACATTTCCTTTCATGCAAGTTCACGATCCACCATGGTACCTTTCGGATGTCAGAATGTATATCTCGTTTGGTCCGTTTCCAACCATGTATCCGGGTGATACTGTCAAATGCGCAGTCGCTTTTGTTTCAGGTGATGCAGTTTCGGAAGTCCCGAACAGTTTACGCGATAATGCCGCTAAAGCTATCAGTATTTATAAACACGGTTATGAGAATATAAATATTCCGTCACCTCCTATTCACATTAAAAGAGAAGGATCAAATATTGTATTAGACTGGAAGTGGGAACCGGGTGATCCGGGAAATGATCCACTTGAAAATTGGGATGAGCATAATGAATATTTGACTTCGTTACCGGACACACATTGGCGGAAGAAAAACCCGCCTCAGGGAAAAACAAAAGGCGGAAGAAACCTTGAAGGTTTCAAACTGTGGCGGAGCGAATCGGACACATTGAACCTCAAATCGTTCACTATGCTTGCCCAGTATGATACTGATGATGATTTAGGATTTGGATCTCAGACCGGTTTGCGATTTACATTCGTCGATTCGACGTTGAAAGCATACAACAAATATTGGTATGCGGTAACTTCGTATTCGATTCCGGAAGGGATGACAGTCCCTTTTCCCGATGCAGGTGGAGTTATTCGCCAGGCAAACTTAATCGGGCCTGCAGTCGAATCTGAATTAATTGAGAATGCAACACAAACGCATTTGCTGTTCGAGCCGTCGAAAAAACTTGGTGAAGTTTTGGTTGTCCCCAATCCTTATCGCGGCGATGTTCCTTATACCGACGGATTCGGTTTCGAGGGTCCCAGCTATAATTGGAACCCGGACAAAAGGATTATATGGCTCATCCACCTTCCTGAAAAAGCAACCATCCGGATTTATACTATAACCGGTGAAATCATAAAAACCATTCACCATGACGATGCTGAACGTATTCTACGCGGTTTGGCAACCGGGCAGGAAGAGTGGGACTTATTCAGCGAGAGCAGAAGACCCATCGCAAGCGGTATATTTGTTTTCAGTGTAGACTCGGATTTCGGACAACAAATCGGAAAATTTGTTATTATTAAATGAACATTAACTTAATAAAGAAGGATTAAAATGAGCAAGAATACTCGTCGGGAGTTTTTGGCAAAATTCGGTGTTACCGTTGGCGCACTAACAGTCGGAAGGAATCTGATGCAATCATCACCACTTGATCGGTATCTCGGTGGTGACGCACAGGCAGTTGCCGTTAAACCACTTCCACTAGATGGAATCGATTTTCGCTATGCACCGGCATCGTGGCAATCAACTTATTGTTTCCCAGACGACCCGTTCAAAAGTTTGGTTGGGAAATACGGAGAACTTTTATACGGTCATCCCGGTGCGGGCGCCGATGAGAAAATATTTCCGTACATCGTATCGGTAACGCTGCAAGGAAAAGATTCACTTCAATATATCGATCAGGAACTTGAGTCACCTTCAATTCCAATCATCACGACGAAACTCGATGGCGGCGATGTTGTCGTGCAACTTACTTCATTCGCTTCAAACGATTCCGGTGAAGGACGTGTAGATAATCTGATTGTTGAGATTCTGCCGAAGGAATCTCAGATTGTGCAATGTACTCCGGAAATTATCATCAAATCCACGGCGATGTTCGTACTGAATGCGGAGGGTGACTTTTCGCGCGTCAATCTCGAAACAGCCGATGGGAAATTGTTCATGGCAGTGGACAGTACGGTCGAATATCATTCGATCGGTAGTGTTCATCATTACCGGTTGAAAACAGGAACGACTTCAATCGATGAGCCGCTGAAATATTTTGTTAGATTTCCTCAGGAAGGACAGCCGTATAATAAAATCGAAGATGGACTCGAAGAACAAACCGATCTCTTGAAAGATGCCCGTAAATTCTGGCAATCGTGGAAGCCGACATCGGGAAAGGTCGCATGGGAATTACAACCCGAGTACCAAAATTTTATCGTTGCGTCGGCACGAAATATATTGGAAGCCAGGGAAATAAAGGACGATAAAAAAATATTTCAGGTCGGTCCGACTGTCTATCGTGGTCTTTGGGTTGTAGATGGTTATTTCTTGCTCGAAGCCGCTCGATATTTAGGATATGATAAAGAAGCCCAGGAAGGTTTGGAATCGATTTGGGCGCGCCAGAATGAAAAAGGATTGATAACAGGAGGGGCAGGTGAAGCACACTGGAAAGACACTCCCGTTGCAGTTTGCGCATTAATCCGTCAGGCGGAATTATCTCAGAATTGGGATTACTTCAATGAAATGTATCCCGATGCTCATAAGGCGATGATGGCGCTGAAGAAATTGCGCGATGATTCTTTGAACGACGGTTCATCGAATAGTAAATACAAATTATTACCGCGCGGGTTCGGCGACAGCGGTATCGGTGGGATACGTGAAGAATACACGAACACAATATGGACGCTTATAGCTCTGAGAGCGATGGATGACATCGCGAAAAGGATGTCGTTATCTCGAAGAATTGATATCAGGGATTTTTACGGAGAACTGCGGCAGGATTTCTATAAATCCCTAACGACTGAATATCGCGATAGTCCGGATGGATTTTCATACCTACCGATGCTGATGAAGAGTGATCCGAAATGGAGCGAAACCGATGTGCGTAAACAACCGAGACCTCAGGCGGCACAGATTTATTTATCACAAGCGATCTATCCCGGACTTCTTTTCACGAAAGGATCTAAGATTGTCGGAGGTCATGTTGATTTGATGAGATCGATAGTAAAAGAAGATATCCCTATCGAGACCGGCTGGATGTCGAATAACGGACTTTGGCCCTACAACGCAGCGATACTCGCACAAACTTATCTCTACTTAGGGTACAAAGACCTAGCACGCAAAACATTCATCGGTTTCTTAAATCACGCATCCCCTCTTTATGCGTGGCGGGAAGAACAATCACTGCAGGATGCACCTGTTTTCGATTTCATCGGAGATATGCCGCACAACTGGGCGAGCGCCGAGTGCATAAGATATCTTCGCCACATGATGATACTCGAAGACGAAAAAAATCTTCGTCTTTTCGAAGGAATCGGATTACCTGAATTAAACGCAGGCAAAACTATGGAGTTGACATATTCGCCTACACGCTGGGGAAGGATATCGGTATCGCTTGAACCCATCGATAGTAAAACATGGAAGACGAAATTCAAACGTGAAGATTTCGATGAGAAAAAATATTCACAGTTGGATTATATTATTATGCCGCGCAAACTTGCCGGAGTGTTTTATTTCAACGGTACTAAAGGAGTCTACGCCAACAAGAATGGTGACCAGGCGCTTGTTCGCACAGATAAGCATACTTGGGAGTGTGAATGGAAATCGTTGTAGAGTGCGAAAAATATTCTGAGCTAAGTCTTGAACGGTAAGTATTAGATTCTAAGTAAATGTATTCGAATTGAACTATTCCAACTTAAATGATTTGCCAGCAAGCAATCCATATCATAATTATTTTCCTAAACATTCCGGAATGAAGCGTGATAGCAGCTATTAGTTATCTTCATTACATGACTATATAAAATAATTCAGGATGAATATGAGTTTTTTCGTTCAACTGTTCAGTATAATCTCGATTATTATAGTTATTATTTTATTCTTTTTTCACCGGTACAGGATGAAGTTGAGGAAAAAGTTGGAAGCTCTCGTCGAGGAAAGAACAAAAATAATTCAAGAAGAGCAAGCGACAGCCGAAAAAGCAATGTTGGAAGCTGAGAAACAAAGGGAGATAGCCCACAGAGCGAATATTTTAAAGACCGAACTGCTTAACATTGTAGCCCACGACTTAAAGAGTCCGTTAATCACCGTCAAAATGATGTCCAAAATTATATTGGAACAGGTGGATAAAGATTCGTCATTGGCGAATTATGCGGCGGATATTTTCAGTACTGCACAGCGAATGCATAATTTAGTGAATGAAATACTCGAGTCGGCAACAATAGAGAACGGATCATTATTGCTTAACAAAAAGCCGGTAGATATATCTCAGCTTGCCGAATTGGTTGTAATGGATAATCGGATAAGCGCCCAGCAAAAGGAACAACAAATTATTTTCACACCTTCAGAAGAAATTCTTGTAAGCGCAGATGATGAGCGGCTCCGTGGAGCTATGGATAATCTTGTCAGCAATGCAATTAAATATTCCGACCTTCGGAAAGGTATTTGGGTAACCGTAAACAGACTGAATGACACAGTGCGATTTGAAGTACGGGATGAGGGACAGGGTTTAACGGAAGAAGATAGTCGAAGGGTATTCGGGAAATTTCAAAAATTAAGCGCTCAGCCCACTGCCGGTGAGCCGTCTACAGGATTAGGTCTTTCGATAGTGAAACAATTAGTTGAAATGCATGGCGGTAAAGTTTGGGTAAAAAGTGAGTACGGAAAAGGAAGTACTTTTGTGATCGAGTTGCCTATTATGAAGTGATTTTATACAGTTCTGAGAAAAATGTCCTATAGATTATTGCACACCGCTTTCATTGTATACGGCAATCCCCTTATCGGTTCCGATCCATAAGTTTTTCTTCACATAATCATAGTATAAAGCTTTTATCATATTGCTGGGTAATTCAGGCGTGTTATCCGTTGTAAAAGTTTTCCATTCGTTATTTTTTAATTGAACCAATCCGGCATTAGTTCCGAACCATCTCGTTGTTGAAAAGAAATCCGTCATTACTGCATTGACTGTACTGTAGGGTAATTTGCCATCTGTGTTAATATTAGTATAATGCTGTGCGGTGTCACCCGGGGTGAAGCTTGTTACGCCTAAATCTTTTCCGATCCAGACAATATTTGATGTGTATTGGACTGCAATGGAGCGAATGACAGATTGATAATCAGCCGGTAAGAAATATTTACTCCAACTTTGTGAATTACTGTTATAGTATGAGACTCCAGTTATGGTTCCAAAGTATATCCATCCGTTTTTTTGATTAATGGCAACACAATTTATCATTGGTGTAATAAAATTCGATGTAGGTATTCCATCTATCTCACCTTTCGTTTGATCGTTTGGATCTGTAAAAGTGTAGATGCTGGCTCCATCGGTAGTTGCTATCCAGATTTTTTCAGAATTCGATTCGTAAGTTACAATGCCGGTTATCTTGTTACTTCCAACGTTATATTTTTGCCACTTTTCCCGAGCCTCTATAGTATTCATCCGCCTAATACCATAGGATCCGGCATATCTTAACCCGAACCACATACTTCCATATTTACCTTCGGAAATTGCCGAGACTTCTCTCTGCACTACATTTTGAGTGCCACCTATATAATTGAATGAATCGGGCGGGGGATAACTCCATGAATTAGCATGATAATAAAAAGCCCCCGAATCGGAACCGAACCATACCGACCCTGTTCCGGAAATATATATTGTAAGGATATTATCGCTGAGTATTCCGGCAGTATTCGATTTTGAAAAGGTCTTCCAAATCAGTCTATTTTCGTCAGTATCGACTGTTTTATTTTTACAACCGTAGAAAAGAGCCAGCAGGATGAAGGTGAAGATTAGTTTACATCTCATTGATAGCCATTAACCTATAATAAGAATGACGACGGATATTTGGGTAGCAATAAGATAAACAAAATATCTGGAGATACAAAATTGGCTGATTTTTATAAGCTGTATTTTGTTCAATTTAGCCATTTTTTCTCTTGACTGTATCTTTTTTTTTTATTATACTAAGAATACTATAGTAAATTGATAACTAATCCCCCTAACCGTCAAATCAAAGAAAACATATGAAGGTTGTCAAAAGAATTTACCCAATTAGCGCGATTTTTTCCCTCACAATTGTATTAGCATTCATCAACATTAGTTGCCAATACGATTATCGCTCGCCTATGCCAGGCATTATAGAAGTTCATCTTCGTACGATATCGCAGAATATCGAGATCACTAAATTTACAAACTTTATCATCAAGGTCGATAAAATCCAAGCGATAAGATCTGATGGCGGCATTCTGAAAATTTTTGAAGATTCAAAAATCATAGAGTCTCCAAATCAGATAACTACTATCGTCGTGAACACACTTGATTCGTTGGCGATTAAAGGAAACCTTATCATCGGTCAGGCGTATGCGCCTCCCGGTGATTACGCTGGTTTCGATTTTCAAATTGAACCTGGGAGTACTCTTTTATTAGGATCAAACGTTGATGAACAGCAGCCGGTTCCGGTAAAGAAATCCGACACTTATAACGCGGTGTTCCATAAAGATATTTCATTCCATGTCGGCGAGTCACAGACGACAAAAATAATTCTTGTGCTCGATCTTGACAAATCGTTAGTGAAGGGAGCCTATAATTATATATTTACTCCACAATATGAAATCATGATCCAATGAAAATTCCCATATCAGGAAAATTTAGAATGAAAAAATTAATACGGTTTAATTTGAAACAGAGTATCGCGCTGATCCTATTAAGCGTAATTCTTCTTCTCTCTTGGGATTGCAGCAATCCTGAAAACGAGGGAGAATATCTTAAGAACATTACTCCCAAAACTCGCTTAGCAAACGTTCCCGTGCCTTACGATACCAGCGACTCTCCGAGATTAACTTTATATTGGGTAGGGGATGATCCGGATGGCTTTGTTACAGGATTTAAATACACTTGGACATATCAAACGAGTGGCGTTGATACAATGCATCCATACAAATACATCTTGAATATTATCGTTGAAGAATTCGCTTTGATGGTTATAACGAACAATGATAAACAGATACCATCACTCTACAGATATTTCGCAACGCTCGATAAAGAAACAGGTCTACCCAATGAGGTAAGCGATTCGTTAGCGAGGGGAGATACAATAACGATTAGCGGCGTAAAAATTTATGCTTCCAATCCCGATTCTATTCGGATCCAAACCGGTCAGCGTGTGAAATACAGTTATCCTGTGCACACAAATCCTAACACCGGAACATTTATATTTGATTCACAATACGAATGGAACTATCATCAATTTATTGTAGCGGCAATCGATAATCTTGGAGATGCATCGGATCCTCCCGCTACGGCAATGTTTACGACTCCTAAAGTTACCGCGCCGCATACCCGCGTTATCTCAGGTCCGACTGATACAGCGTTCGCAATTAACGGATTCACTCCGACATATTCAGGAATAAGATTTGCATTCCAGGGCATCGATCCAAACAGCAGAACTCTCGATTATCGCTGGGTAGTAGATCGAGATCAATGGCTGGCGACGACAGGGAAAATACCATGGTCGGAATTTACCCCAAGTGAAGAAGCATACGTAACAGCCGCCGATTTCCCGGATCAATACGCTACCAAGCATACGTTTTATGTTCAATCGAGGAATGAATTCGGTTCAATTGATACTGTAGGTTATTTCTTACGTATTCAAAGAAACACAGAGGGCGACTCAATTGGTGTACAAATAGATTCTGCTTGGCAGACATTCTATACCATATATCCGCCATTTGCCAGGCCCGATCTGCCCCCAACCAATAAAATTCTGGTTATTAATAATTCTTATTATAGTACGAGTGTCCCTGAGTCACCGGCTCATCCACATTGGCAGACGGTTGATAATTACTATCTTGATATTATCCATGGATTGGGAATTCCTGATTCGAATCTTATTATGTGGCGTGCAAGCAGATACGTTTTCCCCGGAAGGGCAGAGATTGCAAAATATAAAGCCGTATTGATGTACTCGGACTGTGTTGATGAATACGGGTATTATACATGGGGACAGGAGAATGAAGTCGGAGGAACTAAGCAAGCAGTTCTTAGAGATTATTGTTATGTTGGCGGCAATATTATTTTCAGCGGGTGGTCGAGCACGTCCAATACAAATTTTCCACGGAATGATGAATTCTATAGGAATATTTTTCAAGTTTCAATTCCCAAGTTGGGCAGATTCCCTAAGGAAGATGGGATAGGTGCAAACGGTTTACGTGGATATCCGAACCTTCGGATTGATACGACAAAGATGGATACAGCATGGCATGGAGGTATGACCGCGATGATGAAGAATTACCCGGTTGGTTTCGGCGAAACGATTCAAAAATATGCATCTAAAACTGGGAACCAATATTTTGAGCAGGTGCCCGTATCTGTCCGTTACATCGGGATTACATTTAATGTGGTTCTCTTCGGAGTTCCGTTATACTATATGGAGCGCCCTGCTGTTGATTCAGCTCTCGCTCTCGCATTTAGAGATATCGAAAAATAAACTGGAGTTGATCAATGAAAACATTTGTTAGAAGTTTATATATTTGCTTTTTAATCCTTACAGTAAATTTAATTCTATTCGCGGGCAACACCGGTAAAATTGTCGGTCGAATAACAGACGCGGTCTCCGGAGAACCTATGCTCGGCGTGAACGTTCTTGTTGTCGGAACGCCGCGCGGCGGAGTAACCGATATCGACGGAAAGTATTCTATTATCGGAATTCCTATAGGCAGGTATACCGTCAAGGCAAGTCAGATCGGTTATGCCTCGATGGAAGTAAAGGAAGTAAAAATCGGCGCTGATGAAACAACACCTCTGAATTTTAAATTAACTTCAAGCGAAGTTCAAATGACAGGGGTTACCATCACTGCCGATCAGCAATTGGTTAATTCGCTTACAACATCTTCCACAAAAACTGTAGGAGAAAAATCTATCCAGAGCATCCCCAATGTCAAGAGCGTTGAAGACGTTTTAAAGCTCCAGGCAGGGTTTGTTAAAAAGGGTAAGAATTTGTTTCTTCGAGGCGGAAGAGCAAATGAAGTACAATATTTAGTCGATGGTGTTCCTACGAATAACGTAGTTGAAAATTCCGGAGATGCGGGAACAGGGTCTACAAATGCAGCCCTTACTCAACTCTACTCGGGTGCAGCAACAGGTGTAGGCGGCGGGTCCAGCGGATTAAACGTATCAGCAAGCGCAATCCAGTCGATCAGCGTTCAGACAAGCGGCTTTGACGCAGACTATGGTAATGCTCAATCGGGAATAATAAATATAACGACAAAATCGGGAGGGGATAGATATACAGGTTCGACGCAATTTCGAACCGATCGCTTCGGAAATAATCATCAAAATGAAGCCTACAGTTCGTTCTCTTTCGGTGGACCTGAACCAATGTCGAAATATTTGTTACCGACACTTGGAATGAAAATACCGGGCAACCTCACATTCTTTATGAATGCCGATATGACGCGTAGTGACGGCTGGTATCAGTATGACCATAATGAATTCTATAATCCTATTGAAAGAAAAATACAACTAAACGGATTATTCGGCGGTATTTTGAATTCTACAGGATTCCGGTATAATGACAATCAAGATAATTCATTCACTTTTAATACCAAGTTGAAATACGATCTTAGTGGCGACGATCAATTCAGTTATGGTTATTATGCCAGCTTGGCTTCCTCCCATCCGTACAATGCGACTGTGAGGACATGGAAATACCGTGCCGATTCTTCTGCTGTTGGCGTTGATGTCGCGATCCAAAATACTTTTTCGTGGCAGCATTTCTTTAGCCCTAAATCTCTCTTTAAGCTGTATATTGCAAAATCAGAGAACAGAAACGGTAATGACGTCGCAGGTATAAAACCCAACGAATATTCTACTGCGGACAAAGACAAATATGACGTAAATGGTGATTGGTTCAATGAACTTGGTACGAGCCAGAGATGGTATTCATCGCGCACAACTGTCTGGTCTTCACGTTTCGATTTTAATTCACAAGTGCATGATCTGCATTTGCTGAAAACCGGAATGGAAATTTACTTTGAAAATATCAATTCCACGGAAATATTCTATCCAACCTACACACGTTCGATAAATGGTGTTGAAGTTGCTCCACCCGATCCGAGACCAGAGTGGTCACATGGTGATTATCCCGGGTATGGATTATACAGGTATCACCTGAATAACATCCCTAACCGCGGAGGCTTATATTTGCAGGATAACATCGAGTTGGCTGGATTGAATTTACACGTCGGTATTCGCTATGATTATCTTGATCTGGGCGCTCAAGTTTATAATAATGATTATATAGACTCTTGGAAATATGCATACCATTGGGTTGATACCCTGGACAGCAAAAGCTCCGGACAAAACGATCCCGATTGGGTATGGAATATGCCCGGTGGAAACAGCGAAAATAAACGGGAAAATGGTCGGGACGATATGACACGCTTCTGGTATTACTTCACACATGGATATTATAGTCCACGCCTGTCGATAGGATATCCTGTAACAGATCGGATTGTATTTTATTTTAATTACGGTCACTTCATTCAATTCCCCGACCGCACACGGTATTTTAAAGATATCTATGCTGCAAGTACCGGGGCAACTGTTGGGAATCCCGATCTGAAACCGCAACGCACTGTTGCGTATGAAGCCGGATTTGAAGATCAATTCACCGATGATATGGCTTTTACAGTACATGCTTATTACAAAGATATATTCGATTATCCGACTCTGGTCAAACGCGGTGATTTCAATTTTTATAAAAACTTCGATTACGCAAGTTCTCGTGGCTTCGACCTGTCACTCAATCAGGCATTGGGAACTAATTTTACCGTATCCCTCAGCTACTCATATCTGATTGCAAAAGGTCGTGCTGCTACGGATCTTGATGTTCTGCTAAACCCACAATTAACTCAATTAGCGCGCGAAGTTAGGATGCCATGGGATCAAACTCATACTGCAAATCTTTTTGCAAGTTACCGGGTTGGACCGAGAGATGAAGGTGAGTTTTTCGGATTGCCTTTTGTTAATAACTACGGTATCTCTCTCACTTGGAGTTTCAACAGCGGTTCACCATACGACGGATATTTGAGATCGAGACATACGCAAGTCCAATATAATAGTAAAGTCAACAGCGAAACCGGTCCATATAATTCTGCTGTGAATCTTTCAATATATAAGGGATTACGTGTTTACGAGACGATAAACCTGCTCTTAACACTCGATGTGATAAATCTGTTGAACCGTAAGAACCCTGAAACAGGTTCAATAAATAATTACACAGGACGTGTAATTCAGTACGGTGATTATTCGGATAATAGCGCAAAACTTATCAGATCATGGAATGAAACAGAGTTCTGGGCGCTTGATCGGACTTTATTTCAACCGCCGCGGCAAGTATTATTCGGTGTAAAGTTAAACTGGGATTGATTATTTAATTGAAATCAAATAAGGATTAATATCTATGAAAAAATGGATAATTTGTATACTACTTATTATTGGGATCGTTTCGATATCCCAAGCCGGAACAAAAAAACGTGATAAAAAACTTTCTAAAACTACCGTTACTTTCTCTGAGAAGATCAAGCAGGGATTTAACATGCGTGTCTGGTTAAGTAACCAGATGGCGATGGGGATGCAAGCATGGGATGCGGGCAGCGAAGATGATGTGCCTGATCGTTTTGGATTAGAATATCGGACAGGCTCTGGAGTGGAACATCTCTTCGGCGCAGGACCAAGGATCGGCGGAATCGTTGACGGCGTGATCAGGGTTGATGAAGGATATAACGGGTCGGATGCAAGAAAAGAATTCCTGCCTGAATATAGACACCTGAGGCGAGAACATTTCTGGCAAACGGCAACCACAAAACTTGGTGAGCCGAATGTCAGAGGATGTGATGATGACAACGACGGGAAAGTCGATGAAGATGAATTGGACGGCGCTGATAACGACGGCGACTGGAACCCAATAACTGACGATGTCGGCGGTGATGGACTTGCGGATCCTGTCGAAATGTCTTGCGATGGCAAGCCTTATGATGCTCTAACCAATCCAGATCCTGCCGGCGATAACTTCGACCCAGCTAAACGGGATAAATGTCATCCTAATCCGGATGGAACTTTGCCGTTTAAGAATAATGAAGATATCTGGTTCGAGAATAATGGAATTTCCGATCACGGGGAGCCCCACGTCGACGAAGATTACGGAGCAATTTCCGATAACGATCTATACTGCGCCGCCACAGATACTTTCAGCCGTCCGACAATTCCAGGGCATGTTCCGATGGGCATAAAGGTCATACAGAAATCGTATGCATGGGCTAATGAGTATGCTGAAGCAATTCTTCCGTTCGATTATTGGTTCATTAATGCCGGGAACAAGGTAATCAAAGATGTTTATGTCGGTTTCTTTGCCGATATTGACCTTGGACCGATCAGTAACCCTAGTTATGTCCAGAATAATTACTCCGCTTATATGGAGTCGCTCAGAACAGGTTACATTCATAATCCTATTGATCGTGGTTCCACTCCTTTAGGGATAACCGTTCTTGGTACTCCAAAATCGCTCGACTCGCTTGAGTTCATCTGGCAGTGGTCAGATTTTTCAACCAGACAAGACCCTGGAACTAACGATTCTCTGATTTACACATGGATGAACGGGACAGCTTTTACAAAAAAGATAGCTGATAATCAGCCGGAAACAAATTGTTCAGACACGCGTTTCCTTTTCTCGTTTGGAAAGTTTGACGAGATTAGACCCGGTGACACTTTAAAAATTTCAATTGCTCTTATTTCCGGTGATGCAGTTGCCGGAGGTACGAACAGTTTGAAAGAAAATGCAGAGAAGGCGATAAAATTGTATAGACGCGGCTATACAACCCCGACAGCATTAATATCACCCAAATTAGATTATAAGATTGTTGACAATTCGGTTAAACTTACTTGGTTCCCGCATGTTAGTTGGAATGACATCCTCGGTGGACCATACGATGTTTGGGACGATTCTAATAAATACATCGAACAGCATTATGATTCCCTGCACTGGCGCAGATATCCGGTGCCATGCAATACCAATTCTGCATGTGATCCATCAGTTATTAAGCATATATGCGATGAAAATGGAAAATTACCCGGTGGGAGAACATTCACCGGTTTTAGACTTTACAGATCGGAAGATGTCGGCGATACACCGGCGAAAGGTAAATATACATTACTCCATGAATATACAATTCCCGATACGGCAACTCTCTGGTCGATTGAACATTTAGATTCTACGTTTACCGATTCATTCCTTGTCCGAGGAAAACGTTATCACTATGTCGTTACTGCGTTCGGTATCCCGGATATCGTACTCTTACCTATTCCACTTCCAGAAGGGGGGGTTCGTTACGATACTTTGAGATCACAAAATGCCGAGTCCGATTTCTTGAACAATGCCGTCTTAATCGATGTGCCGTTTGATATATCAAGAGAGGTTAACAAGGTGTTGGTTGTTCCTAATCCTTATCGGGTCGATCAAGACTATACTTTTGAAAATGGGGGCTGGGAAGGTCAGATTTCTAGTTGGGATGAGTCATATAGAAGAGTGAAATTTATTCATCTTCCGGAGGGTGAATGGACGCTAAGAATCTTTACGATTGCCGGTGAATTGATCTCGACGATATCCAATACGATCGCCGGTGGTTATCAAAATTCAGGATTACCACCCAATGTAACTTTAAGTGCCAACTTCCATGAATATAAGAGTGATCGAGGCGAGATAGAATGGAATCTAATGAGTGAAAACCGCCGCGCTTTAGCCAGCGGAGTATATGTGTACAGCGTCGAATCGAAGTTCGGGACTCAAATCGATAAATTTGTTTTGATTCGTTGACAAGATTTCAAGGAGAAAAAACTATGAGATTATATAAAATAATATTAAATCTTGGGATTATCGCTCTTTTATTAATACTCCTGAGTGGACAAAGTACAGCAGGCAATAGATCCGGCACGACATCTGCCACATTCCTTAAAATACCTACAAGCGCCCGCGCTGTTGGAATAGGTGGCGCACAGGTTGCTGTTGCAAATGGTGTCTCGTCAATTCCATTCAATCCAGCCGGCATGATGACTGTTACTAATTATGGCGTTGGATTTACCTATACATCATGGTTCGCGGATATACAGCATTCGTTTGTCGGCGTCGTAAAAAATTTTCCCGGTATTGGCGCTGTAGGAATGAGCATCACTATGCTGACTACGGGCGATATCGTTGAAACTACGCCATTGTTTCCTGAGGGAACCGGGCGTAATTTCCGTGCAAGCGATTATGCATTCAGCTTAGCCTATGCTCGCCAGGTAACGGATCAATTCAGAGTCGGAATAAACGCGAAATATATTAAATCCTATTTGTTCAATACAGAGGTAAGCGCCTCAACATTCGCATTCGATATAGGAACACTTTATGACATAGCAATTCTTCGCAGTCATATCGGCGTCTCATTGAACAATATCGGTAAAGACATCCAGTATCTGGAAGAGCAATCATCTATTCCTACAGCGTTGCGGTTCGGCGTTCTGGTTGACGTTCTGAAGGAAGCCAACCATCAAGTGATAACGACCTTGCAAATATCCCGATTGAACGATGCAGAGGAACAGTATAACCTGGGCGCAGAGTACGTCTTCAATAATATGGTTGCACTTCGAGGCGGGTATAAATTTGCATACGATCAGGAAGATTTCACCGGCGGGCTTGGTTTAACGATGGGCACATTCGGCGTCGATGGCACGCTCGATCTTGCTTATAATAACTTTAAATATTTGCCAGGGACTTATTCCATGACATTCGAATTACAGTTTTAAGATGTCCCTCAATAAAGATATTAAATTGGAGAAAAGAATGAAATCGTTGTTCTACGTATTTTCTATAATAGTTATAGGGTCAACATTATTTTTAAGCGGCTGCGAACTGATCACCAATAAACCGGATACAAATCGTCCACCGCCGCCCGGGAATAATCTAATCGTCAGTGAAGTTTTCACACTTTCGCCTGATAAGTATTACGATTTTTCATGGATTGAAGTGTACAATCCAACGAGGGGATACTTCCAATGGTTTTATCAGCAATATCCGATTGTTGGAGTCGTTGTCGGCGATAATGGCTCGTGCTATTATACGGATGACGATGGGGAAACCTGGTCTCGTATTCTTTCACCGGCCGGATTTGAGAATCGACCTTTCAACGATGTGAGTTTCTCAGTCGCGGACTCCGGTATTATCGTTGCCGATAATGGCGCAATATTGAAGATCAAAAAAAGCGGTCAAAGCTTTACAATTCTTGATTCACCGGTTGCTAATCCCGATACAACTAAGAAAACTATTCGTGACGTTATCTTATTACCGCATCCTGCGAAGGCTGGATTTGCTGTCGGAGATAGCGGTCTTATAATGCGGACTACAAACAGGGGAGCAACCTGGTTGATGTACAATAGCGCACGAATACCGGCAAATCTCAATGCGTTTGCATTCGTTGCTTTAGACAAACTTTATGCTGTCGGCGA
Organism: uncultured Chlorobiaceae bacterium; assembly: GCA_964520905.1. Taxonomy (GTDB): domain Bacteria; phylum Bacteroidota; class Ignavibacteria; order UBA10030; family SZUA-254; genus JAGVIE01. Next base: position 8,609 of record CAZFQL010000006.1, on the reverse strand, counting down.
TTCTGCGGCTATTCTTAAGAAAGGAACTACCGGATTAGTTTGGAATAAAATAAATCCACCGGATGAATTTCTCGCATCTAAACCAAATTTTTATTCTGTTTTTTTCACATATGATACAGGTATCATCGTCGGAGCTAATGGCGCGATTGCCGTAACGAAAAATGCCGGCGCAATATGGAATTCACGAACCAGCCCAACAACATCGGCTTTGCGAGGGATTTTCTTTGGACCGAAAGGTGCCAATGCATATAATTACAAAGTCGGATGGGTTGTCGGTGATAATGGGACTATACTTAAGTCGACCGATTTAGGTGAAACTTGGGTTAAAAAAGAAACTCCAGTCTCGGCAAATCTTTATAAAGTTGCTTTCGTTGATAGCGGCCGCGGAGTAGCAATTGGTGACGGAGGTATAGTGCTGAACACCTATAACGGTGGTGAGACATGGAAGCAGGGTACAAACTTCACCACATCGCGATTAACGGGCGTGCATTTCAACCCGGCAAATGTACGCGTTAGAAACAGGTATGTGCTCGAGATGTATGCGAAGAGGAAACCATTCTTTAATATTATAAACTACGTAAATCCTGATGCGAGTGTAGTGAATTATGATGATACACTCAACAGTGATGTAGGGATAATTTTATTTGATCCTCAGTTATATCTCGATCTGCCAACTGCCTGGTATAAATATGTTGGACAGCCGATACCTCCATCTCTATTACCTATCTTTGGTCCTAAAGAGGTTAAGAATGTATCGCCAGGCGGATTCACGGTCATCAGGAATGACAGCGTCAGGTTCGACAATCATATAAAACTCGGACCAGGCATTGTTAATCTTGTGAACGCGAGTATCGCTTACGTTTATGATGATACAGCAACTTTCGGCGTTCGTTGGTATAAATGGGATTTATTACCTCAGGGTGAAATTCGGCTTGTAAAATACCTTATTAAAGAAGATAGAATAACGGAGGTATTCCTTGGATACGATAAGAAAACTATCGATGTAGTACGATGGGGTAACTACATGCCTACATCCTGGCATCTACCATATGAAGATGTTCGATACCAACAAGGTGATCTCTATGACAACAATAAACCGGTCGGTTATATGCCTGAGTGGTATTCGATGGTTCGTTATGCAAATGATATGGGTCAAGCCGATCCGGCAAATCTTAATACATCGGAATCATTTTACTTCGCGAAAGATCCCATCCCCGGATGGTACAGTCAGCGTCGTAAATAAAATCTTGAAATGCTATCTCAATCATAAGCCGGAAGATTATTTTTCCGGCTTTTTTATTCTATAGATCATAGTCTATCTATCTGGATGGATATATTTGTCTGATAGTGCTTATGGAATTACAAACTCGGTGAGCATTTGTAGGGGGATAACAATCTGAGGGAATTAAAGCGGTAAGTAATTAGGTTTACACCAGAATAAATGTGCTGAAGGTGGGAGTTTCCGCCAGAGGCGGATCAGCCTCCGGCTGAGAACCCACACTAGCTGATTTTTGCATTAGTACTGAAGGTGGGAGTTTCCGCAAGAGGCGGATCAGCCTCCGGCTGAGAACCCACACTCGCTGATTTTTGCATTAGTGCTGAAGGTGGGAGTTGAACCCACACCCGGGGTAAGCCGGACTGGATTTTGAGTCCAGCGCGTCTGCCAGTTCCGCCACTTCAGCATTGAAAAATGGGTTCTTTTTGCAGCTTTGGTCAGTGGTACTTTACCTCAAGACCTGTTTTTCTTTAAACCCTTATTGCAAATTTGTTGCAATTGTACAGTCATCAAAATTAAAAACGCCAAGCGAGCAGGCTTCCACACCTTTATACTTGACGTTCCACTCAGTAGAGTGCAAATATTTCCTTTTTTGTGGAAGTCGCTCATTAAGTGGTATAATATAATAAATTTTCATTGAAAATAAAAGCTTTTTTTATACTTTGTCCATTCATAATTCAGAAATTTTCCACACAAAAGTATACTCTCACCTCACCAACCTCATAAAAATCCTTTTCTTAGTGTATTGCCTCAAATGATTATGTAGGTTTTTGCAAGTTTTTACACCTATTAATTCTCTCATCCGGTATATTATTCAGAATTATTCTAAGGTTTTTACAGGTTTATATTTCCAATTCCCTTTTTTATAGTGTCGTGCCTCAGTAAAAATCCTTCAATGTTTACCTTTTTATAGTGTAACCCCTCTGGGGATGTCTAACCCATATCCCTTTTTATTGTGTAGAGCCTCTTTGATGGATGTGAATGTATAGCCCTAACAGGATTCATGTCTTTAAATCGAAATTCACCCTTGTCCGCTCCTGTAACCTGTTGATTTTCAATATCATTATATTTCTTAATTTGCATCTCGACAAATCCCAGCTTCTCAACTGGCATACAACATTGCCATGCAAATACTTTCCCGTTACGTTCGTAGGTTGTGAGTCTCTTAAAAAGCTGTTTAAATACCTTTGCCACTAATTGATTCTCAGTGTATAGATTGATTTCTCCGTTTCCTACCGACCATGTTTCGTATTTTTTCATTGTAACCCCATTTAATAACTTAGGTTTTATTAGGTTTTAGGATGTCGAGTAATTCCCGACCATCTTTATTCCACCTCGACAGTAATTTATGTACTCTTTCTAACTCATCACCCGATATTTCACCCATTGTGAACTTCTCATATTCCACTTCTTCAATTTGTTCGCTGGTTGTGAGAAGGAAATCTTCAATCAATTGACTAATCACCTTTACCCCCGACCAGTTTCGAACTTTGACATTGACAATCTCCTAAGGAAAAGCATGTCGAAGTCAAAGTAGTTAGTGAAAAGAGAGAGAGATTGACAAAAATCGTGTCTATATATCCCTCTACTAACTTTGACATTGACATCTTTTTGTAGGGGTAATGTCGAAGTGTCAAAGTGGCAAAGTCTCTTTCAATTTAAAATGTCCATATCGAGAGGTGATAATACTCCCTTTGTCTTTTGCTTTACTTAGACATCGGTCAATAGTTCTTTCTTTATATCCCAATGATTTACAGCGTTCTATAAAATCTTTCCTCTGGACTTCTTCATCCGGTTTGATGATTTCCTGAAAATTTATCTCCTCCTCTGCTGTGGGGATGGCTTTTGCAATATGTTCACTTTCATTCGTTTCACCTTCATCTTTGAACCAAAGTGATTCAGGATTGAGACTCAGAAGCCTGCATTTTCTATATTCATCCGAAACATGTCTGAACTTCGTAGGCTTAATAATTCTTTTACTCTCATCGTTGGCTGAACGTCTGAATTGCAATACCGTATCAGTTATCCCACCAAACACGTTAGAACCTCGCATCTGGTCATTGTGCATTTGTTGATACCTTGCTCCTTTTTTTGTATGATGAACCAATAACAAAGCAAGATTGTGTTTATCCCTTAGGGTCAGGAACTGCCTCATCAGTGCTTTCATTTGTGAGCTGTCATTTTCGTCTTTGTTATGTGTGAAGTAAAGGCAATCAATCACTAATAAACATGGATTTTCCTTTTCACAGATTTCATTTAAACTATCCAGGCAATCATTTAATGAAGGTACTTCTTTAGGTACAATCAGATTTGATATATCACCCGGAAATGGGAGAGCATTCCCCATCTGTTTTAAACGTCTGGCGAAATCATTAAAAGCTAACTCGTTGTTAAGAAATAGCACCTTGCCTGGTTTTATTATTTCATAGGACAGCCAATACTTAGCACCTATCGCAATCGATAGAGCCATGTTCATAGCAAGTAAGCTTTTACCACAACCCTCTTCACCACTGAGAAAATTAACCGAGCATTCAGAAATTAGATTTGTTATTAAGAAAGATTGTTCGGGTATTTCCATTTCACATATTTCCTTTCCGTTAAATGATTCAAATTTAAATTTACTATCTGCTTTTTTGTCCGTGCGTAAAATCGGGATATGTTGATAATCCTCTTTATCGGCATAATTAAAATGATTCTTCAATACCAATACTTTGCTTCTGATAGTTCCATTTGAAGGCATTTTTCCCCACATGATATTGTCAAACAATGGCTTTAATTCAGGATGTGCAAGAATAATCTCATTCACCTTGATAGGTCTTTGTTTTGAGATGTAATCTTTCTGCAATAATTCATATAACATTCGATAGTCTGAGGTTTCGAAATTACCAGGTGAGAAATCTTCCGGTAAATCCTTATAAGCATACTCACTCAATAAAAGTGCTGCAAGAACTTCACATTCTTTTTCAATTCGAGTCATGGTATTTGCTCCAGCTATGCTGCCAGAGGCAAATCTAATTGACTTTGAATGGATTGTTCATATTTCATGGCTTTTTCAACCCCCCATTGGTCGAGCGGTAGGAATACTTGTTTTTCAAATCCGGTTTTTTCAAACGAATGGATTCTCCCGAAATGTAAAAGATAATCTTTTGAGGTTACTAATTTTTCCCCACAATAAATAATCACAACCCAATGAACCGGAAATCGTTCTAATAGCTCAAGGTTCATACCTAAGCTGTTCGATTTTCTGTAGAGATGTTTCTGATTCCGCTTTGCAAGGAAAGTACAATCCGACCTAAAATCGAGTTGCCCGATAACCTTGTCTTGGAATGGCAACCGTAAGAGGACATCAAAGATTGATGTAATAGAGGTCGGTGCTAAAGAAATTAAATTAAGCATATTTCACCTTTTATATAGTTAATAAAAAAGCCATCAAGGGAATCGGTGAAAACCCCAATGGCTTTTATAATAATTTGTTTTTATATTTGTCACCGATTTATACCTCGATAACAAAATAAATAGAAATCGGTATGAAGTCAGTTACGTTACATCAAAGTTACGTAACTATTTTTGTAACTTTTTTCGCGGATAGTAGTAGCACCGTTTTATTGCTTCAAAGGTCTTCCCAGTATTACGAGCAACCTCAAAAAAAATATTTTCTTTTGACTCCAACGGTTTTTGTTCTATCAAGGAATTTACCAAGATTTTTATCTTTTCGTTTTCATATTCTTTGACCACCTGCTGAATAAATGATTTTTTTGTGGGAAGTTTTAATACTTTAATAATTTGATTTTCGATTTCCCTTTCCTTCTCATCCAAGTAGGGAATCAATATTTCTCGTTCCCATCGCCTAATAGCGCTTTGAAAATATTCTTTGGATTCTTTATGCACTCCGGGAAAATCTCGAAAGGGAAATATATTTATTTCTTCTAAAAGGTTCACATCTTCTGAGTAACCCTTGATGTTTGACATCTCGAAGTAATGAATTAATTTTGCCCAACGATTCTTTGCTTCTAATGATAAATTATCAAATATTATCCCAATTCTCTCTTGCCTTGTGTGGGCAATATATTTATTAAGTTGAGGTAAGAAACGATTAAGTTCAAATTTACTAAGCTTATCTTTCGATTCAAAAATAGTTTTTGCTTCATTTAAAAGAATTTCAGTGTCTATTATCTCAAGTCTTCTGGTTATCGCAGATAAAGCGGGCTGTTCGTTTTTCCATGTATCACGTTCCATCTCTTGCGAAAAAATAGTTATCATAACCGAATAAAACAGTGAATCAATATCAAGCGCCATCGACAATGCAGCTGATTTAATTTTCTCGTTCGTATTTCGACTTAACTTATGTCGTAACGATTCAATAGAGTTAGATATTTCTTTTTCTTTCATTTTCAATTTCCATTAATTAAAACCCCAACGTTCCGCAGAAGCTCGCCAAAGCCTTTTTAAACGTTGGGGTCTACTTTCTCCACTGCCGCTTGGGAGGGTATGGCGCATGGAGTTCAACTTAGTTTGTTAGTGGCGATTCCTGCGGGTGAATAAATAATAAGGTTCTACATCGTTTTCATTCCAATATTCTATTCAGTGCTGTTACTGTTCTTCCTCAAATTTTAATCCTAACTGCTTAGATGCTTCCTTGGCAGATTTGTAAAGAGATTTACTGTCATCAAGCTGGCTGCTTTCAGTTGATTTGATATTGAACTTGACTTCAATACTGAGCTTGTTTCCACTCATTACGAATGGCGAAATGAAATACTGAAACAATTGTGTGTATTGTTCTAAAGGAACTTTACCCGATACGGTAATAGATTTAAATTTTCTTACAGCACCTAACTTAGATTGTTCCTTTGCAGATGTATCTGTACCTAAGTCTTTCACAGCAGCAGGAGGAATAATTACCTCTCCTTTGTCATTCCTTAATGGCTCTGTTGTTGGCTGGGGCTTTGGTTTCAAACTTTTGTCCACCAACCAGTAGGTAGCATCAGTGATGTCAAAGAATGGCACACTCTCTTGCAGAAAATATTTAGTAAACGTCTTACCATCTCCTGTGGCAACACAGTACTCTCCGTTGTAACAGTATTTCAAAATGCTTTTGGACACTGCTTCTGCCCCTGTAACCATCGGCTTATCGTCAAAGCGGATGAATGCTTCATAGATATCCTTTGCTTTTGCAGGTTGCTCCACAGTTGGGAGAAGATTGTTGCTTCGTAATGTTCCCAAGCCAACTGAATCAAGCAACCATTCTTCTTCTTTGAGTGCTGACATGATGCTGGTGTTTATTTGAGTTTCCAGAGTGTCCTTGAATTGCTTTATCAGCAATTTCTCCATTCCATTTTTCACTGAGTATTTTATCACTATTGAATAGGCAAAAACCAATGATGCATCTGCCTGCTTGTTGGCTTCATCAATTCTTTTTCTGATTTCCTCTTTCTGTTCTTTCTCTAATTGCGAGCTGTATTCTGAACTAATTCTCTGACAAGCCAAATAGTTTCTTAAATCATCCTGTAATTTCCCGAAACCCATCTCCGAGCAACCGAGGAACAGCATGGTGTTGCGATAAATTCTCTCGCTGTTCCCTTTCTTGGTTGCCAATCTTTCAATCAGCGTTTTTGTATTGCCTGATATGTCAGTTGGATTGGCTAAGTACTTTGGACTGAGAATTACCAATGTTGGTTTCATCTGTTCTGGTATATCCTCTGACGGATTTACCAGAGTATTGAACAACTGAACAAACTTTGTTTTGTCTGAGATTCGTCTCAGAATGTCAGCAATGATGTCGTTTTGCTTGATGTCTCCTTTGCCCTGATTGATTAGGATGTTGATATTCGGAGTGGTGTCAAACCAAAATCGCTTTTGCCCAGTGCTACTGTAATACAAGTAGTGAGCATTGCCTTCCATGCGGTCAAGTGCACCATTGATGTCATTGTGGTTAAAACCTTCGGGTTTTATCATACAAAGTTTTATTTCATCAATGCCTATACCTTTGTTTTGTCCTTTAGAACCAAATGTGCCCAGTAGAATTGTTGCAGCAACACCCTGTGTGATGCTGTAATTGCCCAAACCTTTTACTTCATTGTCAATCTTGAAGGCATTGGAAGATGTGCCTGATATGTCTGCGTTGATTACTGCATCCCAACTTGTGCCATGCAGCATTGTTATCTGACTTGTAATTGCTTCAACATTTGAAAGTGTTACATCAGAAGTGTGAATGAGAAAATGACTTCCTGCAAGAGATGTTTGCCGTTTCCACAAGTCAGAAACAATGGATGCTAAGATTCTCAGCACACCACGAGTGCGCTGAAAGTATGGATTGCTTGCCCAGCGCAGGCGAAACATGTCAATCAACTCAGGATGGAAGGGATAAGATTTTCTCAATCTCTCCTTGTAATCTGTTTTCAAAGCATAGCTGGGAATCTCAGTAAGCATTGTTTGATACATCATTGAGTACGCGGTAATTACATTCTCCATTTCCTTAACATCTCCCACATCTTCAAACAATCTCCTGCGTACCACTTCAAAGATTTCTTCATCCTCAACGGGCTTCATATTTGCGCCAACTCTTGTAATGCGGTTTTCCAATGCGGAAAGAATTTGTGCAGAGATGGATGACGCTGTCAACTCATGTGCGCTTGCAGGAAGTGTTGCAATTAGAACACACTGGTCAGTTCCTGAAATTGATTCAGTAAGTTCCTGCATGAAGCTAACTGTTTGGTCACTGAGGTTGGATGCTTCCACTTTTACTGCTGATGCACTTACGCAATAGTCTGCTAACTCATCAATGAGTATGAGAGCAGGTTTGCATTGCTCCAACACTTTTTTGAAAAGTCCTTTCGGTGCAATTCTTTTCTCATCATTCACCTTAATAATCTGGTATGCTTCTTTTCCTCCTAACTGATATGCTAATTCGCCCCACAAAGTTTGAATGATGAAGCCGTTTACTTTTCTACCCTGTGCTGGGTCGTTAGTAGTGTTGGTGAAAACGGCAATGTGGGGTGTGTCAAATTTTAATGTGCCCGTGTGCTGCAATAATTCTTTTGTGTTCTCACTCTTGGTTGCCTTCTTTCCCCATTTTGCCAAATGATACAACGAAATCAAGGTGTGTGTCTTCCCGCCACCAAAACCTGTTTGTAAAGAGATAACTCTGTTCTCGGCTTCCTGTCCGCCATTCAGTCCATGCACTACACGCTTTGAAATGTTTTTTAATGCAGCTGTGAAGTATGTTTTCTGAAAAAACATCTCAGGACTTGTGTAAATTTCTCTGCCTGTTCCTGATGCCACTTTGATCTTGCCCCGATTTTCTGGACAATAAGTTAAGAGAAAAGATACAATTTTT